>SHXZ01000006.1 GCA_009693045.1 Dehalococcoidia bacterium | reverse complement strand
TTTCCGTGCTGCGAGTCCTCCAAGAGCTTCGTGACCAGCTTCCAGAGATCGCGGATACAAAAGAGGATCAATAAAACAAATCAGCGCAAAGCCACCCGCCTCTTTGTCACCGCCTTTTTCATGCCACTCCCACAAGCCCACAAAGGAGACCGCGGAGAGCGCCGCCGAGAAGGCCGCGTTGTCGGCGCCCACGACCACAACGTCGTAGGCGAGTGTAGCGCTCATGGGTGTGCTCCAGGGCAGAGGGTGTCCGCCGATGCCGGGCTCTCGTGCCAATAACGGCCACGCTAGCGGCTAGGCGGGGCAGAGGAACATAGCACAGCGGACTCACAGGGTACCTGTTGGGTTGGTCGGCCTTGGTGTTGGGATGGGGAGGTCACCAGCATTGCCATGTGTAGCGTCGCATAGTCGTCCGGCGTTGGTGCGCGGCGACTGGGGTTGCTGAGTTGCTCGTGGTACAGGCGCGCGTAGAGGCCGCCTCGGGCCAGCAGCTCGTCGTGCGTGCCCCGCTCCAGGATTTGCCCCCGCTCCATGTAGAGGATGACGTCCGCGGCCAGGATGGTGGACAGGCGGTGGGCGATGACGATGCTGGCCCGCCCTGCCATGAGCTTGATCAGCGCCGACTGGATGTACCGTTCCGAGTGCGTGTCCAGCGACGACGTGGCCTCGTCCAGCAGGAAGATGCGCGGGTCCTTGAGCATGGCGCGAGCGATGGTAAGGCGCTGCTTTTCGCCGCCGGACAGGCGGTAGCCGCGCTCGCCGACCATGGTGTCGTAGCCCTGGGGCAGCGATGCAATGAAGTCGTGGATGAACGCTGCGCGGCACGCGTCTTCAAGTTCGGTCTGCGTGGCGTCGGACTTGGCGAACCGGAGGTTTTCGCGCACGGAGGCGTGGAACAGGAACGTCTCCTGGGTGACGACGCCGATCGCCTGCCGGAGCGAGTCGAGTGTCACCGTGCGGATGTCACGCCCGTCCACCAGGATGTGCCCGTTCGTGGGGTCGTAGAGGCGGAGCACCAGGTAGGTGAGGCTGGTCTTGCCCGCACCGCTTGGCCCCACCAGCGCCACCAGCTGCCACGGTTCAACCATGAGCGAGACGCCGTCCAGCGCCTTACGTCCTGGCACGTACTCCAGCGACACGTCCTGGAACTCAATGCGTCCGGCGACGGGCGGGAGGTCAGGGGCGCCGGGGGCATCGGTGATGTCGGGCCTGAGGTCCAGGTACTGGAAGATGCGCTCAAAGTATGCCGCGGAGGTTATGGCGTCCACGTGGAGGGTCATAAGGGCCGTGGCGGGCCCGTACAGCCTTCCCAGCAGGGCGACGAACGCCACCATGGTGCCGATAGTGAGGTCGTTAGCGATGACGCGCCCGCCGCCGTACCAGTACAGCAGCGCCGGCCCGCCCGCCCGCCGTGACGACGCCCAGGATCATGAAGAACCAGTGGCCCACCAGTGCTTCCTGGACATAAAGCTGCATCAGGCGGCGGTTCTCATTCCTGAACTTCTCAGCCTCTTGCCGTTCGCGGCTGAAGGTCTTGATGAGCGTGTACCCGCTGATTCCCAACGTCTCCTGCATGTGCGCGGTGACCGAGGCGTTGATCTGCTGCCGCTGCGCGCGCAGTCGCTGGCGGACGCGGCCGACGGTCAGGGTGGGGATGATGAGCCACGGCAGGACGATGAACGACAGGACGGTGAGCTGCCAGCTTATCGCCAGCATGACCGCCGTGGTGCTCACCAGGGTGATGACGTTGGAGACGAGGGAGCAGGAGACGACGTTGTCTATGCCGCTGATGTCGCCGGTTAGGCGGGAGATCATCTCGCCGGTCCTGGTGTTGGTGAAGAAGCGGAGGGAGAGCGACTGGAGGCGTTCGTAGATGGCGACCTTGAGGTCGTACATCATGCGCTCGCTGACGACGGTGTTCAGGTAGCTCTGGAGGACGCCGAGCAGCCCGATGGCGATGGTGACGCCGACGGAGGCGAGCGCGAGCCAGGTGAGCAGGGTGCGGTCCAGCCCCCCGATAGTGCCGTCAATGATGCTGCGGACGATGAGCGGCGGGACAACGCCGATGACCGCTGAGACGCCGACGATGGCGATAAGCACGGCGAGCTGCCGCCAGTAAGGCAGGAGGAAGCCGGCGATGCGACGCAAGTTGACGGAACTGAGGGCGGTGGCGGACTTGAGGCGGTCGGTGTGCCAGAACATGCGAACTCACCTGGCGACAAGAAGTGAACGCTTGATGCCGCAAGAGCCAACGAGGGCTTACGTATCATCTTGTGCCTTCGGGCTGGCCTCTTCGGTAGCAGCCTGTGGGGGCTACTTTTCCAGTTGCTCGGTGGTGCTGCCGACCGAGGTCAGGGTGATGTGGGAGAAGGCGGAGGTCTTGGTGGCGCCGTGCCAGTGCTTCTCGCCGGCGGGGATGACGATGAGGTCACCGACGGTTACCGTCTTCTCCTCTTTGTCGGTCGCCACAATGCCGGTGCCTTTAGTCACCAGCAGCACCTGGTCGCCGCTGTGAGTGTGGAACTTGTTCCGCGCACCAGGGCTGAAGTTCACGACACCCATGCTGAAGGACTTGCTGGCGTCCTCTCCGACCAAGCCCTGGCGTGTGACCGTTCCGCCGGTGAACAGCGGGCTGTTCACGGGTTGGATGGGAGACTTGTCCATGTTGACGATCTTCATGAGCTTGGCTCCTCTTCCAGATTCAGGCCGAGCTGGCGGCTGCGTGTTGATGATCGTGTAACTGGGGTTTAGCCGGATTGTTGTGAGGAATGAGGAATAAAGCAATCGGGGCGAGAGGATTTGAACCTCTGACCCCCTGCACCCCATGCAGGTGCCCTACCGGACTGGGCCACGCCCCGACGCCCCGCTAGTATAGCACACGTCTGACCCGTTCCAAGGCTGTGCTATGCTGGCAATGCGGTGAAGAGACGTATTGACCTGCTCCTCGTTGAACGGGGCCTTGCGCCGACGCGGGAGAAGGCGCGGGCGCTCCTTATGGCGGGTCAAGTGCTCGTTGGCGAGCGGCCCGTCACCAAAGCGGGCGCTCTGGTGGCGGACGATGCCCCCGTCACGCTCAAGCAGCGGCTCCCGTTCGTCGGGCGTGGAGGGGTGAAGCTGGCGCACGCGCTGGAAGCGTTCCACCTGGACGTACGGCGCACGGTTGCCCTGGACGTCGGCGCGTCCACGGGTGGTTTCACTGACTGTCTTCTTCAGAACGGGGCGCAGCGGGTGTACGCGGTGGACGTCGGGCGCGGACAGCTTGACCTGCGTTTGCGCACCGACCGACGCGTCGTGGTCATGGAGCAGGTGAACGCCCGATATCCGTTTTCTTTGCCTGAGGCGGTCTCACTGGCGACGGTGGACGTCTCGTTCATCTCGCTCGCCAAGGTGCTTCCTTCTGTCGCGCAGCGTGTGATCCCTGGCGGGCTCTTGCTGCCGCTGCTGAAGCCGCAGTTTGAGGCCGAACGCGAGGAGGTGGGCAGGGGCGGAGTCGTACGCAAGCCGCAGGTGCACGCTCGGGTGCTGGGGCAGTTCGTCCTGTGGGTCGTGGAGCAGGGCTGGCGGGTGCGTGGCCTCGCTTCGTCGCCGCTGCTGGGGGACGCGGGCAACCGGGAGTTTTTCTTCCTCCTCCAGCTTCCACTGTAGGGCAGCCAGGAGCGAGGGCTAGCGCGGCGCCTCGGCCATGAGCGCCATGACATTGCTCTCCGTGTCATAGAAGAAGGCCATCCACAGGACGTGGTCGGGCATCTCGGCGATGACCTGTGGCTCGTCGCGGAAGCGGACGCTCTTCGCCCTCAGCTCGCGGTGCGCGGCCTGGATGTCGCCGACCTTGAAGTAGAGGATAGAGTTGGGGTGGTCAAACTCCGGGTCGGGGATGTCCAGCATGAGGCGGACGCCGTTGCAGTCAAAGAACGCGAGGCGGTCGCCGGCCTTGAAGAGGAACGGCACGCCGAGGACGTCGCGGTAGAAGGCGAGGGCGCGCTCTAGATTCTTGACCGGCACGGCGACCTGGCCGATGTTGGAGAGTGAGACGGACACTGTGACCCTCCTGGGTACGACGACGGGTTGCTTACACCAACGGGCAGGGGCGGGTTTCAAACCCGCCCCTATCGTTGTGCAACACGCGGTGATGCGCTTTTAGATCCCCAGTTTGGGCGGGTTGGGGTGGCCGGTGCCGTCGTTGACCTCGTAGGCGCTCAGGAGGCCCAGTTCCTTGCCTTGCTCGCGGATCCAGGGGATGAGCTCCTGGCCCATGAGGGTCATGCTGCGGATGCAGTCGCCGTGGTCCATGAGGCCTTCGCCGTCCCAGAGGAAGATCTGGCCGGGGCGCAGCGTCTCCAGCACCTTGCGGACCTTGACCTGGACGCTCTTGGGCGTGCCGGTGATGATCTGCAGGTTCTCCTGCTGGGCTTCGTACGAGCGCGCGGAGGCCGGCCCAGCGCCGCCCGAGCGGCCGGCGGGACCGGCGGAAAAGCGGCCCATGCGCCGTTTGACCGCGTCGCGGGTGGAGATGCCTGGCGGCTGCTGCACCCACGCCTTGACCTCGCCCTCGTTGCCGGTGTTGAAGGGGTTGTTGACGCCCTCAATGTACTTCTTGCCGACCTCGTAGGCCCTGTCGTCGCTATCCTCCAAGTGGACCTTGAAGAGGTAGCCGAGGCTCTGGGGGCCGGACTTGTAGCCGTCCTCGGCGGCGGTCTCGTGGTAGATGTCAAACATCTCCTTGGTGGCCTCAAGCTGCGTGGCGAGCATGATGTAGGGGTAGTGGTGACGGGCAGTCCACCGCACGGTCTCCACGCTGGCGACGCCGGGGATCCAGATCATTGGGTATGGCTTCTGCAGCGGCATCGACCACGGGTTCACGTAGCGGTATTGGTGGTGCTTGCCCTCCCAGCGGAACGGGCCCGGCTTGGTCCAGGCGGTGACGATGAAGTCGTGGGCCTCTTTGAAGCGCTCCCAGTTGTAGTGGGGCGGCGCGTTGTGGGAGAAGCTCTCGCGCCCGCCGCCGCGCACCCAGCCGGTGACGAGGCGCCCGTGGGAGATCATGTCCACCATGGCAAGCTGCTCGGCGAGCCAGAGGGGGTCGTCCCACAGCGGCAGGACGTTGCCGAGGATGACGATCTTCGCCTTCTTGCTCTGGCGAGCGAGGATGGACGCGCCAACGTTAGTGACGCCCTGCATGCAGAAGGGGGCACTGTGGTGCTCGTTAAGCATCAGCATGTCAAAGCCCACTTCTTCGGCGTACAGCTTCTCGTCCAGGTAGCGGTTGTAGAGCAGGTTGCCGATCTGGGGGTTGTACTCCCGGTTACTCAGGGCGAGGTCGGTGGTACCGCCTTTGCCGCGCAGGTCCAGGGTGGCGTCCTGCCAGGGCCATTCGGTGTAGCTGCCGATGAACATTTTTCTCCCTTACTAGTGTTGGATGCATGGAGTGCGCGGACAATGGGGCTGTGTCACCTGCCAGACGGTAACACTGAGCCGCAAGGGTGTCAAGGCGATGATTTCTCCTAACTCCGGTGCAATGCAAACCCTCTGCCGATGGAACATATGCATCCAGAGCCGGATAGGGCGACCCACCGGATCGCCCCTACCTGACAGCGCGCGTCTGGCGCAGGCCGGTGGAAAGCAGGAACGAAAAGATGGCTGATGCTATACTGGCGACGCGGAGGAGACGAGGAACGATGGAGCTCGTGGTCATCGGCGGTGGGTGCTACGGCACGTACCACGCGCGCCAGCTCCTGAAGGCGTGTCACGCGGGCAAGCTGGCGGCGGAACGGATCGTGGTGGTGGACCACAACGGCGACTGCCGCGCCCGCGGCGAGCTTGGCCACGACCCGCTGCTGGAAGTTGTACGCGCCGACTGGCAGGATTTCCTGGATGGGTACCTCGTGCCGCAGCGCGCGGATTCCTACGTGGTGCCCGCGCCGTTCTCGCCGCACCTGTTCTACCATTGGCTCGTGCGCGCGTATTCCGCCGTGTACGGGCACGACGCCGTTGCGATGGTGCCCGCCTCGAAGTCGTTGGGCCTGCCGGTTGAGATACCGCTTGCGAATGGCCAGCGGGCCATCAGCTACGCGCCGTGGACCTGCCCGGCGACGTGCGTAGAGCCCGCCGTCTGCCCCGCCACGAAGGGGCCGCGGGACTGGTCGCTGGCGGGGGCGGTGAGGCGGTTTGCCGCCGACCCGGCTTCCGGGGTGAGCGAGAGCGTGGTCTTTCCGTGCTACCATCTGGCGCACGGGATCGGCGCGGTACCGGTGAGAACGCTGCTCCATGCACGCGAGCAGCTCCTTGTACCGACGGGCCAGCGTCCGCGGCGGGTGGCCGTTGCAACGGTCTCGCACTGCCACGGCATTCTTGGGGTGCTGAGCCTGAGGTAGCCGTCCTCGTGGCCGGTTCTTTATTCTCAGAGCCGTGAAGGTACGCCATGGAACTCATGCGGAGTCTGCTGTTCGTGCCTGGAAACCGTGCCGACATGCTGGAGAAGGCAGCCACCGTCCCAGCGGACGTGCTGGTGCCGGACATGCACAACTCGGTGCCAGGCGCGGAGAAGGAGCGGGCGCGGCAGGTGATCGCGGCGTCACTGCCGAAGCTGGCGAAAGGACGCCAGAAGCTCATCCCACGGCTGAACCCGCTTCACACCGGGCTGACCGCCGATGACCTGGCCGCCGTTGCGTCGCCGTCCCTGTTCGGGGTGACCATCGGGATGGTCAGCACGGTCGTGGAGATGCGCCAGCTTGACGTAATGCTTGGCCGAGCAGAGGCCAAGGCTGGGCTGATGGACGGATCGCTGAAGCTGGTGCTCTGGATTGAAACGGCGCTGAGCCTGGTCAACGTATACGACCTGTGCCAGGCGTCGCCGCGCCTGGTGGGCGTCGCCTCCGCGATTGAGGGGTACACGGTGGACATGGGCGTGGAGCGCAGTTTCGTGTGGGAGGACGAGCAGGTGCAGGAGTACTACCTGCTGTCCCGAACCGCCGTGGCGGCACGGGCGGCGGGAGTCCAGGCGCTGGACGCGGCCTGCCTCATCGTCGGCGACGGGGAGCGGCTGGCCAAGGAGGCGCACCGGGCCAAGCTGCTCGGCTACACCGGCAAGTTTGCGATTCATCCCAAGCAGGTAGAGCCGATCAATCAGCTCTTTGCGCCGTCGCCGCAAGAGGTGACGTACGCGCGGCGCGTGCTGGAGGCCGCTGCGGAGGCCGAGTCGCGGGGGAGCGGCGCAACGACGCTGGATGGAAAGCTAGTGGACGCGCCTGTAGTCGCCAGGGCGCGCACGCTTCTCGCTCGTGCGGGGGCCGTGGAGCGTCACCGAGGAGGGACATGACCATGGATGCCATCTCGCTGGAGGGCATGATCTTCTACGGCTTCCATGGCGTCTCAGCCGAGGAGCAGGCGCTTGGCCAGCGGTTTGTGGTGGACCTGGAGGCGCAGGTGGACCTTCGGCGGCCTGGCGTTTCGGACCAGCTCCAGCAGACCGTGAGCTACTCGCATCTGTACCAGATGGTCAAGGAGGTGGTGGAGGGACCGCGCAAGAGGCTGCTGGAGGCCGTCGCGGAGGCAATCGCGGTCAAGGTGCTGGCAGAGACGCCGGTGATCGGGGTGCGTGTTCGGGTGCGCAAGCCGTCGCCGCCGATTCGCGGCGCCGTGCTGGACTCGGCGGGCGTCACCATCCACCGAGCGAAGTCGCCGCCACTGCCGATGGACGAGCTGTAGCGATGCGTGGAGGCGCGATGCCACTGTGCTGCGCTGTGTGGCGCGGTTGCGTTGTGGCTCCCATAGCTCCGCCCTATAATGCGAGGCGACGTGGGTACGGACGCCGTGTTTCAACTCTAGGGAGGTAGCAATGCCCAGGGGTGACATTGTCCTGGCGCGGACGAAGACCGGGCAGCCGATTGTCCGGCGCGTGTGGCAAGAGGACGGCGATGAGGTCCAGATTGCCCACGAGGACTACTACGTGCGATGGATCAAGTATAAGGTTGCCCCGTGGGTCTTTCCCTTGAAACGCGCCAATGTGTTCCAGCACGACGAGCAGCTGTTCCAGTCCCTTGAGAGAGCCTTTGCTCAGAAGCGCCAGGGCGACACCAAGGCGGATGCTGAACTGGAGCGGCTGTGGAAGACGGCCCAGCCGTACGGCGGCGTCAGGCGGTAGCGTCGCTTTCGTTCCGGTGGGTATAATCCAAACAGGGCGTCATCAGATAGAAGTCCACGATTGGAGGCGAGGGGATGCCCCAGGCAAGGCGAGCCAAGACACTCGGAGAGCTCAGGTCTGCCGGATACAAGGTGCTGCCGGTGCGGGAGGAGATGCGCAAGAACCTCATCGCGAAGATCAGCGCGGGGGGGCAACTCTTCCCCGGCATCGTTGGCTTTGAGGAGACCGTGATCCCGCAGGTGGAGAACGCCATCCTGGCGGGCCAGGATATGATCCTCCTCGGAGAGCGCGGCCAAGCCAAGTCACGCATCATCCGCATGATGACTAGCCTGCTGGACGCGGAGGTTCCGATCATCGCGGGGAGCGAGATCAACGATAACCCGTTCAAGCCCGTCAGCGCCTTTGGCCGTCAGAAGGTGGCCGAGCAGGGTGACGAGACGGAGGTTGAGTGGATCCCGCGCGAGCGGCGTTACGGTGAGAAGCTCGCGACGCCGGACGTGTCCATGGCCGACATCATCGGCGAGGTGGACCCGATCAAGGTCGCCGAGGGGCGGTATCTTGCGGACGAGCTGACGATCCATTACGGCCTCATTCCGCGTGTCAATCGCGGTATCTTCTGCATCAACGAGCTGCCGGACCTTTCGGAGCGCATCCAGGTTGGCTTGTTCAACCTCCTTGAGGAGCGGGACATCCAGATCCGCGGGTATCTCATCCGGTTGCCGGTGGACGCGTACGTGGTCTCCACGGCCAACCCGGAGGACTACACGAACCGCGGGCGCATCATCACACCGCTAAAGGACCGCTACGGGGCGCAGATACGCACCCACTACCCGCACCACATTGAGCAGGAGTTGCAGGTGGTGGAGCAGGAGCGCAGCCGGTTTGATGACGCGGACAAGACGGTGGTCATGCCGTCGTATATGAAGGAGATCGTCGGGGAGTTCACGACACTGGCGCGGAAGAGCCCGGAGATCAACCAGCGTTCCGGCGTGTCTCTGCGCGTGACCATTGCGAACTACGAGACGCTGGTGGCGGCGGCCATGCGCCGCGCCATTCGCTACAAGGAGAAGACGGCCGCGCCCCGCGTGAGCGACCTGCCGTTCATGCTGGCGTCCAGCTCGGGCAAGCTGGAGCTGGAGACGGTTGAGGAAGGGCGTGAGAACCGCATTATTGAGGAGTTGACCAAGAAGGCGGTGCTCAACGTCTTTGCGCGCTACTTCACCGTCCGCGACTTTGACTCGCTCATCCTGAAGTTTGAAGAGGGCTTTTCGCTGGAGGTCGGCACCGAGGTGCCGTCGTTCGTGTACGCGGAGAAGCTTGGCGGCGACCCGGCCTTCAAGCTCGTGTCCGACAAGCTCAACGTGAATCCAAACAAGCAGGAGGCCCTCTTTGCCTCCGCGGCGGAGTTCGTGCTTGAGGGGTTGCACCTGAACCGTCGCCTGAACCGCGACAAGGTGGAGGGCAAGATCCGGTATCGGAGCTAACGCCTTTGTTTCTTCCGCCGCTGACGGACAAGCAAAGGCCGTGCATTCGTAGCGAGACGCCTGAGGGATGCCAGTGGGGACTTTTACGGTGCCGGTCCAAGTGAGTGATGTGGCAGGCCGTCGCTCACAGGCAGTTCAAGCGCCCGTGGACACGGGCGCCAGCGACACCGTGATTCCTCGGGAGATTCTTGAGGGACTAGGAATCCAGCCTCTTTGGAAGGAGCCGTATCGTTTAGCTGATGACCGCGTTGTGGAGTATGACGTGGGTGAAGCCCGGCTTCGCTTAGATAGCAGAGAGCGGACAGTGCCTGTCGTCTTCGGTGAACACGGCGGCCCCACCCTCCTGGGAGCCACCACATTGGAGATATTCAAGCTTGGCGTTGACCCTATAGCGAGACGCCTTGTTCCCGTGTCCGGTCTGCTCATGATCTTCCCTAACGATAGGACACAAGGCCAGCCAATGCGCCTGGTCATCTTGCGGAGCGATGGGGAGTGTTCGCAGGCCCTCGACCGATGCCAGGCGCCGTTGGCGCTCTGCTTGTGTGCTTAGCCGAGGAGCTACAGCGTGGGGACGTTCGCGGTAACCATGCTGGTAAGCGACCTGATGCACCGGCGCTCGCGGACCGTGGAGGCTCTGGTGGATACTGGCGCCAGCCACTCGGTTTTAGCGGAGGAGGTGCTGGAAGAGTTGGGCGTCCAGCGTCTCTGGAAGGCGCCGTTTCAGCTAGCTGACGATCGGGTTGTGGAATACGACGTGGGCCAATCGCTTCTTCTCCTGGATAGCAGAGAACTCGCAACGGTGGTTGTCTTTGGCGAACCTGGGAGCGGAGCGTTGCTGGGAGCTACTAGGCTGGAGATATTCAACCTGGGTGTAGATCCTATAAGAAAGCGTCTCATTTCCATTCGCGGCCTGCTCATGCGCTTTTAACCCATCGTGCTTCCAAGGACAACTCATGGCGCTCTATCTCTACTCCCGCTGGGACGGCAGCCAGGACGTGTTCCCGGTGCACGAGGAAGACGTCCTTGAGCAGTTGGCCGAGAACATGATGCCGCATGGCGACGTGAGCGCCGCGCTGCGGGCCATGTCCCAGCGTGGGCTTCGCGGTCGGAACGGTGAACACCTCAGGGGGCTGCAGGACATGGTCCAGCGGCTCCGCCAGCGCCGCCAGGAGTTCCTGGACCGCTACAACCTCAACGACGTGCTGGAACGCATCCGCGAGGAGCTGTCGGAGATTAAGGGCCTGGAGCGGCAGGGCATTGACGAGCGCCGCAAAGAGGCCGCTGAGAAGCTCCAGCGCCTGCAGTCCGATGGCCAGGGCGCAGGGCTCCAAGCTGACCTGCTGAGGAAGCTTGAGCAGATCGCCCGGAAGAACCAGGCCTTTCTGGCTGCCCTCCCCGCCGACCCGGTTCCCGCCATTCAGCAGCTTAGTGGCTATGAGTTCATGGCGCCGGAGGCGCAGCGGCGCTTTGACGAGCTGATGAAGCGGCTCCAGCAGCAGGTCTTGGGCGCCACCGTGGACAGGATGAGCGAGCAGCTCCAGCGGCTGTCTCCCCAGGACATGGACTGGATGAAGGAGATGCTGCGCCGCCTGAACCAGATGCTGGAGGAGAAGGCCAAGGGCGGCCACCCGGACTTCCAGTCGTTAATGCGAGAGTTTGGCGACCTGTTCGGCTCCGAGCGACCTTCCAGCTTGGAAGACCTCGTGGAGTGGCTCCAGCAGCAGGGCGCGCAGATGGAATCGCTGCTCAACAGCCTCGCGCCGGAGCAGCGGCGGCAGCTCCTCAAGGCGCTGGAGGCCGCGCTCAGCGACCCGGAACTCGCCGGTGAGCTTACGCGCCTGGCAGCAAACCTTGAGGCGTTGCAGCCGGGGAACCCATGGCATCGGGAGTATCCGTTCCAGGGACGGGAAGGGCTAGACCTTGAAGCGGGCCTGGATGTGATGCGCCAGCTCCAGCGTCTCGACGAGATGGAGCGCCAGCTCAAGCGCAGCCAGCAGGGCGGCAACCTTAGCGAGGTTGACCAGGCGATGCTCCAGGAGTTGCTTGGCCAAGAGGCGCTACACGACCTGCAGAGGCTACAGCAGCTTGTTAAGGTCCTGGAGGAGTCAGGGTACCTGGTGACCATTGACGGGCGCTTTCAGCTGACTCCGAAGGGCGTCCGCAAGGTTGGCCAGAAAGCCCTGCGGGAGATCTTCAGCTCCATCAAGCGCGACCGCATGGGCCAGCACGGCGCCAGCAAGACTGGCGTTGGCGTGGAGCTGGGGGACGGCTCCAAGAAGTACGAGTTTGGCGACCCCCTGGCCCTGGATCTGCAGAGGACGGTGTTCAACGCGATGGGCCGCAACGGCGCAGCGCTGCCGCTGCGGCTGCACCCGGACGACTTTGAGGTGTACCGCACTTACGAGCAGCAGCAGTCGTCGTCCGTGCTGATGGTTGACCTGAGCCTGTCTATGGCGATGCGCGGCAACTTCATGGCGGCGAAGAAGGTGGCGCTGGCGCTGGATAACCTTATTCGCACGCAGTTCCCGCGCGACGCGTTTCACATCGTCGGGTTCTCAACATACGCCAGGGAGATCAAGGCCGAGCGCCTGGCGTACCTGAGCTGGGACGAGCTTGACCCGTACACGAACATCCAGCACGGACTGGCGCTGGCGCAGAAGCTGCTCTCCAAGGTTTCGGGCGGCACGAAGCAGATCATCATGGTCTCCGACGGTGAGCCGACCGCGCACCTGGAGGAGGGACACCTGTTCTCGCAGTATCCACCCAGTCCTCGGACCATCCGCGAGACGCTGCGCGAGGTGAAGCGCTGCACGGGGCGCGGCATCACCATTAACACGTTCATGCTGGATCGCAACGCGCACCTGGTGGACTTTGTGGCGCAGATGACGCGGATCAATCGCGGGAGGGTGTTCTACACCAGCCCGGACCGCCTGGGGCAGTACGTGCTGGTGGACTACCTGACGAGCCGGCGGCGGGTGCTGAGCGCGTAGCGCCACGTTCTGTTCGCTATGCTGCCAGACGCATGGGCGGAGACGCCGCTGTCCTGCTAAGGCTCTTTGAGGACGTCATGCGCTCCGACCCGCCTCAGGATCAAGGTCTCTCCGGCGAGCTGAAGTGTCATTCGGTAGCCACGGCTAACGCGAGCTTCCAACAGGTCGTCAGTACCCTGAATGGGTTTAAGCCGTAGTGAAGGATGACGTGGGTTATCAAGCAACAGCGTCAGTTGTTTTTCCACTCATTTTTTGATTGCCTCCGGTAGTCTTGCATAGTCCCGGTCAAACGGGCGAGTGGTCCGGACCCTCATCGCTGGGCGCGAAGGTGCCGGACCAGCTCGTCGGCGGAAGCGAACGGCCGGGGGATCTCGCCACGGCCGATGGCTTCGTCTGCCTTGCGTTCCTTTTCCCGCCATTCCTTGCTCCAGAACCAGGTCTGGTCCGCGGGCACAAGCCGCTACGGGACAAGGTGGAGCGTGTTGCCCCTCACCTGGACCTCAAAGAAGTCGCCGACTTTGAGGTCCAGTTTCTTGAAGGCTTGCTGCGGGATGGTAATCTGGTGCTTGGGCCCAATGCGAGTAGTCGTCATGGTCGCGCCGCTTACTTCCTTACTGTAAGGACATAATATCAGTCCTGCGTTGAGGTGGCAGGTAAGGGTTCTAACCTCACCCCTTCCCCTCTCCATAGTATGGAGAGGGGCGCTGGCTCTCACCTAATGAGGCAGGCACATGGGGTGAGGTATCGCGAATCAGGAGCATCCTGCCACCTTGTAGCAGAGTTGGTATTACTTCCGTATTGCAAGAGTGTGATCGGCGTCTTGCGTGGTCAAGGAGGGGAACATGAAGGCTCTTGGTTTGGTCTTGACTGTGGCCTTGCTCCTCGTGGGCTTTCTTCCCGCGGCGATGGCTGCGCAGACGCTGCCTGCGCCGCACGTGTTCTGGGGCTCCGTGACGCGGAGCGGGACCGCTGCTCCGGACGGCACGTCCGTGCAGGCGCTCGTCAACGGGGCAGCCGTGGCCACCACGACCGTGTCCGGCGAGACGTATGTCCTCCGGGTCCAGGAGCCGACTCCGGGGGTGTACCTGGGGATCGCGGTCACGTTCAGGGTTGGGAACGTTTCGGCGCTTGAGAGCTTCCCCTTCTCGCCGTTCGCGGCCACGAACCTGAACCTGACGGAGGTGGTGTCTTCAGCGCCCGCGACGCTACTGGTGTCCGCGTCCGTTCCGATAGCGGTGGCGCTGGCGCCCATCGCGCAGGCGTTGGAGCGGGTGTGGCACTACGACAGCGCCGCACAGCGGTGGAGAGCGTACGAGGCCCGGGCGGTCAGCCTGAGCGACTTGACGACGCTGGAACGGGGCAAGGGCTACCTGATTGTTGTAAGCCAGGACGTGACGCTGACGACGCCGCTCATCACGTATGAGCTTGCGCGCGGGCTGAACATGATTGGGTGGTTGGGCAATTGAGGTGACACTGACTCGTCGTAAAAAGGTCGCGAACAAGTTCACAATCCTGCTGCTAGGGTGACGATCCCCTCGCCGGATTCTTCGCCTACGGTGCGCTCCGGCTCAGAGGTTGTGAAGAAATGGGTTGTGAGGGTGTTTCTTTGCATCGGACGACGTACCAGAGAGGACTTCCCCGCTACCCCGCCCGCCTCACCCTAACCCTCTCCATCCATATGGAGAGGGTTAGCTGCAAAACGGCTCCGCTGCTTGGATCGACGAATTCCCGGCATTGCTTCACGCGCTCTCAGAATGACAGGGGGCGTCCTGGCGAAGGCTGTGTGTGACATCGTCAGGCAGAGTTGGTATAACCTCCCGCCTACTCCCCGTGCGGGTGGCCGGGGCCAGCGAAGACAGGCTGCTCGTAGCCGTAGATCTCGGCGGCGTTGCGGTACCAGATGCGTTCCTGCTCCTCGGGAGTGAGGTTCAGCATCGCAAACATGGTCTCAAAGCGGCGGACGTGGGTGTGGATCTCATCAGGGCGGCAGTCAGAGCCCCAGATCAGCTTCTCGACGCCGATCTCGCGACCGATGTAGCCGCGCTCCATGGCGTGGCGCTCAATGACCTCGCCGCCGGAGAGGTCGAAGAAGACGAAGTTCCGCCAGCGCGCCACGGAGGAGGACTCGTCGTAGTTGCCGGTGCCGCCCAGGTGCGCGCCGATGAGCCGCAGCTTGGGGAAGTTTGCCGCGATGGTGTCCAGGTGGAACGGCCGCATCCTGATAGCGCCCACGTTTCGGCGCCTGCCGAAGAACGCGCCCGGCGAGCCGGGTTCCGGCGGGTTGTTCAGCCGATCCATCATCATCTGAAACGTCGCGGCGGCCTGGGGGTCGCGCCGGGGGTGCGTGCGGGCGTAGTCCACGCCGCCGCCGAGGACGCCCATGTGGAAGAGGATCGGCATCGCCAGCTCTTCGGCTTTTTCGTAGACCGGGTAGAAGCTTTCGTCGTCGTAGTCCTTGGCGGTGCCGATGATCTTGAGCCCGCGGTAGCCCAGGTCGTGGAAGCGCTGGATGTCCGGCCCCGTGTGCGTCCCCGGGTCCACGACGGCGACGGGAATGAACAGGTCGCGGTGGGGCTCCATCGTCTTGATGGCCTCCTCGTGGGTGGGGCCCATGCCGGCGAACCGGGCGCCGGAGAGGAGGCATGCCTTGACGACGCCCGCCTCACGGAGCCTTTCGGCGAGGTCGTCCACTCGCTCCTGGGGGGTCTGCTCCGGCTCCTGGCGGCCCATAGGACCGAACCCGCCGGGGTAGTGGACGTGGACGTCAAAGATGCGGACCAACGTTTCCTCCCTTGCTCATTGCGGTGGCCTTGGGCGATGCTGATGCGGCGAACCGGCTTTGCGGTCCTCGGTTCTCCGAGGCGTGACGGCGATTCCCACGACTTTACTCGCGGCGTCGGGTTGGCACAAGCTCGCTGCTTACATTGTGGCGGTCTTCGGCGCGCCGCCGCAGATGGGCTACGTGGCGCCGCAAGCCCAAAGATCTCGCAAAGTGACCCGCAGCTATCTCCGTGTGCACAGGATAAGCACATCGGCATGCGTGTGGGTCATACAAGATCATTCTCTGGCGCGCTGCGTCCGCTGCCGTTTTGCTGCACGCTTGATCCCACGCCGGACTGCCATGCGAGCCTTCTGGCCTTTTGATTGGAAAAACCGGTGGTCTCTGTCGTCAGTAAGAATCCCCGCGCGCAGCACCGCTGTGCGGAAACGCGCGATCAGGCCGTCAATTGTTTCACCATCGCGCAAGGCAACATAGGACATCTTCACTCCTTGGAGAGCACTCAGGAAACCCCGCGGTGTAACGTTTTCCGCGATACGGGGAAGCGACATGCAAAGAGCGCTCTTTAACTGGGACAGTCCGCCCAGAGAGCGCTCTTTGCATGCTGTGCTCGTTACCGGCGGGAACCTTGACCGGACTGCTTGCTAAAGCAATCGCTGCAATACACGGGCCTGTCCCCACGTGGTTGAAACGGGACCTGTGCCGGCTTGCCGCACTGGGCGCAAACCGCAGTGAACATCTGCCGCGGACCCGAGCTGTAGCTGGAGCCGCCACCAGTGCCCGAACTGCGTCGGGCGCTGCGGCAGGTGGTGCAGCGCTGGGGCTCGTTCGTGTAGCCCTTTTGCTGAAAGAACTCCTGCTCGCTCACCGTGAATGTGAACGCTTGTCCACAATCCCGGCAGGTAATGGTCTTGTCCTCAAAAGCCATCGATGACCTCCTTTCATCCAGTGTTGGTGAATGCCGGTCACCGATGTAGGGAACCTACACTTACGTTGCGCGTAATAAGGAGAACGGGTCGCACCACGTGTGTAGTATACCACGTTGCAGTCACAGCTGTCTTGTGCGTTGCAATAGTGGCCCTCATGATGTTGGTTGATTTGATCATTGGGCCCGCCTTTACGGGCTCGGCGGGCAAGCGCACGCCAGGGGCTTGCCCTGTAGGCGCCCCAAGAAGCACAGTCGCCGGCGTCGTGGCTACAGCTTCATTGCGCTGAGGCCAACGCGGCAGAGGGCCTCGTCTTCTTCAGCTGCCAGACCACTCACACCGATGCCGCCCAGGACAACGCCGTCCTTCACAATGACGACTCCGCCGCGGACGCCGACCATTCCCGGGTCTCCCAAGTCACCGACACTCATGCCCTGGCTCTTCAGCCGCTCGGCGAAGGCATGGCTGTCGGTCCCCGATCGGGCAGCGGTGTACGCTTTGCTCACGGCGATTCGGCGTGGGGTGGGCCGCGTGCCGTCCATGCAGGCGTAGGCAATCAGCCCGCCGAGCTCATCCACCACCGCCATTGCCACCGGACGTGTTCCCTTTGCCGCGCCATCCAGCATTGCCTGGATGGCGTTGCGTGCCGCAGCGAGGGTAAGATGTGTCCGCCCAAAAGTCGTCATGTGCACTCCTTATTCGTTTGGTCCGAAGACTCTTCGCCTGGTGACAACCGCGCAAACCGTTCACCAACTTCTATGCTGGATCGCCAGATCACCGCCTTCGCATGCTCGTCGTCGCTTGTGTTCCAAACCCGTGCGGAACGGTCTGCTTCTCGCCGGTGTTTGAGGACGCCTGGATGGCGTCGAGCAGTTGGTGAAGCCGCACGGCGTGGTTGAAGTCGGCCTCAACGCGCTTGCCGGTGAGGATGGCATCGCCAAAGTGTGCAAACATCTGCCCGACGCTAAGGGGCGGCCCCTGCGGCACACCGGCGGGCACCCAGGTGTGGGCGCTGGAGATGGGAATCACCTGAAGAGCCTTGTCCCCACCACGGCCGCCTGTCAACACGATGTCCTGCGGGCCGGTCGAGGTCGCCACCAGTGTGCCCTCGGTGCCGTACACCTCCAGGCGGAACCCGGCGCCGTGGTGCATGACGCTGGCGATATGGACGGAGGCGACTGCTCCCCCTTCCAGGACGCCGCTCACGATCACGTTGTCCGGCGAAGTGATATCCACGCTCTCGCCCGGCGCCGCCGGAGTGGTCCGAGTAACCTGCGTGGAGACCCTAGCGGCGACTTCCTGGAAATCCCCGAGGCAGTAGTTAAGCGCATCCAGGGAGTGCCCTGCCCCAATGCTCAGCGTGCTGGCGCCTTTGCTTTTGTCGACCGTCCATGTGAGGCTGGGTTGCCGCCACATGAATCCGGCCGAAGACGAGGTCAGCGTGCAGGACAACACCTTGCCCACGTAGCCATCCGCGACCAGGGACCGGAGCTGGTTGAAGCCGGGGGAGCCACGCCGCTGGAGGCCGATCATGGTGCGGACTTGCTTGGCGGTAGCCAACTCCGCCATCTCCTTGGCCTCGTCGGTGTTGACGCCGAGTGGCCACTCGCAGAAGACGTGTTTGCCTGCCCGCAACGCCGCCATCACGATCTGGTGGTGAGCCGGCAGGCGGACACAGACATCCACGATGTCCACGTCTGGGTGGTTAACAAGCTCCTCCACGTTGGAGAACGCCAGAGGGATGTTGAACTTGCGGGCGGTCTCCTGTGCGGTCTCCTGGTGTTGGGTGCAGACCGCCACCACTTGGAATTGGGGCAGCGCCTGGAGGGCTGGAATGTGGGCGCGCGATCCCCACCCGTAGTTGACGTTGGCGCCGATGATGCCCACGCGCAGCTTGCGCTGTTCCATGAGTCCCCCTCTTTCCTCTCTGTTTTGCTGAGTTTCTGACTGATGCCCCTCGAACGCCCTCAGACTCAATGGGGGTCGCAGCTTTGGTGGGCTGCCGAGGCGCGAAGCGTGGCGCCCCAACCCAGTCCTTTCGGTGCGCTTGTCATTGTACCCTACTCGTCAAAGCCACCTGACCTATGGACGCGAGACTTTGTCCGACATTCGGAGGAGTCTGTGCTGCGACACCAGTTTGTCGACCGCACGCTGTACTGTCGGGTCGCCGTGCTTGCGGAACTTCCCCATGATCTTGCTCATGGTCCGGGGCTCCGAGCAGTAATTCCATACTTCTTCACCGAGTTGGTCGTCTAAGGCAGGGAATCGCTTCACGGGAGTGACAATGGTGTGGCCTGGGTTGCCGTCAACGTCCTCGCCAGTCTTGTAGGTGAGGTAGTGGGGGTAGCGGTCCAAGTATGCACGGAGCCGCCCGCGGATCACTCCGCCTTGCCCGGTGGAACCGTAGCCGTGGACAACATCCAGAGTCTCGCGATGAGACTGACCAAGGATCTTGTTGTAGACTTCTATGAAATCAGCTTGGGCTTCGGTCCAAGTCTTGCCGTGCAGGTCTAGATTCATCGTTTTGACTCCCGATTGTGTTCCCGGCGCCGGATGGCTCTGCCGCCCCGGAATGAGCCGAATCCTCAAACACCGGATGCGGAAGGTTTGGTTGATTCCTGCCGGAAAGAAGTCCTCCCAGCGCTCCTCATGTTACCTTACTCGCCAAAGTCACCGATGCCGCACCATTCTGGAGCGGCTGACGCCGGACTGCTTCTTGATTCCGACACGGGCAAAGGGACCATCACCCTTGGCCTTGGACTTGAGGAGCGGGGGTGGCGGCCGGCGAGATTGGGGGTGGTTGGGAGGCGCGGCGGCAGGCACCGGCGCGGGGTGGAGGGCGGGGCACGCCGCCCCCGCTCCACGGTACGTCGAGTGCAGCTCCGCACCAGCGTGAGCGGTTGGCCGCAGCCGTCTGGCCAGGTATCATGGATGTGCCACGCAACGGAGCACAAGTCCGAACGCCTGTGATGGTGAGGTTACGCATGCCCGTCACCAAGGAAGTCCTGGACGAGATCGCCCTGAGCCGCGCCGAGTATGAGCGCATCGTGGAGCAGCTTGGCCGCGAGCCCACGAACGTGGAGCTCGGCATGTTCGGCGCGCTGTGGAGCGAGCACTGCGGCTACAAGCACTCGCGGCCGCTGCTGGGCATGTTCCCGTCGGAGTCGCCGAGGGTGCTGGTGCGGCCGGGCGAGGAGAACGCGGGTGTGGTGGACATCGGCGACGGGTGGGCGGTCGCGATGAAGGTGGAGTCGCACAACCACCCGTCGGCGGTGGAGCCGCTGCAGGGCGCGGCGACGGGCGTTGGCGGCATCGTGCGGGACATCCTGACGATGGGGGCGCGGCCCATCGCGCTGCTCAATTCGCTGCGCTTCGGCCCGCTCACCAGCGCGCGCAACCGGCACCTGTTCGGCGGCGTCGTGGGCGGGATCTCGTGGTACGGCAACTGCATCGGCGTGCCGGACGTAGGCGGCGAGGTGTACTTCGCGGAGTCGTATTCCGGCAACCCGCTGGTGAACGCGATGTGTGTGGGGCTACTGCGCAAGGACAAGATGGTGCGCGCGCGGGCGAGCGGGAAGGGCAACACGCTACTGCTGGTGGGCGCGGACACGGGCCGCGACGGCATCCACGGCGCGTCGGGGCTTGCGTCGCGGACGTTTGAGGGGGATCGCGAGCTGCGGTCAACGGTGCAGGTGGGCAATCCGTTCATGGAGAAGGTGCTGATTGAGGCGTGTCTGGAGGCGATTGAGACGTGCGGCGAGAGCATCGTGGGGATGGGGGACCTGGGCGCGGCGGGCCTGACGAGCTGCATGGTGGAGTGCGCCGGACGCGGCGGCGGTGGGGTGTGGGTGGACGTGTCGCGCGTGCCGCGGCGCGAGACGGGTATGACGCCGTACGAGGTGATGCTGTCGGAGTCGCAAGAGCGGATGCTGGTCATCGTGCGGCGCGGCGAGGAAGACGGTGTGAAGCGGGTATTTGAGAAGTGGGACCTGACGGTTGTCCCCATCGGCGAGGTGACGGACACGGGGCTGGTGGAGATCGTGGACGGCGCGACGACCGTCGTCTCGGCGCCGGTGCAGTTTTTCATGGACCCGCCGCAGTACCGGCTCAAGGGCGTGAAGTCGAAGGAGCTGACGCGGCTCCAGGGCGTTGACCTGGGCGCGTTGCCGCTGCCGAGGGAGACGGCGGGCGAGGTGCTGCTGAGGCTGCTGGCGTCACCGAACATCGCGAGTCGCCGGAGCATCTACCGGCAGTACGACCACCAGGTGCAGACCGCGACGGCCATCGCGCCGGGCGCGGGGGACGCGGCGGTGCTGCGTCTGTGGGGCACGGCGCGCGGGCTGGCGCTGAGCATTGACGGGAACGGGCGTCTCGTTTTTCTTGACCCTTACCACGGTGGTGCTATTGCAGTCGCTGAGGCGTGCCGGAACCTGGCGTGCGTGGGCGCGGAGCCCATCGCGCTCACGGACTGCCTGAACTTCGGCAACCCGGAGCGGCCCGACGTCTATTACCAAATGGAGGAGTGCATCAAGGGGATGGCGGCGGCGGCGCGGGCGCTGGGCGCGCCGGTCATCAGCGGCAACGTGAGCCTTTACAACGAGACTGACGGCCGCGCGGTGTACCCGACGCCGACGGTGGGCGCGCTGGGGCTGCTGGAGAACGTGGAGCGGCGCTGCTCGGCGGCGTTCCGGCGGGAGGGCGACGTGGTGGCGCTGCTGGGCGCGGCGCAGGTCGCGGGCGACCCGAGGACGCTGGC
Source organism: Dehalococcoidia bacterium (assembly GCA_009693045.1). Lineage (GTDB taxonomy): Bacteria > Chloroflexota > Dehalococcoidia > Lucifugimonadales > SHYT01 > SHXZ01. Next base: position 115,065 of record SHXZ01000006.1, on the reverse strand, counting down.
GGGGAGCGAGTGCCTGGAGCTTATGCACGGCCAGGTGGCGGGGCAGCCGACGATTGACCTGGACCGCGAGGTGCGGGTGCAACGGCTCTGCCGGAGGGCCATCGCGGAGGGGCTTGTTGCGTCGGCGCACGACTGCTCCGACGGGGGCCTTCTTGTCACTTTGGCAGAGAGCGCCATCCTGGGGAACTTGGGGTTCCGTGGCGAGTTCGCGGTCTCGGGACGGTGGGACGCAGCGCTGTTCGGGGAGGCGCAGTCGCGGATTGTGGTCTCGGTGGGGCCGGAGGCGCTGCCGGCTCTGGAACGGCTGGCCGCGGAGGAGGGCGTGCCGCTGGCGCGCCTGGGCGTCGTGGGCGGAGAGCGGTTTGTCGTCGCGGGCGTGGTGGACACGACCCTCGCGGACGCGGCGGACGCGTGGAACAACGGGCTGGAGCGGGCGATGCAGGCCTCAACCTAACGGTCGGCTCTTCCCATGCAGAGGCTTGTTCGCTAATAATGGTGGTCATTGAATAGAGGCGGGTTTGAAACCCGCCTCTACATCAAGATGGTGGCGTGAACGAGGGAGGGTAGCCATGTCTACAACGTCATCTAGAGGGGGGTCCGTTACTGCCACGGTCCTGTACCAGGAAAAGGTGTCCAAGCTGCCGCGTGGGTGGGTTGAGGGCGACGACCTGTGGCTGACGCTGCCCGACCTGGCGGCGGCGAGCGGCTGGGAACTGAAGCCCGAGGGGGTCTGTCGGGGCGAGACGTGCGTGCCTGTGCCGGATGCGAGACTCGCCAGTTTTCTCCATGAGGAAAGTGGCGAGCGGTGGTTCAACGTGTCGGAGTTTGCGCGGCTCATAGACCAACCCTTCGCCCGCGACGAGGCGCACTACGTGTGGTACTTCGGGCCGCCGTCGTGGGAGTGGCAGAGCCGAGTGGGCTCGCGGCAGGCGCCGGACTTCACGCTGCCGGACCTGGCGGGCAAGCCCCACTCGCTGTCGGAGCTTCGGGGCAAGAAGGTGTTGCTGGCGTGTTGGGCCTCGTGGTGAGGATGCCGGTTTGACCTGCCGGTCTGGCAGGGGTTGCGCGAGGAACTGAAGGGCAAGAACTTTGAGGTGTTCACGGTGGCGTGCGACAGCAAGGGGGCCGCTGCCGCCGAGTCGTGGATCAAGCAGGCCAACCCGCAGCATCCGTCGGTGATTGACGAGCAGCACCGGGTGGCGGAGCTGTACGGCGCGAAGAACGTGCCGTCGGTGTTCTGGATTGACGAGCAGGGGAGCATCGTCCGGGCCAACGACCCGGTCTACGCGGCGCGCCGCAACCGCGAGACGGGCGAGTCGACGGTGAATCAGGACTATCTCAATGCGGTGAGAGACTGGGTATCCAAGGGGCCGACGAGCATCTACGTTCAGGACGAGCGCCGCGTGCAGGCGCACACGAGCCAGATGACCGCGGAAGACGTGCAGGCGATGGCGTCGTTTCGCTTAGGGGTGTACTTGTTCCAGCAGGGCCATGTCAAGGACGCGGTGGCCCACTTTAAGCGGGCGCACCAGCTGAAGCCGAACAACTGGACGTACCGGCGGCAGGCGTACAACCTGGGGAACATTGAGCAGGACTACGGCACGACGTTCCTGCAGGCGCGGGAGGACCCGGCGAGCCAGCCGTTCTATCCGCCATTGGAGCTGCCCAAACCCACGTAGAGGAAGGCTCTTGTCGCGCTTGCTTCGTGCGTCGCACTAGCTGCAGGAAGCACAGAAAGGGGAGAGGCCAACTGGCCCTCCTCTCTCTTGTTCTTGCCGTATGCGTCAGATTCCGATGACCTGCGTTGCCTTGACGCAGATATTGGCGAAGTCCCTTGGGTTGGTGAACTGGGCGTTCTTGCCCTGGAGATCGGCTTCGGACACCCCACGGGCGTCCGAGCAGCCCTTTCAGACGTGGACCTTCACGCCCCGCTCGTGGGCTGTCTTCAGTAAGTCCTGCAACGGCGGCCACCCGACGGGGACCGTTGCGTTGGCGACTGCATCCTTCATCAGGTATACCGCCTCGCCTGCCAGGAAGACCTCCGCCTCGTGGCCTGCCTCGCGCGCGCCGTTGGCGAGGATGAATGAGGATGCTGCGCGCTCCGGAGACCCACGCCTGGGACGCGGAAGCCTCGTCGGGCGCGAGCGCAACGACCGGCACGCCCAGGTCACGCAGGTCGGCCAGACGTTCCAGCATCCTGACGGTGTCCCAGCCCAGGTCCCACACCACGACGTCGGGACGGAAGACCATCAGCGCGTCGCTGAGGCCGGGCGCGCTTTCTGTCTGGCCCACCACGGCGCAGCCGGGCTGGGCGGCGAGGAGCGTGGCGAGGCCGGTGCGGGCCAGCGGGTCGTCCGCCACCACAAGGACGCGGACGGGCGCGGGCGAGGTGGTCATGCGGGACACCTCTCAGGGCGTATGGTGGCGCCAACGTGGCCTCTCAACAATGAGAGGAATCCCCATTCACTGTATTCCCTGCCGGCCAATGTGCAAAGGATGTTGGCGCCATGTACAAGTATTCCGGTTGTCGGCCCTTTGGCAGGCTTGGAACAAGGGCGGGAGACGGCGGTAGTCAGGACGGACTTGCTATAATCGTTGCGGACTTTCACTTTGAGGGGGACTGATGACCTCTGACCTACTCTCTCGCATCAGCGCCCGTATCCAGCAGAAGAGCTTGCTCAAGCACCCGTTCTACCAGGACTGGCAGGCGGGCAAGCTTACGCTGGACGACCTGCGCGTGTACGCGGCACAGTACTACCAGTTTGAGTCCAATTTTCCGGTCATGCTTAGCGCAATCCACAGCCGGTGTCCGGTCCCCGCTATCCGCCAGATCGTGCTGGACAACCTGTGGGACGAGGAGCACGGCGAGCGCAACCACGCCTTCCTCTGGCTCCAGTTCGCTGGAGCGCTGGGGCTGAGCAAGACGGAGGTGGAGCGCGCGGATGTGTTCCCGCATACGCGCCGCCTGGTGGACACGCTGAAGGCGATTACGCGCGACGGGAGCTACCAGGAAGGCCTTGTCGCCATGTACGCCTACGAGGCGCAGGTGCCCGCCGTCGCCACCGAGAAGCCCGCGGCCTCCGCGAGTTCTACGGGTTGACCTCGCCGGAAGCAACGGAGTTCTTCGCGCTGCACTCCGGCCTGGACGTGGAGCATTCCAACGGCGAGGCGCAGGGGATTGTCGCGCAACAACTGACCCCTGAGTAAGAGGGTGGTGTTGAGGCGGCCCTGGAGCGGGCGCTGGACGCCCTGTGGGGCTTTCTGGACGGCGTTCAGGAGGCCAGAATGCAGGGAGTCGCGTCCCGGGCGTGACCGTCTCGGCAATCAGAACAAGAGGGCGAAGACGAGACCCGCGCGGGCCTTGTATATGGTGTTGGCGTTAGGGTCAGGCGCCCTGTGTCGCGCGGCTTCGTCGGGCGGCGTCTGAGGATGGTCGGCCTCCGCGCGAGCACGGCACGACGAGCATCCGCACTGCGGTTTTGCCGCGAACAGGTCGTGGTACACCAGGCGGAACGTCGCGCCGATCGCCAGGAATTCGGCCATGCGAAGCCTCCAGTCGCTGTCGGAGCGCGAGCGCAGGGTCTCGCGTCTAACCAGCACCTGGCGCGCGTATTCCCTCAGCACGATCAAGTGCTCGTGCATGAGTTCCTTCGGCGAGACTGCGACAAGCGTCGTCATTGGCCACCTCCCTGGTCAGTCTTCCCTGCGAAAGGCCCATTCGCGAGACAGACAGTCCATTCAACATGTTTGCCGTCTCTTCTTACCATTCGGTAGGAGAAGACGCACTGTTGAGGGGCTTTGAGTCTGCGCCCTGGCTAGCTTCGCAGGTGTTCCACTTAGGAAAACGAACACTGAGGTTGGGTGTTATGCCCATCCTCAAGACAGTCTGCCCCTGAATTGAATGAGACAGTTTCTGATTCCCGACACCCGCGAGACAGAGTGCGGTCACAAGCATCGCAGAGCCCGACACTTTCGAGGAAAAACAGCCATTGACGGGCGGCGTGGGGGTGCCTACAATAACCGCATGAAGAGCCTTTCGGAACCCGAAAAGAATCTGTACCATAACCTTGACCAGGCGCTGGAGGCGCTGCCTAGCCTCGCGCGCTGGCTTCGCCGGTTCGCACCCGGCCGGCCTCAGGGCGACAAGGTGCCCACATTGGCGCAAGTACGCGTGCTCATCCACCTGTTCCAGAACGGACATCAGTCCATGGGCCAACTCGCTCGCGGGCTGGGTGTATCCTGCTCCGCCGCGACCGAATGCGTGGCGGCCCTTGAGGCCACCGGCAAAGTGACGCGGACGCGCTCCAGCACTGACCGCCGGCGCGTGGAGGTCACGCTCAGCCACGAAGCTCAAGCGGTGGCTGCGCGCGTCATCTCTGAGCGCCGGGTGGTCTTGGAACGGGTGCTTGACGGGCTTACCGACAGGGAAGGGCGCGCCTTCGTGAAGGGTCTGGTCTTCCTTGGAAAAAACGCGGAGACGTGGCTGGACGAGGCCCGCTTCCGCCAAGAGGTTGAAGACCAGGCCGCGCCGCGCCTCAAGGAGTCGGCAAATGCCCAGTGAGTCAGAACCCTTCACGGAGCATGGCGCGTCCAGTGAGCTTGGCCTGGCTCCAATCAGCCATCGTAGTCCAACTGCTTCGACCATTGCTACAGTCAACAGTACGGGTGCAGGCGCAGGTCCCCTATCTATTATGGAGCTCACGTAGCCTTAGTGATCAGCGTGTGTTGTGCTTCCAACCGGGGTAGATGTGAACACAGAAGATGGCGCACCAGTCAGCGAAGCTGCGAGAGAGCCTTCGCCGGCCGCCGCCAGCCAGGTGGCGGTTGCCAATGCCGGCAGCGCTCAGCTAAGCGGCAACGGCCCGGATCAGGCCGCGCTCGCGACGCCCCCTCCGCCTCGCGTTGATGGCCACGGCGCTCCGCCACGCCGTCGCACCCACCGCGATCTGACAACCGGTAACGTTCGCAAGCATCTCTGGGGCTTGGCGTGGCCCCAGATGCTGGAGAGCATCCTCAACATCTTGGACCAGCTGGTCGACCTGCTGTGGGCTGGCAGGCTACCGGGGGGCTTCCGGGCGGTGGCGGGCCTCGGCGTGGCGCAGAGCTTCACCCAGTTTGGCATGATGGCCCGCCAGGGTCTGGACATGTCCATGCGGGCCATGATCGCCCGCGCGGTGGGCGCCGGGGACATCAAGCTGGCCAACCACGTCGCCCTTCAAGGCTTTACCATGACGACCGTCTATTCCGTGCTCATGCTGGTCGTCGGCCTGGCGCTTACCGATGTCCTCCTGCGCGTCATCGGCGCCAGCGAAGCCGTCAAGGACGAGACCGCCATGTACATGCGGGTCCAGTTTGTCGGCATGTCCACCATGTCCTTTCGCATGATGACGGCGGCGGCCTTGCAAGCCTCCGGTGATGTCGTGACCCCGCTCAAGGCAACCACGCTGACGCGCGTCATCCACATTGCGCTGACGCCGTTCTTGATGTTCGGCTGGTGGTGGTTCCCCGAGCTGGGACTGGCAGGAGCGGCGCTGGCGAACGTCCTGGCCCAACTGGCAGGCTGCGCCCTCAACTTCTACACCCTGTTTGGGGGCAAGTCGCGGTTGCACCTGTCCTTGCGCGGCTATCGGGCTGATCTCCCGTTGATTTGGCGCCTTTTTAAGCTGGGAGCGCCAGCCTCCGTGGGTGGGTTGGAGCGCGCAACGGCCCAGCTTGCTTTGCTCCGTTTTGTAACGCCATTTGGCGATGCTGCTCTGGCGGCCTACGCTATTACCCGCCGCAGTGAGATGTTCGTCAACTTCGGCGGCATGGGGATGGGCCAAGGAGCGGGGATCCTGGCCGGGCAAAACTTGGGCGCGGGCAAGCCCGAGCGGGCGCGGGAGGCCCTGAAGTGGGCCCAAGTGTACATGTTCCTGCTCAACGGTGTCGTCGGCGCGCTGATCTTCGCACTGCCGGTGCTGTTTGTCTCGCTGTTCACGAACAATCCGGAGGTCGTTGGCCTCACCTCAACGTGGCTAAGGATCCAGGTGTTCGCCGCGGTGTTCATGGTGCAGGCGATGGTGTTCCAGCAGGCGTACAACGTCGCTGGTGACACCATGGCGCCAATGGTCGTGACCCTCCTCGCGGTCTGGGGCGTTGAGATACCCCTGGCGTGGTTCCTCACCCACTCCCACTTTGGTGTGTTGGGCATTGCCTACGCGTCTATTGCCGGTTTTGCGGCGCGGTGGCTGTTCTACTTCCCGTACTTCTTCTGGGGAAGGTGGACGAAAGTGAAAGTTATCTGAACCACGGTCGCGGTAAGCAGCATCTAAAACTTAGCGACCCTCTCTGCGGGCTTTGCAGCCAACTGACTGAACCGAGTTGGTGCTTGCAAGGGCTGGTGCGGCAAACGTGGAGAGCGAGGGCTGTTCACACGCAGGATGGAGTTAAACGAGGTTAGGTATGCCGAGCGATTCTGAGCGACAGCGGCCAACGCAGCCCGTGATGAACGGGAACGTGAGGAACGGCGCAAGCGGAAACGGCGTCGGGACTCATCACGGTGCCGCGGTGGAGTTGGCTGGTCCGCAGGCCGAAGACCATGCACCGATTGCAAACGTCGGTATGTTCTACTCCCTCAGCCTGAGGAACTTCCGCTTGCTCTGGGCAAGCCAATTCTTCGGCAGTGCGGGCATGTGGATCCAGATGACGACGCTGAGCTGGATCGTCTATGACCTGACGGGCAAGGGGACGCTCCTGGGCGCCATGAACGGCATGCGAGCCATCCCCCTCTTGCTCCTCGCGCCTCTGGCGGGCGTGCTGGTGGACCGCATGGACCGCCGCAAGCTCATGCTGATGTGCCAAGGCGTGATGCTGTTCTTGACGATGGGCATGGCCGTTGGGCTTGCCCTGGACCAGATAGACGTTTGGCACCTATTTGCGTTCACGTTCGTGGCTGGCTTCGTCCAGGTGGTGTGGATGCCGGTGCAGCAGACCGTGGTATTCGACCTCGTGCCGCGCCACGCCATTCCCAACGCCGTCGCCCTCGCCAGCGCGGCGTTCAATGTAACCCGCGTCTTTGGCCCCAGCGCCGCGGGGTTCCTTATCAAGGCCCTTGGGCCTGAAGGGAACTTCTTCGTTCAGTCCGCCGCGTATGTCGGGGTGCTCATCACCCTGATCATGATCACTTTCCCAGCCAGGCGAGGAGTTCCCACCGGGCGCTCAGCCGGCTCCATTAGGAGCAACCTGTTGGACGGCATGCGCTACGCGATCCACACGCCCATGACCCGCAGCCTCATGCTCATGGGATTTATCCCGCCCTTGCTCCTAATCCCCACGTTCATGGGGCTCATGCCCATCTTCGCGAAAGATGTGTTCAGGGGTGGCCCGGACACCCTGGGCTTCCTTCTGTCTGCGACAGGCGTTGGCGGGCTGATTGGGGCCCTATTCGTCGCGGCGCTTGGAAAATTTGAGCGTCGCGGTCTCATACAGCTCGGCTCGTTGCTTGCGGCGAGCTTGTCTCTCTTAGGCTTCTCATTCGCCACGTCGGTCGCAGCCGCTTTGCCCTTCTTGGTCCTGGCGGGTTTCACCGAGATGGTATACATGGCTACCACCCAGACGATCCTGCAGCTTTCCGTACCAGACCACATGCGGGGGCGCATCATAAGCCTGTTCATGCTGACGATGGGGCTGATGCCTCTGGCGTCCATGGTCGTCGGAACGCTCAGTGACCTGTTCAGCGCTCCCGTCGTCGTCACGGCGGTGTCCAGCATCGCAGCCGGGCTTACCGTGGCGATCTTCCTGCTGTCGCCGCGCATCCGCAACCTCCGGCTGAGTCAGGTGGTCGCGGCACCGAGCGACTCCCCCGCGCAGCCCACGGCACCAGCTACGGCCAGACGATAAGCGCAAGCATCAGACTGAGATCAGGCCCGATCCGGTACGCCAAACGCCGCCGAACCTTCGGCGGCGTTTCCACTGAGTCCACTATGAGCCTCTTGGCGAGAGATGGCTGTAACTACAGAACCTAGAGCGCCACTTGCCGAGGACGCGCACGGTGACTTTCCGCGAGGATGATGGCGTCAAGCGCCTGCACGCTGTCGTCCAGCCTGCCCGGGTGGTTGACGACCACGTAGTCGAAGCGCGAGGCCGCGTCCATCTCCCGCCGGGCTGTTTTCAGGCGCAGCGCAAGGTCGTCACGGTCGTGCGAGTCGCGTTCACGGAGCCGCTGCTCAAGCTCGCCGAGCGAAGCCGGAGCCAGGAAGACCAGAACGCACTCCGGCGCCGTCGCCCGGATGGACGCCGCGCCCTGAATGTCCGTTCGCACCAGGACGTGATGGCCTTGCGCCAAGGCGATCCGTACCTGGGCCTTTGGAACACCGTAGGAGTTCTGGTACACCGTCGCCCACTCAAGCAGCCCGCCGGTACGGATGAGTTCGTCAAACGCAGCTTGTGTGACGAAGTGGTAGTCCACGCCGTCCTGCTCGCCGGAGCGCGGCGCACGGGTCGTGGCGGTGACCGTGAAGTGGTACGGGCGGCCCAGCTCCTTGAGCCGGTTGAGCACGGCGTCCTTGCCCACGCCGGAAGGTCCTGAGAGCACTACGAGGAGGGGGGTGCCCTCCGCTGCCAGGCGCCTCACAGATTGGCCCCGCCGCCAGTGAGCTGCTCCAGGGCCGTCCAGAAGCCTGGATACGAGATGTCCGCGTGCTCGGCGCCGTCAATGACCGTCTCGCCGTCCGCCAGGAGGCCGGCGACAGCCAGGGCCATGACCAGGCGGTGGTCGCTGTACGTCCGGCAGTTGGCGGCGTGAAGAGGCGTCGGCCCGTGGATCGCCATCCCGTCCGGCAGCTCCTCTATCCGCGCCCCCATGCGTGTCAGTTCGCGAACCGTGGTGCGGATGCGGTCGGACTCCTTAACGCGCAGCTCTTCCGCGTCGCGGATGATGGTCGTGCCGTGGGCGAAGCAGGCCGCGACGGCCAGCACGGGGATCTCGTCCTGAACGATGGGGATCATCTCGCCAGCGATGAGCTCAGTGGCGCGCAGTTCCGAGGACTCCACCACGATCTCGCCTGTGGGCTCGCCGCCCTGGGCGGGCCCGTCGGACACGCGGATCCTTGCCCCCATGGAGCGCAGCACGTCCAGCACGCCGGTGCGCGTTGGGTTAAGACCGACGCCGGTGATGCGCAGCCGCGCGTTTGGATGCGCCGCCGCCGCCACCAGCCAGAACGCCGCGGAGCTGATGTCGCCTGGAACGCGGATGTCCGCTGCGTGCAGCGTGCTGGGTTGGACGGTCACCGAGCGCCCGTGCTTCTGCACCTGCACGCCCATGGCGCTGAACATCTGCTCCGTGTGGTCGCGGCTGTGGAACGGCTCGTGCACCGTGGTCGGCCCGTCCGCGAACAGCGCGGCCAGCATGATGGACGACTTGAGCTGCGCGCTCGCTACGGGCATGTGGTAGTCAATCCCGTGGAGGTTGCCGCCGTGGAAGACCAGCGGCGCGAGCTTGCCGTTGTCTCTCCCTTGCACTGTTGCGCCCATGAGCCGCAGCGGGGTGAGGATGCGCTCCATGGGCCGCGAGCGCAGGGAATCGTCGCCGGTGAGGATGCTCAGGAATGGCTGCGCGGCAAGCACGCCGCTCATGAGCCGCATGGTGGTGCCGCTGTTCCCGCAGTTGAGCACCTGGTCCGGCTCCTTGAGCTTGCCGCCTGTGCCCTGAATGGTGAGGGTTGTTGGGTCGTTCTTTCCCGAAGTAATCTGTGCGCCTAGGGCCCGGAGACACCGTACCGTTGAGGCGCAGTCGCCGCCGGGAGAGTAGTTCAAGACAGTAGCGCTGCCATTGGCGATGGCGTTGAAAACCGCCGAGCGGTGTGAGATGGACTTGTCCCCAGGGGGCGCCACGCTTCCCTCAAGGCGCGGGCTGTGTCTCACCTGCCGTCGCATAGCTACACCCTCTTTTGGCGCTTGTCTTTGCTCTTATCCTTATCGGTGTCCTTGGGGTCTTTGCGGAGGCCGCCCTGCACCTGCTTGGTTATCATGTCGCCGAGGAACACCTGGGACATGAACTGACCCGCGTTCGGCATGTCCACCTTTTTCTCCGAGGCCGGCGCAACGTCCGCTATCCATCGGGCGCGCGCGTCATACGCGTAGGCCAGCAATTCCTGGAGTTTCTTCGTGTCGCCTTCCAGCAGGCTCGTGCGGGTGTAGTACAGCCGCTTGATGGTTTCGTCAATCCAGTACACCAGGTTCTCGCGGTTGGTCTCCATAAGCCCCAGGTTCGTGGCCGGATCGCCGGAGGCCAGATGGGACGCATCGCGGAACGGCGAGGACGCCATCTTGTGCATCTCCCGCCAGGCAGGGCTGTTGCTGGCGGACGCCATTAGGTTGACGGACAGCACCATGGGCAGGTGCTCCACCGCCGCCGCATACGTGTCGTGTTCCGGCGCGCTCATGAAGTACGGCTTGGCGCCCACTCCTTCCACCATTTCAAAGACCGTTCTGGTGGCGTCCTGGTGGGCGTTCTTTGCGGGGCAAATGGGGTAGAGCGCGCCCTGGAAGATCGTCATGCTGGCACCCTCGGGCCCGGAACGCTCGGTCGCCACCAGCGGGTCGCCACCCACGAAGCTGACGTGAGGCGGGAGTGACTTGCCAGCCCACTCTAGGACGGCGGCCTTGGTCCCCCCCGTGTCGGTCACCACGGCACCGTCCGCCAGGACCGGCCCCATGAACTCGAGCAGTTCGCGCATCGCTGCCACTGGGGTGGCAAGGACGACGAGCTTCGCGCCCTCAAGAGCTTTCTCAAGGTTATTGGCGGCCACGTCCAGCCCGCCGCGCTTCTTGGCGCGCTCCGCCATGCCGCGTTGAATATCAAAGCCAATAAGCTCGGCGCCAACCTTGGCTTTCTTGAGCGCCATGCCTAGCGACGTCCCGATGGCCCCGGTCCCAACGATGGTAATGCGCTCCACGGCTACCTCCCAAAGGCGCCTTGGTAAGCAGGCGTTTACGGCCATGATAGCACAGGAAACACACCCGCGCCGTCGAGGAGCCGTCTGGACAGGGTCTTTTCGCGACCTTCCTTCCAAAATGGGTCTGCCGTTCACGTGCAGCCCTCGCAATGTCGCTATGTGAGGCGCTCTCGTAGGTGCGGCTCTCGAGCCGCCTGCCTAGGGTTTGGACGGACTGGCCCGGCGCTGGTCGCTAGAACACTCTATGCCCCACGAAGAGTGAGGCGAAGAGGTTGACCACCGGCCAAATGGTGTTCTGGAGAACTGGGATGTTGAGGAAGCTCAGCAGGATAATTGCCATGAGGATACCTGGGCCCCACGGCTCCAGCCGCTGAACAGCCTCCCCCAATTCCCTTGGCAGAACGCCCGGAAGGACTTTGGACCCATCTAATGGCGCAAGGGGGATGAGGTTGAACACGGCGAGCACGAGGTTATATACTACGACAAAGGCCAAGAATAGACCGAGGAGCACATCTGCACGCTCACCAAATTGAAGCGCGGTCCGAATGTTGAAGCTGAACGGCCAGTCCACAACCTGGGTGCGGAATGGAAGCGACGCCACAAAGGCGACCGCGAGATTGGTGCCGGGTCCCGCTAGGGCAACGAACGACATCTTTCGAAGAGTGGCCCGTCCAAAATACTGCGCATTGACCTGCACCGGCTTCGCCCAACCAAAGCCGACGAGCAGAAGCATCAGTCCGCCAAAAATGTCCAGGTGCGCGATGGGGTTGAGTGTAAGCCGGCCCTGCCGGCGCGGCGTGGGGTCGCCGAATCTTGTAGCAACTAGGGCGTGGCTTAGCTCGTGGAGGGTGAGCGCAACAAGAAGCGCGGCCATGGTGATGACAAGGATAGCGATGAAATCAGCCGGGTCGTCCCTGAGTGTGCCAAGATTGCGAAGAATCATGAGATGGCGCACTACCTATCTACTGGTTACACAAGGTTTCTGTCATCAAGATCGTTCAGTGACCCAGAAAGCGCCTCGTCGTTTTCTGTGGCGATGCGCTACGTTCATGGCCTGCCGCGGTCAAGAACAATGCATCGGATAAGCGCCGTCTGACGGCCAAGGGCCGCGCACCAGCGGTCGCTACTCGTCATCGTCGTCGTCCTCGTCAGGCGACTCCGGCACAGCCCTCCGTGAGGCGCCTGAAGACATCTGGGGCAGCAAAGCCACCGCGCGGTCGTTCTTCCCAGGGCGCTTCGCGGGGATCTCACGCAGTCGGTCGTGCAGCGTTTTCAGCGCGTCCGGGCTGGCCGCGTCGGTCAGCAGCACGACGCCGTCTACCCCGATGTCGCGCAGGCACTCCAGTTCCCACACGGAAGGCACCCCGGACAGCGTTTGCAGATAGGGCTTGCTGACAGCCCACCGCGCGGTCGCGAGGTCCATGAGCGCTTGCAAACTGATGGGCAAAGTGATCGGCTCCGCCGCGATGATGACATCAATCGGTGCGCTCTCCAACGTGTGGGCCTGCTCCTCGGTGAGGCCCTTGGGCAGGACGAGCACGCGGGCGAAGTCCTCGGCCTTGAGTGCGTCCAGCTGTGTGTCCAGAGCGCTGAACACCACGAAATCGCACCCCTGCTTCTTCAGGCTCCCAAGCTGCTCCGGCGCTACCTGGTCGGACTTGACTCCCCAGCATGCTTCCTCGGCGCCCTCGGCGAGCTTCTTAAGGGACGCTGCGCTGGGGGCATGGCCCGAGGACTGGAACAGTACCGCGTCCGAGAGCTTCGCCGCCTGGAGGACCTGGTCAACTTTGGCCGATGCCGCCACCAGCGCCATGGCTGGAGGCCGCTCCGGCTGTGCGGCCCGCTGGAACCCAAAGCCCATCGGAGCTGTGGCGCCCTTCTGGTGGCGTTCTAAGGCCTCAATCAATCGGCTCATGGCTTCTACTCCTTACATTCGGGTTGCAGGCGTCGCTTTCAGAAAGAGAGCTTCAGCCAGTGCGGCCCAATCATGGCTTGTTTTCGGGCCATGCAAACCTGTCTACCTCTCGGTGTATCGCACCGTCCTGGTTCGCGGGCGGCAACAACACATCGCGTACCATCTTATGCCATTGTCGGCTTGGCCTTCCAGCGACACACCCGCCAGCCCCGTTCTGCGGCGAGCGCCTTGAGGCGGCGTGACGGGTTCACTGCGACCGGATGAGCGACCGTTTCCAGGAAAAAGCGGTCCGTGTAGTGGTCCGCGTAAGCGTAGCTCGCATCCAGCGCGATCCCGAGATCCGCCGCTGCATTCTTGATGACCGCCGCCTTACCCTCGTTCACAGGGTGAGTTCCAACAAGACGTCCCGTGAGCCTGCCGTCCACCATCTCCGGCTTCGTGGCGTACAGCGCGTCGGCCCCAAGCAGGCGTACAAGTGTTTCCAACATGGGCGCCATGCCACCACTGAGGATGACGACGGCCCGGCCTGCGGCTCTGTGCTGCCGCACCTCGGACGCTGCCTCCGGGAACAGCCTCGCGGCCCAGAAAGCGGGCGCCGAGGTGGTCTGCCAAGATGCGATCTCTTGGAGCGTGACCCCCCGGTAGTTCTGCACGAACCGCTCATTGAAGAGCCTCCGGTCGTACAGATCAAGGAAGAGGAACCAAAAGGCCCGAATGGCAAACCACAGGAACCACATCGCCCATCGCGTTCCACGCAACCGGTGGCGCTGAAGGGAGGCGAACACAATGAGGACGTTGGTGGCCGCTAAGGTGCCGTCCACATCAAAGAATGCCGCCGCTTTTCCGGGTGAGGTCACGCCCGTGGGGTAGGAGGCGAGACGTTTGTGGGGGCGGGCGAAAGCGACGCGACCGCCTGCTGGACCCGGAGCATTATCTGGCGGGCGACGTCGGAGGCCGCCTCAGTTTCCAGGTTTTGGTCGCACCTGATAGGCGGCCCGAAACGTATCCGGACATGGCTCCGTCGCGGCCACGACCGCCCCTTCGGCATGGACTCGTACGTGCCCGTGATGTACGCCGGGACGACCGGGACGCCCGACACCACGGCAAGCACCCCTACACCGCGCCGGAACGGCTGCATGACGCCGGAAACGCTCCGGCTTCCCTCCGGGAAGAAGATGACTGAGTGGCCCCGTCGCAGCAAGCCCGCCGCCAGGCCAAGGCTCTCCGACACGTGGGTCAGACGGTCAAACGGCACCGCGTTCAAAAACATGTGGGACGCCCAGCTCACGAGGCCGTCTTTGAAAAAGTAGTCCTTTGCGGCGAGGGGGTGTAGGTCACGGTTCTGCCGCTTGAGCGCGACCAGGATGGCGCATGTGTCCAGGTGGCTGGTGTGGTTGGATACGACGATGAACGGTTCCTTGGGCGGCACGTGCTCAAGGCCGGACACGCGAAACCCGAGGTAAACGTGGTAGCTGACATCAAGCCACAGCCTGAAAAGGCTCTGGCTGAGCCGAGCCATTGGGGATGTGTGCACCCACCGGTCAACCTCAGGCTCCGGCGCGGGTAGCAGCAGGCCGGCGCCACGCCGAGTTGCCACCATTGACGCGGCTGGCGCGCCCGGCGCACTGACCGTGGCGGAAGCGGTGGAGAGCGGTGAGCCGTCACGAACCCTCGCGCTGGGGCCGCCGTCCACGGCTGGCGATTCGTCTGCGCCTTCCTGGCCGTTACCGCCGTTACGCGAAGGTTGTGCAGGCCGCTCCTCGCTGATGGGCTCGGCTCGGACAGGCTGGTCCGCCGTGTCGGACGCGAGGCCGAGAAGAAACCGCCGGACCCCGCCAATATGCACTTCCTGAATATAGTTCGGCCAGTCTATGCTCCGCATGTTGAAGTTGAACTGGGCCTGCTCCTCTGGAGAGAGCGAGTCCCAGACTTCCCGCAGGTTGTGGGTTAGGTACTGGCACCGGACCTCCGCGTATGGGCCGTACAGTCGGGCATACATCGCGAGCCGGCCCAGCGCGGAACGGCGAACGTCCAGGATTCGGAGCGCTCTCCGCCGTCGCGCAGGCGAGGGGATGAGCTTGGCGAGGGCAGCCCCAATGGCGAGTGGCAGCCCTTGGCGGAGGTACAGCCTTCGCAAGTACGACTTCGTGGATGGGAAGGACATGTCGGGCAGGCGCAGAGGCCGGTTCGTCCTGCCGCTCAGGGGGCGCCGCCGGAAGTGCTCCTGCACCAGCTTGGCGAACTGGGCCAGCATCAGCGGGTTCTCCATGCCGGTCGCCACCTGGCAGACCTGGAGTCCGCCTTTGGCGTGCGCCCACGGGATGGCGGCGAGCAGTGCGTTCACGACCACGTCCACGGGCACGACGTCAAGGATGCCGTTGGGATTCCCTGGGAAGTCAGGGAGCCGCTCTCTCCCGTAGGCGACTATGAGCGGGTCCAGCATACGGAACCCGTCTAGCCAGCCAGGCTCCGGCTCGCTGAGGGCGCTCTCAATGATGGACGGCCGTAGGACGAGCACCGGCGTGTCGCCCCGGTGCCGGACGAGTACCTGCTCAGCCATCGCCTTGGTGAACGTGTACACGTCGTTCCAGCCGCGACGCTGCGCCCACCGGAACCCCTCGCGCACCAGACGCCCTTTCAGGCGCTGGGCGGCAGCTTCGCCCGTCGTCTTGGCGCTGCCGTTCTGTCGGGCGGAGGGGACTGTCGCGGACGCGGAGGCAGGGTGAGCCCTGCCTCGCATGGCCGAAACACGCTCCTGGATGGCGTGGATTTCGTGGTCCACGTCAAAAGGCGCCTGTCGCTTGCCGTTGATCTGGCCCACGGTGAGCGTCGGGTGGAAAGGCTCCTCCGGGACGGGCCCCTCTCGCGTGCCGTTGACATAACAGGTGGAGATGTGAGCGTAGAAGGTGTCCGACGCGCCCTTGACGAACGCCAGGACGCGGCGCGTTCCCAGGGTGTTCATGAGGAGGGCCTGGTCCAAGGGGGCGTCAAACGACACGACAGCCGCGCTGTTGATGACGACCTGGACTTCCTGCTGGAGGCGGCGGTAGACGTCGCCGGACAGCCCCAGGCGTTCTTCCGCCAGGTCGCCGCCGACGGCCGTCACCTTTGCTTGGATGAAGGCGTCAAACCCGGCGCCATGCCGTTTGCGGAGCCTCTCAAAGGCCGGGGAAGCGAGGATCTCCTGAGCGAACCGCTCCTGCGGTGACAGCTCAGAGCCGTTCGGAAGGGTCTTGGGGCGGATCAGGACGTAGATGCGCCGCACCTGGGGCAGCTCGTGGAGCAGCTTTTCAACCAGCACTTTCCCCACGAGTCCGGTGGCGCCGGTAATGAGGAGCGTCTTGCCCGCGTAGTAGTCCTGGATCTGACTCATGCTCTCTCGCCGGTTCGGAAGTCCCATCGTGTATTGGACGGGGGGTAAACAGTGGATCGGTACGTCTGGCACGCACCTCTTCAGGAGGCGCTGAAGGTCGCATGGATAGCCGCGAAGGCCGCGCCAATGGTACCAGATGCCATCCGTATGGTCAAGGTCGTTACGCCATTCTCGGTGTTGAGACGGTATTCTTTTTCACTATCCTGTTGAGATAGAGCGGAGTACGTCCAGATTTTGCGGGTTGACGTGTTGGGCTATATCGCTACAATACGTGACGGTGGTCTGACTGCGGGTTCCCGCAAATACTTGAGCGTTCTTGGAGGCAGCACCAATGTCTTTGCGCTTCCGCATCTACCGATTCTTTCGGCGGAGCAAGGGCTCATTGCTGAGGCTCATCGCGGCCAACACTGTCACGATGGTGGGCTTTGGCCTCCTGGTTGGCCTCATCAACATGGGGCTGGGCAACATTGAGGAGAAGTACGGGCTCGTCGTTTGGTTTTCGTTCCTCATTGGCTTTACTGGGATCGTCGTTCTCAACACGGTCATTGAGCTTTGCGGCACCGGGTACACTTCAACCAGCAGTGAGAAGCGTGGTTCTGGCGCCTGACTGCCGGCGCCTGCGAGATGAGTGCGCGGGGCCTAAGGATCGGGCAATACGTTTGTATGGACGCCGATCGGGCAGTGCTGCGGGCGGCGGTCATGCCGTCCTAGTGGAATGGGCAAACGAATAGGGCCGCCTTCTCCAGCCCGTTGGCATTTCGGGAAGTGCTCTGGCCTGCTTTGGGTTGGGTCTGCCGTGCGGCGAGACCGTAGGGGTCGGCGCTAGCCGGCAGGTTTAGCGTGCCGGACGCCGCCCACGCCGAAAAGAAGATGCCCAAGGCCAGCACGACGGGTACGATAATTGCTGCTACAAGCCCGATGTTTTTGAGTTTCATGCCCTGGCTCCCACTGCCGGCGTTTTGCTCTCGGCGCTACTCAAGTGCCGATCGACCTGGCAAATCAGCGAGGACTCGCCTGTTCGGATTATACCGCAGTATTCTTCTTCCTCGCCGGCCTTCGGTGCGCTTAGCATGACGATCGGAAGATCCTGCGTGTGCACCAGGCCCGCCGTCTCTACCTCTTTGGAGGGTGCTCGAGGACTACGCGTCGCATCTCCAGCATGGCCTGAGTTGCGGTGCGCCGCTTGACCGTCTGTCGGTCGAAACGCATGCGTGTCGTGCGCGAGGATGAGCCGCCCTCCCACGCGAAGCCGATGTGCACGGTGCCCGGCGGGACGCCGTCAAGCGGGTCCGGCCCGGCGACGCCCGTGACGCCGATGCCGTAGTCGGCATGAAGGCTGCGCCGCGCGGCCTGCGCCATGGCCTCCGCCACCTGAGTGCTGACCACGCCGTGCTGCTCTATGACGGAAGCGCTCACGCCCTGGGCGATCTTGGCCTCCGCGGTGTAGGTGATGAACCCGCCGTGATAGTAGTCGGAGCTCCCCGGAACGTCGGTGACGATGCTGGCGAGCAGGCCGCCGGTGCACGACTCCATGGTGGCCAGCGACGCCTTGAGGCGGCGCAGCGCGTCGCCAAGCCGCTCCTCCGGCGTCTCGTCGTCGTAGCCCCAAACGATGTCGCCTGCGAGCTGGAGGATTTCGCGCTCCATGGGTGCGATGAGGGCGCGAGCGTCGGTCTCGTTGGGGGCCTTGGCGATGATACGGAGGTGAATGCCGTCGGGCTTGGCGTAGATTCCCAGGTACGGGTTCTCGCGGCCGAACAGGGCGTGCAGCCGGTCGTTGAGGCCCGATTCGGATTGCCCGTACGTCTTGAGCGCGCGCGAGAGGATGATCTGCCCACGTTCCAGCTTGAGCAGGCGAGGCACCACTTCGTTCTGCCACATGTAGTGGAACTCGGGCGGCACGCCCGGCATGACCACGATGGCGTGGCCGTTCTTTTGCACCCACCAGCCGGGGGCCGTGCCGCGTGGGTTGGGCAGTGGTTGGGCGGAGGGGATGAGCAGGGCCTGCTTGATGTTGGATTCGGGCATGGGGACGTTGCGGGAGGCCCAGAACTCCTTCTGCCAGGCGAGCAACGTGGGGTCCACGGTGAGCTCCTCGCCCAGCGCCTCGGCGATGGCCTCGCGCGTGAGGTCGTCGCGGGTCGGCCCGAGGCCTCCGGTGGCGAAGGTGATGTCGGAGCGCCGCCAGGCATGGCGGAAGGCGTCCGCGAGGACGTGCAGGTCATCGGGCAGGGCCATCACGCGGTCCAGCTCAATGCCCAGGGCCGGTAGCCGCGCCGCGATGTACGGCGAGTTCGTGTCCACGATTTCGCCCATGAGGATCTCGGTGCCGCAGGCCAGGATCTCAGCGTTCATCGGTCACCTTCAGATGGCCCGGAGTCTACTGTATCTACAAAGAAGATACGCCCTGATCCGCGATTTGACCAGGGCCTGGAAGCTAGAGGATGACCATACAATCGCCGAAGCTGTAGAAGCGGTAGCGGTGGGCTATCGCCTCCTGGTAGGCGCGGAGCACGAGCTGGCGGCCTGCGAAGGCGCTGACGAGCATGAGCAGCGTGGAGCGCGGCAGGTGGAAGTTGGTGATGAGGGCGTCCACGGCGCGGAAGCGGTAGCCGGGAAGGATAAACAGGTCCGCCCATCCCGATGCGGCGGTGAATCGCCAAGGCTGCCCTGCGCCGGGATGCTGTTCCGCGAGGGAGGCGGCCTGCTCCAGCACGCGCACTGAGGTTGTTCCCACCGCGACCACGCGTCGCCCCTCGGCCCTGGCGTGGTTGAGCGCGTCGGCGGTCCCGGCGCCGAGCTCCCAGTACTCGGTGTGGATTCGGTGTTGCGCAGGGTCCTCCTCGTCCACCGGCTTGAACGTGTCCAGCCCCACGTGGAGTGTCACCGTCGCGGTCTGCACGCCTTGGCCGCGCAGGTGTTGAAGCAGCTCGGGCGTGAAGTGCAGGCCCGCCGTGGGGGCCGCCGCGCTCCCTGGCGAGCGGGCGTACACCGTCTGGTAGCGCTCGGGGTCCGCAAGCGGCGCGTGGATGTACGGGGGCAGCGGCGCGACGCCGACGCGGTCAAGGAGCGCCTCGTCGGCAAACCGCACGGCGCGAAGGCCGTCCTGATCCACGGCTTCCACCTCGGCCTCGAGCGAGAGGCCGTTACGCGTGATGAGCAGCCTTGCGCCAGGCGTTAGGCGCCGCCCCGGCCGGCCAAGGCAGAGCCACCGGCCCGGCCCAGTCCTGCGAAGGAGGAGGAGCTCAACTTTGCCGTTGGTGGCTGCGATTACGCCGTAGAGCCGGGCTGGAAGCACCCGCGTGTCGTTGAGTACGAGGAGGTCGCCTGGACGCAGCTCGTCGGCGACTTCGTAGAAATGACCGCGGTGCCTGATGGCGCCGCCGGCGCGGTCAAGGACGAGCAGGCGGGAGTGGTCCCGAGGCTCCGCGGGGGTCTGTGCGATGAGCTCGTGGGGGAGCGGGTAGTCAAAGTCGCTGGTGAGCATGTGATCCTCAGGGTCTTTTCGTTCTCGCTAGCATTTTGTCAGACGCAACTATTGTCATTCTGCGGGAGCCCATTCGCTACTCTCAGGGTAAACTTCGCGACCGAGGAATCTTCGTTCATTAGATTACCGCCCACATAGCTGGGGAGATTCCTCGTGCGCTCGGAATGACAATGAAAAGACCCTGTGTGATCCTGACGTTACGCGGCGCCGAGCGCCTGGAAGACCTGCAGGAACTGGCCGGTGTTGCCGGGCTGGTACCACGGGATGGCGTGCAGAATGGCGCCATCTTGGTCGATGACGAAGACGGCCCGGACGCTGCGCTTGCCGTCCGGCGAAAGGACATCGTAGCGGCGCGTGACCGCCAAGTCGGCGTCGCTGGCTAGGGGAAACGGGTATGCGCCAAGCCGTGCGTGGAAGTTGCGGTGGGAATCCAGGCTGTCCGCGCTGACGGCCAGGACATCGGCGCCCGCGCCCTGGATGGCGGCGAACTCATCGCGGAAGGCGGCAAGTTGCTGGGTGCATCCAGGCGTGCCGTCTTCGGTGTAGAACACGAGGACGAGCTTCTTTCCAACGTAATCGGCGAGGCGCACGCTGCCGCGCGTGGTGTGCAGCGCGAAGTCTGGGGCTTTCTTACCGATCTGCGGCATGGTCCGTCTCCGTTGGCGCTCGGCATGGCTATCATACGCCTCGCCCCCCTCGGCTGCGCTGGGGGCAGGAAAGCGCACGGGAGCCTTCCGGATTGGGCCGTCCTCACTCAGCAGCGGCGTGGGCGTTCCAATCCTGGTGCTCGTTGTTAGGGTTGTTTTTTGCCGGCGGGCCAGCTTTGGCCGGAGTTGTTTTTGTGGCGGCTCCAGGCTCGTTTAGCCCGTCGTGAAGGTTTTGGTGCAGCATCATGGGGTTTCCCAGTTTGCTCGTTGTTTGGCTCCGGATGCTCAGAGGTCCGGGTAGGGTGGTGGGGCGGTCGTTCTCGGTGGTCATGGGGCAAGGGTACTCTAGGGCGGCGTGCTGCGGAAGGGGCGGATGGCAGTGACCTCTCCCTTAGTCCTTCCCTTGAATGGGGAGGGAGAGGGCTGCGGGGAACGTGCGGGATTGGCACGGAACTGTGGCGTGGGAATGGTAGGGGCGCACAGCCGTGCGCTCCTACGGGTTTGGAATGTTTGGGCCTACGGCGGCGACGTTGATCAGTGCACAGTGCGGGGGAGATTCCGAGCGGAGCGAGGAATGACAGGGGGGCGCACGGAATTACAGGGTGGGAGCGAGGAATGACGAAGGGGGCGACCCCACGGGTCGCCCCTACATGGCGGGACGCTTGGTGGTACTGGGTTGTATCCGGCCGTTCACGCCTGGGGACAGGGTGCGTCCCTACGGGTTTGGGGTGTGCGGGCCTAGGGCGGCCACGTTGATCAGTACGCAGTGCGGGGGAGATTCCGAGCGGCGCGCGGAATGACATGGTGGGCGCGCGGAATGACATGGTGGGCGCGCGGAATGACATGGTGGGCGCGCGGAATGACAGGGCGGGTGCGTGGAATGACAGGGTGGGAGTCGTGGAATGACGAAGAGGGGCGACCCCACGGGTCGCCCCTACATGGCAGGACGGTGGGACAGGGGGGTGCTAGGGGGCGACGGCAGGAGGGTTGGGCGGGTCTGTCACCAGGGCAGACATGGTCTCCACCCAGGCCTTGTCTACGAAGAACACGTAGTCCTGGACCGTTTCCGGCTGGTCCTTGTAGTCGCGGCCCTTGGCCTGCGCGTAGTAGCCCGAGCCGTCCGGCAGCATCTTGCCGACCTGGATTTCCAGAATGCGGCGCACCTCGGGGTCGGGGTCGTCTTGCTGTGGCTCAAAGGGCGGCTCGTATTCCACGCGGAAGACGGTGGGGGGACTGTCCAGGCCGAACTCAGCGGGGTTCGTGATGCCTTTCTGGATCAGCTTGAGGGCTTTGGGGCCGCCCAGGATTGGCAGAACCTGGGCGGCCCACCGCTTGGTGTCCACTGCTTGGGCGTCTTTGCCGGAGAAGCGCCAGCGGTCCGGCTCGCCGATAAACCGATCGCGCAGAAAGGAGACTGCCGCGTCACCATGCTTGACCGTGAAGAAGAGGACTTTCGTGCCATCTATCTTGTAGAACCAGGGCGGGTAGGGAGGGTCGTTGGTCATTTTGGCGAGGACGTCGCCCCAGGTGCCGTCTATGAGGTAGAGGCCGGGGTTGTCTTCTTGGGTGATGTAGTAGTTGAGGTTGTCGGGAGTCCTATCGCCCAGGTGGACTTTGACTTCACGTTCGCCCGTCAGACGGACATCCACCGAAAGCCGCGGCTTGTCGACGCCGTAGCGGGTGCGGTCTTCGTCTTTCAGGTCGCGGAGGAGGGCGCGACGGGACTGGGGGCCGCTGAGCAGCAGGGTGATGCCGCCCCAGCGGCCCAGGTCAAGCGGCATACCGAACTCGTCGTTAAAGCGCCACGTGGGGTCTGCGCCTATGTCCACCTGCTGGTAGAACCCGATGGAGCCGTTGGGGGTTGTGAACGTGATCCTCCGGATGTCCTCCATGTTGGCGGTGTAGAACCACGGCGCGGAGGGTTCGGATGCGGCGGAGCCACGGAAGTCCGCCAGCAGGAAAAATCCGGCGACGACGGACAGGAACATGACCATGACAAAGGTGGTTCGGATGTTCATGTCGGTGAGACCTAACCCCCGGCCCCTTCCCTACGAGGGAAGGAGTGTAACCAGTTTAGCGGCGCTGCCACCAGGCGAAGATGCCTCCCAAGGCGATGAGGCCTGGGAGGAAGAACCAGCTTGCGTAGCGAATGAAATCAAACTGTGACCGTGTGAGGACGAGCTGACGGAACACCGTTGGTTTTGGCCGGATGGAGATGAGTGAAAAGTCCTGCGCGAGCCAGTTGACCGAGTTGACGAGCAGGTCGCCGTTGCTGTAGGCGTGGAAGTACTTGTTGGAAGCGAAGTCGGAGTCGCCAATGAGCACAAGCCTGGTTGGCGTTGGCGCGGTCCCCTCGGCGGGGGGCGAAGGCTCCTTGTCCAACGTGGAGAACGCGGTCACGATGAGGCCCAGGGCTGCGGGCCCGCTGACATCCTTTTCTTCCCGGAACGTATTCCGAGAGGCGTCCTCGGTGACCCAGCTTCTGAGGCTGCTAGGGATAAGCGGGCTGTAGGTGACCCAGGGAGGCTGCTTTCGGGGGTCCTTCTTGTACTCGTCGGGGATATCCAGCGCGGCGGCGAGGGGGAAGAAGGTGGCATCCAAGGGCGCGGTGATTTCAGCGGGCGGGTATTGCGCTCGCTGGACTAGAATGGTCCGGGGGTCGCCTGAAACGGAGCTCCCCTCGTCCACGATGGTGCCGGGCAGGACGCGGACCCCCCATTTCATCAGGACTTGCTTGAAGCTCTTGGGGGCGTCAGGGTCCAGCAGGAACACGGCCCGCCCGCCTTTTTCCAGCCAGTCGGTCAAGACAGGAACTTCGTCGGTGAGCATGTCGCGCTGGGGGCCGGCGACGACGAGGACGGCGACGTCGTTGGGCATTGCCTTGTCCTTGAACAGGTTGACGGTCCGGATCTGGTAGTTGTCGCCGACGATGCCGCGGCTGGCGAGGCCGAAGGCGAAGCTGTTCTCCGCGGTGTCGGCGATGTCCTTCTCGCCGTGGCCGGTGAGGAAATAGACGGCCTTCTGCCTGGCGGGATCGGTGATGGTGATGAGCGCGCTGGCGAAGTCCTGTTCGGTGACAGGCGGCACTTTGACGACTTGGCGGCGAGTGGAGGTCTGGCTCTCAAACACGATACTGGGGAAGTCGCTGATGCCCATTTGACGGGGTTTGGCAGGCTCGGCCTCGGGGTCGACGAAGACGTAGGTGAACTTGCCGTTTGAGCGCCTGCCGAACTCAAAGAGAAAGTCGTCGGAGCGTTGACGGTCGGCGGCCTCTCGTGACAGGTCTGGGACGAAGAAGGCGGTGGCCTTGACCGGCTCTTTGAGATCGGCGAGTACCTTGAGGGTCTGAGGGGCGAGGGTGAACTGCTTGGTGGCGGTGACGTCCAGGCGGGTGGGGTTGAGGAAGCTGATGAGGCTGACCAGAATGGTGATTGCGGTGAAGGTGATGACGATGACGATGGCGTTGGCGCTGTAGCGTCCTCGCCTGCCAACGAGCGCGCGGCGCACTTGCACAAAGGTGGATGCCAGAGCGAGGAGGAGCAGGATGGCGCCGACGCCCACGGTGCCGAGGGCAAAGCTGCGGAGCTCGGCGATGCTGATGAAGATGACGCCGCCGCCGATGACGGCGAAGCCGCCAAGGATGGCGACCAGTACCGCCAGGTCGCGGGCGATGCGCTGGAGCCGCGCCCACGCCGTCTGCGGCGGGAGCGGCGCTCTGGGGGATTGTCCGCGTGGTCGAGCCATGCTATCGCCACCGCCGCGATTCAAGGTTACGGGAGGTCAGGAACAGCATGAGCACGGTGAGCACCACAAAATAGACGACGCTGTGGGTGTCGATGATACCTCGGGCGAAGTCCTGGAAGTGGTTGGTGATGGAGATCTGGGAGAGCACCTGGGCCGTGACGCCTTCGGTGAGCGGCGCCGCCTGGCCGATGAGGGTCAGCATGAGGAGCACGCCGAAGCCGATGACCGCGCTGACGATCTGATTGGGGGAGAGCGACGAGGCGAAAAGCCCGATGGAGAGGGTGGCCGCGCCGAAGAGCAGCAGGCCGAGGTAGCCCACGAACATCGGGCCCATGTCCGGGTCGCCAAACCAATTGAGGAGGATGACGTAGAACAGCGTGATCATGAGGGTGCTGACGAGGACGATGAGCGTTGCCAGGTATTTGCCGAGGACGATCTCGGTGTCACGCACGGGGGAGGTCATGAGGAGTTCAAGGGTGCCGAGCTTCTGCTCTTCTGCCAGCAGGCGCATGGTCAACACCGGCGCCCAGAGGGTGAATACGGCGGTTGACGCGATGGCCCATTGCCGCAGGGACGCTTCCGGCAGCGCCACGCTGATGCTCTGGACAAAGAAATAGCCCGTGAGCGCCAGGAACACGGTGGCAATGATGTAGGCGGCCGGGGTGCTGAAGTAGACCTTGGTCTCTTTCCAGGAGATGGCGAGGATATTGTGAAACACTAGCCCTCCTCGCTCAACGTGAGGCGGAGGAAGATTTCCTCCAGGCTCATGGAGAGTGGGTTGAGTTTGCGGAGGCCCCAGTTGTTGCCTATCACCAGCTTGCCGATGGCTTCGCGGGGGTCGGCATCGCCTCGGAAGTCGACGTTGTAGGTGGCGATATCGCCCTCGCCGGTGCGGGTGACGTTGGTGACGCCAGGGATGGCGCGCAGCGCGGTCATGACGGCGGCGCCGGGGCCTCGGATCTCCGCTTCCACCCTATCGCTTGCGCGGAGCCGGTGGGCCAGGTTGGCGGGCGTGTCTTCGGCGACGAGCGCGCCGTCGTGGATGATGAGGACTCGCTGGCAGATGAGGCTGACTTCGGGCAGGATGTGGGTGCTCAGAAGGATGGTGTGGTCCTCGCCCAGCGTCTTGATGAGCTGGCGCGTCTCGACGACCTGGATGGGGTCAATGCCGATGGTGGGCTCGTCCATGATGAGCACCTGGGGCTCGTGGAGGATGGCCTGGGCTATGCCGACGCGCTGGCGGTAGCCCTTGGAGAGCTTGGCGATGTGGCTCTTGCGGTACGTGCCGAGGCGGCAGAGGTCCACGACCTGGTTGATGCGGCGGGAGAGGTAGTCGCGGTCAAGGCCGCGGATGCTGCCCATGAACTCCAGGTAGTCCTCCACGGTCATGTCGGTGTAGAGGGGCACGGTCTCCGGCAGGTAGCCGATGGCGCGGCGGGCGTCCAGCGAGTCGGCGAGGACGTCGTGGCCGGCGATGCGGCAGACGCCGCTTGTGGGCGGCATGAAGCCGGTGAGCATGCGCATGGTGGTGGTCTTGCCGGACCCGTTCGGCCCGAGCAGGCCGACCACCTCGCCTTTGTGGATGGTGAAGCTCACGTTTTCCACGCCAACGAAGTCACCGTAGTACTTGGTGAGCTCACGGGCTTCTATCATCGCCTGAGGGTTGGTCGCCATGGGGCCTCCGGTTGGCACGCCTTGGGCGGCCATTGCCGCAGAGTGCGCATTGTATCACAAGTGACGCCGGGTCTCGTTGTGTGTCATCGGGCATCTTGGCCGACCTACCCCCCTCGGCCCCGCCGACCCTTCGCTCCGCTCAAGGGCAGGCTCTAACTCCCGGCCCCGCCGACCTGCCCCCCCCGGCCCCTTCCCTAAAGGGGAAGGCGAGATTCCCGTGCAGGGAGAAGGGTGGGAAGTGGTCAGGGGATGTCTTTTGTAGAGAGTACACAGGTGACTGACTTTAGGATTAGGGCTCGGTGAAGCGGACGACAATGTTTTCGCCCTGCTGCCATCCGAATCGCAGCACCTCACGGTCCTTGGGGATCTCAAAGACCATCCAGCCAACGATCTTGGTGTCCTGGTCAAGTTGGATGGTGTCCCACAGGAAGGGGGAGTAGAGGTTTTCGTCCTTGACCGCGTTTGAGGCCTCCCCGCGGTCGGTGAAAGGGTTGAGCACCTGGTAGCGCTTGTTTTGGTCGTCGTCCACGTAGGCGGACGAGGTGTCAACAAACATCAGGACTCTGGCGGAGCGGGAGTTGCTGACCGTGACGCTGGCGACCGCCAGGGTGTTGGCCTGGGGGTCTTTGGGACGAATGACGTAGTGGACCGTCCGGTCACCGCTGGAGTAGCCGACCTCGGGCAGTTTGCGGATTTGGGTCACGCCGACCGCGAGGGTGCGGCCCTGAACGTACCTGCCCCGCTCAACGTCTATGAGGCAGCTTGCGATGAGCAGGCTGAGGGCGGCCAGGACGACCGGCAGCGCGGCGCTTCGCACAATACGCTTCGCTCGTTGGAGGGCGCGCACGGAGCTTGGGTCGTCCAGGGCATGAGGGGAGGGAGGCGAAGCTCTCACGCTGGCGCAGCCTGGCCTAGCGGTGCGCCGCGAGGGAGGGCATCCCCCGCAGCTTCTGGACGAGGTCGGGAAGCACTTGGAGGATGTACTGGACGTCCTCCTCGGAGTTTTCGTGGCCGAGGGTGAATCGCAGGCTCCCACGGGCGACGTCGGCCGGCCTGCCGATGGCGGTGAGGACGTGGGAGGGCTCAAGGGAGGCGGTGGAGCAGGCGCTGCCGCTTGAGGCGAAGACGCCCTTGAGGTCGAGCCCGAGGAGGACGGGCTCGCCTTCTATGCCGGGGAACGAGACGTTCACGTTGTTGGGCAGCCTCTTTTCAGGGTGGCCATTGAGCAATACGTTGGGGATGCGCGCTTGGATGCCCGCGATGAGCTGGTCGCGGAGCTTTGCTACGTGGCGGCTGGCTGCATCGCGATCTTTGTCGGCGAGGACGAGGGCTTCGGCGGCGCCGACGATGCCGGGGACGTTCTCGGTGCCGGAGCGGCGCTCGCGCTCCTGGCCGCCGCCGACGATGAGCGGGAAGAACGGGACGCCTCGGCGCATGTAGAGGATGCCGACGCCTTTTGGCCCGCCGAACTTGTGGGCGGAGAGGCTGAGCATGTCGACGCCGAGCTTTCGCACGTCCAGCGACAGGTAGCCCGCCGCCTGTACCGCGTCCGTGTGCACGATGATGGTGCGGCCCTGGCGTTTTGCCTCGGCTTTGACGAGCGCGGCGATCTCCTCGACGGGCTGGATCGTGCCGATCTCGTTGTTGGCGAGCATGACGCTGACCAGGACGGTCTGGCCGGTGACGGCGCGGGCGACGGCGTCCGGGTCAACCAGGCCGCTCTTGTCCACCGAGACGACGGTGGTGGCGAAGCCGAACTGCTCCATCTGCTGGCAGGCGTGGAGGACGGCGTGGTGCTCGACGGCGGAGGTGATGATGTGATTGCCGGTCTGCTTGAGGGCGAGCGCGCCGCCCTTGACGGCGGCGTTGTCGGACTCGGTGCCGCCGCTGGTGAAGATGACCTCGCTGGGGCGGCAGTTGAGGACGCGGGCGACCTTTTCCCTGGCGGTGTCGACGGCCTTGCGGGACTCCTGGGCGAGGGTGTAGATGCTGGAGGCGTTGCCGTAGAGGGTGCTGAAGTAGGGGAGCATGGCCTGGAGCGCCTCCGGGCAGACGGGCGTGGTGGCTGCGTGATCTGTATACACCATTCTGGCGGGCTGGGTCATCGGCATCCCCTTCTGATCCTCGCGGGACGTGGCGGATACTCGCAAGTATAGCATGGGGAAAGTGAGGAAAGGCGGGGGAACGATGGTGAGCGGCCGGAGGGATGCGTTGGGGCCACCGGTTTCAGGCGACCATTCCAGAATGCGCGCAGTCGAAGAGCGAATGGCGCATTGCCTCGGCAAGTCTGACCTCTCCCCTTCCCCTTCCCCTTCCCGAGTCGGAGAGGGGGGCGCTCTCAGCCACGTGGCGCGGTGAAGACCTGGGGTGAGGTTTGCAGGGCGACAACATCAACAACCGCCAACTTGACGCAGATTTGGTACTATACCAACTCTGGTTGAAGGTGGCGTTAAAAAACGCCTGTCTTTCGCCCGCCATTCTGAGCCCTTCGCTCCGCTCAAGGGTAAACTCAGCGAGGAATCTCCACAGATCCGTGGGCGAGTGACGATACGTCGGGAGATTCCTCGGTCGCTTCGCTCCCTCAGAATGGCATGGTTGCGTAGCCACGGCTCTCTTTCAGAGATGGTATAGCCTTCTCTCACAGGGGAGAAGGAGTTTTTGGACTGCTCTGGTATAACTCAACGCCCCTAGCAGGGTGCTGATAAAGTGGGTACCCGCTGGACCGGTGCTTTATAGCTCCGTTGGCGCTCACGTATATCATAGTAATGTGGCCTATGAAAAATCACAAATCGTCGCACCGTCGGCCTTTCATGGTGCTTTCCATCATGCCCGTATCAACAGTAACTTTGGCCAAGAGTTTTTCCGCACCCTGCTAGGCTCGTCCGGGCGGAGATCTTACCGCCCTGTGATTCCGAGCCTTTGCATGGTGCGGGTGCGCTGGCTGACGGTCTCCTCGGTGATTGCGCCGAGCACGTTGGGACCTTCCGCAACAAGGATGATGCCCTCGGGCGCGCCCTGGAGCAGCTCTACGGCTTGGGCGGCGGTATCGCCCGGCGCCATCGTGCGGAGCCGGTGCAACGGCGTTGTGAGCGAACTGATGGCGGCGGCGGCGCGTTGCTCTTTTGTCGCCTTGCGCAGGGCGTTAAAGGTCAGGATGCCTAGCACCGTGGAGCCTGAGGTCACCAGCAGGCATGGCTGAGACGGAGGGAGCAGGAGCAGCTCCATCGCCCGTAGCACCGTGGTGTCGGATGGGACCGCCGGACCGGTGGGGGCCATGACGTCTTGGGCGCGAAGCGAGCGCAGGACTTGGTCCTGGCGCTGCTGGCGGAGGCTGGACGTGGCCGACCCGAAGATGAACCAGCCGATGAGCGCGGCCCAGAGGCCGGTGAAGGGACTGAATGGGCGGAAGACAAGGGCGAACGCGATTCCACCAAGGATCAACGCGCCGGCGAGCGACTGGCTGACGCGTCCTGCGATGAGGGTGGCCCGGTCAAAGCGGTTGGTCGCCTGCCAGAGCAGGGCGCGGAGGACGCGGCCGCCGTCTAGGGGGAACGCGGGCGCCAGGTTGAAGACTCCCAGCGAAAGGTTGGTCACGCCGAGATACGCCAGCACGCCGTGGAGGTGGGCGTTGGACGAGCCGACCAAGAGCGTTAGTCCCACGAAGATGCCGCCGAGGGCCAGGCTGCTGAGGGGGCCGACGATGGCGATGAGGAGCTCGGTTCCGGGCCGGCTGGCTTCGCGGCTGATCTGGGAGACTCCGCCGAGCATGAAGAGCGTGATGCCTCGGACGGGGATGCCTTTGCGGACGGCCACCACGCTGTGACAAAGCTCGTGGGCGAGGACGGAGGCGAAGAAGAGCAGGCTGGTTATGAGGGCGATGCCCCAGTACTCCCAGGCCGTCCAGGAAGGGTACTGTCTGCTGAACTGGCTGCTGAGCGCGACAATGACGAGGGCGAAGATGAGGAACCAGCTCGGGTTGATGATGATGGGGATGCCCATCACCCTGCCGAGACGGAAGCCGTTGGCGAATCTCACCAGCTACCTCACCCCTAAACCCATCTCCGCATGGCGGAGATGGGGAACGTGACCAGGCGCGCGAGGAGTCAATAAACAGAACCCATACTATCGCTAAAGACGCCACGTTGGGCTTGCACTACGCCAGGGGAGCTCCTTCGCCATTCGCTTCGCTCAGGGCTGGGGGTTGGGGTCGCGGCGGTAATGTGTGTGCTCCTACGGCGGCCGCGCGTTGCATGGCGAGGCCGGGAGAGATTCCTCGCTCCGCTCAGAATGGCGATGGGGTGACGTCCGAAATCGTTCACACCAAGAACCTCATTGCCCCTTCCGCTCAGGTGTAGGAGGAGCTACGAGGGAAACAGCGCGTAGCCCATGAGCTTGTACGCGAGCTTGGCGGCGATGTACGCGCAGCTGGGCGGACCAAGGGCCGGGGCCAGCTCCATGATATCAAAGCCGACGATGGTCCTCTGTGACGAAACGACTCGCAGGAGGGTAAGGACCTGCTCCCACGACATGCCGCCCGGCTCGGGCGTGCCCACGGCAGGCATGAGGGAAGGGTCGAGCACGTCCAGGTCAAGGCTCACGTAGACGTGAGGCGTTAGTGTGGTGAGGACATGCTCGGCGAGACCGGCGCTGGCGGCCGCGGGCCACTGGAACACCGGCAGGCGCTGTTCGTTGATGAATCGCCACTCCTCCTGAGCGATGCTCCGGACGCCAACGATGGTGGTGGGGCATTGCTCCAGCACGCGGCGGGCGGCGCAGGCGTGGCTGAAGCGGCTGCCCTGGTAGGTGTCGCGGAGGTCGGCGTGTGCGTCCAGGTAGAGCACCGAAAGGTCGGGGAAGGCGGCGCGGTAGGCCGTCACGGCGCCTGGGGTGAGCGAGTGGTCGCCGCCGAGGAGTGCGACGAGCTTGCGCTGCTGGACAAGGGGGGCCATGGCCTGCGTCACCAGGCCGGCCATGGCCCCGGGTCCCGCCGCCGTCGGCTCCAGTTCGTGGAGGGTGTGGATGCCGGCGTCGCAGGGCTCGCGTTGCAGCTCGGTGTCGAAGTCCTCAAGGTGTCGCGACGCCTCAATGATGGCGCGAGGGCCGTCGCGAGCGCCGCTGCGGAAGGAGGTGGCGGCGTCGTAGGGCACGGGCAGGACGACGACTTTTGAGGTCTCAAGTCCTGATTGCTCGGGGCCCAAGGCGAGGAAGTTGGACGGGGTGAAGGCATGTCTGGGGAGTCCTGGCGGCACGGTACAGCCTAAGCGGGCCGGGCTACCCGGGGCCTGGCAGCTGCCTCACGCGCGTATTCTTCGTTGAAGAACTCAAGGCCGCGCTCAATCCGATGGGGGACGGCGCGATAGAGGGCAAAGTGCGCGGTGAGGCGTTTGAGCACCATGTCGGCGTCAAAGGGCATGCAGGAGAAGACGTCCAGGTAGACAAGGTTCCGCTCGGGGAAGGTGTGGACGCTGATGTGGCTCTCGGCGATGACGACGACGCCGGTGACGCCCCAGTCTTCAAACTTGGGGGCATGGTAGGCGAACACGACCGGCTCGGTGATGCGGGTCATGCCGATGGATGCCGGGAAGTCGCGGAGGAACAGGCGGACGAACTCCGGGTCCTTGAGTTGCTCAACCTCGCCGGTGTACCCGTCCACGGTGAGATGCATGCGAGTGCCGACTCCGACGATAGGATATGGTGCGAACCCCGCGCCAGAAAAGAGAGGATAGCACATTTCGTAAGGGTTGGGTATTGGTTGTCAAGCGGGTAGGGTCTTTCGAGCCTTTGGCCCTTGCGTCGGCCTCCGGTGTCCATAAGCCAACCTGGGGGACGCCCACCCGTCCCTGCCCGCCTCACCACCCAACTCTCCCCCTCGGCTACACTCGGGGCAGGCTCTCAATCTCTCCCCGACCCTTCACTGCGCTCGAGGGCAGGCACCGGGAGAGACTCCATCATCGGAGCGGCGACGCGAATGTTGGCATTTGTTCAGAGGCTCTCAGAATGACAGGACTGCGTCGGTGCTCCGGACACCCGAAAGACCCTGCGAAGGGCCAAGTTTCATTGCACGGGAGGCCACTGGACATGGTTATGGGGCTAAGCATGTGGAGAGAAGAGCGCGAAACGCGCATTGCCGCCTTGGCGATGGCGTGGTGACGGCAGCATCCGCCCCTTGACACTGAGAGGGGTGGTTTGCTAACCTTCGTTAGCAGTCGGAGTATGAGACTGCTAACAGACAGAAGGTTTCATACAGCGTCAAGCATGAGAGGAGTGGAGACATTGGCTCGCGCGTTTAGGCCACTTGGTGACCGCCTGCTGGTGAAGCCGGTGAAGGCGGAAGAGAAGACAAAAAGTGGGCTGGTCTTGCCTGATACGGCCAAGGAGCGTCCCCAGGAGGGCGAGGTTGTGGCGGTTGGCCCAGGCAGGCTGACCGAAGAAGGCAAACGGTTCGCCATGGAGGTCAAGGCCGGCGACCGGGTGTTGTACGCCAAATACGGCGGCACCGAGCTGAAAGAGGATGGAGCGGACCTTCTGCTGCTGAGTGAGCGCGACATCCTAGCGAAGATTGTCGGACACTAAACCTTAACCAGGCTGAACGAGGAAAGGAGAAGCGGACTGTGGCGAAACAACTTACTTACGGCGATGAGGCACGCAGGAAGCTGCGGATTGGGCTGGACGCGCTGGCGGACACGGTGAAGGTCACCCTTGGGCCGAGGGGCAGAAACGTCATTCTGGACAAAAAGTTCGGGCCGCCGCAGGTCTGCAGCGACGGCGTGACGATTGCGAAAGAGATTGAGCTGAAGGATCCCGTGGAGAACATGGGTGCTCAGCTGATCAAGGACGCGGCGAGCAAGACCAATGATGTGGCAGGCGACGGCACCACGACGTCCGTGGTGCTCACCCAGGCCATCGTCCACAACGGGTTCAAGAACGTGGCCGCGGGCGCCGATCCCATGGTCCTGAAGCGGGGCCTGGAGAAGGCCGTTGGTGTTGTGCGCGACGAGTTGAAGCGCATGGCCAAGCCGGTTGAGGGCAAGGCGCAGATCGCCCAGGTAGCGTCGCTCTCCGCGCACGAGAACAAGATCGGCGACCTGATCGCCGAGGTCATGGAGAAGGTGGGCAAGGATGGCGTCATCACGGTAGAAGAGTCCAAGAGCCTCAGCGACGAGGTTGAGTACGTTGAGGGCATGCAGTTTGACCGCGGCTACGTGAGCCCGTACTTCATCTCCAGCCCGGAGCGGATGGAGGCGGTCGTTGAGGACCCCTACATTCTGATCACGGATAAGAAGATCAGTGCCGTCAACGACATTTTGCCCGCGCTGGAGCGCATTCTGCCGGTGACCAAGAACGTGGTCATCATCGCGGAAGACATTGATGGCGAGGCGCTGGCGACGCTGGTGGTGAACAAGCTGCGGGGCGTGCTCAATTGCCTGTCGGTGAAGGCGCCGGGGTTTGGCGACCGACGGAAGCACATGCTGGATGACATCGCCACGCTGACGGGCGGGCAGGTCATCAGCGAAGAGGTGGGTCGCAAGCTTGACTCGGTGACGCCGCAGGACCTGGGCCGGGCGCGCCGCGTGGTTGCGGACAAGGACAACACGACGATTGTGGAAGGCCGCGGCTCGGATGAGGCGATCCAGGGCAGGATGAAGCAGATCCGCGCGCAGGTTGACGAGAGCACGTCGGACTACGACCGGGAGAAGCTGCAGGAGCGCCTGGCGAAGCTGGCGGGCGGCGTGGCTATCATCAAGGTCGGCGGGGCCACCGAGGTGGAGTTGAAGGAGCGGAAGAACCGCGTGGAGGACGCCCTTTCCGCGACCCGCGCCGCGGTTGAGGAAGGGGTCATCGCGGGCGGCGGCGTCGCGCTGGTCCGCGCCCAGGCCGCATTGGATAAGCTAGCCAAGACGATGGAAGGCGATGAGCGCACCGGCGTCATGATTCTGCGGGACGCGCTTGAAGTGCCTATGAGGACGATCGTAGAGAACGCCGGGTACCCGGGCGAAGTGGTCCTGGAAGAGGTGCGCAAGCACCGGGACGACTACGCCTTCAACGCGGATACCATGGAGTACGGTCACATGTTCCAGCAGGGGATCATTGACCCTGCCAAGGTAACGCGCTCGGCGCTTGAAAACGCGGTGAGCGTGGCGGGGATGATCCTGACCACGGAGTCGCTGGTGAGCGACATCCCGGAGAGGGTGCCGGCGATGGCCGCGGGTGCGCCGCACGGCGGCGACTTCTAGTCGGGTTGGTTTCCGAGCTCTGGTTAGCGGCGGCCCGCGAAAGCGGGCCGCCGCTGCGTTTTGCCGCGCGACGCCTCGGTTACTATGCACTCGGGTGCAGGCGAAGGACCCGTTCGTGTGATGCGGTAACACAGCATTAGGCGAGGTCATCCCAAAGTGTGCTGAGTCCGAGGGTCGAATCGCGCGTCGCCTCGGCACGTCTGACCTCTCCCCCGACCCCTCCCCTGAATGGGGAGGGGTGATTAGCTCTCAGCCGAGGCCGAAGTACAGCGACCGGCGGCGAGAGGGCCAGGCATCCTCCCAGTGGGCGTGGCGACCTCGTCCGTTCAGGTAGCGGAGGCCTTTTGGGGTTTGCGAACTTCGTGTTTCATACCAAATTTGAATGAAGGTGGAGTTCATAAAACACGCCTGGCCGTCCCCCGCCATTCTGAGCCCATTCGCTTCGCCCAGGGTAAACTTCGCGAAGAATCTCCACCGATCCGTGGGCGGGTGACGATACGTTGGGGGATTCCTCGGTCGCTCCACTCCCTCAGAATGGCATGGTTGCGGCGGAGCTACTTTTTCACAGAGCTGGTATCATGGCCCGGTCCAAGACCCTTGACACGCTTTCATCTATGTGCTATTATCACTTACGTGATGACTGAACAACGAAGAAAGCGACAACCCTCGGCAAGCTCCTCGGAGCAGGAGGCGCCCGGCGCCGGCTCGTTCCCGATGAGCGACATGCCCAAGACCTTTCTTGAGGCGTGGCTGCTCCTGCTTCTGCGGACGTGGGGCGGTCATGGTTACGCGCTGGCGGACGCGCTGAACAAGCTAGGCTTCGTGGGGATTGACCACACGCGCATCTACCGGCAGCTCCGCAGCCTGGAACGCCGGGGGCTGGTGCTGTCGACCTGGGATGTGGCGTCGTTCGGCCCGGCCCGCCGCGTGTACCAGTTGACGAAGGCTGGCGAGGACTTTTTGGGCACGTGGGCACAGGCGCTGCAAGGGTACACGCTGATGACCTCGGCGTTCATGAACATGTACTCGGGCGCACTCAAGTCCATGATGGACCTGCAGCGGGGAGGTAAAGGCAATGCCCCGAAGGGCAAGGCATAAGGAGGGCGACATGGCAGCTAGTAATGGTCACGTGGAGATCCCCAACGTTGTGGAGGACTACCATCGGCAGCTCTTGACGGCCAACCAGCAGATCACGGACGCGCTGGTGACGGTTGGCAAGGGATATCAGCAAGCGTTTGAGACGAGCGTTCGGTTCTCCTTCGCCCAGGTGAAGGCTCTGAACGAGTTGTTCACGCCCAAGGCAGAGTAAGGAAGGAGAGATATGACTACCGCAACCGACTTCCAGGTGTTCCAGGCGCCCCAGGTGCCCCTCGAGGCCATTGACGAGGTCCAGAGCGCGGTGATCGCCGCCAGCGCCGTCCAGTTTGAGGCCTGGACGAAGCTCGTCCGCAGCCAGCAGCAGTTGGCCGAGGCCGGTGTCAAGTTCTGGTTCAAGGCGCTTTCGCTCCCCCAGGCATAACGCTCCTTGGCGCAAGGACAAGCTGCCCTGAACCTGTGAGGGGACCGGGCAGCTTGTCCTATCCGTATAGAACTTACGCAGTTGAAGACATCAGACCTGAGGGAACAACCGTATCCTCGCCATTCTGAGCCCGTTTGCTTCGCTCAGAGTAAACTCCGCGAAGAATCCCCCCGAAGTATCTGGGCGGGTAACGAAACGTGGGGAGATTCCTCGGTCGCTTCGCTCCCTTAGAATGGCGGCGATGATCATGGGCTGAGGGGCAACTGCGTAATTCCTATCCGTAGTAGACTGCCTTTGATGAAACCACCGCCGCGCGCGGGCCCCAGGTTGTGCGGCGGCTCCGGGACGGCATGAGGAGGCTCCACCGATGACCACGCCCAACCAGAAAGAATCCCCTATGGACGCTGTCCGTGATGAGCAAGAACGGGCCGCGCGCCGCGCTGGACACGTGGCCCAGTTGGCTCGGGGCGATTTCCGCAGGGACGTTGCGAGCACGCCAAGAGAGCTGGTGTGGAGCAAGCGCAAGGTCCGTCTGTACCACTACTTCCCCATGGCAGAGCGAGTGCAACCTGAGCCGCTGCTCGTTGTCCCCTGGATCGGGATCAGCAAGCCGTACGCCCTTGACTTGCTGCCCGACAGCAGCTTCATCCGGGCGATGTGCCTTTCCGGCTACGACACCTACCTGCTGGACTGGGGCGAGGCGGGTGACGAGGACGCGGACGTCGGCTTTGAGCAAACGTCGCTGGACTTTCTCCCAAGAGCCGTCAGGAAGACCCTGTCGCTGACCGGCGCCGAGAAACTCAGCATCGTGGCGGTGTGCTTGGGCGTGCCCATAACCGCCAGCTACCTGGCGCTGACGCCGGACGCGCCGGTGCGCAACCTGGTGTCGATGGTGGGCCCGATAGACTTTGACAAGGGCGGCATGTTTAAGTCGTGGGTGGGCAGCGCCGCCTTCCCGGCCGAGACGCTGGTCAACACCTGGGGCGGCGTCCCCACCAGCGCCATGGGGCTGGGCTTCAAACTGCTGAGGCCGCTTGGTGACGTGATGACCTACACCAACCTCATGTGGAACCTGGAGAATGAGGCATATCTGCCCACCTTCCAGGCGCTCAACGACTGGGCCAACGACTACATCCAGATGCCGGGGCAGTTCTTCCGGCAGCTTGCGCGCGACCTGTACCGTGACAATCTGCTCATCAAAGGGCAGTTCCGCGTCGCCGGCAAGTTGGTTGACCCCAAAGCGGTCACGCTGCCGATCCTGGTTGTCGGGGCGGCGCAGGACCACATTGCGCCCGCGTCATCGGTCAAAGCGCTCATGGACGTCGTCTCCAGCACAGACAAGGAATACGTGGAGCTTCCGGGCGGCCACATCTCGGTGTTCGCGGGCCGGAGAGCGTCTCGCGTACTGTTTCCTCAGTTGAGCGAGTGGCTGGCGGTTCGCACGCCACATACGGCGAGTTCGAGGGGGTAACGGATGGCCATGGATTCCAAGGGTATGACCGACCTGTTCCAGCAATGGCAGAAGTCGGCGACCGACACGGCCCAGATGTGGGCGAACTTGTACAGCAAGCGTCCTGAGGCCGACCCTCTTGAGGGGTACCGGCAGATGTCCGAGGTGTGGCTCAAGGCGTTCTCAGGCGCGTTCAAGCAGCAGGTCGCGCCGACGGACCCTGAGTCGCTCCGAAAGTTCATGGACGAGTCGCTGGAGATGTGGACCAAGACGTTTGCAGACATGATGGGCGGGCAGGACTACTCCACGGCCATGGGCCAGTTGCTGGCGCAAAACCTGGCGGCGCAGGGCTCGCTCCGCAAGGCGATTGAGCCGCAGATGGAGGAGACGCTGCGCACGTTGAACATCCCGTCTCGGAAGCAGGTGCTGGCCGTTGCCGAGCAGCTCAAGGCGATAGAGCAGCGCCTGGAGGACATGGAAGAGCGCCTAGAGGACGTGCAGGCCACGCTGGCCCGTTCATCCGCATCGGCGGCCGAGACGGCCGCGGCAACCACCGCTCCGGCGTCGAAGCGCCCGCGCAAGGCCGCTTAATTCTAAAATTCCTGGACTCGACCGAGCGATGGACAAGAAGGGTGCAGCGTACCTGCACCCTTCTTGTTTTTGCCGGCTTAGGAGTTACGCGGTTGGACACCGTGGACGAGACAGACGGACCTGCCGAGGGCCGCGGCGGGCGCGACGGCGCAGGCCGCGGAGGCCGAGCACCGGGCGTTCCGGGTTGACGAGCGCCTGCTTGGCCTGATGCGCAAGCGGGCGATCATCATGCACCCGTTCCCGCGCGTGGACGGCATCAGCCCGGAGGTGGACAGCGACCGGCGGGCGTTCTACTGGCAGCAGATGCGCAACGGGCTGTACATACGGCTGGCGCTGCTGCGGACGGTGCTGGCACGCTAGTCAGCCCCTTGCTAGGCGTTGGAGTTGGGCCCCAAGAAAGCTCGGGATAATTGCAGATACCTACTTATGCCCTCTACTGCCAATTCCGCACTACTGCCCGCTCGAAACCGGGGCAGGTGGCGCACGCACAAACGCCTAAGAGTGTCAAGGTAACGTTGACCGTTGAAACGAACAAGCGGGTGGCAGTAGGTCACCAGCTTGTTGAGTAACGCGTTAGTCTTGGTTAGCAAACCACCCCCAAAGACCTCTAAGAAGTGACATGCCACCCACCAACATCGCGCCCCAGAAGATAAAGTACGCCCCGCCGCTTTGGGCGGCGTTATACGTGACGAGTGTCAGGATTCCCCCGGCGCCCAGGATAATGGTGCCCCACACCATTTGCTTGGTATGTTTTCCACGCAGTGCCGCACGACCCTGTGGTGAATTTTCAAATCATCTATGAGACGTTCTCTTATTCTCTCAACAAATTCCTTAATCTCCGACCGCTTAATGTTTGGCAATCTCTTGCTTAAATCGTCGGCTATGGAGTCAACGCTAGCTCCAGAAGCAAGGCGTTCTGCGGTGTGTGTTATAGCAGCGGAAAGTTGTGCTTCATCTGGGTTTGGCCGACTTTGTGCCATTCCGTCCTCCCCTTCAAGTACCGTTCAGTGGAACCTCCGAAGAGCAGCACTTACAATCACGCTGAATCTGTCCTCAGCGCTTGTTGCCTGGAGTGTCGCACCTGGCCTGCCAACCTAGCGGCTGGAGCGTCTGCGGCCCTTGCTACGCCGGCTCAAAGAGGGGCAGGCTGATCTCGCCGCCGGGCTGGTCTTCCCACTTTACCTTGACGCGCATGCCGCACTTGACGTCCGTGGAGGGGTTTTTCACACCCACCACGTTGGTCATTATGCGGAAGCCTTCGTCCAGGTCCACGTACCCGACGGCGTATGCACCCAGGTCACGGAAAGAGGGGTTGCGGTTCTGCACCACCACGCTGAAGGTGTACACGGCGCCGAGGCCTTTGGAGGTGTGCCAGGCGAGGTTGGCGGAGCCGCACTTGGTGCAGTGGCGTCGCGGGTAGAACACCACGGTGTTGCAGTCGTTGCACTTTTGGTAGGTAAGCTTGTGGTCCTTGGTGGCTTTCCAGAAGGGCTCGGTGTCCGGCTCGGGGAACCGCGGTTGCGGGCGTGGCACGCGTTGGGTTGTCATGGCGTAAGTCCCTCACAGTTTGGGTTTTTGCCGCGCCCTAAAGGGCGCGGCATATATGCCCCCGCCTTTAGGCGGGGGTCGTTCTTTTAGTCCCTCGCAAGAATGATGGCGCCGGTGGAGTGACGGGAGCCGAGCTGGCCTCCGTTGCCGGTGGCGACGGCGAGGCGGGCGTTGGGCACCTGGGAGTGGGACTCGCCGCGGAGCTGGCGCGCCGCCTCGAGGAGCAGGAAGATGCCGCGCATGCCCGGGTGGTTGGAGGAGAGGCCGCCGCCGTCGGTGTTGAGGGCGGGCTTCTTGCCGGAGTTGAACTTGAGGCGCCCGCCCTGGACGAAGGCGCCGCCCTCGCCCTTCTTGCAGAAGTCCATGTCCTCCAGGATGGCGAGCACGGTGATGGTGAACGAGTCGTAGATCATGGCGATGTCAATCTCGCCGGGGCGGACGCCGGCCTCGGCGAAGGCGATGGGGCCGGACTGGGCGCCGGCGCTGACGGTGATGTCGCCGCCGTTCTCGGGGTACTTGGTGGCCTCGCCGCTGCCGATGATCCAGACGGGGCGCTTTTTGGTGTTGCGCGCGACGTCGCGGGAGGCGATGACGACCGCGCCGCCGCCGTCGGAGACCATGCAGCACTCCAGGAGGCGGAGCGGGTCGGCGATCATGCGGGAGGTAAGCACGTCCTGGATGCTGATCTCGCCCGTGCCGACGAAGGCCAGGTCGGTCATGGCCTTGACGGCCTCCGGGTTGCGGGTGGCGTGCAGGCGCGTGGCGACCGAGATCTCGGCGAACTGCTCGTTGGTGGTGTGGTACTGGAACATGTGGCGTTGCTTGACCATGGCGTAGCCGGCGATGAGGGTGAGGCCCCAGGGGTCTTCCATGTTGCTCTGGGGCCGGGGCGCGCCCTGGCCGGTGGCGCCGCCGGTGCCGATGGCGCGGGACTGGGAGTGGGCGGTGGAGCCGTAGGTGAGCAGCGCGACCTTGGCCTTGCCCGCGGCGATGGCGCGCCAGGCGTGGGCAGCTTGGAACTCAAAGGAGCTGCCGCCCACAGCGGTGGTGTCGATGACCGTGGGCCGGAAGCCGAAGTAGTCGGCGATCTCCAGGCCGCCGAGGCCGCCCTCGCCCGCGTCGTAGACGGCGTCCACGTCCTTCCAGGAGAGGCCGGCGTCCTCCAGGGCCTTGCGGGCGCTCTCCACCTTGATGTGCATGGCGGAGACGTCTGGTCCGACGACGCGCAGGGGGTACTCGTGGATGCCGACGATTGCTGCTTCTCGCCGCTGGTTGGCCATAGGCTCTCCCCTCCCTCTGAGTCGCATCGGCTGTGCCCGAAGGTAGCAGATTTAGGGACGGGGCGCAACGGGCGTCGGCAAGAAGACGCCAGCCCGAACAGGGTCTTTCAGTTCTCGGCAAGTAATACCAACTCTGTTTGAAGGTGGCGTTTAAAAACGCCTGTTCTTGTCCCGCCATTCTGAGCCCGTTCGCTTCGCTCAGGGTAAACTCCGCGAGGAACCTCAACAGATCCGTGGGCGAGTGACGATGCGTGGGGAGATTCCTCGGTCGCTTCGCTCCATCAGAATGGCATGGTTGCGTAGCCGCCACTCTCTTTCAGAGATGGTATGAGGCATCCTGGGGCCGACAGAACACCAGAGATCCGGATTCATCGCGCGTCACGTCGCAGCTTAGGCGCCAGGAGAGATGCTTCGCTCCGCTCAGCATGGCAGAATTGAAAAACCCTGCCAGGCCGAACCAGGCTTGCCGCCGTTTGACGCAAGGGGGTATTATCGTTTCATGCGCGTCGCCATCGTCTCAGACACCCATCTTCCCGGCCCGCTGAACACGCTGGATAATCTGGGGCCGGAGGTCAGCGCCTTTTTCAAGAGCGTTGATATCGTGCTCCACGCGGGCGATGTCACCTCGCCGCTGGTGCTGGAGTGGCTGGAGCAGTTTGCGCCCATTGTGGTCGCCACGGGGAACAACGACAACTTTGATCACCCGAGCATGAAGCCTGTGCAGAGGATTGACCTTGAGGGCTGGCGCATCGGGATGGTGCACAGCTTGGTGCGTGAGGACCGCCCGATCGCTGACATGGAGCGGGCCCACTTCGGTGTGAAGGTGGACGTGCTTATCGGTGGTCACACGCACCTGGAGCGTCTGGAATGCCGGGACGGCGCGGTGCTTCTGAACCCCGGCAGCCTGGTCCTTCCGCATCACAAGGACGCGCGGCTGGGCACCGTGGCGGTGCTGGAGTTGACCCGCGAGACGCTTCACGCGGAAGTCATTCCGCTTGGCCACACGCCCGGAAGGCCCAACCCGGGCCAATCGTTGCATCTGAGCGTGCATCGGTAACAGGGGGTGAGCGGGGCTTCTTTCCCGTAGTTTCCCGCCGACAGTACTCACAGGATACCCCCCCCCGCAAGCCCTTACAAGGACACTTGTAGGAGGTAGTCAGCGCGGATGACCGGCTTCTGGAGCGGCTGCTGCGCTAGAGTAGTGCTTCTAACGCTTCGTTACGTTGGATCAGGAGCAACGTCTCACCCCCACCTTAATCCTCCCCCTCAACGGGGGAGGAGATTGTTCCCCAGAGCCGCTTCCAAAACTAACGTAATTTCAGAGGCACTACACTAGCGTACGCCCACTGCCGCCATCTTCTTCTTGATGACCTGCTTCAGTGCGCGGACGCGCTCCAGGTCGGGGTACTTGCCGCCTTCGGCTTTGTGGTCAAAGATCTTCTCACGGTCCAAGTACACCTCAAGGCGTCCGTCGTCCGAGGGTGTGAGCGTGATGGCGAGGTTGGCGCCCCATGCGCTCCAGAATTCAGCCGCCATCCAGGTGGCCGTCGCAAAGTACCCTCAGGAGACGCAGTAGAGAATCTCCAGGTGGGCCTTGCCTTCCATGACGCCCCCCTAACCTGCCGATACTGAGTCGTTTGTTTGGGCTGAACT
The DNA here is from genome assembly GCA_009693045.1 of Dehalococcoidia bacterium. GTDB lineage: Bacteria > Chloroflexota > Dehalococcoidia > Lucifugimonadales > SHYT01 > SHXZ01. The sequence goes on along the minus strand of SHXZ01000006.1, from coordinate 73,016 downwards.
CCCTCAGTATACACAGGGGGGGGCACGCGCCTGCTTTCTGGTTGCTTGGGGGGGGCGTTGCGGACGAGCGGACTGTCTCCGTTGCTTTAGCTCGCGCCGCCTTTGAAAACCATGCCGGCAATGCTCACGAACGAGCCGCCCTCATCGTCGGCGGGGCACTGATCGTACGCGATGAGATCGCCTTGCGAGGCTCCTGCCGTCTCCAGCAGCCTCAACATCAGGTAGATGGGCGTTAGGCCGCAATATCGCCGCGCATCGCGGTCTCTCCGGACGGTGGAGAAAAAGCCTTCGGGGTCCACGCGGCCGATGGCGGCCAGGCTCTCACGATCGGCGGATGCGAGCCTGTCGCGTGCGGGCCTTCCATAAGGGGCGGCGTCGCCAAACACCGGGCCGACGTGGGCAAGGTCTCCCGCGGCCACGATGAGCGTTCGGCGCTGCCTCATCGTTTCCGCGAGCAGCGTGAGGAACGAGGTGAAGGCCTGGTCATCGCCGGGGTCCCCGCCGTTGCGCACGAGGTGGTGCATGGAGCCGCACAGCACCGGGAGCAGCGCCACGGCGCGCCCTCGGAGGAGGTGGTGGAGCCAGACCGTCGCCAGCTCCACCGAGTGCTCGTTGCGGTGGTGGAGCTCGTTGGCGAATACGGTATCGGGGCCCAGCGCGTCCGTCAACGCATCCACGAGCTGGGTGTCGGTAGGGGCGCGGCCCAGTGGTGTGGCATAGCTTTTCCGGGTCAGCGTGAGCTCGCCTGGGCCGCCCACGTGGTCAGTGCCCAGGACAACGACCAGCTCCGTTTGCTGGAGCTCGTCCTGTAGGTGAGCCCACGTCGCGGCGTACACGGGTCCGCCTCGCGCGTAGTCAATGTGAGGGCTTAGGACTCCCATAACCCGGCGGTCGTCACCGTGCTCGGCGGAGGAGGCCTGACGGGGCGCAAGGTTCTTGCTGTAGCCGACAAGGGTCTGCGCAAGCTGCTCCGGCTCCGCTGGATACGCGGTGCCTGCCAGAGCCGGCGAGCGGAACGGGGCGCTGCGATAGGTTCGAAGCGCCTTGGCGTGGGCCTGGTGAAACCGTTCGTTGTCCAGCAACAGGGCCTGGTCAAGCGCGGAGACGAACTCCGCAAGCTGCGCCGGGGTCAGCCGTAACCCGGCGCGCAGCTCCGCCGACGACCTGATCGTCGCCAGGTCGCGTGTGCCGTCGCACAAGGCGAGCAGCGGCGCGGCGCCGCCGGGGACCAGCAGGGGCTGCGGACTGATGCCAAGGGGGTCTCGGAGCATCAGCCATTTGGCGTCGCCGTCCTGCACCCAGCGCATGTCCAGCGGGCGGAGTTTAGGGCGGCCGGAAATTGGGGATGTGGACTCGTTTGCCATCACGTCCTCGCAATGTGAACTCAAAAGAGCTTAGCGCAAAAGGCGGCCATGGACACGCTTTTTACTCGAAGCCATGGGCCACTGACTCGCGGTCATGGGCAGGCAGAGGTAGGGTCATCTCAAGGGTCGTCGGGAGGCTTTCTCCGTGGCTTCTCGCTGCCCTCGCCGAGGAATGTCCTGCTGAAAGCCCGTTCGAGGACGACATGGATGCGGAATGCGGTGCGGGCGATGAGCGCCATCAGGACGACGAGAAGCACGATGGGAACCGGCGTGGCCATCTTGCCGAGTGACAGCAGTGAGGAGACGAGCGGCAGGCTCCACAGGACGATGAGGAGGGCCAGCACCAGCACGAGGCCTTCACGTATCGCCACTTCAAGGTTCGTTGACCTGGTTAGCCGTGAGTTGGGGCCAAGCCGCCTGGTCGTGTAGAGGAACAGGCCGTGAGTGAGGAATCGGAGCGAGCGCCAGATCGCCACGGCGGAAGGGAGGCAAAGCGCCAAGGTTGCGCCGCCGACGATCAGGCCGGCGATGTCCTGTGAAAGGCCAAGCCGGTCTCCGATCTGCCGACTGAAACGCACCGCGGCGGTCCCAACACCCAGCAGTACCAGGATGATGCCGACATTGATCAACACTGCTTGGGTTGCCCGCCGCAAGACCCCGGCAAGAGGGCTTTGAGTCCGCCAGAGGTTTTGCAATGCGGCAAGCCAGCCTGCTAGGCTGACGACATAACGTTGGAGCCGGCCAGCGGAAAGGCGCTCGATACGGTCGGCGAGGACGTCGGAAGAGCGGAAAATGAGGGGATGAAGGAGGGTGCTGACGGCCGTTGTGGCCACGATGACGGGGTAGAAGAATGGGCTGATCGCGGCGTTCTCCACGCCGACTTTGGCGATGGCGAGGGAGAACTCGCCGATCTGGGGCATGCCGGCGCCGACGCGGAGGGAGGTGCGGCCCGAGTTGCCGACCAGGAACGCGCCGACGGTGTTGGCGACGACCTTGCCGACGACAAAAACCGCCGGTACGATGAGCGCGGGCACCGTGAATTGGCGGAACAGCGAGATGTCCGCGAGCATGCCGATGGAGACGAAAAAGAGCGCCGCGAACATGTCTTTGACAGGGCCCATGGTGCGTGTCAGCTCTTCGGCGTGCTCGGTGTCGCCCAGGACCGCGCCGATGAGGAACGCGCCCGCCGCCGCCGAGAGGCCAAGCTCAGCAGCCACGAGCGCGAGGCCGAAGCACAGCGCGGGGCCGGTGATGAGCAGGGTTTCCCGCGACTCGCCCCTGGCCACGAAGCCAATGAGCCTTGACGCCGCGAGTCCTCCCAGTACCAGGGCGGCGGCCGAGAAGATGGCCAGCTTTGCGGCGAGCTACCCAATGTCGCTCAGGCTGGCCATGCCAGTGGTCGAGGCGCCGGACAGGATGCTGAGGAGGACGACCGCGGCAATGTCCTCAACAACCAGGATGCCGACGATGAGCTGGCCGTTGGTCTGTCTGATTTGTCCGGTGTCGGCGAGGACTTTGGCGAGGATGGCGGAGTTGGTGATAGACATGGCGGCGCCAAGGAACACGGCCTCGGTCGCGGTCCAGCCCAGAGCCAGGCCAATCGCATAGCCCAGCGCGACCATGATGGTGATTTCCATGATGCCGATGACCGCCACACGAGCGCCGATTTGACGCAGGCGCTCCCAGCCAAACTCCAGGCCAATGGTGAAGAGGAGGAGCACTAGTCCTAGGTCGGCCAGGAGGCGGATGGTGGTGATGTCGCGGACGATGATCGCTTGCCCGGTATAGGGGCCCACGATGACGCCCGCGATCAGGTACCCGAGAACAGGAGACAGATGGAGGCGCCGGAACAGAAGCAACGCGGCTCAGGCCACCGTCATGATGATGGCGAAGTCCTCTAGGAGGGCGAATTCCTCACGCATGGCGCAAGCCTATTCTCCCGACAGAACGCGACGTTTGGTGTGATTGGCCGGGTGAAATGAGCATGTCCGTTTTGGACGGGTCATGCCCACCAGGCGTCCAGGCAGTCACGAGCGGGTATTTGGACAGGTCGGTCACGACCGCGACTTTGCCGTCCAGCTTACCCCGGCGTCGGTTCCTGACCGTGCTGCCAAGAGTATAGTCTGGTTTCCTGGGAACGGCACGAAGGGGGGCGGTGTTGGCGGAGAGTCCAGCGGTTGGTAGGAAGCTTTAGGTCAAGGGCGTATGCCTCCGCTCGGTCCGTTACTTGAGCCGAGCGGCAAACTCGGCGACGCGCTTGCCGATGGCGCGGGCGTGCGCTCGGTCGTTGTCGGTAACGGGGCCGCCTGCGGCGGTGGCGCCGTAGTAGGCGCCGGACGTGCGCATGTCGTCTCTCCACGGCAGACCGACGATGACCATGCCGCAGGCGAGCATCCAGTGGATGAGCGCCAGGAGGGTGAACTCAATGCCGGTGTGACGCCCGTGACCGGTGGCGAAGGCGGCGCCGACCTTGCCGTTGAGCGCGCCTTCTTCCCAAAGGTCGCCCTGGTCGTCCAGCCAGGTTTTGAGGCGGCCCGTGATGCCGCTCCAGTTGGGCGAGCCGAGAACCAGCGCGTCGGCGTCCAAGAGGTCTTGGCGCTTTACCTCGGTGACGTGGCGAAGGACGGCTTCTGCGCCGGGCGCCTCGGCTACCCCCTCGGCGATGGCCTTGGCAAGCTCAACGATCTGCGGGCCGGAGGCGTCGTAGAGGACGAAGATTCGGACGGGCTTCCACCTTACCTGTCCTTGCTGCCTCGCGGTAGATTCTCCCTTTCCTGGCTCACTGTTGGGCCTCCACCGATCGGTGTTGAGACGTTTACAGCAGCGTGATCCCGCTTGATTCGGGAGTATAGGCCTCTGTCAGCCCTGGCCGCCATGAAGCGCACATTGCCACGTAGCGGCAGCGAAATAGTGGGTGTCCCGGGTGGTCAAGGATGCGGGCTCCGTGTAGATTTGACTGCGCGCATCGCCAGGAACAGCGGAAACTCTTGTCGCGCCCGGTTCTCGGCCGCGGCCATCGGCCCGGGTTGGCTCGCCTTGTGCGACGGCCACTCCTCCAGCGCGTCCACCAGCATGCCTGCGTCGGCGAGCGCCTTCACGTAGTCCTGCAGCGGCCGGTGGTACGTCCACGTGATCTGGCCGGGAGCGCGGAACGGACGCATGTCAATGGGCGCCTTGAGCGGCGTGAGGTACCGGTCAACACCGCGGTACAGTAGCTTGCGTTCTTCGTCCCAGCCCCACCGGCTCTGCCGCGGGATGCGGAATGCGGGATGCATGAGCGCGAGCACCAGCCGCCCGTCCGGGCGCAGGACCCTACTCGCTTCGTGAAGGGCGACTTCCGGCGACTCCATGTTCTGGAGGGCCAGCATGCAGGTCACCGCGTCAAATCTGCCGTCATCCAGCCCAACCAGCCGCACGGCGTCCGCCACGAGGAAGCGGATGCCCTTCGGCGACCGACGGCGCGCGATCTCAACGAGCTGCGTCGAAAGGTCAACACCCGTGACCTGCGCCCCGCGTTCGTGCAGCGCGCGGCTCAGCACGCCCTGGCCGCACGCCAGATCCAGCACGCGCTCGCCTTGCCGGATGCCGAGCAGCCGAAGGGTGCCCGGAATGACGACCTCGCGTTGGAATTCGCTCCCCTGCTCGCCGACCAGGCCGTCGTACCAGCGGGCTGCGCGGTTCCAGCCGCCGCCCTGCGCCGCCTCGCCGCCAACGCGCCCCTCGCCCGGTGATGTCCCAGGCTGGGCGAAGCCGCGCCCTCCGGCACTCTCGCCGGCCGGCCTCGGGGTCTTGCCCCCTCTCGTCGGCGGGAACGCCCGCTTCGGCCCCGACGTTCGCGGCCTCTTGCCGAAGCTGCCTGGTGGCGTGAAGGGCTTAGCCATCTTTGCTCGTCTCTCCTGCCGTGACGCGGACCGCCACTGTGCTGCGGGGCTGAAGTGTGGGTCCCACCAATTCCCGCGCGGATGGTCATCAGGCGCACCAACCTGTCCCATTGTAAACGGGATTGCCCTGCGTGCGTCCGCTTCCGGCTCATTGGGCGGCCTCTGGTACTCGCAGCGACGCGTTGCGATGAGGTTTCCACGAAAAAGCGGCAGCCCCGAGCAACCTCGGGGCTGCCGCGCTGTCCTGGCTTGCGTCGCCTTTGGAAGCGCATTGCCGGGCGCAACGTTCCACCATGTTGCTTCAGCGACCACCTTGTGGCCTGGCAGAAGCGGCATGTGCGAGGGCCGAGGGTGTTCGGCAGCCGACAATTGCCGGAGCCTCGTGGACCAGCTCGTCGTTTTCAAGGGCCTCAAGCATTAACAGGGCGAAGTCCACGCGGCGCGTGAGGTTGCTCTTGAGGACGGGGTCGCTCACATGTCGGCTCCACATGGGAAGGCCCTGACTTTCGCCCTCTTCGAGGTCGCTCCCTCTCACGACAGTCCACCTGGTGTGGCTGGCAAACACCCTCCGGCACGCTTCAACCTGGTCGTTGAGGTTCAAGATGCGAGCGATTCGCCCTAGCAGGGTGCGGAAAAATGCCAGCGGTAGCATCGGAAATACCGAGGGGTTAGGATGCGGTAAACGACCAAGAGGAGGCCCCGATGCGAGGACGGCAGGACCCTAGGTGACCATGCTGGCCTTTGTGGACCTGGAGGAGCGGGTGCCGGCCGACCACCCGTTGCGGACCATCAAAGCCCTGGCCGATGGGGTCCTGGCGAAGCTCTCCGACGAGTTCGACCGCATATATGCAGAGGCGGGACGGCCCTCCATCCCTCCCGAGCGGCTGCTGAAGTCGTCGCTGCTGATCGTCTTCTACTCGGTGCGAAGCGAACGGGCCTTCTGCGAGCAGTTGGAGTATAACCTGCTGTTCCGCTGGTTCCTGGGGATGAACCTGATAGAGCGGAGTTTCGACCCGACGGTCTTCACCAAAAACCGGGAGCGCTTGCTCAAGCATCGCGTGGGCCAAGCGTTGTTCGACGAGGTGGCGCTGGAAGCGGACCGGCGCGGTCTTCTTTCTGACGAGCACTTCACGGTGGACGGGACGTTGATCGAGGCGGCGGCCAGCCTCAAGAGCTTCAAGTCAAGGGACGGCGACCTGCCTCCGACAACGGACGAGGATCCGGGCAACCCCTCGGTCGACTTCCACGGGGAGAAGCGCAGCAACGCCACCCACCAGAGCACGACGGACCCACAGGCCCAGCTGTTCCGGAAAGGCAAGGGCAAGGAAGCCAAGCTGGTCTTCATGGCCCACGCCCTCATGGAGAACCGGAACGGGATGCTGACTGATTTCCAGGTGAGCCAGGCTACCGGTACGGCGGAGCGGGACGCGGTACCAGTGCTGCTGAAGCAGGCGCGCGAGCGAGGATTCCATCCCAAGACGCTGGGCGCCGACAAGGGTACGACACGCGGGACTGTGTTGCGGCTCTGCGGGAGCGCAGGGTTACCCCCCACGTGGCCCAGAACACCAGCGGGCGGTCCAGCGCCATCGATGGACGGACCACTCGGCACCAGGGATATGCCGCGAGTCAACGGATCTGCAAGCGGGTGGAGGAGATCTTCGGGTGGATAAAGACGGTGGGGGGATTCTGACGGACACGCTACCAAGGCTTGGACCGAACCGGTCTGGCCGAGTACCTGGTGGCCATCGCCTACAACCTGGTGCGGATGGCCAAGCTGGTCCTGACCCACCCAGGCGAGGCCCCGGCTGCCATTGCGGCATAACCCCCAAGGGGGTAGTCTGCTCACCAGACCCCGCAAGGGCGGGCTGAGGCAGCATACCAGTCCAGAAACCTTGCTTGCACCCGCCCCGCAATGGCCCCAAAGATCTCACCAGGGGACCGCACATCCACCCGCCACCCAGCCAACCCCATTCTTCCGCACCCTGCTAGTGCGCCGATAACCTTCACGAGCGCCCTGAGTTTCAACGAGTACACGTCCTGGCCGTCGCGCCTGATATGCCAGCCACACGAGAACACGAGGCGCGCTGCCGGGCGCGAGTAATCGAGCGCCGCCTGGGCTGTTCCCGTCGAGTACTGCTGAACCCCCCACGGGACCAGCACAGTGAGCACTCCGTCGCACCCTGCGACCGCGCGCTTGATAACCTCGCGGTCGTTCGTCGCTCCAGGAATGACGGTGATGCGACCCTTGAACGCGTCAAACTTGCCCACGCTGCGCTCCCGGCACACGCCGACCACCTCGTAGCCCCTATCCAGGGCGTGCTGCACCATGTACTGCCCGAGCTTCCCTGACGCCCCGACGATGCAAACTTTCATCGTGTGCCTCCCTAACGTCCCCAATCCTCGCGTCATGGACGCCAAGAAGGTCTTGACTCGCTTGAGTCAAGACCAACAGGGCTTCGAATCGCTTTCCGGACGGGTAACGCTAACCCGATATCGGGTGCGGTCGCCTCTGCCCACCAAGGACAGCTTCCTTCACAGCGCGGGGCCGCTCAGGTCAGCGGATGCCTTCCCACGCGAGGCGCTCTTCGCGCCAGGGGTCGCTCACGACCCGGCAGTCAAAGTCCAGGACCATAGTGGCGCGCTTGTCCTTGGAGTAAGCGGGCCATGCGGGAATGGTTGGGTTGTTGGGGTCGCCGGTGCGGGCGAAGCTGATCCAGGCGGAGCTGACCTGTCCCGCAAGCGCGCGCATGCCGCCCATGTTGTTGACGGGGACCTGGAGGTTGTCAAACACCAAGCCCGTTGGGTCACCGGTGATTGAGGGCGCGAAGAAGTACAGATAGGGGGGCTTGCCGCCGCCGGCGAGCTTGGCCTCGGCCATTTGAATGGCATGGATGCGCCAATCGCCGTCGGCCAGGATGGTGGCCAGCAGCGTGGAGGGGGACGCGCCCGGCCTGGTGCGTCGGTAGAGGTCCACCATCCTGTTGGTGTGATCGCCCAGGTAGGGCTGGAGTTGGCGGCGGAGCCCATCGAGGTCCAGCCAGCCGAACTCGGTGATCGTGCCCGTGGCGTTGAAGTGGTCGTACTGGATGGTGCCGAGCATGAGTGGGATATTCGCTGCGGCGCCGGCGGCGACGGCGGACATCGGCTGATCGGGCAGAGCAATCTCGTCAATGACGGGAGCGAACACATCCCAGTCCACCCAAGCTCGGTGCCCGGCCACCGGGTCCGGCTTCCATTGCTGGGTAACCGACTTGAGGGCGCGCAGTAGCTCCTCCGTGGACAGCGCGGCGAGCTTGGCCGTGTCGCCCCGCTGCGCACCAAGCTCTTTGAGGAGGAGATCGGTGGCGCGGGTGGCGGCCTCAACGGTCACGCGCTTCCAGAGATCGTGGCCGCTCTGAATGATGCCGCGGTGGAGAAGGCCGCGGAACTCCGGCATGGCGAGGGAGGCGGAGACCTTGGCGCCACCTCCCGAGATGCCGAAGACGGTGACGTTGCCCGGGTCGCCGCCGAAGGCGCCGATGTTATCGTGGACCCACCGCAAGGACGCGGCCAGGTCAAGCATGCCGACGTTGCCGGAGGTGGCGAATTCTTCGCCAAAGCCGTCGCCGAGGTAGAGATGGCCGAAGAGGTTGAGGCGGTGGTTGACGGTTACGACCACAACGTCGCCGTTCTGGGCGAGGTATGTGCCTTCGTTGCGGCCTCCGGCGCCCGAGCCTCCACGGAACGCTCCGCCGTGCCACCAGACCATGACGGGCCGGCGGCCATTGCCGCCGAGGGCCGGAGTCCAGACGTTGAGTACGAGGCAGTCTTCGCTCTGGAAGTCGTTCGGGTAGCCGCCCATGAGCTGTCTGCGCCACGGGGGCATGGCGGCGGTCTCCTGCGGGGAGGCGGGACCGTACTCCTTGGCCTCGCGCACGCCAGTCCACGTCTCGGGTGGTGCCGGCGGCAGGAAGCGGCGGCGTCCCCCGGTCGGCGCGCCGTAGGGAATGCCCTTGAAGACGTGAGTCCCGTTGTCCGCTGTGGAGCCACGGACTTTGCCTGCTGTTGTTTCGACGACCGGATCAGCCATTGCACCCTCCTTGTAGTCCTCACCTGGGCGAGGAACTCCCACTCATTGCCAAACTTGGACTGGCCCAGTATCTATCAGGAAGCGAGACACTGTGTCAAGGCCAAGCACTCGTTTGCAATGCTGAACGGAGCAATGCCCCGCCCTTTGGGGCGGGGCATTGCTCCGCGAGCGGACCTATGGACGCGCACTAAGGTGCTTCTCAAAAAAGGTCCAGACCTTGTTCCAGCCGTCCATTGCCTGCTCCTGGCGGTACATCCCCATGTGGTAATAGAAGAAACCGTGCCCCGCGCCTTTGTAGCTGTGGAACTCGTACTGCTTGTCGTACCGCTTCAGCTCCTGTTCTATCGTTGCGACCTGGGCCGGGTTGGGGTTGGCGTCGTCCTCGCCGAACAGGCCGAGTATGGGGCAGGAAAGATCCTTGGTGTAGTCTACCGGCGACACTGGCTGCGCGGGTGTCAACCTGTCTTTCGGCGTGACGACGTTGCCGCCCCAGAGGTCAACGGCGGCGTCAAACACACCCTTGGTGCGGGTGGCGGCGAGGTAGGTGTGCCGTCCGCCGGAGCACGAGCCGATGATGCCGACCTTGCCGTTGAGGTAGGGCAGCGAGCGCAGGTACTTGCCGGCGCCCGTCATGTCGCCGACGACCTGGTCGTCGGGCAAGCCGCCTGCCGCGCGGGACTTCGCGAGCACGTCCTCGGGCGTGCCGTGACCGACGCGGCAGAGGATGTCCGGCACAATCGCCACGTATCCGTGGTGGGCGAACTTGCGGGCCGTCTCCTTGTACCACTCCGTCCAGCCCAGGCCGTGCAGGACCAGCGCGACGCCTGGGAACGGGCCGGGCCCTAGCGGCTTGGCAACGTAGGCATGGATCACGTCGTTGTTGTGGCCCTGGATTGTTATCGTCTCGGCGAGCATCCCCTCGTATTTGTCGGTGGTGTATGGCATGGAACCTCCTCGCAGCAATCAAGTGTTGCCCAAGCATCCACAGTCTGGGCTTAGGCGTCAAGGGCCAAACTTGCATGTGTCCCGTGTTTGCGAGAGTATGGTCTGCCAGGAACACTAGGCGATAATGGTTCTTCTGCGTCGTCTCCTCCGGGCGCCGCGCCCATGCCACCGTTTGCGTCCTTCTGGGCGATACCCTAGGCTAAGAGCGTTGGTGACCGCTGTGAAGCAACTCGTCCTGTACTACCGCACGGGCGCCCTGGAGCTGCTTGACGTGCCCGCTCCGCAGCGGCAGCGGGGGCACGTGCTCGTTCGCAACCTGTTTTCGGTGGTAAGCCCCGGCACGGAGCGCGCGGCGTTGACGTTTGCCCGCCAAAACCTGCTGGGGAAGGCGCAGGCGCGGCCCGACCTGGTGCGGCAGGCGCTGGACAAGGTCCGCACCGACGGGCTGCTGCCGACGCTGCGCGCCGCCAACGAGCGCCTGGACACGCTCGCGCCGCTGGGGTACAGCAGCGCCGGCGTGGTGATGGACGTCGGCGAGGGTGCGGAGCAGTTCCAGAAGGGGACGCTGGTGGCGTGCGGAGGCGGCGGCTACGCCTGCCACGCCGAGGTCATCTCCGTGCCCGTGAACCTGGTCGCGGCTGCGCCCGATGGGGTCTCGCCGCGCGAAGCCGCCTTTGCGACGTTGGGCGCGGTCGCCATGCAGGGCATCCGCCGCGCGGAGCTGACGCCAGGCGAGCGGGTTGGGGTTATCGGGCTGGGGCTGGTCGGCCAATTGACGGTGCAGATTCTCCGTGCGTATGGTTTCCCAGTCCTGGGCCTGGATGTGAGCGAGGCGCCGGTGGCCGAGGCGCTGGAGCGGGGCATGGAGGCAGCTGCGGTCATCGGGCGGGATGACGTGGCTGCAGCCGGGCGGGCGTTCACGGGCGGCGTCGGCCTGGACGCGGTGATCGTCACGGCCTCCAGCGAGAGCGACGAGCCGCTGCGCCAGGCGGGCGAGCTGTGCCGCGCGCAAGGCAGGGTCTCGGTGGTGGGCGCGGTCGGTATGAAGGTACCGCGCGACCTGTACTACGACAAGGAGCTGGACCTGCGCGTATCCCGCTCCTATGGGCCTGGCCGGTACGACCCGGCGTACGAGGAGCGGGGCGTGGACTACCCCGTCGGCTACGTGCGTTGGACCGAGCAACGGAACATGGCCGAGTTCCTGCGACTGCTGGCCGCGGGCAAGCTCCGCGTCGGCGAGATGGTTACCCATACGTTTCCCATCGCCGAAGCCCAACGCGCCTACGACTTGCTCGTGGCAAACAAAGGCGGCGAGCGTGTGGTGGGCGTCGTTCTGGAGTACCCGCGTGAGGCGGAGGAGTCCACGACGCAGACACGCGTGACGTTTCCGGCCGTCCCGCGCAAGGGCGCGGCCACCGCAACAGTAGGGCTGATCGGAGGCGGCGTTTTCGCGCGGGGCACGATCCTGCCCGTGTTCAAGAATCTGCCTGGCGTCCGCTTCCGTGGCGTGGCGACCGCGAGCGGCAGGACGGCGGCGGAGCTGGCGAAGCGGTATGGCTTCGGCTACGCGGCCTCGGACTACCGGCAGGTGCTGGACGATCCGGAGGTCAACCTGGTTGTCTTGGCGACGCGGCACAACTTGCATGCGCGCCTGGCCGTTGAAGCGCTTCGGCGCGGCAAGCACGTCCACGTGGAGAAACCGCTGGCGCTTACGGTGGAGGAACTGCGCGAGGTGGTTACCACCGCTCAAAAGAACCCCGGCGCGCTGCTCTTCGTGGGGTTCAACCGTCGCTTTGCACCGATGGCCGTGGCCGCGAAGGCCAGCTTCGCGGGCCGCAAGACACCGATGATGGTGACGTGCCGCGTCAACGCGGGGGCGCTTCCCGCGGACCACTGGGCCTACCACCCTGACGAGGGCGGGGGCCGGATCATCGGCGAGGGGTGCCACTTCGTGGACCTGCTCCAGTACCTGGTCGGCGCGCCGCCGGTGAGGGTGTACGCCACGTCGGCGTCCGGCCCCGGGTTTCGGCCCGACGACAACGTGCAGATTGCGTTGGACTATGCAGACGGGTCGCGCGGCCAGATTGTCTACACGAGCCTGGGCAGTGACTCGTTCCCGAAGGAGCGCTTGGAGGTCTTCGCGGACGGCAAGGTCGCGGTGATTGACAACTTCCGCACGCGCAAGGTCTTGGGCGTGAGCCTGGACCAGGACAAGGGGCACGCGGCCCAGTTCGCCGCCGAGGTCAAGGCGGTCCAGGCGGGCGGGCCGCCCACGATTGCCCTGGACGAGCTGGCCATGACGACGCTGGTGACGTTCAAGGCCCACGAGTCGCTGCAGAAGGGCGCGCCGGTGGCGCTGGATCTGTCCGAGGTGATGCCACGTCCGTGAAGGTGATGGTCGTTTTCGGCACCAGGCCGGAGGCTATCAAGCTTGCGCCAGTCATTCAGGCCCTGGCGGCGGTGCCTGCGGCCCAGGTGGTCACCGTGGCTACGGGCCAGCACCGCGAGATGCTTGACCAGGTGATGAAGCTGTTCCGCATCCGGCCTGACCACGACCTTGGCCTGATGCGTCCCGACCAGAGTCTCGCCGACCTCACGGCGTCCAGCCTCAAGGCCGTGAGTGAGGTGCTGAAGCGCGAGCGCCCAAGCGTCTTGGTCGTCCAGGGGGACACGACCACGGTGCTGGGGGCGTCGCTGGCGGCGTACTACGAGGCCGTGCCGGTCGCCCACGTGGAAGCGGGCCTGCGCACGGGCGACCCGCGAAGCCCGTTCCCGGAGGAGCAGAACCGCAAGCTGTGCGACGTGCTTTCGGACGTGCTGTTCCCGCCGACGCCGTGGGCGCGGGACAACCTGCTCCGCGAGGGGTACCCGCCGCAGCGGATGCTGGTGACCGGCAACACGGTGATAGACGCGCTGCTTCAGGTCGCGAACGAGGTGAAATCGCTTGGCGAGCCGCCTGGAGTGGAGGCGGGACTGGCGGCTTCGCTGGCGCAGTGGTGCCGCGGCGGCAGGCGCGTCGTCCTGGTGACCGGGCACCGGCGCGAGAGCTTCGGGGAGGGCATCCGCAACATCGCGCTGGCGCTCAAAGCCCTGGCGGAGCGCAACGAGGACGTGGAGGTCGTGTACCCTGTCCACCTCAACCCAAACGTGCAGCGTCCCGTGCACGAGCTTCTCGAGGGATGCCAGCGTGTCCACCTCGTCCCGCCGTTGCCATACAACGCCTTCGTATGGCTCATGCAGCGCGCTTTCCTGGTCTTGACGGACTCCGGCGGCATCCAGGAAGAAGCGCCCGCGCTCGGCAAGCCGGTCCTGGTGATGCGGGAGACCACGGAGAGGCCGGAGGCGGTGGAGGCGGGCACCGCACGCGTGGTGGGGACGGACAGCGCGGCGATCGTCAAGGCTGCAGAAACGCTGCTGCACAGCGCAGCCGAATATGAGAAAATTGCGCGTGCTGTCAACCCGTTTGGGGACGGCAAGGCGTCGGGACGCATCGTCAAGGCGCTCGTGGAGCGGTACGGATGAGCACGGTCGTCAACACGGTCTGCGTCGTGGGCCTGGGGCACGTGGGGTTGCCCACGGCGGCGCTGCTGGCGAAGAGCGGCCTGCGCGTTTTTGGCGTGGACCTGAACGAACAGGTCGTCCAAGGGCTGAACGGCGGAAGGACGCATATCCACGAGCCTGGGCTGCCGGAACTCGTGGCGGAGACGGTGCGCCAGGGCAAGCTCAGCGCATCCACGAAGGTAGCGCCGGCGGACGTCTTCATCATCACGGTGCCGACGCCGGTGAACCCGGACAACTCGCCGGATCACGGCGCCGTTGCCGCCGCCGCCCGCGCCATCATGCCACACCTGCGCGCAGGCAACCTGGTGGTGCTGGAGTCCACGGTCGGCCCGCGGACGACCGCCGGCTTGGTCGCGCCGATTCTCCAGGGTTCCGGCCTGAGGGCCGGCGAGGACTTTCTGCTCACGTATTGCCCGGAGCGCGTCCTGCCCGGCAACGCGCTTGCGGAGATGGCGGCCAACGATCGCGTGGTGGGCGGCCTCACGCCTAGCTCGGCGGAAGCGGCGTGCCAGCTCTACAAGCGTTTCGTCAAGGGGAGGCTCCACGTCACGGACGCGACGACCGCCGAGGTGGTGAAGCTCTCCGAGAACACGTACCGGGACGTCAACATCGCGCTCGCCAACGAGCTGGCGCTGCTGTGCCAGCGGCTGGGGCTGGATGCCTGGGAGGTGGTGAAGCTCGCCAACTACCACCCGCGCGTGCACCTGCTGCAGCCCGGCCCGGGGGTTGGAGGGCACTGCATTCCGGTGGACCCGTGGTTCCTGGTCGCCGTGGCGCCGGAGCTGATGCGCCTGGTGCCGACGGCGCGTCAGGTGAACCACGACCAGCCGCGCGAGGTGGTGCGCCAGGCCCTGGCGCTGCTGCCGGACCCGCGCGCGAGCAAGGTTGCCGTGCTAGGCGTGGCCTACAAGGCGGATGTTGAAGACGCCCGTGAGACGCCCGCCCTGGACGTGGTGCGCGGACTGGAGGACGCGGGCGTGAAGGTGGCCGTGCACGACCCGCTGGTGCAAGACTTTGCGCGGCCCCTCACACGCTCCCTCGTTGACGCCGTGAGCGGCGCGTCCATTGCCGTGCTGGTGACTGACCACCGCGAGTACCGTGAGCTGGATCCCGCCCAGCTTGCGGCGGTCATGCGCAGCCGCAAGGTGCTGGACACCCGCCACTGCCTGGACGCCGAGCGCTGGCGGGCGGCGGGCTTTGAGGTTGTGCAGCTTGGCGTTGGGCCGGAGCGCTACTAGAGGTACGGCTTCACAAACAAACAAGGGTGATTTTGCCCCATGAGATCTCCAGACTTTACCCATCACTTACCCTATCCGTCCGGCAAGTCGGCGTGTGTGGTGATGAGCTTTGACGATCTCCACCCGGGACGAAGCGGCGTTAGCTACGACGGAGGCGGTGACTTAGAAAAGGGCGCGCTGGGGTGGCTTCGTCAACTTCTTGCTCTGCATCCTCAGCTTAGGGTCGTGCTGTTCACGGTCGCGGCGTGGCGCGAAAAGGAGCCGGCTCCGAATCCTGTCTTGAAAAGGATACCGGTCCTTCGTGACCACCTTTACCTCGGGGGTGTGTGGTCTGAATCCATGTGGCGCCTAGATAATCACGGCGACTTTTGCAACTTCCTGCGGGACTTGCCGAGAACAGAATTGGCGGTTCACGGGTTCCACCACATTGCACGGGGTGTGAAGACCATCAACGAGTTCTTGGGACTCAGTGTGGAAGAGTGCAAGCGACGGCTCCTTAAAGCGGAGGAGACCTTTCAGGCCGCTGGACTGAGCTATGTTAGGGGGTTTAGCCCACCCAATTGGAATGCCCCACCTGCCTTGCTGGGGGCTCTGTCCGCCCTCTCCTATGAATACCTTGCAAGCACCAGGGACATCTGGACGGAGATTGAGCCTGATGCCGTGGCGAACGGCTCTGGGCTCAAGGGCGTCCCACTGCTCCATCCCTCCTTTGTCCCAGGCCACTCCCTGGTGCACATGCCCTCCAACTGGAGTGCGACCTCCACCCTGGATAGGGCGTATAAGATCATTGATCTCGGCGGTATGCTTGCGATCAAAGGGCACATGGTGAAGCGGACGAAGAAGTACGTGGCGGTTGATGGCCTGGACGAGCAGTTTTTCGCGCACTTGCATAATCTCCTCACGCAGTTGGAACAACGATACGGGGCAAGCCTGTGGTGGGCAGGTATGAATGAGGTCGCAGCTTGCTATCGCACGGGCAAGGCGGTGACCGGCGATGCCACTTGAGGTTGAACACGTTGTTGATCTGCCGAAGGAACGAATACTCGCGGTGCTGAACACGTGTTTCCCAGGCTGGGGCGGAGAACGCGAACTTGCTTGGGTGTTTGAACGCACATGCGGCAATCGCGTCGCCGATGTATTCGTTGCGACGGTCAATGGTGAGTTGGCCGGCTTGACGGCGCTCTCCTACCGTCAGGTCTTGACCCCGAACGGGCCGGCGCGTCTCATGGCTATCATAGGTTCGTCATGCACGTTGCCCGCGTTTCGTGGTCACGGCGTCTTCACGGCTTTCGTGGAGAGGACCCAAGCACGGGCAAGAGAAGTTGGGGCGCATCTCTACGGCGCCTTTGTGCTGAAGACAAACGCCAGCTATAGCAGAATGCTCGCGGCAGGATGCCGCGATGTCCCCGTGGCTTACGGGTCTTGTATCCCGGACCGCAAAGTAACGGGGTTCGCCGCGGACTATCGCTTCACTCGTTTGGACACCAAAGAAGCAGTCGGCGCTTTCTTTCAAGCGCGCTCGAGGCCCCACATGCTCGCCAACCGATTTGAGTACTCACTGGAAACCTGGGTCAACCAGACGGTGAACAGGCCCGAACCCACGCAGATCTATCAGGTGGACCGAGGGAATGAGACCCTGGGCTATTTTCTGGTGGGGCAGTGGCCGGACAAGCTCCGCATGCTGGAGATGTGGCCGGTGGCATCGAGGGGTTGGGAGGACATTGTCAGAGCACTGCACGCCTTCGCCGTCCAGCAAGCGAACGTTGTAGAGTGGTACGTGACTGATGGGGGCCTCCAGCGGTTGCTTGTGGCGTTACCCGGACGGCAGTTGGAAGGGAGCCTTGTGGTTCAGGTCTTGAGCGAAGGCACGTCTCTAAGACAACGTGAGGACCGTTCTCCTGCGGCTACCCTAGTGGGAGAGTCCTTCAACTCATGGTTCTTGCAGTCCGGCGACCGCATTTAACGGCGTGCATATTCTCCTCATTCATCAAGGATTTGTGACCCGTGACGAAGCGGGAGGGACCCGTCACTACGAGCTTGCCAGGCGTCTGGTGAGCAAAGGACACGCCGTGACGGTTATTGCGAGCCCGGCCAGCTACCTTAGTGGGCTCGCATCGGGGAGAAGACCACGGCGGCAGCTTGTTGATGGAATTGATGTGCGCTACGCGTGGGTCTACGCGACTTCAAGCCGTAATGTTTTCGCCAGGCTCCTCAGCTTTCTCGCGTTTACCGCCACATCCCTAGTAGAAGCCGTCCGGGTGCGCGGCGTCGACGTGGTGTGGGGCACGTCCCCTCCCATCTTCCAGGCGGCTGCGGCCTATGTTGTCGCGCGGTTGCGACGCAGACCGTTCTGTCTTGAGATCCGCGACCTATGGCCCGCTTTTCTGGTAGATGCCGGGCTGCTGCGTAACAAAGTTCCTGTCAAACTCGCGGAATGGCTGGAGAAGCGTCTTTATCTGGGCGCCAACCACATCATCGTCAATTCGCCGGGCTTCATCCAGCACATCCAAGCCCGCGGCGCCAGGAGTGAGAAGATCACGCTGGTCTCCAACGGGGTGGACGCGAGCACGTTCCCTGAGGGCGTGAGCGGGGGTGCGATAAGGACTGAGTGGGGGCTGGAGGAGGGAATCTTCGTGGCCATGTATACGGGTGCTCATGGACTTGTCAACGACCTGGAGACGCTACTGAACGCAGCAGCCTTGCTTCAGGACCGGCAGAACGTGCGCGTGGTACTGGTGGGTGAGGGGCGGGAGCGAATACGACTGATGGAAAAAGCAAAAGCAATGGGCCTCAGTAACGTTCTGTTTATCGGGCCGCAGCCAAAGGCGAGGATGCCGGAGGTCCTGGCTGCGGCGGACGTTTGTGTGGCAATCCTGAAGCCGGTTCCGATGTTCCGCACGGTGTACCCGAACAAGGTCTTTGACTACATGGCGGCACGCAAGCCGACAGTCCTCGCCATAGACGGCGTGATCCGGCAGGTCATAGAAGAGGCCGAGGGGGGTGTCTTTGTGGCGCCGGGAGACGCGGGCGCGTTGGCGCAGGCAATCCGAAACTATGTCGATGACCCTGGTCTCTGCGGGCAGCAAGGGCGAAACGCGCGCGCCCACGTCGTCGCCCATTTTGACCGCACGCGGCAGGCGGAGGAGCTGGAGAGGGTGTTTGCTGGTCTGACTTCCTATGAGCGCCTAACGAAACTGTAATGTGGCTGGGGAGGACGCGTCTCACCCCCCATCCTAACCTTCCCCCTCAAGGGGGAAGGGACTTGCTTGCGGATTAATGAACGTGCAGGCAGGTGAAACGCCATGGATCCACTGCTGCGGGTTTCGTTACGGTAGCTAATACCCACTCTGTTAGGAAGTTCCGTTCATCGTGAGAACTCGCTACCAGGGGGCGGTAAGGGGCGGCGCTCTTCCACGCCGATGTTGACCTAACCCCTCGCCCCTTCCCTAAAGGGAAGGGGAAGCCTGTCGACCAAGCCAGTTGACAAGATAGCGCCATCCTTTTACAGAAATGGTATGAAGCAGACCGGAGGCTGGCAAGGGCCTCCCGCCCGCTCTTCTCCACAGTGGCAGTAGACCGAAGCGCCTGCTAGCGACGCTGCTCTTTCACCCAGGCGATGTACTGAGCGATGCCTTCCGGCAGATGAACATGAGGCTCCCACCCAAGCTCACGATTTGCGCGGGCGTTGGAGATGGGCTTCCACACGTAGTCGCCTGGACGCGCCTCCGTGAAGGTGATTTCCACGTTGCTCACGGTACGCTTCACGGCGTTGGCGACGTCCAGGACGGTCACCGGCTCCAGCCCCTCCAGGTTGTACAAGCGGTTGGCAGCCTTGGGGCTGAGTGCAGCCACGTTGCCCTCCGCTAGGTCCTCAACGTAGATGAACGCGCGCTGCTGGGCGCCCGTGCCCTGGATGGTGAGCGGCTCGCCGTTGAGGGCCTTGTTGACGAACAGCGCGATGACCGTTCCCGACCGCGCCCTTGGGCCGTAGGGGATGCCGTAGCGCAGGATGGTGAAGTTGAGGCCGTAGAGCTTCTGGTAGGCGTGGCACGCCATCTCGGCTGAGACCTTGGACGCGGTGTACAGGGACTGGATTGCGCCGAGCGTGAGCGGCGAGTCCTCGTCCGGGTATTCCGCCGCGCACGCCTCGTACACCCAGACGGTGCTCGCGAGGATAAACCGCTTGACGGCGTTGCGGCGGCACGCCTCCAGGACGTTGACGACTGCCTGGACGTTGAGCTGCACGGACTCCACCGGGTTGCGGAACACGTCGTTGACGTTGGCCATGGCGGCCAGCATGTAGACGGCGTCGTAGCCGCCGGTGAGGGCGACGCTGATCTTGGAGACGTCGGTGATGTCAACACCGAAGTGCCGCACGTCGGGCCGGTGCGGCTGCGTGATGTCCAGCACGGTCACGTCATGGCCGTGCTTCAGGAGCTTGTCGACGACGTGGGAGCCGATGAATCCGGAGCCACCAACAACGGCAACTTTCATGCGAGCACTTTCCTCAGCGAATCCACGACATAGCCAGCCTCGGCCTCGGTCATGTTCGGGTAGACGGGCAGGCAAACCTGCCGCCGGCAAAGGTCTTCCGCGACGGGGTACCTGCCCGTGCCTGGGCCATTCATCTTCTCCACCACCGGCTGGAGATGGAGGGGCATCTCGTACACCTCGCCGCTCATGCTCACGGAGTGCTCCTCGCGCAGGCGCTTCTTGAGCTGCGCGCGGTCAATGCCGGGCTCCAGGAACGCGACGTACTTGTAGTAGTTGGACGCGGAGCCTTCCGGCACCACGAGGCGCTCAATGTGCGGCACGTCGGCGAGGGCCTCGTCGTACAGGCGCGCGATG
The DNA here is from genome assembly GCA_009693045.1 of Dehalococcoidia bacterium. Lineage (GTDB taxonomy): Bacteria > Chloroflexota > Dehalococcoidia > Lucifugimonadales > SHYT01 > SHXZ01. The sequence goes on along the minus strand of SHXZ01000006.1, from coordinate 53,110 downwards.
AGCCGCCGTTCGGCGATGAAGCTGTTGAGGCGCGCCAGGTGCGTGATGCCGATGGCGGCGTGGGGCTCGCTCATGCGCCAGTTGTAACCCATCTCCGTGTGGACGTTGCCCAGGAACCCGGCCTTGCCCTGGTCGCGGAAGACGCGGGCCTGCTCGTCCAGTTTGGCGTCGTTGGTCACGATCATGCCGCCCTCGCCGGAGGTCATGAGCTTGGTGGGGTAAAACGAGAAGGCCGCGGCCTGGCCGAACGTCCCGGCGGCTCTGCCGTTGAACGTGCTCCCGTGGGCGTGTGCCGAGTCCTCAAGGAGCAGGACGTTGCGGCGGCGGCAGATCTCGGCGATTCGCTCTATCTGGGGAGGCACGACGCCGCCGATGTGGACGAAGACGACCGCCTTCGTGTCGTCGCGGATGGCCGACTCCAGGCTGGCGGGGTCCATGCACAGCGACTCGTCACAGTCCGCGAAGATGACGTCGGCGCCCGCGTGCCAGACGGCCAGCGCGGTGGCCATGAAGGTGTTGGTCGGCACGACGACCGAGTGGCCCTCAACGCCCCAGGCGCGCAGCGGGACCTCCAGCGCGCTGGTGCCGCTGTTGACGGCGATGGCGTGCTTGACGCCGACGTACTTGGCGAACTCCTGCTCAAACTGCCGCCCGAACTTGCCGAGCGTGAGCTGGCCCGTGCGCAGCGACTCGTCAATGCGGGCCAGGACTTCTTTGCGGTCTTCTTCGGAGAAGTAGATGCGCGCGGCGGGGATGTTCATCTTACCCAGGTTCTGCGTCATGACGGTCTTCCTTTCAAATTGGCCAGGTTTGAGCTACTGTCTGCGGCGGGTCTGCACCTGCTCCCACCGCCGCGTGAACGTCCGCAGAAATGACCATGCCACCAGCTTGATGTCCAGCCACAGGCTTATCTTGCGAATGTACAGCGCGTCGTAGCGGAACTTGTGCCGGTAGGGCAGGTTCTTGGGAGCGTAGAGCGCGGCCAGGCCGGTGAGCCCCGGCCGCGCCAGGAGACGGAATGCTCCGCGAGGCAGTGTCCGGCTCTCGCGTCCAAAGTCCGGGTCGGCGGGGTCCTCAACCTTTTGCAGCAGCACTCTTGGGCCGACGAAGCTCATCTCGCCGCGGAGGATGTGCAGCAGCGAGGGCAGCTCGTCCAGCGCGGTGGGTCGCAGCAGCCGCCCCACGCGCGTGACGCGGGGGTCATGTTTCGGGTCAAAGTCGGCTACCACGGTGTTGTCCTTCTTCATGGTGCGGAACTTGAGGACGCGGAAGGGCTTGCCGCGCCATCCCGCCACCTCGCGGGAGTAGAACACGGGCGTCCCGCTCTCCAGCACGATGGCGAGCGTGATGGCGGCCCACAAGGGCGACGCCATCAGCAGGCCGACTGACGCCAGGGCAACGTCCCATAGGCGCTTGACCGGCGGGTACCAGCCGCGCAGCGCGGCGATTTTTGCCGGCGCGCTACGCGCCGAGCGCGCGACGGAGCTCTTGGCTGTGGACATGGATGCGCTCCACGGCCTGACAGACTTTCTCCACGGCGTCCACTGTCATGTGCGAGTACATGGGCAGGCAGAGAACGTTATCGGACACGAATTCACTGCTTGCGAGGCTGCCGTTGTAGTCGGCGCGGTGCGGCGCAAAAGCCTTCTGCTTGTGCATGAGCGGGTGGTAGTACTTGCGGGTGGTGATGTGCTCCGCGTCAAGCGCTTTGGCCAGGATGTCTCGGTCAACGCCGAAGGCCTTGGGGTCAACGATGACGCCGAAGACGATCCAGGACGAGACGCCACCCGGCACGATCTCCTGGAACGTCAGGCCGGGAAGCTCGCCGAGGCGGGCGTGGTAGATGCTGGCGAGACGCTGGCGGTGCTCCACGTTTTTCGGCGCCATCTCCAGCGACCGCATGGTGAGAAGAGCGTTGAACTCGGGCATCCGGGCGTTCAAGCCGATGAACAGGAAGTCGTAGTTCCCCGGGTTGCCGTAGTCGCGGCCCGCGCGCAGACGCCGCGCCAGCTCCGAGTCATTGGTGGCGATGAGGCCGCCTTCGCCGCCGACGACGAGCTTGGTGGGGCTGAGCGAAAAGATCTCCGCGTCGCCGAAGCCGCCGATGGGCCTGCCCTTGTAGGTGGCGCCCAGGCCGTGCGCGCTGTCAAAAACGAGCTTGACGCGGTGCTTGCGGGCGATCTCCTCCATGCGGTCCGGGTACGCGGGGTTGCCGTAGACGTGCACGGGCATGATGGCGACCGTCTTCGGCCCAATGGCCTTCTCCACTGCGTCCGGGTCAAGGACGAGCGTGCGGGGGTTGATGTCCACGTACTTGAGCTTCAGGTTGTTCCACACGGGGCCGAGGCCCGTGGCGGGGAACGTGAAGCTGGGCACGATGACCTCGCCCTCGTCAATGCCGAGCGCCTTCCAGATGAGCATGAGGCCGCTGGTGCAGGAGGAGAGCGCCACCGTCTCCTTGACGCCCATGAACTTGGAGGCCATCTCCTCAAGGCGGCGTCCGTAGCCCGCGTGGGTGAGCATCTTGCTGGTCAGGATCTTCTCAAGGTCGGGCGTCAGCTCCGACATGGGGGGCAGCGTCGGCTGGTTGAGTGGCACGGTGCTGTCAAAGGCGGGCGCGCCCCCCAGGGCCGCGGGTCTCTCAGGCATTGCTCATCTCCTGCACGATGCGTTCTTTTAGAAAGTCAGCCGAGGCGTGAGGACGCCAGCCCAGCAATCGCTGCGCCAGGCGGTTGTCGGCCACCGAATGAAACTGCGCCCCAGTCGTCGGCGTCTCTTGGATGACCAACTCCGGGTAGATGTCTTTCACCAGGCCGACGATCTGGCGGACGGTCAGCGACATCCCGGAGCCGATGTTGAAGACCTTGTTGGAGGCTTCCGGCGACTCCACCGCGAGGGCGAAGGCGTCCGCGACGTCGCCGACGTAGACGAAGTCACGAAGCTGTTCGCCGCCGGAGAGGTTGAAGGTCTGGCCGGACTTCGCGGCCTTGACCGCCAGGCCGATGACGCCCTGCTGGCCCTGCCCGTACACGTTGTACAGCCTTAGGACCGTGTAGCCGAATCCGAACGACTCCGCGTACGACTGCAGGAGCAACTCGGCCATGCGCTTGTGGTAGCTGTAGATGTTAGTGGGGCTGATGGAAGCGTTTTCGGCGGCGGGCACGGGCGGATTGCTCCCGTACACGGCGGCGGCGGAGGGAAGCAGCACCCGCTGAGGCTTCGCCGTGCGGCACCGTTCCAGCACGCGCTCCAGGCTGAGGATGCTGATCGTGAAGCTCCTGTTGGGGTCTGCCTGCGCGGCCCCCATGTTGGGCAACGCCACCAGGTGGATGACGGCGTCCGCTTCCTTGGGCCAGACCTGCTGCAGCCATGCGTCGTCCAAGAGGTCGCCCTGGTGGAAGGCGTACTGGCACGATTGCAGCGATGCGGGCTTGGGGAGGAGGTCAACAACAGTCACCGAATGACCTCGCCGGAGGAGCGTTGGCACCAGGTGACGGCCGATGAAACCATGACCGCCGGTTACGAGGATGCGCATGAAAACCTCATGAACGGAGTTCTTCTGGGAGGGGCTCGCGGTATTTTATCACGCGCCCCGGCACGCCCACCACTACGCTATTCGGAGGCACGTCTTGGATGATCACGGCGCCCGCGCCCACGTACGCATTCTCCCCGATGTGCTTGAGCGGGATGACCACGCAGCGCGACCCTAGGTTGACGTACCGCCCCACAATGATGCCGCCGGTCAAGACTGTTCCGGGCATGCAGTTCGTCATCTCGCCGATGTCACAGTCGTGGTCAACGGTGGCATTGGTGTTGATGACGGCGCCGAACCGGATGCGGGAGCGGGTGTTGACCACGCCCGCGGGCATGATGACGACGCCTGGCTCCACCACAACGTTGTCGGAGATGACCGCGGACGGGTGCACGGCGCGCGTAATGGGCACGCCCCAGCCTACGAGCTTCTTGAGCAGCCACCCGCGAATCAGGTTGTCGCCGATGCCGACCAGCAGCCCTGCGCCGTGCTCTTTGGCCAAGCGGGGCGCGTCCGCCGCGGCGCCAATGATTGGAATGCCGATAACCTCCGTCCCGAGGAGCGCGGGGTTGTCGTCCAGGAAACCGGCAACGCGGCGGCCGGACGAGCGGACGATGTCGGCGACGACGGCGCCGTGGCCGCCCGCGCCGAGCACAATCGCGGGTTCATCGCCGAACCGGCTCACCGAGTTCTCCTCTCAAAGCCGCGCTTGCTTGAGGCCTACGCTTAGCGCGTGACCTTTGCATGCGATTGGTGCACGTTAGTAGTGAAACACCTTGAACAGTCCCTTGGCTATCAGGTTTTTCTGCCGGTTCCACCGGCTGGCGCGGTACTGCTCCCATCGGTCAGCGAACTCCTGAAAGACCGGCTCCTTCGTGATGAGATGGGTGGCGCGGAGCTGTACGATGTGGAGCTTGTGGTAGAAGGGGCTGGTGACCATCTTCAGTCGGTAAGGTGAGAGTTCGTAGAGCGACCAGGACCCCGTGTCAAAGCGACCGAGGTTCCGCTTGAGCGTGACCACGCACCGGTCAAACAGCTCTCTTCCCTTGGGGTCGGCTGTAAGCAACCAGTAGTCCCACAGGCCCCACAGGGCCCACAGGAAGCCGTTGAGGATGTGGGACGGCGGCTCAACGATGGTCTCTTCTATCCACACGTCGCCGTTGGCCTCGTAGTCGCAGAGGCCGCCCTGGCGCATGTCCACTAGGAAGGCGCGGAAGCCTTCGCGCAGCGCCGTCACGTAGCGCTGGTCGCCGGTCAACTGCGCCGCGCGGGCCAGGCAGGAGAGCGCGCATCCCTGCGCCAGACCGGAGTCCCAGGGCGCTCTGAGCGTGAACCGGTACTCCCAGTCAAAGTGGTGGGTCCAGACGGGCAAGCCATGCTTGTTGGGCTCAAGATTGCGCACCAGCCAGTCCGCCTGCGCCAGGAACCGGGCGCGGTGCGTTTCCGCGCCGTTCTGGCGGAAGAGGTTCCAGTGCGCCAACCCGTACTGGGCAACTGCGATGGGGTTGTACTGGATGCCCACGTCGCCCGCGTAATCCAGCATCGGCACGCCATCCTGGTCAAAGGGGCCTGGGTAATCGGCCTTGTCGCGGAAGGTCATGTAGTACTCGCCGAGTGCGTCGAGGCTGGCGCGCGGGTTGACTGCCGGCTGCTCGTGCCAGAACGTCAGGTTGCTTCCCCGACGGAGGACGTAGGTGCCAGCCATCCGCACCAAGAAACGGACGCGCGAGTAGCGGCGTTGGCGGGTCAGCGTAACGATGGCTCTGAAACCTCACAGGTCAGTTTGTGGGGATCCGCCGAGCGAGCACGCGCCGGGTTGCCACGATCAGCCACCAGGCCAGCAACGCGCCAACGGCAGCGCCGAGTGTGTTGATGAGGCCGTCCTGCACTGACGCGAACCGGCCCGGAACCCACAACTGGCCCACCTCCATGACGCCGCCGTAGGCCGCCGCCGCTATCCCACAGGCAACCGACACCCACAGCCGGGTAGCGCTATTGCCGCTCATCACTTGAAGTGAGAGGGTGAGTAGAAACGCGAGCACCCCGTACCCGCCAAAGTGGGCTACAAACGCCCACGAAATACCGTAGGGCAGCGGCTCGGTCGGCGCCGACGGGCGTGGCTGGGTAGAGATGAACGTGAGGAACCCGGTCCAGCCCGCCGTGACAAGAACAGCCAAGACGACGGGGAACGCGCGGCGTAAACCCATTTGCAAGCGCACCTGCTGGGCGGAGCGTGCCAAAAAGACCTCCGAGTCGGGACGCTAAGCTGGGGGGGTTGCGCCGCTGCCTTGGCGGCTGGACCCTGACCGCCTGCGCGGTCGCCCAGTGAGGATCCGGCCAATGTTCTTCTTCAGGTCGCTAAGCAGACCGTTGTGGTTGTTTGTCTCGGCGCCGTACCCGTAGCCGTACCCGTACCGATAGTAGTTATAACCATAGCCGTAGCCAATGCGCGAGGGACGGTGCGCGTTGATGACGGCGCCCAGTATGGGTATCCCGGTCTTCTGGGTCATTCGCAAACACTCACGCAGGGCGCGCCGTCCGGTGGCGTCGGCTCGCACAACAAGAAGCAGCCCGTCGGTGGATTTCATGAGCTCTACCGTGTCGGCCACAGGCAGGATTGGCGGCGAGTCCACGATGACGAAGTCAAAGCGCTGCTTCAGCGTGGCTAGCACTTCGCGGATCTTGGGCAGGCTCAGCATCTCAGCCGGGTTGGGAGGCAGAGGGCCAGAGACGATGATTTGGACGTTATCATAGGGGCTTTGCCGGATGATCTGGTCCACGGTCACCGAGGGGTCCGCCAGGGCGTTGGAAAGCCCGAAGTCTCGCACCCCATCAAACCAGCGGTGCAAGTCCGGACGCCGCAGGTCTGCGTCAAGAAGCACCACTCGGGCACCGGACTGGGCAAGCGCCAACCCCAGGTTTACCGCCGTTGTGCTCTTGCCTTCTCCCGGAAGCGGACTGCTTATCAAGATGATCTTTGCGCCCGGGTGAGGCGCTAGAGCAAACTGGATGTTGGTCCTGAGTTGTCGGTACGGCTCTCCCCTTGACACCTGCGATGCGGCGCCTCCAACGACCGACAACTGGTGAGCGCCCATGTCGGCGGAACGCCAGCGCGGCACCGTACCCAAGTGCGTCACCTTAAAGGCCTCAAGCAGCTCGTCAAACTCCTCAGGCGTTCTGAGCTTGTCGTTGAAATACTCAAGGATAAAGGCAAGCAGCGCTCCGAACAAGAGTCCAAGGATGATGGCGATGAGGACGTTGGTCTTGGTCTTTGGCAGCACCGGGCTGGTGGGGACGGAGGGAGGGTCCACGACGCTCACACTGCCAATCGTGGCGAGCTGGGCGTCCAACAGTGAGTCCTGGTTGACGATCCCACGGGCCGCCGCAGCCGCCTGGAGCCGAGCGATAGCGGTTAGCTGGTCTTCCTGCTGCCGCCGAATGAACACCTCAGCCAGCGTGCTTGCCATGTCGGCGGCGAGCTTGGGGTCCCCGTCGCGGACGGAGACTCTGAGTAAGCGCGTATCGCGTATGACGGTGGCGGTGACCTTGCCCCGCAGTTGCACCGGAGCGGCGCTCAGGTTCAACTCAACAGCCAGGTCTTCAAGCACCGGTTTGGTGGTGATCAGCTCGCGATAGGTGCTGGCAAGCCGCTCGCTGGCCTGAAAATCGCCCAGCGTTGGGTTTGCAGAACTGCTGCCTCCCCCGTTCTGCTGGAGCAACAGCGTGACGCTGGCTTCATAGATAGGGCTCTGGCTTCGGTTCCATACGAACACCAGGATAGCGGCCACCAGCGGGCTAGCGGCAATCAGCCACCACCGCCGCAGGCCGATCTCCACGTATCGCTGGAGATTCAGGCCCTCATTCGATTTCGCCGTGACCATGGACACCTCACGTAAGAGACGTTTGATAAGCCAAAAAAGCGGGCCGTTGGCGGCCCAGTGCTCTGTATTATCAGGTATCGGCGGCGGCACGTCCAGCAGGACGGAGGCGCCGGCCTCGGCGAGCGGTTATTGCTGCCGTCCGGGGTGCAAAAGAACTCGGGGAGATTGCACGATCCCCTCTCCCCGTCCACGGACGTTGGCCGCGCAAGCAGCCTTACCTAGCGCCCTCGTCGCCCCAGGCCCCTCGTGCTATCATTGCCCCATCCAAGAACCCGTGCGGCGCGTAAGCATCGGTATACGCCTTTTACCGGACAAGGAGCGGCCCAATGCCGGTTGAAGACCACCTGGAACCCAACGAGGTCGTCATCGCCTCGTCCGGCTTCTTCTACGCCACAGACCGGAGGCTGCTGCGCTATGAGCCGGCGCCTCTCTTGGGCCCGCAGGCCGAATCACTGGCGTACGGGGATATCCAGTCGGTGACGCCGCGGGTACAGTCGCGGTACCGGCTCATCGTGGTGAGCCTTGTCGTGTTCATCCTTGGCTTGCTTGACCCTGGCCGGATCGGAGGGCCGACCAAGCTCATCCTGATGCTCGCCGGCCTGGGAGGCCTCGTGTACGCCATTATGAGCCGCAAGACGATGTGGATGTTCGCGAGCAGTCAGGTGGTCGGTGCCGCGCGTGACCGCTGGCGCCTGGTGGATGACGGGAACGAGCGCACGCGCCGCCTCGTCAAGATGGTGCAGTCCAGGCTGGGGAAGCCCCAGGCTGAGTCGCCCGTGCTGGGGCAAGGTTCCCAAGAGACCAGCGCCACCAAACCGGACGACCCGGCCTGAGGTAGAAGGATGGTCCAGTCTGTCACGGCCTCCCCTGTCCAGACACTGGCCCAGAGGGTCCGGGCCAACATCGGCAAGGTGCTGGTAGGCAAGGGCAGCGCGCTGGAGTTGGCCATTGTGGCACTGCTGTGTGACGGCCACCTGCTGATCCAGGACGTGCCGGGCATTGGGAAGACGACCATGGCGAAGGCGCTGGCGGCCTCGCTGGGCTGCACGTTTCGCCGCCTGCAGTGCACGCCGGACCTGACGCCCAGCGACGTCCTGGGCGTCAACGTCTACAGCCAGCAGACGTCAACGTTCACGTTCCACCAAGGCCCTATCTTCACGCAGGTGCTGCTCACCGACGAGATCAACCGCGCCACGCCGCGCACGCAGTCGGCGCTGCTGGAGGCGATGCAGGAGCGCCAGGTGACGATAGACGGCGTGACCCACGCGCTGCCGTGGCCGTTCCTGGTGCTGGCGACGCAGAACCCGGTGGAGCTTGAGGGGACTTTCCCGCTGCCGGAGGCCCAGCTTGACCGGTTCATGCTTCGGATCAAGCTGGGGTACCCCTCGGCGCAGGAGGAGGGGGAGATCCTGCTGCGTCACCGCGGGAACCACAACAACCAGACCGACCTGACCCCGGTGGTCAGCGTGGACGAGTTGGGTGTGGCGCAGGCGAGGGTGGCGGAGGTGCGGGTGGAGGACTCGCTCCGCACGTACGTGGTGCGGCTGGTGCAGGCGACGCGCCGTCACAACCAGGTGGAGCTGGGCGCCAGCCCGCGCGCTGCGCTCGCGCTGTTTCGTGGAGGGCAGGCGCTGGCGGCCATTCGCGGGCGCGACTACGTACTGCCTGACGACGTGAAGTTCCTGGCCGAGCCTGCGCTGGCCCACCGACTGGTGCTGACGCCGCAGGTGCGCCTGCGGAACGTCACCGCGGAGCAGGTGGTGACCGAGGTGCTGGCCGCCGAGCCGGTGCCCGTGGCGCCGTAGAAATGGATTATTCAGAATGATTAGGTACTATTCCCAAGGCTCCTTTAGTGAGTATCGACGGGTTCAATGCGGACAACCCCCCTCGTTGATTCTCAATAGTCAGCCCCGTCTAGAGGCTGTCATATGACTTATAACTCGAATGAACTGGTGACTGCCAAGCGAATTAGGAGCATAACTACCGTCACCACGCCTGGACTGGAAGGTCGCAGGATCTTGGCCTATAAGGGCATAGTAACCGTTCATGCTGTTCTTGGTATGAATCTTCTTCGTGATTGGGCTAAGCAAGTGCGGGACGTTGTTGGAGGTCGTGTCGGTGCTTATGAACGCGAACTAGCTAATAGGGAACAATCCGTATTGCAAGAGCTACGCGAAAAGGCAGTTACGCTAGGAGCGAATGCTGTCGTGGGGGTTAAGTTGGATCATGAAGCAGTGGGTGAGTGGGTGCTTATGGTTACTGCAAGTGGTACGGCCATAGTGGTAGAAGAATTGGCATCACCGCTTGGCGATAGTTCGCTATAACAGGAGCCAAGTGAAGTTCCGATCCAAGGAGATTCACTTGCTGTACCATTCCCTATCGCGGTGCTTGACGCTGTCTTCAGGTGTCCAAGCTGTTCGTATATCACGTCCTCACGATCGTATCTCGAGGCTCATGCGCAAGAAAGTCATAGCCGGATTATCAGTTGGCAATGCACAGCCTGCGAATTCAGAGGAACGTTTCCCGATGTTTCTAGGCATGTAAAGGATAACCGGTATTGATGAAGGGAAAAATTGCTTTCAACCCGACATGATTACCAAGGGAAGGAAAGTCTGAAACGTTGGACGATCTACTACCGTGGTGCAGGCAGGCGATTGAATGAAAACCATTATGAACGCGCGAGTGATAGGCCCCTATATACTAGAGGTAACCTTTTCTGACGGTCGTCGCCGCGTCGTTGACTTTGAGCACGAGCTGTACGGAGAAATGTTTGAGCCTCTTACCCCCCCCCACCCCCGCCTTTTTCGCGAAGGTCAAAGTAGATTCCACGTTGGGCACCGTGGTCTGGCCCAACGGTGCGGATTTTAGCCCTGAGTTCCTTTATAATTTCCGATCCAAGAGTACGACCGCACGGTAAAACAATTGTTGGGATCGCACGATGCTGGGTGAGTTCTGGGTCTTCCTGTTCGTTGCCCTGCTGGGCATCGGCTTCGCGGTGCGCAACTAGGTGCTCGTCATCATCGGCGGCATTGGGCTGGTGCTGGTTGCGGGCACGTGGCTGTGGAGCCGCCTCTCGGTGGAACGCCTGACGTTCACCCGCACGCTGTCGCGCACGCGCCTGTTTCTCAACGAGACCGCCACGGTGAGCATGGCGCTCACCAACCGCAAGCGCCTGCCGCTGGCTCGCGTGCGAGTGGTGGACACCTACCCCTTTGAGGTGGACTTCAAGGAGCCGGTGCTCAAGCCATCCCCCGGGGGCGACTATCGCCGCTTCATCAAGAGCACCTCGCTGGGTTCGTACGAGCGGGTGCGCTGGACCTACACGTTGCAGCCGAGGCAGCGCGGCTTCTACCGCATCGGCCCGGTGGAGGTGCAGGCGAGCGACCTGTTCGGCTTCTTCCCGCGCACCCGTCGCCAGGACAGCCAGGAGCTTCTGCTGGTGTTCCCCGCGTCCATCCCGCTGCCGCCGTTGCCGCTTCCTCAGCTGCGTCCCCTGGGCGATTTCCGAGGGCAGGCCTGGTTTCCGGTGGCCGACCCGTCGCGGCACGCGGGGATCCGCGAGTACCAGCCCGGCGACCCGGCCAAGTACATTGACTGGAAGTCCTCGGCCAAACATGGGGCGCTCCAGGTGAAGCAGTTTGAGCCCGGCGCGTCGGCGCTGACCGCCATCTTCGTCAACGCGGACACCGTGGGCGTCAGCTTCGGCGGCGTGGTGGCGCTGCACCTGGAGCGCGCCGTCGCCGTCGCGGCGACGCTGGCGGAGCAATTGCTGAGCCAGAGCCAGGCCGTGGGCGTGTACACCAACAGCCGCTCGGTGATGATTGACCACCCCATGCGGGTCCCGCCCGGGCGGCGCCCGCACCAGCACACGCTCGTCATGGAGACGCTGGGCATGGTCGGTCCGTTCCTGGCGGGCAAGATGGAGGACATGCTGGTGCAGCAGGCGCGCCGCCTGCCCTCGGGCACGAGCCTGGTACTGGTGACCGGCATGATTACGCCGGAGCTTGCTCAAGCGCTGGAGCTGCTGGCGCGGATGCGGCGGCGTCCGCTGGTGCTGTGGGTGGCCTCGTGGGCGCCGGAGGGCCTTTCCGAGGGCGTGAGCTTCGTGAACCTCGCACCGCATCTTGAAGAGGTGGAGGCCAACGGCCTGGCACCGTACCTGGCGGGCCTGGACACGCGGCGTGGCGTAAGCTGGCTCTCGCAAGAAGAGGTGAGGCGCGAGGCGGATGCCGCCGAGGAATCGCACCTGGGGGCCCGGAATGTCCCGATGGCGTAACGGCGCGGTCTTCATCGCCGTGGTCCTCTCCCAGAGCTGCTGGCTGTTCCTGTTCGGCGCAATTCTCGGCGCCGTCTCACAACATGGCGAGTCGCTGCTCCCCTGGCTTACGGTCATCGGCCTGCTTCTTGCCTCATCGGTCCTCGCGCAGAACCTAGCGCTCAGCCCCCTGCCGGAGCGGTGGGCCAGAGTGACGGGCCTGGCGATTTCGTCGGCGCTGCTGTATGGGGCGTTGGCGCTCCATTACGGCCTCATGTGGCCGATGCGGTTCAATGGGGGGCAGGGGGGGGTCATGGACGCCTCACGGATGGGGCTGGCGTTCGTCCTCGCGCTCGGCGTGCTGTGGCGAGGGGCCACGCTCGGTTCAGGCTCCAATCAAGAGGGCATCCTGCGCTCCGGGTTCAAGCTGGGGATGATCGTCCTGGTGTTGACGGCGCTGCTGGAGATCGGCTACAAGGTCGGCCTGGGCGTGCGCATTGTGGCCATCCCGTTCTTCGCCTCCTCGCTCGCCGGCATGGCGCTGCTGACGCTGGAGGTGGAGGAGGGCCAACAGCGGACCCGTTGGGGAAGGCTCCTCATCGCGTCAATCGGCGGATCGCTGGGCCTCGGCGTGCTTATCAGCTTCGGTGTGGGCAGCAGTATGTCATCCGTGGCGTCGCAGCTCTTCCGTGTCATCGGGCTGGTCGCGTTCTACATCTCCCTCGCGGCGTTCTTCGTGCTGGAGATGCTCATCCGCGGCGTGTTTTCGGTCATTGCCGCCGTGGGTCATATCTTCGGGGACCCGGACGTGGTGCGGTTCCTGAGGCCGCCATCTTTGCTCCAGCAGCGTCCCGGCGAGGGCGACGCGGAGAAGGTGACCGGCTTTTGGGCCGTGTTCGCCGAGGTGGTGAAGTGGGGTCTCATCGCGCTGCTGGTCCTCGGCATCCTGCTGTTCATCTACTGGCTGTTCAAGAAGCGCGGACGCGACGCCCTGACCGAGGAGAACGAGGTGCGGGAGTCGGTGCGCGGGGAAGCGGACTCCGACGAGGGCGCGCTGATTGGCGCACTGCTGCCCCACCTGCGGCCACGCGAGCACCCGGATCTCTACCCGCTGCCGGACGGGGGGACGTCGCGGGAGCGGCTGTTCCGCGCCTACTTCCAGGCGCTGAACACGGCGCAGCAACGGGGCAAGGCCCGGCGCGCCGCCGAGACGCCGGCTGAATACGCGCCCCGCCTCGCCGAGGCGCTTCCCGGGTCGCCGGCGCAGGACCTGAGCCGCGACTTCGCGCAGGCCCGGTACGGCGACTGGACGCCGCCCGACAGCGAGGTGGAGCGGCTTGAGGAAGGGATGCGGCGTACCGGATCCGATTGAGATCGTCGTTTGGCAAAATCGGCCCTGCCAAAGCGTGAACTTTGCATCAAGTAGAAAGGGATCACCCTTCTCACACACTGGCTTGAGAACAGCACCTCGGAAGTAGCGCGTGAGTCAGTTCGTCGTAGTGTTCCTGTTAGTGTTCGGGGCGCTCTTGGCAATCGCAGGAGCGGCCATCTTTGTTGTCTTTAACTGGTTCGGCAAGGGTGGGACAGGGGAAAACTCAATCGGGTGGGGTCCAGTAAAGGTTAAACTCTCCCGCGCTGAGCTCGTCATATTTGTGGGTGGGGTGATGGTTATGCTTGTGGCCGTCTTCCTACTACCCGAAGAAGGACCGCAACCTGTGGCATACACTCTTGGTACGCCTGCGGAGCCGAGCGAAGGCGGAGAGGTGTCCGGGGCGGGAACGGGGATTCATGCTCCTGGTTCGCAGGTGACGCTGGAAGCGAAGCCTAAACCGGAGTACCGTTTCGACCGCTGGGCGGGCGATTGTTCCGGGATCGAGCCTGAATGTTCCCTTACGATGAATAGCAATAAGACGGTCCTAGCATTGTTTCAGTCAACCGTCGCTCTGTCTCCAGCCGCGTCTGCCGCGCCGGCCGCGTCGGCCCCGCCGGCCCCGCGTGAAATTACCCTGCCAAGTTCCATCAATATCCCCATCGCTTCGTTTGCTTTGCCAAGTGGTCAATTCCTTCTTACTTCGGTTGTTGACCCAGCGGGTGGGGGTACTGTGCGCGGCGGAGGCGTCTACAAGGCCGGAGCCAGAGTGAAAGTGGAGGCCGTCGCTGCCTCTGGGTATCTTTTTAGACGCTGGTCTGATGACTGCGCCAGGTTTTCCAACTCCTCAGCGTGTACTGTAACCATGGACAGCAATAAGAACGCTCATGCGACGTTTGTCAAAATAGTTGTCCCCTTGACTGTCCCCTCCACTTCCCCTATCAGACCGTAGGGTTGGTGGTAACACAGCATAACGTAACTCAGGAGTCCTCAGCGCGGAGGTGACACCATGGCCGCACCGTTAGACGGCATCAAGGTGATTGACCTGTCCCGCCTGGCGCCCGGCCCCTTCTGCACCATGATCCTGGGCGACCTGGGCGCCGACGTGCTCCGCGTGGAGGAGCCTGGGGGCGGCGCGATGGAGGCTTCGCGGCCGCGCCCGGACCGGGCCGCCGCCAAGCGCGCTGCCGCGTTCAACGCGGTCAACCGCAACAAGCGGAGCATCGCGCTCAACCTGAAGGATACGGAGGCGCGCGAGGTGCTGTACCAGCTCTGCCGAAGAGCGGACGTGTTCGTGGAGGGGTTCCGCCCCGGCGTGGTGAAGCGCCTGGGCTGCGACTACGATGCGTTGCGCGCCATCAACCCGCGCCTCATCTACTGTTGGCTCTCCGGCTACGGGCAGACCGGCCCGTACCGCGGCCTGGTGGGCCACGACCTGAACTACATCTCGTTTGCAGGGATGCTTGGCTTGATCGGGCCAGCGAACGGGCCCCCGGCCATCCCCATCAACGTTATCGCGGACATGGCGGGCGGGGGCATGCACGCCGCCCTCGGGATCCTGGCGGCGGTCATCGCGCGCGGCAAGACCGGTGAGGGCCAGTACGTGGACGCGGCCATGCTGGAGGCGTGTTCTCCATGATCCACGGCGTCGTCTCGGCGTACCTGTCATCAGGCCGCGTGCAGGCCAGGGGCAAGGAGATGCTGAGCGGCGGCGTCCCGCATTACAACGTGTACGAGTGCGCGGACGGCAAGTACCTGAGCGTTGGCGCGCTGGAGCCGCACTTCTGGCTGGCGCTGTGCAATGCGTTGGGGCGGGAGGACTTCATCGCACGCCAGAACGACGAGGCGCAGCGCGAGGAGCAGTTCGCCTTCTTCCGCAGCACGTTCAAGACGCGCACGCGGGACGAGTGGTTTGACTTCCTGACCCGGGCCGGCGACACCGCCGTGGCCAAGGTGCTGAGCGTGGACGAGGTCGTCGCCGACCCGCAGGTGCGGGCGCGGGGCCTGGTGGCGGACGTCGGCACGGTCAATGGCGAGGCGGTGCGGCACCCGGGCGTGGCGCACAAGCTCTCGGCGACGCCGGGCAGCATCCGGCGCTTGGGCGCTGTCCGCGGCGAGCACACAGACGAAGTGTTGAAGGAGCTTGGCTACCCGCCGGAACGCATCCGGGCGCTGCGCGAGCAGGGCGCGGTGGAGTAGGGGCGCGGTCTCCGCGCCCGCGCGCAACAAATTCTTCCCCTTTGTAAGGGGAGGTGAGGAGAGGTAGAGACCTCCCGCGCAGTGGACGTTTCGACCTCCCCTAACCCCTCCTTACCAAGGAGGGAAACTTACAACAAAGCCTCCGCATCTTCACAGAGGCAAAGGTTTTTCGCTGCGTCGCGTCGCCTCGCACGAAATGTGCGTCAAGCATCGGTACGGGCGTGGTGTTCGCGTCCACGCTGTGCACCGATAGGTTCCGGTACCACGAAAAGGTAGGGGCGGTGCGTGAACCGCCCTACCTGTGTCTCGCGCCTCCCACCGTGCCTTGTACTTGGCGCGGCGGCTAAGGAAACGTGTAGGGGCGGGTTTCAAACCCGCCCCTACCTTCCTGGGGAATCTGGTGGGGTGGCGGCCTATGCCGTAGCCGCCTGCACCTGCGACTCGTGGCCTACTTCTGCGTATTGTCGTAGTCGTGCATCTCCACGAACATCGGGCTGTCGGTATCGCCGCACCAGCTCATCTGCTGCGGCGCGCAGTTCAAGGAGTAGGGCTGCTTGACCAGGAAGCTCATCAGCCCGGAGTAGCGGATGGCGTAGAGCTGGGTAAGCTCGTACTGCTCGTACTCCCACAGGAGGGCGGCGCGCTTCCCAGGGTCAAGCTCGCTGCGTTGCTTCAGGTACAGGTCGTTGATCTTGGGGTCGTCAATCTTCTGGAAGTTGAGCGGGGCTCCCTTAATCATCTGGAGGAACGGTTCGTCCCCACCGCCCCAGCATCCGGGGATGTAGCAGCCCATCGGATACAGCCCCTCCCATTGGCCCGCGTAGAGCGCCGCGGTTGCGGCGGTGGCGTCAAGCCGCTTCAGGTTCGCCGTGACGTTGAGGTGTTTCTTCCAGTTGGCCTGCATCATCAGGAGCATGTCGTACAGGGCGCCGAAGCTGGATGAGGTCGTGAAAGTGGTCGTGAACCCATCTGGGTACCCGGCTTCAGTCAAGAGCTGCTTGGCCCTCGTGGGGTTGAACTGGTACCACTCCCCGGCCTGCTCCAGGGTCATGAAGAACTCGTCGCCGAAGGTGTGGCGGGAGACCAGCGTGGGAAGGTACGCGTAGCCGCCGTACGCGACCTCCCAAAGCGACACGTGATCCATGGTCATAGCGAGGGCGCGGCGCACGCGCACGTCAGCCAACGGCCCGGTGAGCTGAGGGCGCATAGCCTGGCCGTTGAAGATTGTGGCGGCAATGATCTTGACGCCTGGCACCTGCTTCTTGAACTCCTCCAGGTCTCTGGGTGGGCCGCTCTGGTGTATGACTGTGACATTGCCTGTGAAGAAGGCGGCCTTCTGCGCGGCTGGGTCCGTGATCCCAAACAGCTTGAAGCGGTCCAGATACGGCAGCCCCTTCATGTAGAACTCGGGGTTCTTCTCAAAGACTGCTGACCCGCGCGGCGTGCCGCTCTTGAACAGGAACGGCGCCGGAGTCACCTGCTTGTTCACCAGGCAGTCCTTCTCCTCGTAGCACTCCCTGGCGAACAGGGCGAGGCTCACGTTGGCCATGTTGACCATGAACTCGGCGTGAGGCGCGCTGAGGGTGATCTTCACCGTGTAGCGGTCCACCGCTTCAAAGGCGGTGACGAGCGCGAAGTACGGCGCCAGCGCGCCCTCGTTCTTGATGATGTCCAACATCCAGGCGATGTCTGCCGAGGTCACTTCCCGGTCCTGGCGGGCCATGGGCGGGATCGCGGGCCAGAGCACGCCCTTCCGCAAGCGGAAAATGTAGGTCGTCGCGTTGGGCTGCTCCCAGCCGATGAAGGCCGAGGGCGTGATGATGCGGTTGTAGTTGTTGGCGTACTTGCCCGGGCAGGTGGTGTAGTCGTCGTTGCGGTTCTGGAGGCTGCACAGCCCGTAGTCAATGTTGAGGAGGGCGCCGTGGAACAATGCGCGGTGATCACCGAGCTGCTTCAGCGGGTTGTACTGCGTGGTGGGAAGGTACGCGGTGACAGAGCGCAACTCGCCGCCGTACTTGGCCTTGGTCCAGAGAGGGATCTTGGTCTGGTGGTACTGGTTCCAGACCGCCCAGAAGGTGGTCTTCTCTATGCCGGCGCGGTCAAATGGAGGGCCGCCCGGAACGAGCGGCGTGGGGCCGGTGGGGGTGGCCGGTCTGGGTGTCTGGGGCGCGCTGGGAGCAGCAGGCGTCGCAGGCGCGGTCGTCGCCGCGGGCGTTGGCGCCGGAGCCGCGACTGGCGCGGAGGTCTGCGCGGGGGCCGCGGCCTTCTCTCCCTTGGCGCAAGCAAGCGTGAACAAAAGGACGATGAGTGTACCGAAGAGCAACGCAGTACGTCGCCCGCTGATGTGAGTGCTCACTATCGCCTCCCCAGACAAGTTGCCGATATGCTACGCCCTCGCCTTACCACTGTCAACATCAGGATAACGAAATTCGTATGCGATGGCGCAATGCTCGTGATGCGTGTCACACATTCTGTGATAGGTCGCCGGAGTGTGACATCTCGTTGACAGGAGCGGCGGGACGGGTTAGCGAGGCCAATGACCTGGTAAAATGATACGATTGTGAACGAAGGAACAAACAAAGCGTGCGGACACGTCCTCTTTCGCTGCCGCGCCGCCTCGCCCTGTACGTGGCTTGGGCTATCGTCGTGCTCGTTGCTGTCTGGGCGCTGATGCGCGCCCGCTTGCCCCACGCCGCGCTGGCGTCCGCGGGCGTTGGGCTTATCGTGGGCGTGGGACTCCTGGCGGTGGGGGAGCTGCGGGGGTGGGCCGCGAGGCGCGGCAACCCCCGTCCGCTCGCCTTTGCGGTGCGTGTCTGGGCGGTCGGCTCAGTGGCGTGGATGGCCTACGTGCTGGCGGTGAGTCTGCCGCTGGCCCTGCTCACGGACGTCCCTAGCACCCGGCGCGGCCAGGACGTCATGGCGCTCATCACGTTCCTGCCGCTGCCGCTTCTGTATGCGCTGGCGTGGACGACCCTCTGGAGGCGGACAAGGAGGGCGCCGCTCAGTTAGGATCAGGGTGCGAGCGAATTCCTCGCAGGGAGACTTGCGTGAGCCTTAACGACCTCGCCTTCACGTCCGCCGCCGAGCTGGGACGCCTCATCGCCAGGCGGGAGGTCTCGCCGGTTGAGGTGGCGCGGCTGGTCCTGGAGCGCATCGCCGCGCTGAACCCGAAGCTCAACGCGTTCCAGGTCGTGGACGAGCAGGGCGCGCTGTCCGCCGCCCGCGACGCGGAGCAGGCCGCGCTGCGCGGCGAGCTGCGCGGGCCGCTCCACGGCGTGCCCCTCTCGATGAAGGACCTGTTCTGGACGCGCGGCCTCGTTAGCACCGGCGGCTCGCTCCTGTACCGCGACTTCGTGCCGGCGGAGGACTCCATCCCGGTGCAGCGTCTCAGGAACGCGGGCGTCGTCATCATCGGCAAGACGAGCACGTCCGAGTTCGGCCTCTCGGCCACCACGGAGAACCGCCTCATCGGCGACACGCGCAACCCCTGGGACGTGTCGCGGACATCGGGCGGCTCCAGCGGCGGCGCGGCGGCGGTGGTGGCGGCGGGGCTAGGGCCGCTGGCGTTGGGCAGCGACGGCGGCGGGTCAGTCCGCATTCCGTCCAGCTTCTGCGGCGTGTTCGGCCTCAAGCCCACACGGGGCCGCGCGCCGTGCTCCGGCGGCTTCGGCAGACGCGCCTGGAACCCGTGGGCGCAGCCTGGCCCCCTCACGCGCACGGTGGAGGACGCCGCGCTGGTGCTCCAGGTCATCGCGGGGCATCACCCTCAGGATGCGAGCAGCCTGCGCGAGCCTCCGCCCGACTTCCTGGCGCGCCTCCACGACGGCGTGAAAGGGATGCGCATCGCGGTCAGCGCCGACCTTGGCTACGCGGCGGTGGACTCGGAGGTTGCGGAGGCGGTGCGGCGCGCGGCCAGGGCCTTTGAGCAGCTTGGCGCGCGCGTTGAGGAGGTTGCGATGGACCTGGGGGACCCGTTCGCGCCTTTCTGGACGATCTTCACGGCCAACTCGTGGGCGTCCTTTGGCGAGATGGTGGAGCAGCACCGCGCCGACCTGGGCGATCTGACCGTCGCCTTCGCCGAGGAGGGCAAGCGCGTGACCGGCGCGGACTACTCGCGGGCCCTGGCCGCGCTTGACCGTATTGCGGCGCAGGTCGCCGACGTGTTTGAGCGTTACGATCTGCTCATGACGCCGACGACACCCGTCGTGGCCTTCCCGCTCGGCCAGCGTCCAACGCGCATCGCGGGGCGGGACGTGGACCCGCTGTGGAGCTTCAACCCTATCTGCTTCGTGTTCAACGTGACGGGTCACCCGGCGGCAAGCGTGCCCTGCGGCTTCTCCGTCGACGGCTTGCCTATCGGACTGCACGTGGTGGGGCGGCTTGGTGACGAGGCGGTGGTGCTCCGCGCTTCCGCCGCGTACGAAACGGCGCACCCGTGGGCCGGCCGCCGTCCGGCGTTCGCGGTATAAGGACGGAGGCCTCGTGCAAGAAGGCCCTCGCTTTCCCAGCGCCGGCATAGAGAAGCGGTCTACCGATCGGCGCCGTCGCCGCCCCCGTTGCCGATCAGGTTCATGAACGGCCTGAACAAGGCAGTGAATTCCATCGGGAAGATGAACTTCGTGGACGGGCTGGCGCCCATGGCCTTGAGGGTCTCAAAGTACTGGAGGCTCATGGTCTTTGAGTCAATGGTCTGGGCTACGGAGAAGATGCGGTCCAGCGCCAGGCTATAGCCCTCGGCGTTGAGGATGGCGGCCTGACGCTCGCCCTCCGCGCGGAGGATGGTCGCCTGCCGCTGGCCCTCGGCGGCGAGGATGGAGGCCTGGCGGCTGCCCTCGGCCTGGTTGATGGCAGCCTGGCGCTTGCCTTCGGACTCCGTGATGTCGGCGGTCTTGATGGCTGCGGCTGATTTCTCGCGCTCCATGGCCGCCTTCACGCCGGGCGGGGGATCCACCTCGTTGATCTCCACCTGGCGGACCTTCACGCCCCAACGCCCCGTCACCTCGTCCAGGCGCACCTGGACCTGGTCGCGCATGCGTTCCCGCTCCGAGAGGGCCTCGGAGAGCGTGATGTTGCCGATGACGGCGCGCAGGGTGGCAAAGGCCAGGCTGACGACGCCGGCGCGGACGTTCTCAATCTCGATCACGGCCTTCTCGGCCTGGTCGGGCATGATGTACCAGTAGATAACGAAGTCCATGTCCACCACCACGTTGTCCTTGGTGATGTACTTTTGCGTGGGCACCCGCTCCACGCGCTCCCGAAGGTCAATGCGAACGCCTCGATCCATGATGGGCCACAGCCAGTGGAACCCCTCACCAAGGAGGCCCTGGTACGAGCCCCAGCGAAACACTGTTACGCGCTCGTAGCTGTTGACGATAGTGACGCCCATGTATCCCTTCATCATGCGGTTGCTTAGGGGTCAGCTCGCCTCAGTATAGCACAGGCAAGGGCATCTTGACCTAACGACGCCGCCTCACTGGGAGTATCGCCTGTTCTGTGTAGATGGTGTAGCATCGGGCAAGGGGGAAACGATAGGCAGCGTTCCATGCGCTGAAGTGACCAGCCGATGTCGTGGACACGCTTTGGGAGGTAGCCAGCTTGCAGACCTCGCCTGAACCGGGGACAACCCACAGCGTGCTTCAGCTTCGGCGGCGGGCGTTTCACATCCTCGTGACGGCCGCGATGCCGGCCGTGTCGCTGTTCATGCCCAGGTGGGTGGTCTTGGCCCTGGCGAGCGCAGCATTCGTCATTTCTGTCAGCGTGGAGACAGCGCGCCTGCAGTTCCCGGGCCTGAACCGCTGGCTACTGGAAAGTTTCGGTTTCCTGTTCAAGGAGCGAGAGCGTGGGCGCGTCACGGCGGCCATGTGGCTCGCGCTCGCGACGCTGTTGGCGTTCCTCGTGTTCCCCGAGCCGTTGGCGGCGGTTGCTTTGCTGATGAGCGCCTTCGGAGACCCCGCCGCTTCGGTGGTGGGGAGGCTGTGGGGCAGGCTTCGTTTCGGCGCGAAGAGCGTGGAGGGCGCCGCCGCGTTCTTCGCGGCGGCGCTCGCCGTCGCGGTCGTGTGCTGGGCTGGCAGGCTGTACGAGCCACTCTGGGCAGGCGTGGCGGCCGCCGCCGTGGCCGCGGTTGTAGAGGCGCTGTCCGGACAGGTCCTGCCGCTGGAGGACAACCTCACCGTACCCCTTGCGGCGGGCGCGGTGCTGGCGCTCACTACTGCAATCTGAGTGGTGAATCGCCACCAGGCAACTGCGTTCGGGGCCTGTACCGAGCACCGGCTTCAGGGAGGCTTTCAGGCGGGGCGAGCTACGTCTCCGCAGCAGAGCACAACGCGCGGCGCCTTGCCTAGACAACGCACCTGTGCCCTGGCATACTGCCTGCAGAGGTGGTCACCGATGGCACCAAGCGATGGGGGAGCCTCGGCATCGGCGGCTGCGGCGTCCCCAGGAACAGCACACAACGCCAGTCACCCCGTGAGCTTAGACGGCCTCCGCAGGCTTGCTATGGACGTGCGCCGGGACATCGTCCAGATGACCAGCGCCGCCAACAGCGGTCATCCCGGCGGTTCGTTGTCCTCCGTGGAGATTCTCACGGCCCTCTACGGCTGTGTCATGCGTCATGACCCCTCAGACCCGCGCTGGCCCGACCGCGACCGCTTCATTCTGAGCAAGGGCCACGCCTGCCCCGTCCTGTACGCCACGCTGGCCCGTTTCGGCTACTTGCCAGTTGAGGAGCTCAAAACGTTCCGCCAACTCGGGAGCCGGTTGCAGGGCCACGCCCACATCATGACCCCAGGCGTGGAGATGTCCGCCGGCTCGCTTGGACAGGGCCTCTCCTTTGGCATCGGCATGGCGCTGGCCGGACGCCTGGACCGTAAGGACTACCGGACGTACGTGCTGCTCGGCGACGGCGAGTGTGACGAGGGCCAGGTGTGGGAGGCCGCTATGTCCGCCGCGCACTATAAGGTGGACACGGTTACGGCGATTGTGGACCGCAACGGCATCCAGAACGACCGCTTCGTCTCGCAGGTGATGGAGATTGAGCCGCTGGCCGACAAGTGGCGCGCGTTTGGTTGGCACGTGCTGGACGTTGATGGCCACGACCACGCACAGGTGCTCAAGGCTCTCGCCGAGGCGAAGGCCACCGTGGGCAAGCCGACGGTCATCATCGCGCGCACGGTCAAGGGCAAGGGCGTCAGCTTCATGGAGAACAACCCGGACTTCCACGGTCGCGCCGCGAACAAGGACGAGTTGGTCATCGCTCTCCGGGAGCTGGAGGGGTAGATAATTGTGCGTTGGTGGAGCGCGCTCGTAGAGTGGCTGCTCCCAGAGCCAGACGTCACCTCGGCGAGGTCGTTTTCGCAAGGCATGAAACGGCTTCGGTGACGGGCGACGGCGCTCATTCTGAGCGTCATAATACCGATGTACCTTACTGTCATAGTGACCTTGATTTTCAGGATGTAACCCATGCAAAAACTCGCAATGGCTTCCACCCGCGAGACGTTCGGCAAGGCGCTGCTTGAGTTGGGCCGGGAGAACCAGGACATCGTGGTGCTGGGCGCCGACCTGAACAAGTCTACGTTTGCCAATATGTTTGGGAACGCGTTCCCCGAACGCTACTTTGACCTGGGCGCCGCCGAGCAGAACATGATGAGCATGGCCGCCGGCTTCGCCTCTGCGGGCAAGATTCCGGTCTGCACCACGTTCGCGGTGTTCGGGACCGGACGGCCCTTTGACCAGATCCGCACCAGCATCGCGCAGCCCGAACTCAACGTGAAGATCGTCTGCACCCACGCGGGCATCAGCGTCGGTGAGGACGGCAAGTCGGCGCACGGCATTGAAGACCTGGCACTCATGACTGCGCTGCCCACGTTCACCGTCGTCACGCCGTCGGACGCGCCGGAGACAGTGGAGGCGGTGAAGGCCGCCCTCCGCCACCGCGGGCCGGTGTACATTCGCCTCTACCGCCCAGCCACGCCCGTGGTCCATGCCGGCCCTGTGAAGTTTGAGCTTGGTAAGGCCGAGGTGCTGCGGCAGGGCAAGGATGCGACGGTCATTGCGTGCGGGGCCATGGTGGCCGTGGCGCTGCAGGCCGCGGAGGCGCTCCAGAACGAGGGCGTAAGTTGCCGCGTGCTCAACATGTCCACGCTCCAGCCGCTGGACGAGCCGTGCGTGGAGGCCGCCGCCCGCGAGACGGGCGCCATAGTGACGGTGGAGGAGCACTACCTCCACGGCGGGCTGGGGAGCCTGGTGGCGGCAACAGTAGCGCGGCGCGCTCCCGTGCCGGTGGAGATGGTGGGCCTGACGGGCTACGCCGAGTCCGGCAGAGGAGACCAACTGCTGGAGAAATACGGCCTCACGCCCGCCAACGTGGCGGCGGCGGTCAAGCGGGCCATTCAGCGGAAGCGCTGACCGTGTCGCTTAAGGCTTCTTTCTCCCGACAAGGTCAGCTCACTCTTGCCCTATATCAGGTCTTGCACGGCCTCCACGAGCATGCTTACTGTCCGGCGGCGGCGGTCGGCGATGATGTGGAGCAAGAGGCGCAGCGCCTTTGGCGAGGTCACTACCATACTGCGCAGAGTCTTCACGTCACAAGCAAGGCAGGTCAGTGACGTGAGCGCTCTGGCAGTCAACTGCGCTACCGGCTGGTCGGTGAACGCGCTTGTCCCGATGATGGTTCCGACGCCGGACTCCCCAAGGGTGAGACGCTGGGAACGCAGGTCTTTCACCTCGTGGACAACTTGGCCGTTAACAACGAACGATACCTCCCCCACCGGCTGCACTCGGAGCAGAATCACCTCTCCTGGAAGATAAGAGCGGAGGCGGCTTGCCTGGCGGAGGGAGCGGCGATGGCTACTGGTGAGGGCCGCAAGCAGGGGGATGTCAGCGATGCTGTGCTCAAGTTCGCTGGACGATCCCTGCGGTGAGCGGGAGCCGCGGCTAAAGGGGTTGGCCAGCTTGAACATATTTTTCTCCTCTAGGGAATCATAGGGCTGAGGAGAATAAGTTGACTGCAATAATAACGATTAAGATGTGAGTTGCAAAGATAGTCGCTCGTAATCTTGGTGAGGAAGCGGGCATGCTACGGGACACGGCCCAGGATCTCTGATAATGGGGGGGAATAGGCGCATTTGGGTAGAAGTAACGCGCACAGAAGTGGTTGTGGGTTACAGGAACGATTCCACACCGAGCTAGCCGTCTCTGGGTCTTCAGACCATCGTCAGGCGTGCTCCTCGCCGCCGTTCTCGCCGAACGCAGGGTCGCTGAACACGCCCAGGTCCTGGCCCTGGTGCACGTGCACGATGAACTCCTCCCGGTTCACGCCAACCGCGTCCACCAGCTCGTCGTCCACGATCTCTATCAGCTCCCGGATGTTCTCCTGGGTCAGGCTCTCGGAGACGCACAGCGTCGCGTGTACCACGGAGTTGGTGAAGTGCAGGTCAAGCCTGCCGATGGGGTTGTCGCCGTCCAGGATGGTGTAGCACTCAGAGAACGGCGTGCGGCACTCGCGCTCAAAGTAGTAGTCGGCCACGTGTTCCTCCTAGTCTCGCGCCGTCGGGCGAGGGCGGCGCGGCCAAAATGCGGTGCGCTCAGGGCCTGACGTGCCCGTTGCCTAGGACGACCCACTTGTACGAGGTCAACTCGCGGAGCCCCATGGGGCCGCGGGCGTGCATTTTGTTGGTGCTGATGGCGACCTCCGAGCCCAGGCCGAACTGGCCGCCGTCGTTGAAGCGCGTGCTGGCGTTGACGAGCACCGCTGCCGCGTCCACCTCGTCCACGAAGCGCATGGCTGCCGAGTAGTCCTCCGTCAGGATCGCCTCCGTGTGGCCCGAACCGTACCGCTCAATGTGCGCCTGAGCCTCGTCCTGCGAGTCCACCACCTTGACGGCGAGGACGAGCGCCAGGAACTCCTTGCCCCAGTCGTCCGGCGTCGCGGGCGTCACGCGGGTGCGCCGCCCCACAGGGCCAAGGAGCGCGAGCGCGCGGGCGTCGCAGCGCAGCTCCACGTCGGCCTCGGCAAGCTTGTCCGCCAGCGCGGGCAGCAGCTTGGGCGCGGCCCCTGAGTGTACCAGAACGCAGTCCAGCGCATTGCAGACGCTGGGCCGCTGCACCTTGGCGTTGAAGACGATGCGCACGGCGGCGTCCAGGTCCGCGGACCGGTCCACGTACGTGTGGCACACACCGATACCTCCCGTGACGGCGGGCATGGTGGCGTGCTCGGCCACGAAGCGCACGAGCTCGGCGCCGCCGCGCGGTATGAGCAGGTCAATGGAGCCCTTCATCTGGAGCATCTGCGTGACGAGCGCGCGGTCTGTGGACGCTACGCTCTGCACCGCGTCCTGCGTCACACCCGTCGTGGCGAGCGCCGCGCGGATGAGTCCGACGAGGGCCGTGGTGGAGTGGAATGCCTCGCTGCCGCCGCGCAGAATGCAGGCGTTGCCCGACTTGAGGCACAGCGCCGCGATGTCAATCGTCACGTTGGGGCGACTCTCAAAGATGACACCGATGACGCCCAGCGGCACGCGCCGGCGGCCCAACCGCAGCCCGTTTGGCAGGATGCGGACGTCAAACTCCTCACCCACGGGGTCGGGCAGGCGGACGATGTCCTCCACGCCGCGCGCCATCTCCTCCAGCCGCGCGGGGTTGAGCATTAGCCGGTCCAGCAGCGCCTCGCCCAGGCCGTTGCGGCGTCCGGCGTCCATGTCCTTCTGGTTGGCGGCGAGCACCTCCGCCTGCTGTGTGAGCAGCCCCTCGGCGATGGCGCGGAGCGCGCGGTCCTTCGCGTCGGTGTGCAGCTTTGCCAGCGCCCTCGAGGCGGCGCGCGCGGCCCGGCCAAGGGCCAGAAGCTCTTCAGAGATCGCGACCGTCGTGGTCATGCGCTTTCCTCTCTGTCATTCCGAGCCGAGTAAGCCGAAGCCCTGAGCGAAGCCGGACGGGGGTGAATCTCTCCAGGCCCTGCACCGTACCCGTGGCCGCCGAGGATGGCGTCTTCGTCGCGCCACGCTACCCCCGGTCCTGCCCACTGGCGATCCGGAACTCGTCAAAGAAGATGGTGAGCGCGGTGAGCACCCCCAGGATGCCGAGCAAGAACCAGCCTTCGGGGCTCAGTTTCAGATTGCGGTCGGAGAACCCGGCGATGACGCCGATGATGCCGCACCCGCCGCCCAACGCGCCGACGATGCGGGCCAAGAAGACCCGGACCATTCCCCTGTCCATAACACTGACCTCTTTTCTTTGCTCAATGTGCTAATGTCGTTGCGGGCTGAATCATTATCGCCTTCCTCTTGACCCAACCTGCACCAGAGCTGGTCGGTATGCCGGGAGGAATCACACCACCACCATGTTGTTCCGGTGGACCACCTCTTCGCCGTAGGTGTAGCCCAGCTCCGCCTGCACGCGGTCGGAGCGTTTGCCCGCCAAGCGCCGCACCTCGTCCGAGCCGTAGTTGGCGATGCCGGCGGCGAGCCGCTCCCCGGCCTCGTTGACGATGGGCACCACCTCGCCGCGGCGGAACTCGCCGCGCACGCCGCGGACGCCCGGCGGCAGCAGGCTCCGGTTCTGCTGGCGCAGCGCCCGTTCCGCACCCGCGTCCACCACGATGCCCGCGTTCGGGGCGCAGACGCCGAGCATCCACCGCTCCCGGCTTTCCAGCTTGCTGGCGGTCACCGAGAACATGGTGCCGAGCGACTCGCCGCGTGCGAGGCGCTCCAGCGCGTTCGGCTCGCGCCCGTCGCACACAAACGCGCACGTCCCGGAGGCCGTGGCGAGCCTGGCGGCCTCAACCTTGGTGCGCATCCCGCCCCGGCTCCGTTCCGAAAGCGCGCCGCTGGCTAGGTTCTCCACCGACGCGTCAATGCGGTCCACGTGGGGAATGAGCGTCGCGCCTGGGTGCGTGTGCGGGTCGGCGGTGTACAGGCCCGCCACGTCGCTGAGCAGCACGAGCGCGTCCGCGTCCACGATGTTCGCCACCATTGCCGAGAGCGTGTCGTTGTCGCCGAACGACTCGCCCTCCAGCTCGTCCACGGCCACCACGTCGTTCTCGTTGATGATGGGCGCCACGCCCAGCGCCAGCAGGGCTAGCAGGCTGTTGCGGATGTTGAGGTAGCCCAGGCGGTCGGCGATGTCGCGGCGCGTGAGGAGCGCCTGCGCGACGGGGATGCCGCTCCAAGCGAAGAGCTGCTCGTACGCGTTCATCAGGCGGCCTTGGCCGATGGCCGCGAGCACCTGGCGCGAAGGCGCGTCCTTTTGCTTTGCGATGCCCGTGGAGGCTATGATCTGGCGTCCCGCCGCCACCGCGCCCGACGTTACCAGCAGCACCTCGGCGCCCTGGCGGTAAAGCCGCGCGATCTGCCCCACCAGCGACGCCATCACCTCCAGGTCCAGACGGTCGGAGCCGCCGGTGAGGAGGCCCGTGCCCGCCTTGGCCACGATACGGCGGTACCGGAGCGGCGGTTGCCCTTCCGGAGCTGAAGGCGAGGACTGTGCTGAATCTGTCGTCACGGCAAACGTCCCACACGCGGCATGATGGATTTCATTGTCCATTATAGCCGCTGGAGAGACGAAGCCGCTAATGACGTATCCCCGTGATGCTGGCGCAAATGGCCCAGGACGGCTGCCCGGAACTTTGAAGGTGACGCCGCGCGTCGACGCTGGAAGGTCATTCCAAGCGACCCCAACAATAAGCGGACGGGCAACGTCGCGCTTCCGTATACCAGCTCTGGAAGGAAGTGGCGCCGATGCAATCATGCCATTTTGAGGGAGCGAACCGACCGAGGAATCTCCCCACGTATTGTCACCCGCCCACGGATCGGAGAGATTCCTCGCGGAGTTTACCCTTGAGCGCAGCGAAGGGCTCAGAATGTTGGGGGAAGGCAGGCGGGCTGTATGAACGCCACCGTCATTCAGAGTTGGTATTACTGACATGGGCTCCTTCCCAAAGCAGTTCCCGGCTCCTATCCTGGAATGGTTCAGGTTTCCGGCGCGTTTTTAGAGCCGTGCAGCTGAGGAGCTGCCCGTGGCCGAGAGAACATGCCAGAGTCGGATACCCGGCAATCGGAACGTCATCCCGCATTCATTCTTTCACATTTCGTAAACGAAAAGCCGCCTAAAATGGTGCACAAGGTGAAAGCACGCCGATACGACGGGACAACGGGCGAAAGGGGCGAGGGAGAAACAACAAACAACGTTGGGCCGTGTCGCACGGAGCGGTGCTCTTTGGCTGGTGGTGCTCTTATACCGGCTCTGTAAGAAAGTGGCGCCTACGCAACTATGCCATTCTGAGGGAGCGAAGCGACCGAGGAATCTCCCCACGCATTGTCACCCGTCCACGCATCGGTGGGATTCTTCGCCGCTCTCAGAATGGCGGGGGAAGGCCAAGCGTGTTTTATGGCCGCCACCTTCATTCAGATTTGGTATTACAGGGTGCGAGAGTGGCGTCCGGCGCTATCCGCCGTCCTTCGCAGGCCCCGCCAGGTACTCGTTGAGAGGGCGGATGGAGTACTGCCCGCCGCCGTCCGCCAGCGTCTCTACCGCCACGCGCGCCGTGTCCAGCGACGTGAAGCACGGGATGCGGCGTTCCACCGCGGCGCGGCGGATGTAGAACCCGTCTTGCATCGGGTCCTTCCCGCCGGACATGGTGTTCACCACCATGTCTACCATGCCCTGCTCAATCACGTCCGCCACGTTGGGTGTGCCCTCGGCCAGCTTCTTGACCGTGGTCACGTTCGTGATGCCGAAGGAGCGGAGGAGCGCGGCGGTGCCCGCCGTCGCGAAGAACCGGTAGCCGTTGGTCGCCAGCGCGCGCACCAGCGGTTCCACGTCCGGCTTGTCGCGGTCGGCGATGCTGAGCATGACGGCGCCCTGCTTGGGCGGCATCATCCCCGAGGCGATGAGCGCCTTGGCGAGCGCGGGGTACACGCTATAGTCCACGCCCATGACCTCGCCGGTGGACTTCATCTCCGGCCCCAGGTAGGAGTCCACACCCGCGAGCTTGGACATGGAGAAGACCGGCGCTTTCACGGCCACCAGGTTTCGCTTGGGGTACAAACCGGGCTGGTAGCCCATGTCCTTGAGCTTGCGGCCCAGCATCACCTTGGTGGCCAGCTTGACCATCGGCACGCCGGTGACCTTGGAGATGAACGGCACGGTGCGGCTGGCCCTTGGGTTGACCTCAATCACGTACACCTTGGAGCCGACGCTTCCGCGCGGCGCGCCAGGGCTGCGGTACGGCGTGGCGCCCGGCTTCTCGTCCATGATGACGAACTGGATGTTCATCAGGCCCGAGACGTGGAGCGCCAGGCCGATGCGGGTGGTGTAGTCCACCAGTGTGTTGACCTCTTGCTCGGTGAGCGTGAGGCCGGGGTAGATCGCCATGGAGTCGCCGCTGTGGACGCCCGCGCGCTCCACGTGCTCCATCACGCCGGGGATCAGCACCGTCTCGCCGTCGCAGACGGCGTCCACCTCGCACTCCTTGCCGAGCAGGTAACGGTCCAGCAGCACAGGCTTGCCCGAGCTGGCCTCGATCGCCGCCTCCACGAACGGAACGAACTCCTCTTCTCCATACGCGATCTCCATCGCCCGGCCGCCGAGCACGTAGCTGGGCCGCACCAGGATGGGGAAGCCGAGCAGCCGTGCGGCCTTCAGCGCCTCGTCCACGTTCATCACCGTCGCGCCGGGCGGCCTGGGGATATTGACGCTGGCGAGAAACTCCTCAAACAGCTTGCGGTCGGACGCGGCGTCTATCGTGCGCGCCGCCGAGCCCAGCATGGGCATCCCGACGGCGTGCAGCGTCTGCGAGAGGTTGATGGCGGTCTGCCCGCCGAACTGCACCACGGAGGGCGGCACGTCGCGGACGGGGCCGCTGCGAGGCGAGCCAACGGCTTCCAGCGCCTCGTTCTCCAAGAGGTCCCGGATGCTCTCCTCATCCAGCGGCTCAAAGTAGAGGCGCGTGCTCGTGTCAAAGTCGGTGGAGACCGTCTCCGGGTTGGAGTTCGCCATGATGCTCTGAACGCCCTCCTCGCGGAGCGCCCAGGCGGCGTGGACGGAGCAGTAGTCAAACTCAATCCCTTGGCCGATGCGGATGGGCCCGCTGCCGATGACCAGGGAGCGTGCGCCCGCAAGCGGCTGCGCCTCGTTCTCCTGCTCGTAGGTGCTGTAGAAGTAGGGCGTGGCGGCCTCAAACTCGCCCGCGCAGGTGTCCACCATCTTGTATACGGGCCTCAGGCCCAGGGCCTGGCGCTGTTGGCGGACGCGCTCCGCGCTCTCGTGCCCAAGGCCCGCGATCTGCTCGTCGGAGAAGCCCATGCGCTTGGCGTCCCACAGCAGGTCCTTTGTGAGTCGCTTGGCGCCCCTGACGCGCTGCTCCATCGTCACGATGCGCCCAATGGCGCGCGTAAACCAGGGGTCCACCTTGGTGACCTGCGAGACCTCTTCGGGCGCTGCGCCACGGCGCAGCGCGGCGGCAATCGCCCACAGGCGCGTGTCCGTAGCGGGATTGAGCGGAAGCTGTTTCCAGTCAGTGACCTGCTTCCATGCGGGGCGCTCCCACAGCAGGGAGACCCGCCCAAGCTCCAGGGAGCGCACCGCTTTCTGGAGCGCGCCCTCAAAGGAGCGGTCAATCGCCATCACCTCGCCCGTGGATTTCATCTGCGTGCCAAGAGTGCGGTCGCCGGACGGGAACTTGTCAAACGGCCAGCGCGGGACTTTCACCACACAGTAGTCCAGCGAGGGTTCAAAGGCCGCAACGGTCTTCTTGGTGACCGCGTTGGCGATCTCGTCCAGCCGCTTGCCCACCGCGATCTTGGCCGCCACGCGCGCGATTGGGTAGCCCGTGGCCTTGGAGGCAAGCGCCGAGGAGCGGCTGACGCGCGGGTTGACCTCAATGACGTAGTAGTCCAGCGGGCTCTTGGGGCGCACGCCCTCGGGCAGCGACGCGGCGACCTCGGCGCAAGGCGCGAGACCGAACTGGATGTTGCAGCCGCCCTCAATGCCCAGAGCGCGGATGATCTTAAGGCTGGCGGTCCGCAGGAGCTGGTACTCCTTGTCCCGGAGCGTCTGCGATGGCGCAACCACGATGCTGTCGCCCGTGTGGACGCCCATCGGGTCCAGGTTCTCCATGTTGCACACGGTGATGCAGTTGTCGGCGCCGTCGCGCATCACCTCGTACTCAATCTCTTTCCAGCCCTCCAGGCACTTCTCCAGCAGCACCTGGCGGATGGGGCTGGCCGCGAGGCCGGCGCGGACCATGTGCTCTAGGTCTTGCAGCCGCCGGACGATGCCGCCGCCCGTGCCGCCCAGCGTGTACGCGGGCCGCACGACGAGGGGCAGGCCAAGCTCAACGGCGGCGCGCTTGGCCTCGTCAACGCTGGTGACGGGGATGTTCGGCGGCTCCGGCTCGCCGATCTCGTGGAGCATGTTGCGGAACAGCTCGCGGTCCTCACCGCGCTTGATGCCGCTCAGCGGCGTGCCGAGGATGCGGACGTTGTACTTGTCCAGGATGCCCAGGTCGGCGAGCTGCACCGTCAGGTTGAGGCCCGTCTGCCCGCCGAGCGTGCCGAGCAGGCCGTCTGGCCGCTCGCGGGCGATGATGCGCTCAATCGCCTCCGGCACCAGCGGCTCAATGTACACCACGTCGGCGATGCCCTGGTCCGTCATGATGGTGGCGGGGTTGGAGTTGACCAGGACGGTGGTGATGCCCTCCTCGCGCAGGGAGCGGCACGCCTGGGTGCCGGCGTAGTCAAACTCCGCTGCCTGCCCGATGACGATGGGCCCGGAGCCGATGACGAGGACTTTGGAGGGTCTGCTAGTCACGTAGCGCTTCTCCTTGAAGGTGGGTGATACAGCCGGAGGCCTGGCACTCGCCCGAAGTGCTCATCCAGCGTGTAAACCTCACGGTCATGTTCCAACGCCAGCGCAGCTATGGCGAGGTCGACCAGTGGGATTGCGCGTCCCAGTCGCCGGAGATCCATACCTAACTGGCCGGCTTTCACCCATGTTTGTTTGCTCTCCCCCAAGTAATCGAAGTGGGAAGTCCGCAGCAAGAATCCCTGAAACTCCGCTTCGCCTCGCGCGCCTTGCAAAATTTCAGCCAAGATGACGCCCGTCAGCGTAACTTGCTGACCCTCAAGCAGCATAGTCATCTCCCGGCCTGTGGCAGTTCCAGGAGTTCGGAGAAAGTGAATCCAGACGGTCGAGTCGACGATTACCACTGGGCTTTCTTACTCTCCTTCAACTCCAGTTCCTCTAGCTCCTTGAGGTTGTCGACAAACTTAGCGCACCCCGCCATAGCGATCAACTCAGCCGTCCGCTTCCGGCGCACGTATTCTTCCAGAGCCTTGTGTACGGCTTTGCTTTTGCTCTTCTCGCCGGTCACTTTCACCAGGTCATCCAACAGCTTTGGGTCCAAGTCCAGCGTCGTTCGCATCACCCACCCTAATCAAAGAATCGCATCACTATTCTACATCACTTCTTCGCATCACCGACCAGCTTCAAAAACTCGTCAAAGATGTACTCGTTGTCCTGTGGGCCCGGAGACGCCTCCGAGTGGTACTGGATGCTCAGCATCGGCAGCGAGCGGTGGCGCAGGCCCTCCACGGTGTTGTCGTTGAGGTTGATGTGGCTTATCTCCAGCTCCGAAGGCAGCGACTCGCCGTCCACCGCGTAGCCGTGGTTTTGCGACGTGATGTGCACCCGCCCGGTGCGCAGGTCCTTCACGGGGTGGTTGCCGCCCCGGTGGCCGAACTTGAGCTTGTAGGTTTTCGCTCCCAGCGCCCGTCCGAGCACTTGCTGCCCAAGGCAGATGCCGAGAACCGGCGTCTGCCCGAGTAGCCCGCGGGCCGTGTCCACCGCGTGGTCCAGCAGCTCCGGGTCGCCGGGGCCGGGCGAGAAGAGCACGCCGTCTGGCTTCAGGGCGAGGATGTCCTCGACGCTGAATGTGGAGGGCACGGCGAGCACGTCGCAGCCGCGTTGCGTCAGCAGGCGCAGGATGTTCCGCTTGACACCGCAGTCGCTTACCACGATGCGGTGGCGCGGCTTCTGCGCATCCGTGGGCTGCGGCCACTGATACAGTTCCTTGGTGCTCACGCGCTGAACAAAGTTCACCGTGCCGTACGCGGGGGCCTTGCGGAGGAGGGACGTGGCCTCGTCAGGTCCGACGCCGACCGCGATTATCCCCATCATCACGCCGCGCGTGCGGAGCTTGCGGGTGAGCGCCCGGGTGTCCACGCCGCTGACGCCCGGCACTCCCTCCTCCGCCAGGTACTCGTGCAGCGTGCGCTCGCTGAGCGTGTGGCTGGGCTGGTCGCACCACTGCCGCATTACAAAGCCCGCTACCTGGATGCGCGTGGACTCCGCGTCCGCCGCGTTGATGCCGTAGTTGCCAATGAGCGGGTATGTGGGCACGACGATCTGTCCCGCATACGAGGGGTCGGTCAGGATCTCCTGGTACCCGGTCATGGAGGTGTTGAACACCACCTCGCCCACGGCGGGCGCGGGCGCGCCCAGTGCCTCGCCCTCGTACACCGTGCCGTCCTCAAGCACCAAGTAGGCTTTTGCCACGAACGACTCCTTCCCAGCTACCTGGTGCGTCCCGCAGCCGCGCGACGCAAGAGGGGTGACTCGTACGCGATCGTCCCGCCAACGAGCGTTGCCACCATTGCGCCTTTGAGCTTCACGCCGTCCAGCGGCGTGTTGCGCCCCTTGGACGCGAACTGGCGCGAGTCCACGGTCCACTCAGCGTCCGGGCCCAACACGACGACGTCAGCGGGCGAGCCAGGCCGCAGCGTTCCGAGGCCAGCACCGTACTTGCCCAGCACCCTTGCAGGGCCAGCCGTCAGCCGTTCAATCAGGACGTTGAGGGGGAGCCGTCCCTCGTGCACCAGCCGCATGAGCAGCCCGAACGCCGTCTCCAGGCCGCTGATGCCGAACGCGGCTTCGTCAAACGTGCAGTCCTTGTCGCTGGTGGTGTGGGGCGCGTGGTCGGTGGCGACGGCGTCTATCACGCCGTCGCGCAGCGCTTGCGTCAACGCCGCGATGTCGCTGGCGGTGCGCAGCGGCGGGTTGACTTTGCAGTTGGTGTCGTAGGTGCTCGCGCCGAGGGGAGTGTAGCGGTCAACGCTGCCCTGGCCGCCCAGCACCCACTCGTCCGTGAGCGTCAGGTGGTGCGGCGTGACCTCGGCGGTGACGGCGAGGCCCTTCTCCTTGGCGCGCCGGACCAGCTCCACCGTGCCCGCCGTGCTTACGTGCGCCAGGTGCAGCCTTCCGCCGGTCAGCTCGGCGAGCTGGATGTCGCGCGCGGCCATCGCCTCCTCGGCCTGGGCGGGCGCGCCGCGTAGCCCCAGCCTGCTTGCCACCCACCCCTCGTGCATCATGCCGCCGTTCGCCAGCGCCGGGTCCTCGCAGTGCTGAATCACCGGCAAGCCAAGCGACGAGGCGTACGTCAGCGCCGCCCGCATGATCTGCGGGCTGACCACCGGGCTGCCGTCGTCGCTGAAGCCGATGACGCCCGTCTCCGCAAGCTCAATCATCTCGGCCAGCTGCTTGCCCTGCCGCCCGATGGTGACGCACCCAATGGGAAGGACCCGGACGCGGCCCTCATCCCGCGCCTTCTGGAGCACGAGCCGCACCACTGCCGCCGAGTCCATCGCGGGCTCAGTGTTGGGCATGGCGCAGACGGTGGTGAAGCCGCCGCGAGCAGCCGCTAGTGTGCCGGTGGCGATCGTCTCCTTGTGCTCCAGGCCCGGCTCCCTCAGGTGGGTGTGCAGGTCCACGAAGCCGGGGCAGACAACGCGCCCGGTGACGTCCAACACCTGGACGGCGCCCTCAACACGGCGCCGCTCTCCGGCGGGCGCCAGCCACGCGACGCGCCCGTTCTCCAGTAGCAGGTCGCTTGGCTGGTCAAGGCCCTGCGAGGGGTCAATGAGCCTCCCGCCGCGCAGGAGCACCCGTGTACGCTCTAGCACGTCGCGCTCCTCATACGGCGTCACGCTGGCGGTGCTCGTGCGCCGTCGCCATCAGGAACAGCACCGCCATCCGGACCGCCAGGCCGTTGGTGACTTGCTCTTCAATGACCGACTGCGCGCCGTGGGCCACGGCCGGGCTGATCTCCACGCCCTCGTTCATGGGGCCGGGATGCATTAGGAGGGCCTCCGGCCTGGCGATCTTCATGACCGCCTCGTTCACCTGCCACGCGCGGGCGTATTCCCGAAGGCTGGGGATGAGGCCGTCCTGATGCCGCTCCTTTTGTAGGCGCAGCGCCATCACCACG
Organism: Dehalococcoidia bacterium; assembly: GCA_009693045.1. Taxonomy (GTDB): domain Bacteria; phylum Chloroflexota; class Dehalococcoidia; order Lucifugimonadales; family SHYT01; genus SHXZ01. The sequence continues at coordinate 17,620 of SHXZ01000006.1, read as the reverse complement.
TCCGCGTCCTGTGCCGCCTTGCTCAGGTCAGTCTCAACGTCAACGCCGTGGAACGGGTGCGCCTGGTCGTCGTGGCATCCCTTGAGCAAGTCCCAGGGCATCAGCGTGGGCGGTCCGCTGATGACGACGTGCGCGCCCATCTTCGTAAACGCCCACAGGTCGGAGCGCGCCACGCGGCTGTGCGTGACGTCCCCGACGATGACGACCTTCCGCCCCGCTAGCGAGCCGAGCCGCTTGCAGATGGTGAACAGGTCCAGCAGCGCCTGCGTGGGGTGCGCGTGCGCGCCGTCGCCGGCGTTGATGACCGCCGTACGCCGCATGTGCCGCGCGATGAGGTACGGCGCGCCGGCGTCTGGATGCCGCACGACCAGCACGTCCGCCGCGGACGCCTGGAGCGTCAGCATGGTGTCAACCATCGACTCGCCCTTGACCACGCTGCTCTGAGGCACCGAGATGTTGATGACGTCGGCGCTCAGCAGCTTTCCCGCGGTCTCAAACGAGACCCGCGTGCGCGTGCTGGGTTCGTAGAACACCGTGAGCACCGTCTTGCCGCGTAACGTGGGCACCTTCTTCACTTCGCGGTGCAGCACCCCCTCCATCGTCGCGGCGAGACGCAACACCTGGCTCATCTCCTCTTGCGAGAGCGTGTCCACGTCTAAGAGGTGGCGCTGGTTCCACGCCTCGCGCGCAACAGACTCCGTGGCTGGAGTGCGGGTCGCGGCCCCGGCTCGCGGGCGCGGCTCCGCCGGCGGCCTGTCTGCTTCCAACCCCCCGTGCGAAGGAGAGCGTGTCTGCCTCACAGCCCGCCCTCCTGCTTGACGATCACCACTTCGTCCGCGCTGTCGGTCTCTATCAGCCTCACCTGCACTGCTTCATCCAAGGAGGTGGGCACGTTCTTGCCCACGTAGTCCGCGCGAATGGGCAGTTCCCGGTGGCCGCGGTCCACCAGCACGGCCAACTGGATGCTCTGTGGTCGCCCAAGGTCCATAACGGCGTCCATGGCGGCGCGGATGGAGCGGCCGGTGAACAGCACGTCGTCCACCAGCACCACACGTCGGCCCTCCACGTCCACGGGCACGTCAGAGGCGACGGACGACGCGTGTGTGCGTATTCGGATGTCGTCCCGGTACAGGGAAATGTCCAGTGTGACGGTCGGCACGCTAACCCCTTCAAACTCGCGCAGGTGTTCCGCCAAGCGGCGAGCCAGCGGCACGCCCCGCGTGGCGATGCCGGCGAGCACGATGTCCTTTGCGCCGCGGTTGTGCTCAAGCACCTCGTGTGCGATCCGGACGAGGGCGCGCCGGATGTCTTGCGCGTTCATGATGGGCTTCTCGGTGGTCACGGGCATGGCGTGGCTCCGATGCGGCGGCAAACAAAAACACCCCTGGCCGGAACACCGGCAGGGGCGTTCAGAGGATGCACGTGCGCTATGGCGAGACGACAGTCCATGACGCTACCTTCTCAGCCTCTCTGGGCTGCAATTAAAGGCGCAGCTTGTACCTGCTGTCACTCAGGCTAGCATGACGGGCGACGTAGCGCCAGTGGGTGTCCGGGTTTTCGCCAGGGTCTTTTCGTTCTCGCCTACTTCTTGTTAGACGTAACTATTGCCATTCTGAGGGAGCCTATTCGCTACTCTCAGGGCAAACTTCGCGACCGAGGAATCGCCACTCCTCACGTTGCCGCGCACATCGTTGCGGAGAGTCCTCGATGCGCTCGGAATGACCATGAAAAGACCCTGGGGTCTTCGCGGTGTTGGGTTTGCGGTCCCGCCTCCAGGTTGGTCTCGCGTGTGTCTTGTCCTTTAACCAACGTTTCGTAGAGGCGAGGCACGCCTCGCTCCTACACCTCTCACTGGATGACCGCAGAAAAACAGAGGAGTCTTCTGGGTATGCGAAAGGGCTTGAAGCAATCGTCGTACTGCTTCAAGCCCTTGGGTTCCGTAAACGCCAAGGCCCTCCCCGCAAGGGGAGGGCCTTGGCGTTTGGTCACATCCGCCGGACTACTTCTTCTTGGCGGGCGCCTTCTTGGCGGGCATCTTCTTGGCGACTGGCATGAGTTTCACCCCCTTTCTCCTCCGGTTGGTGGTCTGTCCGACCTCGGGGTTCGGGTGCCTTGTACCTGGGCCGTCACTTCGGAACCAGGTTATAAAAAACGTAACAAGTACAGACGGCGTTGTCAACCCTTTGCACCCCTATTTTTCCGAATTGGTACCCGAAGGCCAAAACTCGTAACGCTAGATGACTCGCTGCTGACGCAAGTGTGTCATCTCTTGCACGGTCAGGCCGAGAAGTTTGGAGAATACCTGTTCGTTGTGCTCGCCAGTGAGGGGTGCACGATGGCGTATCCCGTATCGCGTGCCGTGCATGACGGCGGGAGCGTTCGGATAGGTGTAGCGACGGCCTAGCTCCGGGTGCTCAACCTCTACAAAGAAACCGCGCTCCTGGAAGTGTGGGTCGCGCACGTTTTCGTCGGGCGACCGGACCGCGCCCCAGGGGTACCCGCGTCGTTGCGCGCCCTGGTATGCCTCCTCAGCGGTCAGCTTGCTGATGAGCTCTCCCATCCCGCGCCACACGGCGTCGATCTCGGGTGTCGCGCGGGCACCGGTCAAGAACGCCTGGCGGTACTTGGGATCCTCGCGCAGCTCCTCGCCCATGCCGTGCTCCGCCATCCACTCCGTCAGCGAGTTCCAGCAGGCCACGTTCCGCGGGACGTTGAACGCGCACACGTACCGTCCGTCGCGGCTGGGCCACTGGGTCCGAGGCGTTACCGTTTGCGCGTGATGCCGCCCCGTCTGGCGCATGGGCGCGCGCTTCAGGTAGAAGTAGTGTGGGGTGGCCGCCTCGGTGGTGCAGGCCAGCGCCTCATGCAGCGACGCGTCAACGTGCTGTCCCTCGCCCGTCGCGTCGCGGTGCGCCAGAGCAACCAGTGTGCCGATGAGCCCCCAGTGGCTGCCCGTGTGGTAGCCCTGGTTGCCCGTCCCGCGAATGGGCGGCGCGCCGGGCACCTCTTCGTCGGAGTAGCCGGATGACGCCATTGGGCCGCCCATCGCCAACGCAATAAGGTCCGACGTGAGGTGGTCCTTGTACGGCCCCGTCTGCCCGTAAGCGGTGAGCGAGGTCATGATGAGGCGCGGGTTGGAGGCGCTGAGGGCTTCGTACCCCAGGCCCAGCCCGTCCAGGTAGCCCGGCTGAAAGCTCTCCAACACCACGTCGGCCCTCGCCACGAGACGCTTGAGCAACGCCTGCCCCTCGGACTTCGTGATGTCCAGCGTGACGCCGAGCTTGGACGTGTTGTAGTGCCACCAGTACAGGCTGCGCTCCGGCGCCTCCACGTCTCCGGCGAACGGGCCGATGCGGCGGGCAGGGTCGCCGCCGGGCGGCTCCACCTTGATGACGGTCGCGCCCAGGTCGCCCATGAGCTTGCCCATGTATTGGCCCTTCTCGTCCGTCAGGTCCAGCACGACGAGGTCGTCCAGCGCGAGAGGAGGGGGCGGCTGCGATGCGCTCATGGTCGCCTCCCGTTAGGTCTCGATGCTTTCGCGCGCGTTGTCGTCTTCGGGATTGACCACCGTTATCCCTTCGGATTCCGCGGCTCGCTTGAGTGCCCTGTCTGCAACGAGCGCCAGAAACGAAGTGCCAACTATTGCAGACCCCCTTGCCATCTCGGTCATCGTTGCTAAATGAATTGCATCTGCGGCCCGTAACCCGTGACGTTCGGCCAAGCGCACAGCTATCGCCAGGATCAGATCGTTCACCGGTAACAACTCTGCCTGCGAAATCATTTCCTCTCTGAAACGTGCGAGAAGGTCCGCTGCTCCGCGTTCACTGATCGTTCTACTTGTGCATAGCCTCGTGACGGCTCCCGCAAGCCCCACTGCAGCTAGAAAAGGAACCGCAACGCGATCTCCCGCAGCCATGCGCTCAAATACCAGGTCAACGACGTCAGATCCCTTCTCTGGTTTGTACCGTTTCGCTAGAGCGGATGTGTCCAGATAGAACAGCGTCACCTAGAACCCTTCCTCCCGCATCTTGATGATGAGTTGGCTTAGTGAGAAGTCACCCAGTTCTGTCGCAAGCCGCTTCCGCAACCCTTTCAGGCTCGTCTTGGGCTTCCCATAGTGACCGAGCGTATTCTGGAGAAGGTGCTTGATCTGTTCCTGTTCGTTCCGATAGGCGCCTATCGCTAGGGCGTATTCCGCGCCTGTTGTTTGATGTGCTTTCCTGGCTCTCATCGATTCACTCCGTTCGTCTTCGTTCCCTAGGTCAGACGCTCCACAAATGCTGGGGCTTTTGGCATTCAGCCGTAAGAGCTCTGCACTGGAGACGGTCCCAGAAGGAATCGTCCATCACCCGCTCACGTCGCCGTTACCTCTTCCTCCGCGAGCTGCTCCATCTCCGCGTCGCTTAGGCCGAGCACCTCGCGGAGGACGAAGTCGGTATCTCCTCCGAGGAGCGGCGCGCCGCGCCAGATGCGCCCCGGCGTCTTCGTGAGTCGCACCGAGATGCCCTCAAAAAGCCGCTTGCCCACCTCCTGGTGCTCGGCCTCCAAGAAGAAGCCGCGGTCGCGGAGTTGAGCGTCGCGCTCCACCTTGTCCTCCGCGTTCTGCACCACGCCCGCCGGAACACCCGCCCGCTGGAGCGTTTCCATCGCGCGGTACGGGTCGTGCTGCCGCGTCCACTGCTCAATCGCCGCGTCCAGCGCGTCCTGGTTCTGGAGCCGCGCGGCGTTCGTCGCGAAGCGCGGGTCGCGGGCAAGGTCATCGCGGCCCGCGACGCGGCACAGCGCCTGCCACTGTTGCTCTGAAAAGCAGGCGATGGCGCACCAGCGGCCATCTTTGCGCCCGTCCGCGATGACGACCTCGCCGGCGCAGCGGTACGTGTTGTGGGGAGCGATCTTGGGGTTGTCGGCGTGGTTGCCCGGCGGGTTCCCCGCGCGGCGGAACGACCGGCCGTTGACGGTGTAGTCCAGGATGGCCGTCCCCGTCATCGCGATGCCCCCTTCCGACTGCGACAGGTCAATCCACTGCCCCTTGCCGGTGCGCCGCCGGTAGTGCAGCGCCGCCAGGACCGCGATCGCACCCTGATAGCCTGCGGTGTTGTCCATGTACGAAAAGCCCCATCCTGCGGGCTCCTGCCCAGGCAGGCCGGACATGAGCGTGAGGCCGGAGACCGCCTGCGCGGTGGGCCCCCAGGTGGTGGCGTCGCGGAACGGGCCGCTGTGCCCGAACCCCGACAGGCTGCAGTAGATGATGTCCGGGCGCAACTCGCGCAGCGTCTCGTATGTCAGGCCCCAGCGGTCTTCAAGGATGCGGGAGCTGAAGTTCTCAACCAGCACGTCGGAGATGGCGATAAGGCGCCTGAGCAGGTCAAGGCCCTTGGGGTGGCCCAGGTTTAGCGCGACGCCGAGCTTGCCCCGGTTGACGTTGTTGAAGAAGCCGCTGCGGTTGATGCCCTGCTGCCCGTCGGCGAAGGGCGCGCTGTTGCGGATGGTGTCGCGCACCTGCTGGCTCTCCACCTTGATGACCTGCGCGCCGAAGTCGGCGAGGACGCGCGTGCACGTAGGCCCCGCGATGATCCAGGAGAGGTCCACGACCCGCACGCCCGACAGCGGCAACGGTGTTGCCATTTCCCACCCCCTCGCCCCAGCGCACACGAACAGCAGATAACGATGGCCGGGGCAGGCTAGCGCCACTATAGGCATGAGCAGCGGGGTAGGCAAGAGGGGGGTGTGACAACGCCTTGGGGGTGGTTGGGCTTAGGGCGTCCGCGGCCCGGTGCACCGAACGAAGACCACCTGGTCCTTGTTCATGGTGACGGACAGGGTCGTGACGGGCTGGTTGGTGATGGTCTCCACCACGCCGCGCCCCAGCGAGGTGGTCCGCCAGTGGACCGTGTCCTCAGCGCAGGTCGCGGTAAGCTCCACCACGACGCCTGCGGCGTAACGCCCGTCGGCGCTCGTGGGCGACGAGGCCACGCTGACTCGGTCGATGGGGTCGGTGAGGACTTGCAAGCGGTACGTGGTCTGCGCCTGGCTTGCGGCGGGTGGTGGCGGGGCCGATGGCGTATTCAGGGGCGAGGGAGCAGGCTGGACGCTGCACGACAGAGCGAGGGCCGCGACAAGAGGGACGACCAGCCTGACGCCGTTCCAAATTAGATTTGAAGCCATGCTCTTCAACTCGCGTTTCCCCATTCACGCGAGAGTACGCACAACTACGGAGGAAAGATCGATGCAACCAGCAGATCGTTGTTGGAGCGGGCGATGGGATTTGAACCCACGACTTTTTGCTTGGGAAGCAAACACTCTACCACTGAGTTACGCCCGCCCAACCTTATTTTAGGCACAGCCTGGCCGAGCGTCAAACGCTCCAGTCCGCTCAGGTTCTCTTGCGTTGATGTGGATATGCCTTGCTGGTGCCGTAGTCGTACACGAGATTCCCCATATCCATGCGATGGAGATGGGCTAGGGGTGAGGTTGGGGCGGTTGGGTAGGACCACCTTCCTTTCCCAGCAACACGAACGCGAGAGAACCGTCCGTGCAAGCTGGCTTGGCCTCTGCCGCGCTCCCCGCTATAATCGCTCCCGTCACACGCGGCGCAGCGGGAGGCGTCCACGGTCAGCATCGCCATAGACGGCCCGGTGGCGTCGGGCAAGACGGTCGTGGGCAGGGCGCTGGCCAAGCGCCTCGGCTTCGGCTTCCTGGACACGGGCCTCATGTACCGCGCCGTCACCTGGGCCGCGCTCCGTGGCAAAGTGTCGGTCACGGACAGCGATGCGCTCGCCGTTCTGGCCCGCGTGGTAACGCTGCGGGAGGAGGCTGGCGTGGCGGACCCGGCGATGCGCGTGCTGGTCAGCGGCGAGGACGTGACCGCCTCGCTCCGCCTGCCGGAGGTGGATGCCGGTGTGTCCGCGGTTTCCGCCGTGCCGGCGGTGCGCACCGTACTCGTGGAGCTGCAGCGCGCGTTCGCCAGGGGGAACAGCGTGGTGATGGTGGGGAGAGACATCGCAACGGTCGTGCTGCCCAACGCCGACCTCAAGGTATTCATCACGGCCACGCCGGAGGAGCGGGCGCGCCGCAGGCACGTTGAGCTGGCGCAGTCCGGCTCGCAGACGAGCTACAGCGCGGTCCTGGCGGACACCAAGCGCCGCGACCGCATGGACAGCGAGCGGCCCGTCTCGCCGCTGCGCCCCGCCGAGGGCGCGCTTGTCGTCCAAACCGACCGCGTGCCGGTTGAGGACGTGGTGGATCGCATCGTAGCGGAGCTCAAGAAGAAGGTCCCTCGTGGCTGACAAGGTCTACCGGCTCAGCCGCTTGATTGAGCGCCAGATCATTCGCACGCTGGCCCGCTGTCGTGTGGAGGGCGTGGGGAACGTGCCGCCGCGCGGGCCGCTCATCGTCGTGAGCAACCACCTGAGCAACATGGACCCGGCGGTGCTCATGTGCAGCATCCCCCGGCGGCTGCACTTCCTCGCCAAGCGAGAGCTATTCAAGCCGGGCGTGGCGCAGTTCCTGTCCGCCTACGGCGCCTTCCCCGTGGACAAGGACGCCAACCACGACCTCAAGGGCTTCAACTGGTGCCGCAAGCTGTTGGAGCGCGGCGGGGCGATCTGCATCTTCCCGGAGGGAACGCGCCACCCGACGGGCGGCATGCGACAGGCCATCCCCGGCATGGCGCTGCTGGCGCTGCGGACGCAGGCGACCATCCTTCCCGTCGGGATCACGGGCACCGAGGGCATCGGCCCCATCTGGCGCATCTTTCTTCCGACGGGCGCCTTCAACCTCCGCATCGGTCAGCCATTCTCGCTGCCTGTCATTGAAGGCAGGCTCCAGCGCCCGCAGCTTGAATCCTTTACTACGATGATCATGCAGCGGGTGGCCATGCTCTTGCCTCTCCACTACCAGGGCGTCTACGCGCTCTCCGCCGCCGGCTCCACAAAGGAGGGGCCTCTATGACTCAGCGGACATTTCACCCCGGCTGCTACCTGAACCCCAAGAAGAAACAGGTCGTCCGTGTAACTTCACCCTACTGGATACCGCCCCAGCCGGAGTGGGTCTTGCTTAGCGACGACGTGAACGCGACAATCAAACGTCTGCGAGAGCTCGCCGGCGAGCAGCGCCTTGTGACCGACCCCGGCGAAATCACCTGGGGCCAGTTGCCGGCCTCCGCAGCACCGTGAAGGGCGCCGGTCAAGCATAGAGGAGTATCGTATGTCCTTGGCCTTGGCAGTGAGCAGCCGCCTTGCACGGGCGCGAGAATCGTTCGGCGCCATGCGCAACACTGAGTTCCGGAAGTACTGGTTTGCCACGCTGGCGTCGGTGCTGGGCTTTCAGATGGTCAGCTTCAGCCAGCTCTGGCTCGTGCGCCAGCTTGAGCCCAACCCGCTTTGGCTCGGCGCGGTGGGCCTCGCGATTGGCGTCCCGTCCATCACGCTCAACCTGTTCGGCGGCGTGCTGGCCGACAGAGTGGACCAGCGCCGTCTCATCATGGTGACGCAGACGCTCACCGGCGTTTTCACCGCGCTCCTGGCGGCGTTGACATTGCTGGACGTGGTGCAGGTGTGGCACATCCTCGTCATCGCCTTCCTGATCGGCGCCGTCAACGCCTTTGACGGCCCGGCGCGACAGGCTATGTTTCCATCCTTGATTGAACGCAAGGACCTGATGAACGCCGTGGCCCTCAACGCGTCCATCTGGCAGGGCAGCCGCATGGTCGCGCCGATGATCGCCGGCATCATCGTCGCGGCCTTCGGTACCGAGACCGCGCTCTTTGTGGGGGCCGCGGGGTTCCTGGGCATGGCGGTGCTTGTCGCTCGCATAAAAGTCCCCGCAGTTCAACGGCAGCGCGGGCACAGCGCGCTTCAGGACCTGTTCCAGGGCGCCAAGTTCGTACGCGACAACTCGCTGTTCTCCTCGCTTATTGCCATGACGTTCTTCAACAGCTTCTTCGGCATGGCGTACCTCCAGCTCATGCCCATCTTCACCATTGATATCTTGCACAAGAGCGCCGCCGCGCAGGGCGCACTCATGAGCGCGGGCGGCATCGGCGCGCTGCTTGGCACGGTCTGCTCGGCGTTCCTCGGATGGTTCCCGCGACGCGGCCTGCTCATGCTCGTGGGGTCATTCCTGTTTGGCGGCCTGATCATGGGTTTTGGCCTTTCCCACTGGTACGGGCTGTCCCTGGCGCTGATCTTCTTTGCGGGGTTCGGCCAGTCCATCTACACCATCGCCATCATGAGCACCCTGCAGATGCGGGTCCCCGACCAGCTGCGCGGGCGCGTGATGGGTATCTACGGCATGACGTACAACCTGATGCCGCTCGGCGGGATGCTCGCGGGCGGTGTCGCGAGCATGCTGAGCGCGCCGTTTGCCGTTGCGGTCGGCGGTGGCGCCGTCAGCGGATTCGCGGTCCTTAGCGGCGTGTTCAACCGCACCGTGCGCCAGCTCCGCGCCGACCCGAAGCCGTCAGGCGCGGGTCACGCGCACGCTCCCGTTGGTGCGGCGCGCTAGCCAGAGCGTTCCCAACGTTCTGATCACCAAGGCAGGCTGTACTGGGTGGATTGAAGAGGCAGTAACGCAAAAGCAGGCCTGGCTGGGCATACACACCCAGCTAGGCCTGCTTGGTTCAGTGCTACGCAGTATGCCAGCCTGCTACCGGCGCGGCTCCGCGGCCTCGGTCGCCGGCGCCAGCGTTGCCATAAGCGCTTGCGGCTTCTTCACCGGCTTCTTCGTGAGCGCCAGGATCACTCCTCCCAGCAGCATCAGTGCCAAGCCGATCCACCAGATGGGGTTGTACGTGCCGATGGAGTCCCTGACGTACCCCGCCACGGGCGCGCCTACGCCGCTGAACACCAGTGTGATGGGCATCATGATGCCCTGGATGCCTCCAAGGTGCTTCCGTCCGAAGTAGTCGGCCACCAGGAAGTTGCGGAGCAGCATAAGCGATCCGGCGCCCAGCCCAAACGTGATCATGGCGGTGAACATCATGAACGGCGTTGTGGCGATGATGGTGAGGTAGACCGCCAAGGACAGCAGCACGAAGCCAGCCCCGCCTACGTACCTTGCGGGGAACCGGTCCACGAGAAAGCCGAGGGAGAACGTGCTCACGCCGGCAGCCATCGCGTCCAGCGCCGTCGCCACGGCTACCAGGTTAGGATCAATTCCCCGGTCCATGAAGTGCGGTATGCGGTGCAGGCCAATGCTGCTCATGGCGAGCATGGCCAGGCTGAACACCACCACCAGGCTCCAGAACGCCGGGCAGCGCAGCACTTCGTGCACTGTCCACGATGGCTCCTCTACGTAGCGAGACGACCTCGCGCGCCTCCCGTCTGCCCCGACTGCCGGCCCCGGGTGGGTGGCCGTCGGCGCGCCGTCTGGAGCCAGTCCGATGTCCTCCGGTTCCCGTCGTACCAGCCACAGCGACATCGGGACGATCAGCCCGACGCCAATGATGGCGCACACGATCCACGCGTTCCGCCACCCAATACCGCCTATCAGCGCCTGTGTCAGCGGCACGAAGATGACGCCGCCGATGGGGATGCCCAACGCCATGAAGGACATGGCTTTGCCACGCTTGCGCACGAACCACTTGCCTACCGGCACGCTGGTCACCATGGAGCCTGGGCCACCCATCCCCACCAGCCCCATGACCGCAAACAGGGCTATCAGGTGCCAGCTCTGCGTCATGTACGCCAGGCCCACCATTGCGGCGCCGGTCGACGCAGCAGCGAACGCCAGCAGCACCCGCGAGCCGAAGCGGTCTATCAGCCAGCCGATGAGCGGACTCGTCACTGCGGTCGCCACCTGGCGCGCACTTTGTGACCACCCGAAGAGCGCGCGCCCGATTCCAAGCTCGTCGCCCATGGGGCGTATGAACAGGCCGAAGTTCAGCGTGCCCATCCCCATGGTGAGCGCGCCCGTGGCCGCCATGACGGCCACGATGATCCAGCCGTAGAAGAGCTTCGGGCGTTGCTGCAGGCCTTCTTGGGCGGTTGTCAACGGTGTTCCTTTCGCGTACCCGTGCCTGCCCTTGCGGCGCTGGCCGCACCAGGGCCAGGCCCTTCTAAGACCACTTCTGTAAAAAGGTGGTGCTCATCCTTGGGAAGCACGCCCCACCCAGTTCATCCTTCGACAAGCCCGCTCACTTCGCTCAGGGCGCTTCGCGGCTCAGGACGAACGGGGTGGGGCGTCAGGCATGGGCATCACCGCCACGTTCACTCAGACCTGGTATCAGAGGACTACGATTCTTCTTTCTCTTCGTCTTCGCCGGTCTCGGCATCGTCAGCAGCCTCGTTCTCGTCTGCCGACTCGTCTGCGAGCTCAGCGGCGTGAACGCCGTTGGCGGACGCGCCGTTTGACGACGGCTGCGTGGAAGGCTCCACGTCGGTGACCTCGCTCATGATCGCCACGGCGGCGACGCGGTCCTCGGCATCCAGCGCCATGATGTGCACACCCATGGCCGCCCTGCCCTTGGCGCTCACGTCTTTCAAAGTGGTCCGCTGGACGTTGCCGTTGGCGGAAACCATCACAATGTCCTCTTCGGTGTTCTTGACCACACCGGCCCACGCCAGCGGCCCGGTCTTGTCGGTGATGCGGTGCGCAATGACGCCCCCAGCGCCGCGGTGGTGCGCGGAGAACGCCGCCATACCGGTTACCTTGCCGTACCCGTTGGTGCTCATCGTGAAGAGCTTGTCATCGTTGCCGGCGACGTCCATCGCGATCACCTCGTCGCCGGACTGAAGGCGCATGGCCCGCACGCCGCCAGCCTGCCGAGAGCGGAGGGTCAGCTCGCTGACCTGGAAGCGCGTACCCTTGCCCTGGCGCGTCACGACCACTACATAGTCGGTCTCAGCCGCCAGGCGCGCAGTCACCATCTCGTCGCCGTCCTCCAGGTCCATGGCCCTGATGCCGGACGCGCGAATGGCGCTGAGGGACGCCGCGGGCATCCGCTTGATCTCGCCCCGCTTCGTGGCGAGCAAGATGGACGGCGCACGCGTCAGGTCGCTGGTGGGAATGACCGACGTGACGCGCTCGCCTTCCAGGCCAAGCAGGTTGCTCACCAGCACCCCGCGGCTCTGGCGCGGCGCTTCCCTTATGGCGTAGCAAGGCCGGGAATACACCCGTCCGCGGTCGGTGAACAAGTACAGCGTATCCTTGGTGTCGCACACCACCAGGTGTTGCACCACGTCGTCTTCGCGCGTCGCCATGCCCACCACGCCCTTGCCGCCGCGCAGCTGGCGGCGGTACGTCGCCAGCGGCAGCCGCTTGATGTATCCGCCGAGCGTCAGCGTGACCACGGTGGGCGCTGACTGGATGAACTGCCCCGGGTCCACCACGATGTCTCCGGGGGCCTCCTCGGACAGCTCGGTCCGCCGGTTGTCGCCGTAGGTCTTGACCAGCTCCTCGGTCTCCTCGCGCACCGTGGCAAGCACCTTCGCGGGGTCCGCCAGCAGCGCTTCGAGTTCGGCAATGCGCGCCATCAGCTCGCGGAACTCCTCCTCCAGCCGCTGCCGATCCAAGGCGGTGAGCCGACGGAGCTGCATGTCCAAGATCGCCTGGGCCTGCACGACCGTGAGCTGGAAGCGCGCGATGAGGGACTGCCGCGCCGTGTCAACGTCTGGCGCGCTCCGAATGACCCGGATCACCTCGTCCAGGTTCTCCAGGGCGATGCGCAGGCCGACCAGGATGTGCGCGCGGTCCTGCGCCTTCCGCAGGTCAAACTGCGCCCGCCGCGTGACCACCTGGCGGCGGAAGTCCACGTAGTGCTGCACCGTCTCCCGCAGGCCCAGGACGGTGGGCTGCCCGTCCACCAGCGCCAGTACGTTCACGGTGAACGAGGTCTGGCACGCCGTGTGCTTGTACAGGTTGTTCAGGACGATGTTCGGGTCCACGCCGCCGCGCAGTTCCACCACCACGCGCATCCCCTGGCGGTCCGACTCGTCCCGCACGTCGCCGACGCCCTCAATGCGCTTCTCGCGCACCAGCGCGGCGATCTTCTCCACCAGCGTCGCCTTGTTCACCTGGTACGGCACCTCGGTGATGACGAGCTGGCTGCGGCCGGAGCGCTTGACCTCTTGCTCCTCAATCCGCGCGCGGACGACGACGCGGCCCTGCCCCTTCTCGTACGCCTCGTACAGGGCGGAGCGGCCCGGCCCTGCCAGGATGATGCCGCCCGTGGGGAAGTCCGGTCCCAGCACGTGCTGGAGCAACTCTGCCGTCGTGGCGTTCGGATTGTCTATGAGGTGGACGACCGCCGCGCCGACCTCGCGGAGGTTGTGCGGCGGAATGGACGTCGCCATGCCCACGGCGATGCCGGAGGAGCCGTTCACCAGCAGGTTCGGGAGCCGCGCAGGGAGCACCGACGGCTCGTTCAGCGAGGCGTCAAAGTTCGGGACGAAGTCCACCGTGTCCCGGTCAATATCCACCAGCATCTCCGTGGCGATGCGGGTAAGGCGCGCCTCGGTGTACCGCATTGCCGCGGGCGGGTCGTCGTCAATGGAGCCGAAGTTCCCCTGGCCGTCCACGAGGGGATAGCGCAGCGAGAAGTCCTGCGCCATGCGCACCATGGCGTCGTACACGGCCGTGTCGCCGTGGGGGTGGTACTTGCCCAGCACCTCGCCCACCAGGCGCGCCGACTTCTTGTGCGCGGTGTTGGGCCGCATCCCCAGCTCGTCCATGGCGTACAGGATGCGGCGCTGCACGGGCTTCAGGCCGTCGCGTACGTCGGGCAGCGCCCGCGCCACGATGACGGACATGGCGTAGTCCAGGTAGGAGCTTCGCAGCTCCTCCTCTATCCGCGCGTCGCGTATGTTGCCGATGTTGGTGACCATATCTACTGCTGTTCCTTTCGTCGCGCCTTCCGGGCGGGCATGTGGGGACGACGCCGCAGGGCGCGAATCGTATCTGGGTTGGTATCGTTGGAGCCGTCGCCGACCTCACCGTGACGAGGGGCGGCACAACGGCGCGCGCCTGCGGTGGTGGCAGAGCGCGTCGCCGGCAAGGTGTAGTGGAGTGGGGCGTCAGGCATGTTGCTTCTTGTGCAGCTTGGGTTCAGGTCCCTCCACCACTACCGACGGAGGCGTGTCTTCCTTGGGGATGGGAATCCCATCTTGGCTGCAAGTTTCCATGTACAGCTGGATTGCCTCTTTAGCGTGGACGATTGCCTCTTCCCGCGTTTGTCCCCAGGTGAAGCACCCGGGCAGCGATGGGACGCTGACGGAAAAGCGACCATCCTGCTCTTTGGTGAGCACTACCGTGTATCGCAACGTCTTACCCGTCACGCTAAGCTCCTGAACTCCCTATCACCGATCCCGAGCGTTTTCAGAATCCTCTGATACGTGCCTTCCGGCAAATCACCGCGATGCATGGGGATGATGAGCAAGGCTGTTGGTCTGTCCATGTGATTGAATATCACATGACTCCCAGAAGTCCGTCTCTCTGCCCAGCCTAGCCTCCTGGCCACTCGCACCGCTTCTCGCGCGGTGGGCATGGGTTACGCTGTGACCTTGTTGACCCGCTCCCCCGCCTTCCGCGCCAGCGTTGCGAACAGCCCCTGGAACTGCGGCGGGCACTCCCACCGGCCCTTCGCGTTTTTCCGCTCCGGGTGGAACTGCACGCCCACCACCCACGTGTGCTTCGGGCTTTCCAGCCCTTCAACGATGCGGTCGTCGGGCGAATACGCCGACGCCATCAGCGCCGGCGCCTTCTGGGCCTCTCGCAGGCCCTGGTGGTGGATGGAGTTGACCTTGACCAGCCCGCCGGAGCCGATCGCCGCGGCAAGCTTGCTCCCCGGCGCGATCCAGATGTGGTGGAACGCCGAGTTTCCCTGCGCGTCGGCGCGGTGGCCCGGCAGGTCCTGGAGGAGCCTGCCGCCGAACAACACGTTCAGCGCCTGCATCCCGCGGCAGATGGCGAGAATTGGCAGGTCGCGGGCCAAGGCGGCGCGGAGCAGCGGTAGCTCCAGCGTGTCCCGCCCCGGCGAGCTTCGCACTCCGGCGTCGGGGTCGGGCGTCGCGCCGTACTCGGAGGGCTGGACGTCCGGCCTGCCCGTGATGAGCAGGCCGTCGGCGCGGGCAAGGATCTCGTCGGGCGTGGGGTGCTGGCCGGGCAGCAGGAGCAGGGTCTCAGCCCCGTGGGCGCGAACGGCCTCAAGATATTGCTCAGCGTCGCGCTCGTTGGATGCGATAACGGCTATGAGCGGCATAGCTGCCTCTGGAAACGACTTTTCGCAGTTTACCACGCCGCGCGCGGGCGGTAAAGCGCGTAGGGCGAGCGGAGCATCTTTGCGTTGGAACGCGACCGCGCAACGTAGGGGCGAGGCAGGCCTCGGCCCTACTGGCTTCGTCGCGTCTGTGTGGCGGCGCTGTCGGTGTAGAACTCCAGGAATGCGTCCTCCAGGTGCGCGGGCTCGTACACCAGGTCCTCAACCGGCAGCGTCGCCAGCAGTTTCAGCAGCGGGTTCACGTCGCCCTGGACGTGCAGGCGCCACGCGGCGCCGTTCCGCTCGGCGCGGAGCACGCCCGCCACGCCGGTGAACGGGTCGGCTGAGTCGCCCGCCAGCGTCACGCTCATGCGCCGCACCTGCTTGCGGCGCAGCGACTCCACATGCTCCAACGCCACCAGACGCCCGGCGCGGACGATGCCGACGCGGTCGCACAGCCGCTCCACGTCGGACAGGATGTGGGATGACATAAAGATGGTCCGTCCCCGCTCGTGCAGGTCCCGCAGCAGCGTGAACAGCGCCTGCTGCACGAGCGGGTCCAGCCCTTCGGTCGGCTCGTCCAGGATGAGCAGCGCCGGGTCGTGCTGGAGCGCCTGCGTCAGCGCCACCTTCTGCCGCATCCCGCGCGAGTAGCCGCGAATTGGCCTCGCCAGGTCGCGCTGGGACAGGTCAAGCCGCTCCAGCACCTCGTTGCGTCGCGACGGTGCCTTGCCCTGGAGCCTGCCCAGGTAGTCCAGCAGCTCTGCGCCGGTCAGGTTTTCGTACAGCGCGGGCGAGTCCTGCACAAACCCGATCTCGCCGCGCACCTGCGTGCCCTGAGACCACGGGTCCTTCCCCAGCACCCTGGCCGAGCCGCGGGTAGGCCGAAGGAACCCCATCAGAAGCTGGATGGTGGTGCTCTTGCCTGCGCCGTTTGGCCCCAAGAAGCCGAACAACTCGCCCTGCCGGACCTCCAGGTCCAGCTCCTGGATGCCGACCACGCGGCCATACCGTTTGGTCAGGCCTCTCGTAGCGATGGCTAAGGAAGTATCTAATTGGCTCACGGTGTTTCTTCTAGCGCTCCTGCCAGCGATCTTGGGGATATTCGCCTTTAAGCATAGCAGTCTCTCAACCCAGCGAAACATGCCGGGGCGCTGCTGGTTCCTGCTGCTGTCCAGGATTTGACACCGTTCGCCTCGCCGCCTACACTGCGGCCAAGCTCACGAGGAGGGGGGCAGATATGGCAGGCCTTCGTGAATTGCGAGGTCAGGTCGCCATCGTCGGCGCCGGCGAGTGCGACGACATCAACGCCCAGCTCAAGCCGGACAAGTCCGTCCTGCGCCTCCACGCCGAGGCTTCGCACAACGCCTCCGTGACGCGGGCCTGCGTCCCCAGGACATGGACGGCGTGTTCACCGCGGGCGGCACCTCCATCATGGGCAACTTGATTCCCTAGATGACGTTCCCCGCATCTTAGGTTCTCGGCCCCAGCCCGTTCGTCCTGAGCTTGTTGCAGAACGAACGGGCAACGCACAAAAGCGCACGTTAGGAGGTCACACCATGACCACTCCTGGTACCAGCCCCCCTATCCGTAGAAGGCCGTTACCCGCTTCTGCCCGCACTGTTGACCCGGGCCGCGTGCTGCTCACCGGCGAAAACCCCTTCATCCGCCTTGCTGAGGCCGACGGCGGCGCCGTTACTACCGACGCCAGCTTCTGGCGCATCCTGCTGTCGCCGGGCGGGCCTGGCCACGTCCTGTTCCTCAAGAGCGAGCTGACGGGCGACCAGGCCCGCGTCTATTCCGACAACATCGCCATGGCGCGCTGGCTCCAGGGCGAGATCATGGGCCGTATCAGCTCGGTCTTTGGTGACCTGAACTTGCCTGTCCAGCAGTCCAGGTGCGAGTCGTCCGGCGATCTCCGCTCCTTCTGGACCGAGACCGTCTGGTCGCGGAACGAGGAGGGCGAGCGAGACCGGATTGGGCTGACCTGGTACGACCTCCAAGAGCCGTTCCTGATCCACAGCCAGCCTGGCAGCAGCCCGCAGCGTCCCCACGGCGTGAGCAGTCTCTTCGTCCCCGCCTACGGCGCCCGCGTCACCCTCAACGGCAAGCAGGCCAAGGGCAAGGCCTTCCCGCGCGACCGCGAGGGCCGCCGTTCCAGCACCTGCTCGCTGGCCTTCTCCGAGTCCTGGCTCCTCTCGCGCTGAACCGACCCGTTTCCCATCAGAGAAGGCGCTAATCTTTCACCGTGGCGGTGAAAGATTAGCGCCTTCTCTGTTCTCCTTTGTGGGCTTGTGGGAGTGGCATGAAAAAGGCGGTGACAAAGAGGCGGGTGGCTTTGCGCTGATTTGTTTTATTGATCCTCTTTTGTATCCGCGATCTCTGGAAGCTGGTCACGAAGCTCTTGGAGGACTCGCAGCACGGAAA
>SHXZ01000001.1 GCA_009693045.1 Dehalococcoidia bacterium | reverse complement strand
AGGAGAGCAAGGATGGGCCAAATGGAGATGCTCGCCCAATCGGAGGACGGATGTTGCACAGCAATTTGCTAACAGATTGCTAACACACTGGTTAGCAGATGTGGGTATAGGCTGGTATGCATTGGGGAGTGCTTGTCGCTTGGACCCGACAACGACCTACTAAAACGCATGGGCCGGTACGGGTTGGGACGGCCATCGTGGTACTCATAACCCAAAGGTCGTAGGTTCGAATCCTACCCCCGCTACCAGAGACACGAAGAAAGGCGCTCCGAAACCTCGGAGCGCCTTTCTTCGTTTGGCCAGGTGACGAGGCGTCCGAGGCCGAACGGGCGAGCAGCGTTGCAAACCACCGCAGAGTCACAGTCGTACTAGAACCGGAGTCGGACGGTGGCTTGTCGGTTCACTGTCCGGCGCTGCCAGGATGCGTCAGCCAGGCGGTAAGGCCCAGGGTTACAGTGTGAGCACCGCGCGGAACCGGACCTGGTTGCTCCGGACCTTTGCGTGCGCCTGCTCCACGTTCGCAAGCGGAAATGTTTCAATGACCGGGCGAATGTTATCCCGCTCCGCCAGTGCGAGCAGCTCGCGCAGGTCTGTTCGCGAGCCGAAGAAGCTGCCCTGCACGCGCATTTGCCGCCCGCCAATCATGCTGGTTGGCACCGGCGGTTCGATCCACTGTCCGGAACCTGCCAGAAGGACGAGCGCGCTTTGCATGCGCAGGCCGGGCAACACCGATTGAACGGCTTGCCACGAGCCCGATGTGTCCACCACCAGATGGGCGCCGCCCAAATCGCGCAGGTCATCGCCAGCTTGTTTGCCGCTCGTGACGTGCTGCGCGCCAAGCTTTCTGGCGACTTCAGCTTTGTCGGGAGACGAGGTCACTGCCACAACTTCCGCGCCCATGGCGCGGGCGATTGGAATAGCCATGTGACCAAGACCGCCAATACCAATGATGGCGACGCGCTGTCCCGGCCGCAAGCCACCGTTCTTCATCCCCGCGTACACGGTCAGTCCGGCGCAGAAGAATGGCGCGGCGTGGGCAAAGTCCAGTCCCGCAGGGAGCGGAATCAGATGGTCTGCGGGGACTCGCATGTACTCCGCGTACCCGCCGTAGACTGCTAAACCCGCCAGCTTGCGAGTATCGCAGGACTCTTCCTGGCCCTCGGCGCAGTATGAACACGCGCCGCAGGTAAACAGCGCGTGGACTCCAACGCGGTCGCCGCGTCGCACACCAGTCACGGCGGGACCTACCTCTTGCACCACCCCAACAGGCTCATGTCCCAACACGAGTGGAAAAGTACGCCCGATCCCGCCTTCAAGAATCCTCAGGTCAGTGAAGCAGACACCGCACGCTTGTATCTTGACCAGGGCATCGTCAGGGCCGATTTCTGGAATGGGTATGTCTCTCATGACCGGGGGACGGTTAGCCGTTTCTACCAAGGCAGCGCGCATGAAATGACTCCTTGATCGTTTATTACTCGTCGAGCTGCACGGCACGTTTGTCGCCTGCCGTGGGCCGGTTTTTCCCTCCGACGACGTACATGGCTTTGATGCGAGATGGGCAGCTGGCGGTTCCAAACACCACGCGTCAGCTTGAACCGACCTCACTTTGCTCCGGCGCGTGAGCCCCCCTCAAACCGCTCCTGCTGTCCCATCAGCCGGCAGGACTCCCGCAGCCCAGCGTCTTGCAGTTCTCAGCAAGTAAGGCATCCAGGGGCCGACAAAAAAAGCAGAGACCTGGATTCGTCGCGCGTCACGTCGCAGCTTTGAAGCCAGGAGAGATGCTTCGCTCCGCTCAGCATGGCAGAACTGAAAGACCTTGGGTTGCGGACCTGTTCCTGCGCCATCATCCGCTCTTCTCCCGCCGCAGCTCCGCCACAAACGCCCGGTCCTCCTCGTGCAGCGGCGCGTGTGGCGGCAGGCCCTGGCACTCCCGGATCACGTCGTCCAGCTCGCCCTGGAGCGTCAGCTCCCGCAGCGCCTCATAGATGCGCGGGGTCACCATGCCCGTCCGCACGAACTCCCGCACCATCGTGAACGCTCCGCGAAGGCTCGGACGCCCGTCCACGTAGTAGTCGCGGGCGCGGTCCGCGTTGTTGCGCGCCTCAAAGTTTTCGCACGCCACCAGCAGCATCCCCATCAGCCGCACGTCCTCCGGCGCGCCCTCCATAACCTCCGGGTAGTAGTAGTACAGGATGACCTGCTCCATCCACGGCTCCACGGCCACGCCCAGCGCCCCAAGCTCGGGGGTCTTTTCCATCAGCACGCGCCGGACGCGCTGGTCCGAGGCCATCCGCATGGCGATGTGGTCCAACGTTCGCGAGCCTAGCGGAATGCCTTCTTGCGCCAGCACGGGCTTGACCAGCGTGAGGAAAAAGTCCATGGCCTGGGCCTTGGAGACGTGGGGGTAGCGGGCAGTTACCTCGTACACTCGCAGCGGCAGGCCGCGTGCCTGGGCGGCGCGGAAGATGCGCCCAAAGAGCTGCGGGTCCATGCCCGCCCGCCCGATGTCGTGGAGCAGGGCCGTGGCTTCCAGCTTTTCCAGCTTGTCCTCAGGGAAGCCCATGCGCTTTGCCACGCGCAGCACCACGCGGGCAGTGCGGTCCGCGTGGGCCTTGTCGTACCCCGCTATCACCCGACCCGGCGAAGCTGGGTCAGGCACGTCGTAGAGCGCCAAGAGCTTCTCGCGGTCCACCACAATGGGCCTCCTGCTTCTTAGCGCCGCTTGAAGACGGCCTTCCTCTTCTCGCGAAAGGCCTGGCGCCCCTGGCTGGCGTCTCCAGTTGACTGCACGATGGCCATGGCGGCCTGGGCTGCTTCCAGGGCTTCCATGTCTGAGCGGCGCTCCGGAGTAACTGAGTGATTCGTCTGAGTCCGGAAGCCGCGCTCAGAACTCGTGGTCCTGCAATTGACGTAGCCGAGCATGTGTCTAAACGTGTTGACCCACGCTATGAACATGCCTTCCTTGGGAATGTATAGGAACCTTTGAGACTTAGTACACGCTTATGGATCCGCTTCCTTAGGGGCGTCATAAAGCTGACGAATGATCGGGGACGTGATCTCTCTCACAGCCCCGCCAGCGCCTTCCCTGCCGCTAGCAGCGCCTTGACGCGCTCCAGGCTCTCGGCCTCGGCGTAGATCCGCACTAACGGCTCCGTACCGGAGAAGCGGATGACGAGCCAGGCGCCGCCGCGGAGTGTGAACCGCACCCCGTCCGGCGCGTCTTTCCGTTCCACCGATAGGTCAGCGAGCCGCGACGGCTGCGCCGAGGCGACGCGCTGCTGGATGGCCGCGCGATCGCTGGCGGCGAAGGCGAGGTCAAGACGGTCGTAGTGGTGCGGGCCAACCAGGCTGAACAGGTGCTGGACCAGCTCGGAGGGGCGCTTGCCGGTGCGCGCCATCAGCTCCAGGAAAAGCAGGGCGCTGACGATGCCGTCGCGCTCGGGCACGTGGCCCTGGAAGGCGTAGCCGCCGCTCTCCTCGGCGCCCATAAGCCAGTCAGGGTTGGCCAGCAGCACGGGCGCGATGTATTTGAACCCCACCTTTGTCTCGGAGACGGAAACGCTGTACCGCTCCGCCAACCGCCAGAAGATGCTGGAGGCCGTGAGGGACTTGACCAGGAGGCCACGCTTGCGGCGGTGCTCCAGCAACAGGTAGGCCAGGAGCGGCGCGACCTGGATGGCGGAGACGTACTCGCCGCGTTCGTCCACGACGCCAAGTCGGTCGGCGTCGCCGTCAAAGGCGACGCCGACATCCGCGTGGGACTCGCGGACGGCGTTGCTGAGGGGGGCGAGGTTGTGGGCGATGGGCTCAGGGTTGTGCATGCTGGGAAAGGCGGGGTTGCGGTCGCCGCGGATTTCGGTGAGGGTCGTCTTGCCGCCTTGCAGCAGGGCGGACAGGTAGCCCGCACCCGCGCCGTGCATGGCATCCGCAACGATGCGCAGGCCGGCGTCTTGGACGAGGGAGAGGTCTACGAAACGGCGGGTGTGTTCCAGGTACGGCTCGGCGAGGCGCGCCGAACGTACCAGGCCTTGGGCCTTTGCTCTATCCAGGTCCAGGCGAGGGACGCCGGCTGGATCGGCGACGGCGTTGATGTGCCGCTCAATGGCGGCCAGGGTCTCGTCGGACTCGCTGCTGCCCTGAGCGGAGCGGCACTTGAAGCCGTTCCACTCCGGCGGGTTGTGGCTGGCGGTGATAGCGATGCCGCCCGCCGCGCCCTGGTGCGGGATGTTGAAGCAGATGACGGGTGTGGGGACGGGCGCGTCGGCGAGGACGACGTGGAGGCCGTGGGCGACCAGCACCTCGGCGACGGCGCGGGCAAAGGCGTCGGACTGGTAGCGGGTGTCGTAGCCGACGACGACGGGGCCGAGCGTTATGTCACGGTCGGCGTAGTGGCGGGCGACGCCCTCGGCGCAGGCGCGGACGTTCGCGAAGGTGAAGTCCTCGGCGACGACGCCACGCCAGCCGTCGGTACCGAAGTGGATGTGGTGGGACATGCTCGGCTCCTGAGCCACGAGAGTCGGGGCTGGAAGTTCTGGAGCCTGCTCAGGGTTTGGACCGGCTGCAACGCGGCCTTAAACACGTCTCATCGTACAAGGGAGGCGTGTCTCGTGCGCGGTTTCACCCCCATCCTAACCTTCCCCCTTGATGGGGGAAGGGATTGAGGGAAGCCATCTGCATCCTTCGAGATTCCAGTGCCTCAATGCGTGAAGGATTCCGGCGCTACAGCAACAGGGGTTCTACCGGCACGAGACGCTGGGCGATGGGGCGGGGGCCAGACAGAATTCTTCCAACGGGCCGCTCCTAGAAGACGGGTGGCCAGTGGCCCCTTCTCGTTAATACGCTTAGGTCAGAACCACGTCCCTACCTCTTCTTGGCCGGAGCGGGGAAGGCATCGGCGCGGAGGGCTTCCACCTTGTCGGTGCGCTCCCAGGGGAGGTCCAGATCGTTGCGACCGAAGTGGCCATAGGAAGCGGTGGCTTTGTAGATTGGGCGACGAAGGTTGAGGTTGCGGATGATGGCGCCCGGGCGCAGGTCAAAGTGCTTGGTGACGAGGGCGTTGATCCGCTCGTCAGGGATGGCGCCGGTGCCAAAGGTCTCCACGGAGACGGAGATGGGCTGCGGGTGGCCGATGGCGTAGGAGACCTGGACCTCAAGCCGCTCGGCGAATCCGGCGGCGACCAGGTTCTTGGCGACGTAGCGGGCGGCGTAGGCCGCGGAGCGGTCCACCTTGGTGGGGTCCTTGCCGGAAAACGCGCCTCCGCCGTGACGGGCCGAGCCGCCGTAGGTGTCCACGAGGATCTTCCGGCCCGTGAGGCCGGTGTCGGCGGCGGGGCCGCCAAAGGTCCAGCTATCGCCGGGGTTGGTGTGGATGTCGGTTTTGCTGTCCAGCAGGGAGGCGGGGATGACGGGCCGCAGGACGTGCTCAATGAGGTCCTTGCGAAGGCGCGACTGGTCAATGTCCAAGTCGTGCTGGGCGCTCAGGACGACCGTGTGGACCCGCTTGACGCGGCCGTTGGCGTACTCAACGGTGACCTGTGACTTGCCGTCGGGACGCAGGTAGGGGATGATGCCCTCCCTGCGCACGAGGGCCATGCGGCGGGTGAGCAGCTGGGCGAGGTAGATGGGCAGGGGCATGTACTCGGTGTTGATCTCCACGCCGTCCACGAGCTCGCGGCAGGCGAAGCCGACCATCATGCCCTGGTCGCCCGCGCCGGTCTTGGCTGGGTCGTCAATCGAGTCGCGGCTGACGGCCAGGTTGATTTCCGACGACTGCCGATGGAGGCGCACCAAGATCTCGCAGTCGTCGCAGCCGATGCCGACTTCCCGACGGGTGTAGCCGATGTTGCGCAGGGTCTCGCGGACGATCTTCGTGACGTCCACCTTGGCGTTGGACGTGATCTCGCCCATGACGACGACGAGGCTGTCGGTGGCGGAGGTCTCGCAGGCGACGCGGGAGTAGGGATCCTGAGCGAAGTGGGCGTCTAGGACAGCATCGGAGATCTGGTCACAGACCTTGTCCGGGTGGCCTTCCGTGACCGATTCGGACGTGAACAGGTAGCTGGGAGATCCATAGAAGCTCATTGGCCCGACCGGCATTGGTTCCCTCCTGTGTGGTCTGTTGAGTACCGTTGCCCTCGCCCTCTTCCTTCGCTCCGCTCAAGGACGGGCCCAGAGGGAGAGGGTGAAACCTAGTGAACTTATGTGCCCCACTCCCAACCCCGACCTAACCCTCTCGCCCCCCCCCCCTTCCCTGAACGGGAAGGGGGGGGACTTTAGGTGCCTTGCTGCCAACTGCTCAGGTAGCGTTGCTGATCCTGGGACAGAGTGTCCAGGGCGATGCCCATGCTCTGGAGCTTGAGGCGGCCGATCTCCATGTCCATGTCAGCGGGGACGGGATACACGTCCGGCTTGAGCGAGCGCGCTTCCGTGGCGAGATACGTCACGGCAAGGGCCTGGTTGGCGAAGCTCATGTCCATGACGCTAGACGGGTGCCCTTCGGCGGCGGCGAGGTTGATGAGCCGCCCTTCGCCGAGCAGGTACAGACGCCGCCCGTCCATGAGCCGGTATTCCTCCACCATGGAGCGCATGGTGCGCTTCGTTTCGGTCATCGCCTCCAGCGCCTCAATGTTGATCTCCACGTTGAAGTGGCCGCTGTTGGCGAGGATGGCGCCGTCTTTCATGGTCTCCAGGTGACGCTTGTCCACGACGCGGCTGTTGCCGGTGACGGTGATAAAGATGTCGCCAATCCGAGCGGCATCGTCCATGGGCATGACGCGGAAGCCGTCCATAACAGCTTCCAGGGCGCGGATGGGGTTGATCTCGGTGACGATGACCTGCGAGCCCATGCCGCGGGCGCGGGAGGCGACGCCACGCCCGCACCAGCCGTAGCCGGCGACGACGACGTTCTTGGCGGCCAGCAGGACGTTGGTGGCGCGGATGATGCCGTCCAAGGTGCTCTGGCCGGTGCCGTAGCGATTGTCAAAGAGATGCTTGGTCTCGGCATCGTTGACGGCGACGATGGGGTAGCGGAGCTTGCCCTCACGGGCCATGCTCTTGAGCCGGATGACGCCGGTGGTGGTCTCCTCGGTGCCGCCGATCACGTTCTCGCGGAGGGCCTGCTGGTCGGTGTGGAGCGCGGTGACGAGGTCTGCGCCGTCGTCCAGGGTGATGTTGGGGCGCTGCTCCAGGGCCTGGCGGACATGCTTGTAGTAGGTGTTGACGTCCTCGCCCTTGATGGCGAAGGTGGCGATGCCCCATTCCCTGACGAGGGCGGCGGCAACGTCGTCCTGGGTGCTGAGGGGGTTGCTGGCGCAGAGGGCGACCTCGGCACCGGCTTCGCGCAGAGTGATGGCGAGGTTGGCGGTCTCCGTGGTGACGTGGAGGCAGCCGGAGACGCGCAGGCCCTTGAGGGGCTTGTCCTTGGCGAACCGCTCGCGGAGGATGCGCAGGACGGGCATCTCGCGGGCGGCCCACTCCACCTTGAGGACCCCTTCTTTGGCGAGGCCGGGGTCTTTGATGTCGCTCTGAACGCTTGCTTTAACCATAGTCACCTTCTTTGTCAGGTTGTGGCCGGGGAGCAATGGCCTGTACCCGTGTTGTTTTTAGGGGGGGGGAGTCCCCCCCTCACCCCGTTCGCCGCGGCTCAGGGCAGGCCGCCGGGCGGGTGAGCGCCTGGATGTGCGGCGGGTACGTCACCGCTCCTCGATAAGAGGACGGCCTACGAGCCGGGGAACTCACGCTCGCTTGCCGTCTGCTAGGCTTGGCCTGCGGACGCAGGGCGGCGACGCGGGCGAGGCGGGGCTGGGCGCTCCGCCTGGTCGGCAGGTTTGGCCGGCGCGGGCCGGGTCGCGGCGGGCCTTGGGCGGCGCGGCGCGGCGCGGCGGGCCGGGGCCGCCGGAGCGGCGGGGGCCTCGGCAGACGATTGAGCGGGCGCAGGGCGGGCCGGCCGGGGCGCAGCGGGACGGCGGGGCCGAGCGGGCGCGACGGACGGGGCGGCGGCTTTCGCCGCCGGTGCGGGCGCAGGCGCCGCGGCGGCGGACCGCGCCCGGGGCGGCGCCACGGTGGGTTTTGGTAGCGTGGTCCCAGCCAACGCGGGCGCAAGCGCAACAATCATCGCCTGCATGACGACGGCTGGTGGAGGTACCGACTCGTGCTGACTGACGTAGGCCGCAGTCCGCAGCACGTTCTGGGCGCTCGGCCCGGCGAGGCGCTCCATTTGCGGCACGGTGATTTCACCGCGCAGAAGCTGGCGAGCAAGCGCTCGCCAGCGGTACCGCTTCTGATCTTTCTTTTGATGGTGGAGCCATGACCGCTTTGCTGGTTTGTGCATATTTACAACCCTTTCTTGGTGCCCTGTTGTTTGACTTGGTCCGCTGACTATGGGGCGTTCCCCCGACTGGACGGATACTTCTTGGCAAGCCATGTGGGGGTGCCGTCCTCTATGTTGTACAAGAGCTCGGTGTCAACCCCCATGGCGGCAGCCATCTCGCAGGCAAGGCCGCTGCGGACGCCAGCAGCGCAGATGAAGAGCAACTTTTTGCTCTTGGGCAACTCGTCCACGCGCGCGATAACCTCGTCCACAGGGATGAAGATGGCGCCCTTGACGTGGCCCGACGTGTACTCGTCCGGGTTGCGGACGTCTA
Source organism: Dehalococcoidia bacterium (assembly GCA_009693045.1). Taxonomy (GTDB): domain Bacteria; phylum Chloroflexota; class Dehalococcoidia; order Lucifugimonadales; family SHYT01; genus SHXZ01. Next base: position 284,439 of record SHXZ01000001.1, on the reverse strand, counting down.
CGATGACGACGTCCGGCTGCCCGTACATTTTGGCCGCTTCGTCAACGGATACCCTGTAGTACGGCTCGCCCTTCTCTTTCCTAGGCATGATGCCCTCCCGATGCTCCGTGCTCCTCCCCTCTTCCCTAAAGCGAAGGGGGCTAGGTGGTTAGGTCCGCGCGTATTTTTGCAGCAGCGGCGCCAGGCGCTGCTTGGCTTCTGGTTTAACGTACTGGGGAGCGGTGGCGATGGCGTCCTTGAGGGCAGCGCCACAGCCACAGTGTCGCTCCTTGGGTATGGCCGGGATGAGCTGCTGGAGCAGGCGCTTGGAGACTTCCACGTTCTGACGCAAGTTGCCGAGGATGAGATCAACGGTGACGTCGTCGTGGCCGGGATGCCAGACGTCGTAGTCGGTGACGCTGGCGATGAAGGAATAGCACATCTCGGCCTCGCGGGCCAGCTTGGCCTCCGGCAGCGCGGTCATGCCGATGATGGTGGCGCCCCAGGAGCGGTACATGGCGGACTCGGCGCGCGTGGAGAAGGCGGGGCCTTCCATGACGAGGTACGTGCCAGTCTGGTGGAGGGTGGCTCCGACTGCTTCGGCCGCGGTTGCAACGAGGCCGCTGAGGTGCGGGCAAAAGGGATCGGCGAAGCTGATGTGGGCGACGACGCCGTCTTCAAAGAAGGTGGCGGGTCGCCCGAAGGTGCGGTCAATGAGCTGGGTCGGGGTGACGAGGTCCATGGGCCTGACCTGCTCGGCGAGGCTGCCCACCGCGCCAACGGAAATGAGACGCTCCACGCCAAGGGTCTTGAAAGCGTAGACGTTGGCGCGGCTGGGGACCTCGGTGGGGTTGAGGCGGTGGCCGCGGCCGTGGCGCGGCATGAAGGCGACCGCGACGCCCTGCAGCTCGCCGACGAGGATGCTGTCGCTCGTCGCGCCGAAGGGGGTTTCCGGCCACACCTCGCGCACGTTCCAGAGGCCGTCCAGGTCGTAGAGGCCGGTGCCGCCGATGACGCCGACGCGCGCCTCAACCATGCCGCGCCCCTGGGCGCTCCGCCTGCTGCTCGCGGAAGAGGAGCTTCAGGCTCTCCGTGTAGGGCGGGCGGACGACGCCTCGCTCGGTGATGATGGCGGTGATGAGGCGGGCGGGTGTGACGTCAAACGCGGGATTGTACACGGGCACGCCGTCTGGCGCGGTCTGGACGCCGGCAAATCCACGCACTTCCTCCGGCTTGCGCTCTTCAATGGGGATGTCCGCGCCGGTTGGCGTGTCCAGGTCCACGGTGCTGGTGGGGGCGGCAACGTAGAAGGGGACGCGATACTCCTTGGCCATGACGGCGAGCATGTGGGTGCCGATCTTGTTGGCGGTGTCGCCGTTGGCGGCGATGCGGTCGGCGCCGAGGATGACGCAGCTGACGCCGCCCTGCGAGACACGGAACCCGGCCGCGGAGTCGGCCATGAGGGTGACGGGGATGCCCTCTTGCTGAAGCTCCCACGTAGTGAGACGCGCGCCTTGCAGCAGGGGCCGCGTTTCGGTGGCGAGGACCTGCTTGAGCTTGCCCTGCTCCCACGCGGTGCGGATGACGCCGAGGGCGGTGCCATGCCCGGCGGTGGCGAGGGCGCCGGTGTTGCAGTGGGTGAGGACGGTGGCGCCCTGCGGCAGGAGGTCGGCGCCGAAGCGGGCCATGGCGTGGTTGGCGGCTTCGTCTTCTTGCTGGATGAGATGGGCTTCGGCGAGGAGAAGCGCCACGCTCTCGGCGGGTGTTTTCGCGCCTTCGCTGGCGCGGAGGACACGCCGGACGGCCCAGCGCAGATTGACGGCGGTGGGCCTGGCGGAGGCGATCTCCGAGGCGGCCTGCTCCAGGCGGGCACGGAAGTCGGATGGGGCCTGGCGGCCTAGCTCCTGGGCGGCGAGGACGGTGGCGAACGCGCCGGCAGCGCCGATGGCGGGAGCGCCACGGACACGCAGCTCGCGGATGGCCTCCACGACCTGGCGGTAGTCGGAGCAATCCAGGAACCGCGTCTCCTTGGGCAGGCGCGTCTGGTCTAGCAACCGCAGGCGGTCTTGCAACCACTCCATGGACTTGACGAGCACGACGGGTCCTTCCTTGCGCGCAAACAACAAAAAAGCTTCCCGACGAGGAGAAGCTCTTTCTCCAGACCCCCATCGTCCAGTCCAACCCAGAGGGACTGGCGGCTGTAGCACCGGTTCGCGCCGCCGTGATGGCAGGGCGTCCAGTTGCTGGGCTTCGTCGGGCCGATCCCTTCGCCTCTCTTGATGGGAGCAGTGGGCTGTATTCAGTTGGTATCGCGTCTGTTTATGGTAGCGAAGCGGGGCAGGGGTGTCAAGGCAAGGGAACGTTGAAGGGCTTGTGGGTGTGGCTCCCCGGGTAGGACTCGAACCTACGACCTAGTGATTAACAGTCACCCGCTCTACCGACTGAGCTACCGGGGAATGCCAAAGCAGTGGGGAACAGCACAGTTAGGGTAACAGAGATTCATGGTAGCAGAGGCGCTCCGAGGTGGCAACGCCCCGGCGACCTGGTAGCATAATAGCGAGTCTTAGCGGACGGTGGCTATGGATGCGCATGAGCTGGCAAACGCTGAGCGTCAGGCGGTGGAAATCGCCTGGGCGGGCGGACGCATGCTGCTGGCGCGCTTTCACCAGCCGCTTGAGGTGAAGTGGAAGGGCAAAAACGCCGGCGACGACCCGGTGACCGACGCGGACCACCAGGTGGAGTCGTACATACGCGAGGAGCTGGCGCGACGGTTCCCCACGCATGCGCTGGTGGGCGAGGAGGGGTCGGGGGAGGGGAGCAATCCGGCGCCGTGCACGTGGGTGGTGGACCCGCTGGACGGGACGACGAACTTTTTGAACGGGCTGCCCGCCTTCGCGTGCTCTATTGGGCTGCTGGAGCACGGGCGGCCCGTGGCCGGCGCGGTGTTCATCCCCTGGCCGACGACTGAAGGCGGCATGGTGGTGCACGCGCGGGCCGGGGGCGGCGCGTGGGTGAACGGACGCCGCCTGGAGCTGACGGGCGAGACGCCGCTGCCGGGCCGATTGGTGGTGCTGGCTCGGGGGCCGTTCCGGCTGCGCGAGTCATTCCGGCGCAGGCCTGGGGAGCGTCGGAGCGTGGGGAGCACGGCCTACGAGCTTGCCGTGACCGCGCTTGGGGTGTACCGGTACGTGATGTTTAGCGCGCCGAAGGTGTGGGACGTGGCGGCGGGCGTTCTGCTGGTAAGCGAGGCCGGAGGGCGCGTCATGACGCTGCGCGCTCGGCGGGGGCCGTGGGCGCCGCTCGGGGCGTTCACTCGCGAGGACGCGGCGAAGGCGAGCAGCGCGCCGATGCCCGGGCAGGAGGAGCTGCGGAAGTGGGCGAGTCCGGTGCTGGCGGGCACGCCGAACGCGGTGGATCTGGCTGTGCAGGGGATCACGCCGTACCATCCGATGATACCTGGCGCGGTCCGCGCGCTCAGAAGGGCGTTTGGACGTCAGCGTACCTGAGAGCGCCTAACAAAACTGAAATGTGACTTCGGAAGACGCGTTTCACCCCTATCCTAACGTTCCCCCTCAAGGGGGAAGGGACTTGCTTGCCGACCAATGAACGTGCAGGCGGGTGAAACGCCATGCGTTCACTCTGTGGGTTTTGTTACAGGCTCTAAGGAAGGTTGCTCAACGGGTCAGAGCCAGCGAGCGGGGAGCAATGTACTTCAGACGTTCCGCGCGGCAGATGCCTTCGACCTCTCCCCTCCTTACGTAGGAAGAGAGAGGTCCCGTCCCCTAAGGCGTGCCGACGTCACAGCCACGGCCATGGGACGCCGCCTTCATGGACATCCAGAAAGCGGCGTCGGGTGAGTATTACTTCCAGGCGTTGCTTGAGGGCAGCGAGCTCGTCGCTGCGGAGGAGGGTGCACAGCTCCGCAATCGGGCCTTCCAGCGCCTCAAGCTTGGGGACGAACTGCTCCACGTCTGTCAGGATTGGAGCAGGGATTGGCAGGCCGGCGAAGTCCCAGATGACGGTGCGGAGCTTTGGCGCCACGTGAAACGTCAAGCCGTGGTCAATGCCCCAGATGGCGCCGTCGCTTGAGAGCAGGCAGTGGCTCGCTTTCCGGTCGGCGTTGTTGGCGAGCCAGTCAAAGACGAACATACGCTGGAACTCCAGAGGGTGCTCGTCCCTGAGGGTGAAGTAGTGGCGGCGCGGGTCGTGGTCAACGAAGGCTTGCATGGAACCAACCCCGTGAGGCCCGCCTCGGACGATGGTAAGCGGGACGAGGCGCCAGCCCAGGGCTTGTGCAAGGACGTATGCCGCGCGCTCTCGAAGGCAAAGGCTACCGGAGGGAAAGTCCCAAAGTGGGTTTTCTCCGTCGCGGGGCTTGTAGATGGCGCGGCAGGCTTCGCCGTTTTCCCCCAGGACTTGCGCCACGAACACGTAGTTTGAGCCCCCCGGCAGCAGGTCACAGGAGGTGATACGGCCATGCTCCAGAAGGCTGCTTAGGGCTTTGGCGGAGAGGTGTCGCCCCGGTCCACCGGTGCTTTCTCGTGAGTGCTTCGTGCCCACGGCTGCCTCACCTACCATCCACGTCATCACTATCGACCATGGCCCAGGGGGTGTCAAGGGAAGGGCGGCGGGGGTTCAAGTTCTTTCGCCTGTCATGCTGAGCATGCCCGGTTCCCCTTCGGCAAGCACTTCGTCTTCGGCTCAGGGTCAGGGCCGGCTCCGGCGGACGATATATCCGTACCAGAAAGACTCTGCCATGCTCCCGTTCACGGCTTGACATCGCGGCGCGGCGGTTGGTACACTGCCTTGCGGTTAACGCGTTCGCACCACCCGTGTCTGTAATGATCCGTGTCCGCCCTGAGAGACCACGTCCGTTCGCGCTGAAGAAGGGCTGCCGGTCCCGCCGCACCTGGCACTCCGGCGCGGTTTCCGTGGAGCACGATGATGTGGGGCGCTATTTGGTCGCCCGCTCGTAATCGGCTTTTCAGGCAAGCCTAGATGAGGAGGCCGCGATGTTTAGACCGGAAGCGCTCAAGCAGGCGCGTGAAGCCGAGGAAAAATGGAAACGGGAGACGGCGGGCAACCGCGAGGAGCCGCGCCTCCACGAGAACCTCTCCAGCAACAAGATAGACCGGGTGTACACGCCTGTCCATCTGGAAAACACCGACCATCTCCGCGACGTCGCCCTGCCGGGGGAGTATCCGTTCACGCGCGGCATCCACGCCACCGGCTACCGGGGCAAGGTGTGGACGATGCGAATGTTCGCGGGCTTCGGGACGGCTGAGGAGACGAACCAGCGGTTCAAGTACCTGCTGCAGCACGGCGAGACGGGGTTGAGCACGGCGTTTGACATGCCGACGCTCTACGGGTACGACACGGACGACCCGCGGGCATTCGGAGAGTTCGGGACGTGCGGCGTCGCGGTCTCGTCGCTGCGGGACATGGAAATCCTGTTTGACGGCATACCGTTGGACAAGATCACGACGTCCATGACCATCAACTCGCCCGCGTCCATGATCTGGGCGATGTACCTGGTGAACGCCCAAAAGCGCGGCTACGACCTGAAACAGATCGGCGGGACCACGCAGAACGACATTCTGAAGGAGTTCATCGCGCAGAACGAGTACATGTTCTCGCCGGAGCCGTCCATGCGGCTGGTGGTGGATACCGTGGAGTTTGGGAGCAAGGAAGTGCCGCGCTGGAACCCGATCAGCGTGAGCGGGTACCACATTCGCGAGGCGGGTTCCACGTCGGTGCAGGAGCTGGCGTTCACGCTGGCGGACGGGTTTGAGTACGTGGAGTGGAGCCTGCGGCGCGGGCTGGACATTGACGACTTCGCGCCGCGCATCAGCTTCTTCTTCAACGTGCACAACGACTTCTTTGAGGAAATCGCCAAGTTCCGCGCGGCGCGGCGCATCTGGGCTAGGGCGATGCGGGAGAAGTACCACGCGAAGAACCCGCGCTCGTGGTGGCTGCGGACGCACGCGCAGACGGCTGGAGTGTCGCTGACGGCGGCGCAGCCGGAGCTGAACCTGGTTCGCGTGGGCATCCAGGCGCTGGCGGCGGTGCTAGGCGGGACGCAGTCGCTGCACACGAACTCGCTGGACGAGGCGTGGGCGCTGCCGAGCGAGAAGGCGGTGCTGCTGGCGCTCCGGACGCAGCAGGTGATCGCGCACGAGACGGGCGTGACGGACACGGTTGACCCGCTGGGCGGCAGTTTCTACATGGAGCACCTCACGAACGTCATGGAGCAGCAGGCGAACGACTACTTCCGGCGGATTGAGGATTACGGCGGCGTGCTGCCGTGCATTGACAACGGCTTCTTCGTCCGGGAGATCGCGGACGCCGCATACAAGTTCCAGCGGGAGATGGAAGCGAAGCAGCGGGTGATGGTGGGCGTGAACGACTACCAGACGGACGAGAAGGTGCAAATCCCGCTGCTGCGGGTGGACCGCGAGGGTGAGCGGCGCCAGGTGGGCCGCCTGAACGAGGTGCGCCGGACCCGCGACAACGCGGCGGTGAAGCAGGCGCTGTCGGACATGCGGGCCGCCGCGAAGAGCGGCGTGAACACGATGCCGTTCATCATGAGCGCGGTGCGCGAGTACGCGACGTTGACGGAGATGATGGACGTCTTCCGCGACGAGTTTGGGGTGTACACGGCGCAGACGACGTAGGGACCTCTTGCTCCTTCCAGGTTGGGGGACAGAGATGTGCCTGGAGAGGAACGTTTCGACTCCCTCTGACCTCTCCTTGATGGGCGTAGGGAGTGGAACTAGGGGCTTCCGTCCCAATGCGAAAACGCACAAAATGATGGCCCCGTGAGGGGGCAGCGCTACCGCAACGGGAGTACACTCCTGAGGGCGGGGTGGAAAGTCCGGGCGACGAGTTTACTCGGGAGAGAGGAGCAACAATGAAAGTGACGTTGTCGGTGCTCAAGGCCGACGTGGGGTCTATCGGAGGGCACACCAAGCCATCCGAGCGGATGCTGGAGGCGGTGCGCATCCGCGTACGGAAGGCCTTAGCGCAAGGGCTACTTCTGGACGCCTTTGTTTCGCACACCGGGGACGACATCGCCATCATCTCGTCGCACACGCGGGGGCCGGGCAACACGGATGTGCACCAGTTTGCGTGGCAGGCGTTCCTAGACGGGACGGCGGTCGCGCAGAAGTACGGGCTGTACGGCGCGGGGCAGGACCTGCTGGTGGACGCGCCGTCCGGCAACCTGCGCGGCGCCGGGCCCGCCGTCGCTGAGATTGAGTTCGAACACAACCCGGTGAAGACGAACAAGGTGCGGCCGGCCGAGTCGTTCATGGTGCTGGCGGCGGACAAGTGCGGGCCGGGGGCGTACAACCTGCCGCTGTTCCTCGGGTTCGCGGACCCGATGTACTGCGCGGGGCTGATGCTGCCCAAGCTGATCAAGGGCTTCACGTTCCGGATCATTGACATGGACAACACGAAGGGCGACAGCATCATTGAGCTGAACGCGCCGGAGGACTACTACAAGATCGCCATCCTGCTGCGGGACAACGAGCGGTTTGGGATTGACAGCATCGTCTCTCGGACGGACGGCGAGGTGGCGGCGTCCATCTCCGCGCAGCGGATGCACAACATCGCGGGAACGTACACGGGCAAGGACGACCCGGTGGCGATTGTGCGAAACCAGGGCATCTTCCCCGCGCCGGAGGAACTGACGTCGCCGTTCACGAAGGCGCACTACGTCGGCGGCGACGCGCGCGGCTCCCACGTAATGCCGCTCATGCCGGTGCCGCTGAACACGGCGGTGACGGGCATGTACTGCCTGCCACTAGTGTCGTGCATCGGGTTCTCCGTGGCTGCGGACGGGAAGTTCTCGGATTCGTACATTGACTTCTTTGACAACCCGGCGTGGGACGAGGTGCGGCGGAAGGCGCAGGAGAAGGGGATGGCGATGCGGGACCAGGGCTGGTCGGGCGCGGCGATGCTGCCGTACCACGAGCTGGAGTACAGCGGCTTCCGCGACGTGATCACGGGGCTGGTGGACCGGTTCGTCATCGCGGGCGCGAACGGGGCGAAGGCGAACGGCGCGAAGCCTATTCCGGCGGCTACAAGGCGAGCGGCTCCCAAGAAGTAGCGGCGAATCCTTGTAGCGCTTCTCAGGACGGCCCGCCGCTCGGCGGGCCGTCCTGTTTTGGCACAAGACACCTTGGTCTGGATGAGATAATCGAGCGATGGGTAAGAATGAGCAAGGGGCCGGCAAAAAGCGTCTGTCACTTGGGCGCCATAGTCCGTCAGGACTTTGGGCCTCCGAAGAGCTCATCGTTGAGCGGCGGTTTGAAACCCTCCGCGAGGAGATGCAGGACCCGAAGTCCAAGAAGCCGATTCTCCTCATCGCCACGACCAACGAGGGTAAAGTCCGTGAGTTCAAGCAACTGCTCAAGGATGTACCGGTGCGCCTTGTCAGCTTGCGCGACGCTCATATCACGCAGGACGTGGAGGAGACAGGGACGACGTTTGAGGAGAACGCTTCGCTGAAGGCGGTGATGTACGCCCGGCTGATCGGGCTGTGGGCGCTGGCGGAGGACTCGGGACTGGAGATAGACGCGCTGAGCGGCGAGCCGGGGGTGTATTCGCGGCGGTACGCAGGCGTGGACGCCACCGACGCGGAGCGAGTACAATATCTTTTGAGCAAGCTCCGAAACGTCCCGTGGGAATGCCGCGGCGCGCGTTTTCGCAGCGTCATCGCCATCGCGTCGCCGGTGGGCGTACGGCGGGTGGTGGAGGGGGAGTGCCGGGGCACCATCGCGCTGGTGCCAAATGGCGCGGAGGGCTTTGGCTATGACCCGGTCTTCTGGCTCCCCGAGCTCGGCAGGACGGTTGCGGAGCTTTCGCTGGAGGAGAAGAACCGCGTGAGCCACCGGAGCCGGTCGGCGGCAAAGGCGGCTGAGGCGTTGCGGGAGCTGGTGGAGAATGGGGCGCTGACCTACCCCCATGACCCCCTTCCCTAAAGGGAAGGGGGAAACGCCCACGGCGGCAGGCACGAGAGAAGACCATGACCACAACGACGTTGATACCGCGCGACACGCTGGGCCGGACGTTACGGGACCTGCGCATTTCGGTAACGGACCGGTGCAACTTCCGTTGCCCGTACTGCATGCCCGCGGAGGTCTACGGGACGCGCTACAAGTTCCTGCCGAAGGACGAACTACTGTCGTTTGAGGAGATCACGCGGCTGGCGCGGATCTTCCTGAAGCTGGGCGTGAACAAGCTGCGGCTCACGGGCGGCGAGCCGACGGTGCGCGCGAACGTTGAAGAACTGGTCAGTATGCTGGCGGGCCTTGACGACGGCCCATCGGTGGACGCGGAGCGCCGCATGGACCTGACAATGACGACCAACGGGTTCCTGCTGGAGCAAAAGGCGCAGGCGCTGCACGACGCGGGCCTCAGGCGCATCACAGTGAGCCTGGACAGCCTGCGAGAGGACGTGTTCGCCAAGCTGAACGGGCGCGGGTACGGGCCGGAGCGGGTGCTGCGGGGCATCCGCAAGGCGGAGGAAGTCGGCCTGGCGCCCATCAAGGTGAACTGCGTCGTGGTGCGCGGCACGAACGACGGCGATATCGTGGACCTGGCGCGCTATTTTAGGGGCACGGGCCACATCGTCAGGTTTATTGAGTTCATGGACGTGGGCAACCTGAACGGGTGGAAGCTGGACTACGTGGTGCCGGCGCGCGAGGTGGTGGAGCGGATTAGCGCGGCGTTCCCGCTGGAGCCTGCGGAGCCGAACTACAAGGGCGAGGTGGCGGAGCGGTGGCGGTACGTGGACGGCAGCGGCGAGATCGGCGTGATTGCGTCGGTGACGCAGCCGTTCTGCCAGGACTGCACCCGCGCCCGCCTCTCCACGGACGGCAAGCTGATCACGTGCCTGTTTGCGACGACGGGGAAGGATCTACGCGGGCCGATGCGGGACGGGGCGAGCGACGACGAGCTGGAGTCGCTCGTCCGCGGCGTGTGGACAGAGCGGACGGACCGGTACTCGGAGCTGCGGACGGCTCTGACAGAGAAACCCCGGAAGAAAATTGAGATGTACTACATTGGCGGGTAAGCGACCGAGGATTTGCCCAAAGTGCCCGAGCGCCAACTGGGATAAGCCGTACAAGTTCCGCCGTTCTCAGTTGGAGCAGAAGTAGATGTCAGTCGAGAATCCTGATTGCTGATTACACCCTGTCCCAATCAGAAGCCGACGCACTACTTGCGCTCGCAAAATACTGTCTTGACCAAACACAATGGCCATATCCTCCACTAGGTGTCGGCCAGACTATCGGACTTTTTAGCCGAGATAAACGAGAGTCGTTTTTGCTTGACTTAGAGCGAAGTAGTCTCAACCTACAAAAGGGAAAATACCAGGCTAGGGCAGGCAAATCACCCATCTAGCGCGACTTTGCTTTTGCGGCCCACCACATAGAAATCCAGATAATGAGGAAATCCCACGTCCGCACATTCATGTGTACAAGGAAGGCGCAGCGGCCAAATGGGCTTACGCGCTATCCATTGATAACTTTCCGAATCAGAACGACTTGTGGTTGCTACTTCAGGATTTCATGCGCTACTGCAACATCGTTCAGCCACCGAACTTCCAAAGGGGCATGCTGACATGACCAGCGAATTGCAGCCGCTAATGGACAGGTATTCCGCCTGGTTGAAAGACAAAACGTCCTTGCGTCAACTTGACGATGGCTGGACTGCAATTACGACGCCATATCTTGACCGGCACAACGACTATATTCAGATTTACCTCAGGCGGCAGGACGGCGGTTTTCAACTAACTGATGACGGCTTTACCATTCGGGGCCTGGAGCAATCGGGATGCAAACTGGACACGCCAAAGCGTCAACAATTGCTTCGCGCAACCTTGGCTGGGTTTGGAGTCCAAAACCCCGAAGGCATACTGAAAGTCCATACTTCTAGTCAAACCTTCCCAATGCACAAACACAATCTTATTCAGGCAATACTTGCTATCAATGACCTGTGCTATGTCGCCGTACCGCTTGTAGCGAGCCTGTTTTACGAGGATGTCACTGACTGGTTGGACTTAAGTGGCGTTCGCTATACGCCCGATGTGACATTTACCGGAAAGACGGGATACAATCATCACTTTTAATTTGTAATCCCCAAATCCTAGGCCCAGTCGGAGCGGATAGTAGAGGCAATCACAAGGCCGACAAAAGCTGAAACATTGAACTTTATTGGTCGATGGGAAGATACAAAGGAAACTAGGCAATCGAATGCCAAGGCGTATGCCATTCTGAACGACCAAGGTCAGTTGGTGTCTCAACAGGTCGTGGATGCGCTTACTAATTACGACGTGAAAGCCGTTCCTTAGGCTGAACGCGAAGCCGTAAAGGAAGAGTTGGCAGCTTGAGACTTTTGCAACAGCAGACATTATAGGAGCAGCCCCGTGAGTAATGGAGCAGAAGGCCATTTTGGAGCAAAGCCGGCTCTGCCTGAGGCGGCATCAACACTATGACCTTCACCCTCTACACAGACGGCGCGTGCAACACGCAGACCCGACACGGCGGCTGGGGCGCTATCCTTGAGCAGGACGAGCGCCACACCCACCTGTCCGGCGCGGAGCGCGGGACGACGAACCAGCGGATGGAGGTCACGGCCGCCATCCGCGGGCTAGAGGCGACGCTCCCCGGCGCCGAGGTGACGGTGGTCTCTGACAGCCTGTACGTGATCAACACGATGACGAAGGGCTGGCAGCGCCGCGCCAACACGGACCTGTGGGCCAAACTGGACGAGGTGGCCGGTGCGCGGAAGGTGGCGTGGCGGTGGGTGCGCGGCCACGACGGCCACGGGGGCAACGAGGAGGCGAACTCGCACGCGCAGTGGCGCGCGGGCACGGGGGGACAGCCGCCCGCTTGCCCGCTTGAGAGCGGCGCTGTGCGGACCCTTCTTTCGGAAGAGAAGGGTTCCCACACCCTCCCAAGAAACCTCTCACAGGAAGCTGAGCACTCTTTGGGAACAGGAGTAGAGAATCCCCCACCTTCGGAAGAAAGGCAGTCTCCTCAGGCCGCTACGCCTGCGCGCCTCACCCACCTGGACGAGCAGGGACGCGCGACGATGGTTGACGTGGGCGGCAAGGGCGAGACGCAGCGGGAGGCGGTCGCGAAGGGCGCCGTAGTGATGAAACCGGAAACGCTGGCGCTCATCCGTGCGGGGCAGGTGGAGAAGGGTGACGTGCTCGCGACGGCGCGGCTGGCGGGCATCATGGCCGCGAAGCAGACCTCGCAACTCATTCCGCTGTGCCACCCGCTGCCGCTCAGCTTCGTCGGCGTGGACCTGGAGCTGGACGAGGCGAACCACGCGGTGCTCATCACCGCGACGGCGCGGACGGTCGGGCGCACGGGCGTGGAGATGGAGGCGCTGACGGCCGTGTCTGTCGCCGCGCTGACGATCTACGACATGTGCAAGGCGGTGGACCGCGCGATGCGCATCCAGGACGTGCGGCTGGTGCAGAAGCGCGGCGGCAAGAGCGGGGAGATCGTGCTGGAGTAGCGGTCCCCATCGCCACGTCATGCGTGGCTCTCCTTTCCACCGCATCACCACTGCGCGGAACGACATCTGGGCGCTCAAGGCACTTTAACGCAGCGTTGGTATTGCGCCACGCACACCGTCAGCGCCTGGTCAGCGGGCGCTCTTTTGCGGGGCGAGACGCTCCGCCAGCGCCTGGACTGCCAGACATGCGTAGGCGACGTATTCGGCGGGTGGAAGGTCTAGGTCCCTGAACAGCTCCACCCCGTCCACCCCCCCGACATCCGTCGGAGCGGGGATGAGCCCGATGTCCAGCTCGTAGAGCTGGCCATCGGGGCAGATGACGACGCAACCCCGGTCTGGGTAGCCCGTGGGCGTCTCCAGTTCCAGCGCCTTGATGACTTCCGAGCCGTAGAAGGCGGGAAAGGGGACCACGGCGGCCGCTGTTTCCAGCAACACTTGGGCAAGGTGGTCAGCGGTGTGCTGGAGGACAGCTTCCGCGGCAGCCGGCTGGGGTTGGTGTTGTGAACCTTGGGCAGTCATAGGCGTACTCCGCCCGCTCGTCCTTCGAGAAACCCGTTCCCCTTCGCGTTGCTCCTGGTCAGGGCCCTTTGGGTCTCAGGAAGAACGGGCTGGTGAGATCTATTCAAGAGGGGACTTTTCCTACCCTTCTGAGCGGAGCGCGGAATCTCCGCAGGTACCTGGGCGGTCAACAACACGCGGAGAGATTCCTCGGTCGCTTCCGCTCCCTCAGAATGGCAGTGCTACTTTGCGCCACTCTCATACAGAACTGGCGCAACTCTCCCCATCAAGGGAAAAACAACCTCAATGCCCTGCGGAGCGAGGGCTGTTACCGCTCAATGGGGACGCCGACGCTGCTGCCCCACTCGGTCCAGGAGCCGTCGTAGTTGCGGACGTTAGCGTAGCCGAGCAGCTCTCGCAGCACGAACCAGGAGTGGCTGGAGCGCTCGCCGATGCGGCAGTAGGCGATGACAGGCTTCTCCGGCGTCACGCCTTTGCCGCGGTAGAGCGCGTCAAGCTCGGCGCGGGGCTTGAAGGTGCCGTCCTGGTTCACCACGCTGCCCCAGGGGATGTTCTGGGCGCCGGGGATGTGGCCGCCGCGCTGCGCGCCCTCCTGCGGGAGGTTTTCGGGCGCGAGGAGCTCGCCGCTGTACTCGCGTGGCGAACGGACGTCCACGAGGGCGGCGCTCTTGGCATTGACGGCCTGGAGCACGGCGTCGCGGAACGCGCGGACGGAGAGGTCGGGTTGTTTGGCGGTGTAGGTCTTCGCCGAAGTCCTGGGGACATCGGTGGTGCGAGAGCGGTTTTCCGCCAGCCACTTGGCGCGACCACCGTCCATGAGCTTCAGGTGCGCGCGCGGGTGGCCGTAGTAGGTTGCGAGCCAGTAGGCCCAGGCGGCGAACCAGTTGTTGTTGTCGCCGTAGAAGACGATGATCGTGTTGTTGTCAATGCCCGCCTGGCCGCAAAGCTTTTCAAAGCTGGCCCTGGTGGCCACGTCGCGGCTGGGGAAGTCCTGGAGCTGGGTGCGCCAGTTCCAGCCCACCGCGCCCGGGACGTGGCCCTGCTCGTACGCAGAGGTGTCAACGTCCACCTCAACCAGCCTGACGCCTTGGTCATTCATGTGGTCCTGCACCCACTGAGTGCTCACCAGCACGTTGTTCGCGTACGCTGTCGTCATAGGCTCCGCCCTCCTCTTGGGTTTGCGATGTCTCGCTACCGAATATAGCCCAGGAGCCTTAGCCGCCTCAAGGCCTCCGCCCGCTCTTGGTCGGTGAACAGCGGCTGGAACTCCCTCCTCAGTGTGAATGCCTCCAGCAGCAGGTCAGGGCGGCCAAACCGATAGAACTCTACGACGTTTTCAGGCGGATCGCCAGGCTGCAGGACGTGCTTGGCCGTTTTCAGTGCGCCATCCGTGGTGAGCATGGCGTGGAACGCTCTCGCGTTGTAGCCACATTCCACCTGCGCCTTCAAGTAGACGCCGACGAGCGCCTCTTGGAGGAGTGACTCCAGTCGCGCTTGCTCAGCATCGTCCGGCCTGTGCGCTGTGTCCGCCATGGCGATGTCTCCAGGAGCATTAGACGAACAGCGTGACGTGGGCCTTGGACGCGAACTCCAGAAACGCGGCGGCGCCCTCCATGTTCACGCCTGGGATCAGGTCCTCCTCTTTGACGCCCATGACGCCCATCGTGGTGGTGCAGGCGATGAGCTTGACACCGGAGTCCTGGCAGACCTTGATCAGCTCGGCGGCGGTTGGCACGTTCTGCTTGCGCATCATGCTCTTCAGCATCCAGGTGGCCACGCTGGTCATGCCTGGGATTGCGCCGAGGATGTTTGGCACGGGCATGGGCGCCGCGGGGTTGGCGATGGGGGACACTTGGAGCGACCGCGACTTGGTCTTGTGCAGGGCGTTCAGGCCGTAGAACGTGAAGAACACCGCGCATTCCATGCCCATGGCGGCCGCGGAGCTGGCGAGGATGAGCGGCGGATAGACCATGTCCAGGGTACCCTTTGACGCGACGATGGCGACGCGCTTGGGCTCGTTGTCGTGGGCTTGCTTGTGCATCGCTTCAAAGAGTGACAGGTTGTCTTGCAGCAGGCGTTCCGCTGTAGTCACCATTGCTACTTCCCTCCCTTCCTCACCAGGAACACGAACTGTTTGGCCGAGTGCTCAGTGCTGACGAGCTCGTGGCCGGCGACCCTGGCGAAGCTTGGGATGTCCGCCTTGGAGCCGGGGTCGGTGGCGATGAGCTTGAGCACCTGGCCGCGCTTGAGCTGATCCATGCCCTGCCGCGCCTTGAGCACCGGCACCGGGCACAGGGTCTTGGACGCGTCGATGACGAGGTCTGGGGTTACTGCGGTGCTCATGTTGCCGCCTCCATTAGTGCGGGTCCGCTGCGTGGGCAAAGCCTGCCAAGAGTGCCTCGGTGGGAACGAGTCTCCTTTTGAGTGGGTCCATGGCTAGCAAAGCGCGCTCAAGGGTGTACACACCCAACAACGGCAGGGCATCTTCGTCACCAAAGACGACGACAGTGTTGACGAGCTTTCCTTCAACCCTAACCTAGGTCTCGCCGATCTGCCGCTCAACCACCCTGCCGTCCGCCAACCGGAATCTGATGGTTTCACGCGATGCAACTCCAAGACGCCGGAGAAAGGAGGCGGGTATCACCGTAAACGTGGCGCCGATATCCACGAGAGCCTCAAGCCGCTCGAAGCGCTCGTCCTACGGGTCTCCTACCTCAATGGCTGATCGGGTAATACCCACACTGTTCCTCAGTCATCAGGCTACCGCTAAACAATCGCCCTTTGGGACTGCCCAGCAAGGGCGGCGACTCGGATTGTAGGGACACAAATCCTACGGCTCCATTGCCCGAAGGCCTGTACACCCGCACGCGTGAACAACTTTTACGAAGATCACCACCACACCTTGCCCTTCACTTCCGCCTCCAGCTCGCTGAAGTCCTTGGACCACAGATCGGTGCTGAGGTACTTCCAGCCGCCGTCGGCGAGCAGGCAGACGATGTTGCCGGTGTCCATGCGGCGCGCCAGACGCAACGCCGCCGCGATGACGGCGCCTGATGAGATGCCCGCGAAGATGCCTTCCTCCTCCATCAGCACACGAGTGGCCAGGAAGCCCTCTTTGCTCTCCATGAGCATCCGGGAGTCAAGCATACTCTGGTCCAGGATGGGCGGAATGTAACCTTCCTCAAGGCTCCGCAGGCCCTGAATGAAGTCGTCCGGGTGCGGCACCACGGCCACGACGCGCGTCTTGGGGTTGTGCTCCTTGAGCCGCCGACCCACGCCCATGAGCGTGCCGCCGGTGCCAAGCCCCGCGATGAAGACATCCACCTGGGGCAACGCGGCCAGGATCTCCGGCCCCGTTGTTTCGTAGTGCGCCAGCGGGTTGGCAGGGTTGCCGTACTGGTAGGGCATGAAGTATTTGCCTGGCTCTTTGGCGAGGATCTCCTGGGCGACGACGATGGAGTAGTTGGTGCCGCGCTTGCCGTCAGAGAAGACGACCTCGGCGCCATAGGCGCGGAGGAGCTGGGCGCGCTCACCGCTGACGCTGTCGGGCATGACAACTTTGAGCTTGTAGCCCTTGACCTTGCAGACCATCGCCAGGCCGATGCCGGTGTTGCCACTAGTCGGCTCCAGCACGGTCTTGCCGGGCGTAAGGGTGCCGTCCTGCTCCGCCTTCTCAATCATGAACTTGGCGATGCGATCCTTGAGGCTTCCGCTGGGGTTCTGGCCCTCCAGCTTGGCGTAGATGCGGACGCGGTCGTTGGGGCTGAGGCGGCGCAGGTGCACCAGCGGCGTGTTGCCGATGGCGTCCAGAATGCTCTCCCGCGCCCGGTAAGGGTCGGCGTCGAGCCCGAAAGGACCGCTTTTCCGCTGTTGTGTAGCCATGACTTAGTGAGCGACAACAGGCGTAGGGGCCAGGCCGCAGAAGACCTCGTAGTCTACGAGCTCCTTGACGGTGGGGTTGTCGCCGCAGAGGGGGCACTTGACGTTGCGGCGGAGCTTGACGGAGCGGAAGTCCATGGCCAAGCCGTCTATGAGGAGCAGACGGGAGACGAGCGGCTCGCCGATACCCATGAGGAGCTTGAGCGTCTCGGTCGCCTGGATGCTGCCGACGAGGCCCGTGAGCGCGCCGAGCACGCCGGCCTCGGCGCAGTTGGGGACGGCGCCGGGGGGCGGCGGCTCCGGGAAGAGGCAGCGGTAGCAGCCCTTGCCGGGCATGAAGACGGTGGCCTGGCCGTCAAAGATGAGGATGCTGCCGTCCACGAGGGGCTTGCCGAGGAGGTAGCACGCGTCGTTGACGAGGTAGCGGGCCGGGAAGTTGTCCGCGCCGTTCACCACGACGTCGTACTGGCTGATGATCTCCATGGCGTTTTCGGACGTGAGGCGCGTCTCATGCGTGACGACGTTGACGTCGGGGTTGAACGACTTCAACGTCTCCCGGGCGGAGACGACCTTGGGGCGGCCAACGTCGCTGTCGTGATGCAGGATCTGGCGCTGAAGGTTGGAGATGTCCACAGTGTCAAAGTCCACGATGCCGACGGTGCCCACGCCCGCGAGGGTGAGGTACACCGCGGACGGGGAGCCCAAGCCGCCCGCGCCGATGATGAGGACCTTGGATTGAAGGAGCTTGCGCTGCCCTTTGCTCCCCACGGAGGCCATGATGATGTGGCGGCTGTACCGCTTGACCTGCTTCGGTGTGAGCCGTAGTTCCTGTGTCATTGAGACCTCCTGGTGTCTGGGCGAACTTGGGACGCGTGTTCAATTACGTGGGGCTGTGCGCTTTCGTACCATGACGGCGAGCGCCTGCAGTTGCGAAGTCACGTCCCCTCTGAGGCGCAGTCATTATACAACCGGAGCGCATGACGGACAACGAAAGGGGCGGTGTCCCTCACCAGTGACGGGCCTTGTTAACGTCCTGGCACTTATTGGGATGAACGAACACCGCGCAGAGGTGCATAGGGAGAACGAAGGGGAGACAGCGAGAAGGGGCCTTCCCTCGGATCCTTCGCCTCCGTCATTACGCGGAAGGACTCCGGCTCATCATGACACCTGGGCCTTTCTGGCTGGGAACGAGCGCCGTCCGCGGCTCTGTCTGGAGCGCGGAGCGCAGGTGCGGTACAATAGCATGACGCCTTGCTCGCCACGAGCAAGAGTACCCAAATTCCATGTGGCAGAGGAGATTACCTTGGTTAGCCAGATGACGACACTCCAGGCTCAGCCGCGCCAGGTGCTGGGCAAAAAAGTTAAGACGCTGCGCAAGGCCGGGATCACGCCGATTCACCTTTACGGCCCGGACTTTGAGTCGCAGGCGCTCCAGACGGACGCGGCGACGCTCCGCCGCGTGTTGGTGCACGTTGGACGGAACCGCCCCGTGTCCGTGCAGGTGGACGGCAACGCCCAGCCTAACATCTGCTTCGTGCGGGATATCAAGTTCAGCCCCATCACGGTGGAGGTTCAGCACGTTGACTTCCTCCGTGTGGACGTGACGCAGAAGCTGGAGTTCCAGGTACCGGTGCACATCGTGAACGACGCGCCCGCCGTGCGCAAGGGCGGCATCCTGGTGCAGCCGGTTCGCGAGTTGTTGGTGGAGAGTCTTCCCCTGGAAGCGCCGGCCGCCATTGAGGTGGACATTTCGGTACTTGAAGACGTCGGCATGTCCATTCGCGCGCGGGACCTCAAGCTCCCCGCCGGTGTGACACTCGTGAGCGACCCGGAGCAGGTGGTCATCCAGGCTAACATGCCGCCACGCGTGGTGGAGGAGACCGCCCCTGCGGCAGCTGCCGCGGAGGGCGAGGCGACTACAGAAGGCGCAGCGCCTGCGGAGGAAGGGCAGTCCAGGGAAGGCCAACGATAGCGCTCCAGCGGCTGCCATGCTCCGGAAGCGCAAACGGTGCGGGGCTCGGCTGGAAACCAGGTCGTCAGGCCGTTGCCTCCAGTTGGCGATAGTGTGCCTGCACGAAAACCTCACCGTTTTTGTCCCCCCTCTCCGAGTCGGAGAGGGGGGACAAACCAGAGGCCGCCAGGGGTGTAGGTGAGGAACGCTCCCGCCAGCTCGCCTAAACCGCTGGTTATCTTCCAGACAACCTTTTAGGTTGGCAAACGTTCTCTTTAGGCGGGCCAAGGTTCTCCCCTAAATTTCAGACTACAAACCGGTCTTGACACTGCGGCGCGTGGACGGACAAATCCATTTCCGTAGCGATAACCCCTGGCAGAACCGCAAGCCTATACGAGGTTGACGAGGAACGATGCGACGAAAAGTCTTGCTGGGGCTGACGGTGGCTGCGAACTGTGTCCTCCTGGCGCTTGCGGGATGCACGGGCAGCTTGGACCAGCCCAAGCAGCGCGCTGCGCCTGCCGCCAGCCAGGACGCAGCGGCTGCTGAGACGCCGTCCGGCGAGGCGCACCAGTCCGTCCAGCCTGCCGCGTCTACCCCCTCCGTTGCTCCAGCCGCCGCTTCAGAAAGCGTTTCAAGGGCGGGCACGACGCTCGTGCCGCCCACGACTCCTGCCGACGGACGTGCGACGCGCCCGCCCGCGATTGAGCTCTGCTTTGCGGACGTGGTGGCGAAAGCGCGACCCGCCGTCGTGGGAATTGCCGTACGCGCGCAGCTCATTGATCAGTTTTTCCGGGTCGTAAGCCCCATTCAATCCGGGTCCGGCGTCATCATTGACCCGCGCGGGTACATTCTCACCAACGAGCACGTCGTCGCCAACGCGACCCGCATTGAGGTCACGACGGACGACGAGCAGACGTACGTGGCCGAGATCGTGGGCAAGGACGCGACGATAGACCTGGCGGTCATCAAGATAGCCGCGCCGCAGCCGCTGCGCGCGCTCGTGTTCGCAGTCCCCGACTCGTACCGTGTCGGGGACTGGGTGGTCGCGATTGGCAACGCGCTCGGTCTGGCGGGTGGCCCGACCGTGACGGTGGGCGTGATTGGCGCGCTGGAACGGAGCATTTCGGTCGAGGCCGACGTGCTCAGCGACCTGGTGCAAACGGACGCGGCGATCAACGAGGGGAACAGCGGCGGGCCGTTGCTGAACCTGAACGCGGAGATCGTCGGTATCAACACGATCGGGGCGCGCGAGGGGGGCGGACAGGGCATTGGCTTCGCCGTCAGCTCGTTCACGGCGGCGCCGGTGGCGCGCGTCCTGATGGAGCAGGGGCGAGTGCCGTGGGCGTGGATGGGCGCGTCGGTGGACGAACTTAGCCCCTCGCGGGCGATGGATCTGGGCCTGCGCGTCCGGAAGGGCGTCATCATCGTCCGGATCTCGCGGAGCGGGCCAGCGTTCCAGGCCGGGCTCAGGGCCGGGGACGTGTTGCTGCAGGTGGACGACACCCCGTTGCAGCGGGTGCGTGACCTTAATGCGCTTCTGCGCGAGCGGTTCAAGGCAGGCCAGAGCGCCACGGTGGCGTATATGCGCGGGAGCGACGAGGGTACCGCGAAGGTAACCTTCACCGAGGCGCCGCAGCGGTAGGGAGGCCGTGTCCTTCTGGCAAAGGCTTCGCTACGTTCCATGCCACGCCGGCTTTGACCCTTCTCGCCAAAAGAGGGTGGCGGTGGCGGGACAACCTCACTTCCCTTCATCCCCCTCCGGCCGACCTTTCGCTTCGCTCGGGGGCTTCGGCTCAGAGCTTGCCTTGAATGGCGTGACTGAACAAGTATGTGTCACCTTTGGGCCACTTGGGCTAGGTTGCCGGAAAGCTCCCAGGGACAAGGATCTCCGTGCCATCGTCGCAAGTGCGGTAGAATGAGCCATCCCAGCAGGGAGAGCCGCCAATGGCCGCGAACGAGCGCGAGATCCCTCTTTTCCCCATCCGCGCGGTGCTGTTTCCCGGCGCGGCGATACCGATGAACGTCTTTGAGCAGCGGTATCGAACCATGATGGACGAGGTGTTAGCCGGTGACCGCTCGTTTGGCATCGTCCTGATCCGCGCCGGGCAGGAGGTTGCCGGCCCCGCGACGCCGGTGGACGTGGGAACGGTGGCGCGGGTGGAAGGCCTGCAACGCCGACCGGACGGGACGATGACGTTCAGAGCGGTGGGCGTGCAGCGCTTTCGCATCAGGGAGTTGCTGAGGGACAGGCCGTTTCTGCGCGGGCGGGTGGAGCTGCTTGACGAGGATGCCTCGCCTATTCCCCAAGAGCTGCCGGGCCAAGTGCTGGAGGCATTCTTCGCCTATCTGGAAGCGGCCTCCGGCCTGACGGGGGGCTGGCTCCACGAGTGGTGCAAGGCGGCGAACGCTCCAACGCTTTCTTATGTCGTGGCGTTTTACATGCGGGCGATGCCACAGATCAAGCAGGAGCTTCTTGAGCAGGACTCGCACCAGAAGCGGCTGGAGGAGGAGCTGACGCTCCTTAAGCACGAGACGGAGCTGCTGCGGCAGGCGCCGCCATCGCGCGGGATGGGGCGCTCCTTTAACTTGAACTGAGGGCGTCAGGGTAAAACTTTGGCGCGATTCTCCCCAGAGCGTCACTAAGAGCCAGCGTCCTCCGTTCACTCCTGGATCGATGCCGCGCCTCGCGGATCAACGCGTACTGCCAACCATGAGTCGCCCCTACAAGGGGTGACTCCGCAAGGCTTTAGGATAACCGAAAGACCTTGGCCTCACAGCATGATGGTTGGAGCAGAGCACTTGGGAACCACGTTGGTCACGCAGGCTAGTTGGATGAGCGTGGCGGTTCTATACTCTGAACACCTACATTGGGAGGAGAACAACTGTGAAGAACGTCGAGCTATCGGTTACTGGCAACATCCTGACCATCACCGTGGACCTGACAAAGGATTTTGGCCCGTCCTCCTCAGGTAAGACCATCATCGTGGCGTCCACCGAAGGGAACGCCAAAATTCCGGGCCGCGAAGAGCAAGTCGGCCTCAACGTCTATCGCAAGAAGTAGACGGGGGGCTTCGGATGGGGATAACCACCTCTTGCCTTATTGACGGACCGACCAGACATCCGCGAATGGGCGGACGACTCGCCTGCGCCGCATGCCATGCACAGGTGGCGGATCCACGCCGACCGCGATCATGGGTAAAGGCCCCGCGTCGGATGAGGGAGATGGCCATGCAGATGTCCAGGACCAGGAACGGCCCGGGGAACAAGTCGCGCTTTGAGGACATGTTGGCGCCGTTCGTTAAGCAAGGGGCGCGCGGAGACGCCCTGATCCCCGCGGCTGGCGCGCAGTTCCGGCGGACCGTGAGCGAGCAGGCGAGTGAGTGGCACCCCGCGCCCCGACGCCAGCTTAACGTCTGGCTCTCGGGCCGCGAGGAGATCGTGGCTTGGGACGACTTGGTGCGGAGCCTCGCGCCGGGCAACCTGTTCCTGGCGGACGACACGACCGGAGAAGGGCACATCATCCGGAACCACGGCGAGGCGCGGCGATTGTGGGTGTCCATGCCTGACTGGGACCCGGCCGCGGGCGTCTCACCGCTGCCTACGGTCCGGTCCGCGGCGATTTCGCGCGGCCCGCAGTTCATGAGAGTGTTCACGGGCGCGGACGGGAGGTCGCACCTGGAGCCGATGGAGTGGCACTATCTGGAACAGGCAACGTCTCAGGCTACGCCATGGATTCCGGCAACGGGGGGGGGGGAGGGGGGGCAATTCCGGCGGTGGGCGAGCGAGGTGACGCTTGACTTCCACACGGCGCCGCGCCGGCAGCTCATCGTCACGCTGTCCGGTGAGGCCGAGGTGGAGCCCGGCGACGTGCTGCTGGCAGAGGACACGACGGGGCAGGGGCACATCAGCCGGTATCGGAACGACCGGCGAGCGATTATCGTGCCGCTAGGTGAGGGAGCGTTGGCGCGGTAGCGGTAGGCTCCCGCGAAACCAGGCGACCGCGGCGCAAATGCGTCATGCGTTTCATCAGTTGGCCCCCTTGCGCGACTGGCGACCCGCACTAATGAGGAATGGCCCGTTCGCGCCCGGCCTGGTCAATCAATTCTCACCGCGTGGTCCACACCAGGCTGGTATGCTCCAACAACTCATCGTGCGATCCTTCCGGGTCTAGGAGGCCGCTGTGCTCGCCAACGTCAACGGCACCACCATCGCGTACGACGTCACCGGGCAGGGGTACCCTGTGCTGCTGCTCCACGGGTATCCGCAGACGCGCCGGATGTGGCGCAAGGTAACGCCCGCACTGGCGAAACGCTTCACGGTGGTGGCGATGGACCTGCGGGGCTGCGGCGAGTCGGCGAAGCCGCCTGAGGAGTCGGGGTACGACAAGCGCACGATGGCGGAGGACGCGCTGGCCCTGATGCGCCACCTGGGCCACGAGCGGTTCCTCGTCATTGGACACGACCGGGGCGCCCGCGCGGCGCGCCGCCTCGCGGCGGACCACCCGGAGGCGCTGGCGGGCGCGGCGCTTCTGGACATCATGCCTCTGGAGTGGGTGTTCAACCAGGGCCGGGACGGGTACGCGCGGCGGTACTGGCACTGGTACTTCATGCTCCAGCACGACACGGCGGAGGCGATGCTGCACGCGGCGCCGCGCGAGTACGTGCTGTCGTTCTTCCGGCGCAGCCGCCAGCCGCTGGACCCCGCGGACGTGGAGCACTACGTGGAGGCGTTCACGCGGCCGGGCGTAATTGAGGCGACGCTGGCCGACTACCGCACGGCGTACGAGGTGGACCGGCCTCGGTGGGAGGCGGAGGTGCGGGCGGGCAAGCGCATCACGACGCCGCTATGCGTGCTGTGGGGAGGGAACGGGAACCTGGCGGACGCGCCGGTGTTGGAGGCGTGGCGGGCCGTGGCGGCGGATGTGCGCGGCGAGGCGGTGGCGGAGTCGGCGCATTACCTTCCGGAGGAGCAACCGGAGGCGACGGTGCGGCACATCATGCGGTTTGCGGATGAGGTGGGGGCGCCGCCTTCACCCTAACCCTCTCCCAGAGGGAGAGGGAACTACGTAAGGGCGCAGCATGCTGCGCCCCTACGTGTCGGTGGCGACGCGTCCCATCAGAGTGACGGAACCCGGTGCGGCGCGGACGTGCGGGGGCGAGGTGACCTTGCGCCTGCACGAGCGCCCAGCCGGGCGGCGTGTCGTATGTGGGTCACTGCGCGGTGTAGCCGCCGTCTATGACCAGCTCGACGCCAGTGATGAAAGAGGAGGCGTCGGAGGCGAGGAAGAGCGCGCCGTAGCCGATGTCCTCCGGCTCGCCGAGGCGGCCCAGCGGGTACTTGGGCAGCAGCTCCTCGCGGCGCTGGTCGTCCATCCAGGTGCGGCTGACCAGGCCATAGCTCTTGGTGTGGCCCGGGTGGATGGAGTTGACGCGGATGCCGTCTTTGGCGAGCTGCATGGCGGTGGCCTTGGTGAAGAGGCGGACGGCGCCCTTGGCCGCGTGGTAGGCAGCGGCGCCTTGCGAGCCGACGATGCCGTAAACGGACGAGATGTTGATGATGCAGCCGCTCGCCTGGCGGCGCATGAGGGGGACGACGGCCTGGGTGCCGAGGAACGTGGAGGTGGCATTGACATCCTGGACGCGCTCCCACGATTCCTTGGTCGCCTGCTCTATGTTGCCGAGGGCCGAGAGCGGCACGCCGGCCGCGCCGGAGGCTGCGCCAGCCAGTGCGGCGCCACCGCCGCCTACGTTGTTGACCAAGACGTCCAGGCGACCGTAGGTCTGGACCGCGCGCTCTACGGCGTGCTGCCATTCGGTGCGCACGAGGACGTTGAGGTGCACGTAGATGGCGTCGCCGCCGCACTCACGGATAAGGGCCGCGCGGCGCTCGCCGTCGTCGTCCAGGATGTCGGTGACGACGACCTTGGCGCCCTCGCGGGCGAGGACGGTGGCGCACGCCGCGCCAAGGCCACGCGCCGAGCCTGTTATCAGCGCCACTTTGCCCTGGACTCTACCTGGCATGAGGCACCTCCGAGTGTTCCCTCACCCTCTCACTCTGGGAGAGAGTATCACAACCTCACGCCAAGAGGCTCATACCGCCGTCCACGACGATGACCTGGCCACGGATCATATCAGAGGCGGGGGAGCACAGGAACGCCACGGTCCTGGCGATGTCTTCCGGCGAGACCATGCGGCCCGCAGGTGTTTTCTCAGTCGCTTCACGGACCATGTCCTCGCGATTGGGGAAGTGGTCAAGGGCGTCGGTCTCCACGAGGCCGCCCGCGACGGCATTGGCGCGGATGCCGCGCGGGGCCAGTTCCACCGCCAGGTAGCGCGTGACGGCCTCCAGGGCGGCTTTAGACGTGCCGACCGAGAAGTAGTTCTTGAGCACGCGCTGGGAGCCAAGGCTGCTGATGGCGACGACGGCGGCGCCGGGGGGCATGGCGTTCACGGCCTCCTTGACCAGGAGCCAGACGGAGCGTGCGTTGACGTCCATGGTCCACTGCCAGTGCTTTTCCTCCAGCTCCAGGAGCGGGCGCTGCACGCCGGTGGCGGCGTTGTGGATGATGAAGTGGAGCGCGCCGAAGCGCTCGCGGACGGCCTGCACGAAGGACGTGATCTCGGCGGACTCGGCGAGGTTGGCGCGCTGGCGCAGGCACGGGACGCCGAGCGATTCTATGGCGGCCTGGGCTTCGCGGGCCTCCTGGTGGTGGCGCAGGTAGTTGAAAGCGATGGCGCAGCCCTGCGAGGCGAACTCAAGGGCAATGGCTTTGCCGATGCCGCGCGAGCCGCCGGTAACGAGGGCCACGCGGCCGGCTAGCGGCTTGTCCAGTGACGAAGAGACCTGAGACATGAAACCCTGCCTTTGGAGGATTGTGCAAAGGAATGGACTCTTTGCCTTCGCCGGGCTTCGGCTCAGAATGACGACTGGAGCCGCATGAGAGCTACCCGATGGAGATGCCGCCGTCTACGGCGAACACCTGGCCGGTGACGTAGTCGGCCTCGTCGCCGACGAGGTAGCCGACCATGCCGGCGATCTCCTCCGGCTTGCCGAAGCGCTGAAGCGGAATGCGCGCCATGATGCGGTCTTTGATCGGCTGGGGCAGGCCTTCCACGATGTCGGTAGTGATGTAGCCGGGCGCGACGTAGTTGACGGTAACGTTGCGGCTGGCGACCTCTTTGGCGACGCTCTGGGTGAAGCCGATCATGCCCGCCTTGGATGCGGCGTAGTTGGCCTGCCCGGGGTTGCCGAGCATGCCGACGACGGAGCCGATGTTGACGACGCGCCCCCACCGCCCGCGCACCATGCCCCGCAGCGCGGTGCGGGTGCACAGAAAAGCCCCCCTGAGGTTGAGGTCCAGGACGTTGTCCCAGGTCTCGTCGGTCATACGCATGAGGAGCGAGTCCTTGATGATGCCCGCGTTGTTGACGAGGATTTCCACGGACTCGCCCAGCTCCAGGGCGCGCTGGAACATGGCTTCCACCTGGTCCACCTTGGTGATGTCGGCGCGGACGGCCAGCGCTTTTCCGCCTCGGTCGGCGATGGCTTTCACCACGTCGTTGGCCGCGTCCTCGCGGGTGACGTAGTTGATCACGACCCTATGGCCCATCGCCGCGAGCTTGAGGGCGATGGCGCGCCCGATGCCGCGGGACGAGCCCGTGACGAGGGCCAGGCGCTGGCGGGAACCTTCCACGGAGCCTCCGATGTTTGTTTTGCTGCTAGGTAGGAATGGACGGATGTTTCACCTCCATCCCGACCTTCCCCCATCCAAGGGGAAGGAGTTGGCGGTCAGTGCACAACGTCTGCTCGTTCTTGTTATGCGCTTTGTGGGTGAGGTTTCACCCTCATCCCCGCCTTCTCCCATCAGGGGAGAAGGGGTTGTTCAGCAATGTAAGCTGTCGACCTCCGGTAGGAGCCTGGAAACTTTCCTAGGTTGCCATGACCTATGCCGAAGCGGCGGCTTTGATGCGTCCCAGTTCCTCGCGCATTCGGTCGACCAGGCGCATCTGGATGCACCGGCGCGCCGTGTTGATGGCCTGGGCGATGGCGGCGGCGCGAGCTCGTCCGTGCCCGACGACCGCGACGCCGTTGATGCCCATGAGCGGTCCGCCCCCGAAGCGCTCGGACACATTGTACAGATCGTAGACCTCCCGGATGAGAGCGCGCCGCTGGGCGTCGGGGAGCTTGCCAGCGAGGGCGTGTTCCAGATGAGCGGCGGTGGCCGCGCCCACGCCCTCCAGCACTTTGAGAAGGACGTTGCCCACGAAGCCGTCGCAGACAACGACCTCGGCCTTGGGGTCGGACAGGAACAGGTCGTGGCCTTCCACATTGCCGACGAAGCGAAGGCCGCTGGCCTTGAGCAGCGGGTACGCTTCCTTGGCCTGGCGGTTGCCCTTGCCCTCTTCAGCGCCGACGCTGAGCAGCGCGACGCGTGGCTCGGCGACGTCCAACAGCACGCGGGCGAGGGCCGCGCCCATGGCGGCGAACTG
This sequence comes from Dehalococcoidia bacterium, assembly GCA_009693045.1. Taxonomy (GTDB): domain Bacteria; phylum Chloroflexota; class Dehalococcoidia; order Lucifugimonadales; family SHYT01; genus SHXZ01. The sequence continues at coordinate 257,085 of SHXZ01000001.1, read as the reverse complement.
CACCATCTGGGCGGGGCGGGTGTCCACGTTGCTGCCCAGATCCACGAGCACGGTCTTGGGAGAGAAGCCGATAATGGGGCCACCAAGGGAGGCGCGTTCAACGCCGTCCAGCGTGCCCATGGTGAAGGTGGCGACGGCGACGGCTGCGCCGGTGGAGCCCATGGTGACGAAGCCCGCGGCCTTGCCCGCCTTGACCAGGCCGCCAGCCACGGCGACGGAGGCGCGCGGATTCTGGCGCAGGGCATGGACCGGCGACTCGCCCTCGTGGATGACGCCCTGCGAGGGGACGATGGCAAGCGGGAGCCTGGCCGCGCCGAGCTTCGCAAGCTCGGCTTTGAGTGGCTCCTCGTCGCCGACGAGGAGGATCTCCACGTCGCCGGCACGCGCGGCCTCGGCGGCGCCCGCGACGATCTCGGCGGGGCCGAAGTCGCCGCCCATGGCGTCCACAGCGATGCGGACGCGGCTAACGCTTGTCGTCATGTTCTACCTCATGGTGCGGGGGCGTCTCAACAGCGTGGGCTGGTTCCGATGCGGCGTCACGTCCACGGCGTTGGGCGCGAATACACCTCATTATAAACCTCGGCTCGAGGGCGGGCAACGGATGACGAAGCGCGGTCCTCTCACGTAGGCGTTGACGGACAGGGGGCCGCCCTGGTAAGCAACCATGAGATACGGATTCCTCGCCACAGTCCCGATGCAATAGGAACTATGGCGAGGAACGACAGGCGACCGGAAGGCCCCGGACGGCGCTGGCGTATCGTTGACAGCCACGCCGTCAGTCCCTACCATCTGCACACCGCTCCCTAGTTGGCGCGCCGCAAAACTAGCGACTTTGAGGGACAGAGATGCGATTGCCGAAGATAGTCCGGGACTTTGGGAAAATGGGCCGCTCAAGCTTGGTGCTGCTCATCTCGTTGACCTTGGGTCACGTGGTGGTCCACTGGTACCAGGTCATGTTTTCCCTCATCATCCCCTCGGTTAAATCCGACCTGTCTCTGAGCAGCGTTCAGGTGGGGACGATGTCCACGGTCCGACAATCGGTGTCCAGCGGCCTCAACCTTCCTTCCGGCTTCATTGCGGACTTGTACCGGCGGCACGTTGCGCTCATCTTGGCTGCGGCCCTCATCTCCTTCGGGCTCGGCTATTTCTTCATCGGGCTCGCGCCTTCCTATGGCTGGGTGCTGCCGGCAGCCGCCCTGGCGGGGCTTGGAAGCGCGTTATGGCACCCGGCGGCCATCGGCTCCATCTCGCTCCGGTTCCCAGAACGGCGCGGCATGGCGCTCTCCATCCACGGCACCGGCGCCAGCATCGGCGACGCCGTTGCGCCGCTGGCGGTGGGAGCGCTCATTGGAGCGTTCGCCTGGCGTGGGGTGCTCCAGTGGCACCTGCTGCCGTCCGTGCTGGCCGCCATCCTCATCTGGAGGAGTGTTGGCAGGGTGTTCCAGGCGGACCAGGGGCCGCGGCCTTCGTTCCGCTCGTACGTCCGAGGCCTCGGCAATCTGCTTACGCAGCGGCAGGTGCTCGCGGTCATGGGCGCCAACGCGTTCATGGGAATGGCGAACATCACTATCCAGACGTTCTTCCCCATCTACATCCGGGAGACGCTTGGGTACTCCTCGTTCGTGCTCGGCGTGTACGTCGCGCTGCTGTACTTGCTTGGCGCCGTCTCCCAGCCGATCATGGGCATGTTGTCGGACCGATATGGCCGCAAGGCGGTGATGTTGCCTAGCTTTTTCATCATGGGCCTGCTGTACATCGCGCTAGTGTTCGCGCCCAAGGGTATCCCGCTTGCGCTGGTGGTGGCCGCGCTGGGGCTGTTCTTCTACGCGGTGGCGAATGTCACGACGTCGGCGGTGATGGATGTGGCGGACAAACGGGTGCAGTCAAGCTCCATGGGGGTGATGGGGCTGTTCAGCCAACCGTTTACGCTGACGGCGCCGATCATCGCGGGGGTCATCGTCGGCCACTTCGGCATCAAGGCGGCGTTCTGGTACTCGGCGGCGACGGCGTTGACGGCGACCGTCATCCTCATTCCGGTGCCGTTCCGCAGGGCGCCCGGCGGGACGGGGCAGGCCCACTGAGACGAGGCCCCACTTGGCGGCATTGATGTGCCCCATTTAGGCATGTTCCTGATTTCCCTTCCGTGCGGTGGAATCGCGATGCGTTCGCTTTCATTGTTTTTTCTATGCTCGTTTTCGTTTTCAAAATGTGAGGGAACGAATGCCTCTTGCGGCTAGCGGGTGCAGAAGACGCCCATTCGCCTTGCTCGAGGCAGGGCGTGAGCGCGTTGCTGTTTCCAGGTTGGGCGCTCGGCTGATTCCTCGTGGTCATGGCGAACTCCTCGGGCGCGGGCGCTACTGGGTGGTGAGGTGCGAAGCTCTACTAGCTCAGAATAGAATATATGGTCTTTTCTGGAAAGAGGGGGGTGTCGGCGAGGGCAGGGTCTTTCAGTTATCTCCTTGGCTCCCCTTCTCGCTCATAGTGCCGAGTCTCTGGAGACTTGTAGGGGCAATTCATGAATTGCCCCTACACATTCCTTTGCCACAAGGGATCGATAACTAAAAGACCCTGGTCAGCGAGGGCAGGATGGGAAGGCAGCTTGGCGTTGGTGCTTGGCGTTGCCATGAGGTAGAGTTGGTGTGGGAGCTAGCCGGCCCACACGCTGAAGGCGATTTGCGAAAGGGGCGAAGATGAGTACCGTTACGTTGGACCGCGCCGCCGGCGGAACAGGACCACGGGCTGCGGGCTTGAGCTTCACGGTGTTCCCCACGGCGCTAGGGTGGGTGACGGCGGCGGCGGGCCCGCGCGGGCTGCGGCTGCTGACGCTGCCGGAGCAGACGGAGCGGCGCGCGCTGGAGGCGGCGGGGGCCGCGCTTGACGGCGCTTCCCGAGACGACGCGGCGTTGGGCTCGGTGCGCGACCAGGTGACGGAGTACCTGGCGGGCGAGCCGGTGACTTTCACGACGCCGCTGGACTTGGAGGACGCGCCCTCGTTCTTCCGGGCCGCGTGGGAGGCGTGCCAGCGCATTCATCGGGGCGAGACCCGGACGTACGCGTGGCTGGCGACCCAAGCAGGGAACGCGCTGGCGGTCCGCGCCGCGGGGCAGGCGATGGCGCGGAACCCCATCCCGCTGATCATCCCGTGTCACCGGGTAGTAGGGAGCAGCGGCGGGCTGCACGGCTACGGCGGCGGGCTGGCGATGAAGGCGCGGTTGCTGGAGATGGAGGGGGAACGATCGCCTCACCCCTAACCCGTCTCCACTTAATGTGGAGACGGGAATTGAGTGACCAGCGGGATGGTATCCACCTGTGCGAGGAATCTTGCGACGCTGTCGCCTGCTTCGCAGGGTACCTCTCACCCTCACCCCATCAGCTTCGGCTTATCCTGCTCAGAATGACGACAAGGCGAGGAGGGAAAGCATGAGGAATCGCGGACCTGGCGCTAACCAGACCCGTGGTGGCGTTGGTGGACTGGCAATCTGGACCTTCTTCTCATTCATATATTTTCTGACGACACCTGATGTGCTTCCTCTAGGCAACGGGGAGTACGCATGGCGTTCCTTTGCGGGGCCCATCAACTTTCTGTTTTCCTAGGGAAAGGTAGCGCAGTCAGGTTGCCGCGAGCGAACTACTCCTCACCCTCTTTCCCTCTTCCACAAGGGGAGAGAGAAAGAGGACGCGCCACGGGGTGGTGGGGAGCGGCGGCGGGCTGCACGGCTGCGGCAGCGGGCTGGGTATGAAAAGGGCACAGGGTGAGGGTTGCTCCGGTGATCTTCCTTCACTGGGAAACCCTCTTTACAAAGACGGTTTCCCAGACCCTTCCCAGAAACTTTTCAGACGGGGCTTTGCCGGTTCCGTGTGAAGAAGCGCGAACGAGACGGTGTCATTCCGGTGTCGCGCAGCGACCGAGGAGAGCCAGAAGAACGCTTGCACCACGTCGTTAGTGCCACCGTTACGCAGGCCTGGCATCGTTCCAGGGGCACCCATTCACTTCGCTCAGGGCAAGCCCTAACCCTCTCCCTCCACCCTCACCACCCCAGGACCGAGCATCGCCTCCAGCTCCAACTGAAGCTCGGGGCGGAGCTGCGTGGTAAAGGGCGTCTCCAGCCGAACGCGGCGGCCCGCCTCGATCACCTCAACCAGCACTCGGTCCTGCCCCTGGTGGCCGAGGACCAGGCGGATCGCGTCCTTCATCCTCGCTTCGTCCTCAAACGGGCGGCCCGTTTCTTGCAGCCGCAGGACCAAGACGCGCACGGGAATGGCCGGCACGGGCGCCGTCATGGGCTTGGGCTCGCCACCGTTGCCGTTCGCTCCATTGCTACGCGTCCCGCTCCCATTCGCGCGCGTTACTGAGCCGTTGCCGTTGCGCGGTTTGGATTGATAGGCGGGGCTTTGCTCGGCGAGGCGGGCCGGCGCCGCCTGTTCCTCACGACTCAACGCGAGTCCCTCCTGATACGGTGTCACTTCGTCACAGATGAGCGTGATGCGGTCGTCGCGGCTGCGCAGGCGGCCCGTGATGAGGACCAGCGCGCCTTCGGTGAGAGCGGCGCGGGTGCGCTGGTAGGCGTCCGGCCACGCGATGGCCTCCACCTCGCCGTCCACGAGGGCGACCTGGGCGATGAGAAAGGGCTTGTTCTCGCGCGTGAGGCGCTGTTGCACGGAGGCCACCAGGCCGCCGACGGTCACGCGTTCGCCCTCCTGCTCCGGATCCAGGTCGTGGACGGAGATGATGGCCCCGGCGTCGGCGAGGAGCGGCAGCACCTTGAGCATCGGGTTGTCGGTCAGGGCGACGCCGATGTGCTCGCGCTCCCACTCGCGGCGCTCGTCCGCGCTCACCGGCTCGCCAGTGGTCGTCTCCATGCCGAGTGTAGTGTCTGGCTCCTCGGCGTCGGCGAGACCGAAGAGGCTAACCTGGCCGCTCTTGCGAAGCTTGGTCTCGCGCTGGGCGATGGCAAGGAGCCTGTCCAACGAGGCGAGCAGCGCGCCGCGCTCAACGTCCAGCGAGTCAAACGCGCCGACCTTGACCAGGCCCTCTAGGGCGCGGCGGTTGACGGCGCTGCGGTCCACGCGGCGGAAGAAGTCGGCGACGGACTGGAACGGGCGGCCGTTGCGAGCTTCCACCAGCGTCTTCACCCACGCCTCGCCGACGTTCTTCACGACGGCGAGGCCGAAGCGAATCGCCTGCTGTCCCTCCGGCGACGCGCCTATGGCGAAGTCCACGTCGCTGTGGTTGATGTCCGGGGGCAGCACCGGGATGCCGAGGCGGATGCACTCGCCGACGGAGGTGGCAACCCGTTCCAGATTGCCCGCGCGGGTGTTGAGCACCGCGAGGAGGTACTCGGGCGGGTAGTTGGCTTTGAAGTACGCCGTCCAGTAGGCCAGGAGGGCGTAGCTGACGCTGTGGGCTTTGTTGAAGGCATAGCCAGCGAAGGGCAGGATAAGGTTGAAGACCTCGTCGGCCTCCTCAACGGAAAAGCCCTTGGCCAGCGCGCCCTGGACGAACCGCTCCCGCTCCTTCTGCATGATCTCCGGGACCTTCTTGCCCATGGCCTTGCGGACGATGTCGGCCTGGCCCAGGGAGTAGCCCGCGAACTCACGGACGATGAAGAGCACCTGATCCTGGTAGACGATGACGCCGTACGTGTCCTCCAGGATCTCCTTGAGGACGGGGTGCGGGTGCCGTATCTCAATTTCTCGGTGCTTCGCCTGGATGTAGGTGGTGATGTGCTCCATGGGGCCGGGCCGGTAGAGGGCGACCATGGCGACCAGGTCGGAGAACTCGGTGGGCTTGAGCTGCTTGATATAACGACGCATGCCAGCGCTCTCAAGCTGGAACAGGTCGGTGGTGTCGCCGCGGGTGAGCATCGCAAAGGTCTTGGAATCGTCCAGGGGGATCTTCTGGAGGTCCAGACGGATGCCACGGGTCTTCTCAACGTTCTCCACGGCGCGCTTTAGGATGGTGAGGTTGGCGAGGCCAAGGATGTCCATTTTGAGCAGGCCGAGCTGCTGGATGGGCTCCATGGCGTACTGGGTCATGGCGAGGTCGCCGGCGCCGGCGCGGATGGGGCGCTGAAGTGGGGCGTGCTCGGCGAGGGGTTCCTTGGAGATGACGACGCCGGCGGCGTGGGTGCTGACGTTGCGGACCACGCCCTCCAGCTTCTGCGCGGTCGTGATGAGGCGGTAGAGGTCGGGGTCCGCGTTGGCCTGCTCCCTGAGCTTCGGATCCTGCCCCATGGCGTCTTCCAGCGTACGCGCCATGAAGGGCACCATGCGGGCAACGGCGTCAACGTCGGCGTAGGCCATGCCCAGGGCGCGGCCCGTGTCACGCAGCGCTGCCTTCGGTCCCATCGTGCCGAAGGTGACGATCTGTGCCACGTGGTCTTTGCCGTACCGCTGGACGATGTACTGGAGCACCTCGTCGCGGCGATCGTCCTGGAAGTCCATGTCAATATCCGGCATGTCCTTGCGCTCCAGGTTCAGGAAGCGCTCAAAGACGAGCTTATGCGGCATGGGGTCCACGTCGGTGACGCCGAGGCAGTACAAAGCGAGGCTGGCGGCCGCGCTGCCACGCACCCCGAAGAGGATGCCGCTGCGGCGGGTGAAGTTGGCGATGTCCATGACGACCAGGAAATAGTCGGGGAAGCGGGTCCTGATGATGACGTCCAGCTCGTACTCCAGGCGCTCGCGGTAGAACGCGGGCGCGTCCGGCACGCGCCGCTTGAAGCCCTCGTCGCAGAGGTGGCGCAGGTAGGCCTCGGCGGTCTGGTCGTTGGGTGTCTCGTAGTGGGGCAGCTTGGGGACGCCGAATTCAAGCGTAACGTCGCAGCGCTCGGCGATGCGCGCCGTGTTCTCCAGCGCCTCCGGCACGTCGGCAAACAGTTCCGCCATCTCCTGGGGGCTTTTTAGGTAGTACGAGTCGCCGTCCATCTTAAGACGAGCGGCATCTTTGACGTTGGTGCCGGTGTGGATGCAGATGAGGATGTCCTGGAGCGGCGCGTCCTCGCGATTGACGTAATGGAAGTCGTTGGTGGCCACGAGCGGCAGGCCGGTTTCGCGCGCCAGGGCGACGAGCTTTTGATTGACCTCGTCCAGCCCGGGCACGGCTTCGTGCCGCTGGAGCTCCAGGAAGAAGTCGCCGGGGAAGGTCTCGGCGTACCACCGCGCGGTGGCCTCGGCCTCGTCCCGCAGACCTTCGGTGAGCAGGCGCGCGACTTCGCCGTTGAGGCAGCCGGAGAGGACGATCAGCCCTTCGCGGTGCTGGGCGAGCAGCTCCCGGTCAACGCGCGGCTTGTAGTAGAAACCTTCCAGGTGCGCCTTGGTGACGAGCTGGACAAGGTTGTGGTAGCCCGCGTTGTTCTTGGCGATGACGGTGAGGTGATACGGCTGCTTGTCGCCGGCGGCGCGGGAGTGGCGGGTGTCCCTGGCGACGTACAGCTCACAGCCGATGATTGGCTTGACGCCGGCGTCGCGGCAGGCCTGGTAGAACTCGACGGCGCCGTACAGGGCGCCGTGGTCGGTGATGGCCAGCGCGGCCATCCCCAGTTCTTTGCAGCGTTGCACAAGCGGCTGGATCTGGCAGAGGCCGTCCAGCAGGCTGTATTCGGTATGGGTGTGTAAGTGGGTGAACACGTTTCCCTGACCCGATGCGTGCGGCTTCTTGATGATACGAAGAGTGGACGAAAGACTCAACGGGGATTCAGCCCATTTTGCGCTACTTTGCGCTCGTCGTTGACACGCGTTGACAGAGTGCTACGATTGGGCCATTGTGAAATGCGCCCGCTTGCTGAAGCGACAGGCGCAAAGGTTCATGAATGAGACAAGAGCAGCAGCGCCCTACCGGAGTCGCAAGCGTTGATGATGCTCCCGACACAGCAGCTAATCGCCAGGCACATCCCTCCGATCCTGCGTCGCTAAGGCCAAAGGGATCCTTCTCCCCCACCAACTTCTCTACGTTCGCCTCATTCAGCTCCCCAGCCTACCGCGTGTTCTACGGCGGCATGATGGGCCAAATGGCCGCCATGAACATGCAGATGGTGACCAGCTCTCTCCTGGCCTATCGGTTGACTGGCTCCACCGCGATCCTTGGCCTCACGTCCCTGGCGAATGCCGTTCCGATGATCCTTCTCTCCCTCTACGGCGGTGTCGTAGCCGACCGGGTGCAAAAGAAGTTCATGCTGCTCGGCGGGCAGCTCGCCTTCGCGTTGGCGTCGCTCATTGTAGCCGTGGGGTTGCTTACGGGTTACGTGAGCGCCGAGCACGGAGGTTCGTGGTGGGTGCTTATTGTCTCCTCGGTACTCCAGGGCGGAGTGTCGGGACTGGTCATGCCCTCGCGGCAGGCGATCATCCCGGAGCTTGTGGGCGAAAAGCATCTCATGAACGCCATTGCGCTGAACAGCCTTGGGATGAACACCCTGCGTCTGCTGGCGCCGGCCGCGGGAGGCTTCTTGATTGACGTCGTTGGCTTTGCCGCCGTGTACCTGTGCATGACGGGCCTGTACGTGTTCGCGGCGTTGTTCGCGGCGTTGTTGCCGCGCACCAGCCCTGCGGGCGCCCGCGCGAGCGGCCTGGCAGCGTTGAAGGAAGGTCTGCGTTACGTTCAAGCGGAAAAGACTGTCCTCCTCGTGCTCGCGGTCACCTTCCTGGTGGTGCTGCTCTCCATGCCGATCATGACCCTCCTGCCGGCGTTCACCGAAGGCGTCTTGCACGTGGGCGCGAGCGGGATGGGCATCCTGCTCAGCGTCTCCGGCGCGGGCGCCATGGTAGGTTCCCTGGTGTTGGCGTCCATTTCCAACAAGAAGCGGGGATTGCTGCTCATGGCGGGGACTGGCGTCCTCGCCATCGCGCTCGTGGGGTTCTCATTCTCCAGGTGGTGGACAGCGTCGCTGGTGTTCATGGTCTTCGTTGGCCTGGGACAGACCGTGCGCCAGACGCTGGGGAGCTCGTTGCTCCAGTCCTACACGGAGCAGACGTACCGGGGCCGGGTGATGTCACTCATGATGATGGAGTTCGGCCTCAGCAGCTTTGGAGCGTTCGCGACGGCGATTGTGGCGGAGGCGATTGGCGTGCAATGGGCGGTGGGGGGCTTGGCGATTATCCTCGCAGTCCTCTGCGTCGTCATCGTGGCTCTCTCGCCACGACTGCGGCGGCTTGACTGAACACACGCCGTCCGCGGGCGTATTCGCGGGGCCCCATTTGCCGCTCGTCCGTTCGGTAACGACGCCCTAGTGTGACGCATACCTACACGGCACGCCTATGCTGTCCACGCTCTCACCTTCACTCTAGGGCGTTTCGGTTTGCTGGAAACCTTGCAGAGGCGATTCTTGTGGGGTAATTCTTGAATCGCCCCTACAAGTCTCCTGAGACTCGGCACTGTGAACGAGAAAGGGAGCCAATGCAATAACGGAAGCCTTAAACGCCTTCACCAAGCACGTTGAGTTTCGGATTCCTAAATGTTATCTTGCCGTGGTGTCTACCTTTATAGATAAAACTGAAAGGACGCAGCGTTGGTCAAACTTCGCCGTGACGCGGCGCACACCGCCGCTTCGCCACCGTCGGCAAGCCCGCCTCCGGAAAACACACCGACAACCCCCCCTTCCCACCTGGCTCCGCGCCTTTGAGTCCCTGTGTTCCCCGAGTTATCGGACCTATACGGCTGGCATGTTCCTGGTATTCGCGAGCCAGCAGATGCAGCAGGTTGCCCGAAACTGGTTCTTGTATGAGATCACGCGCTCGCCGCTGATGCTGGCGATGCTGGGCCTGGCGACCGGGCTGCCCATGGTCATGTTTTCGCTGCTGGGTGGCGTGCTGGCTGACCGGTTCAGCAAGAAGTACATCATCATGGCGTCCATAGTTGGCATGGCGGTGTCGTCGCTGTGCGTCGCCTTGATCGTGGTCTCCGGCGCAGCGAAGAACAGCGTGGTGGCGACGTTGGTCCTTGCGAGCGTCTTGCAGGGGACGGCTCAGGCCTTCATGCTGCCAACCCGCCAGGCGATGATCCCCGAGCTCGTGGGGAAGCGGCTGCTCATGAACGCCATCTCGCTGAACTCGGCGTTCATGAACCTGACGTGCATCACGACGCCGGGGATCGCGGGGGTGCTCATTGCGGCGACGGGCGTCGGCCCAATCTTTTTCATCATGTCGGGCATGGTCTTCGCCTCCGCGTTGATTATGTTCTTCCTGTCGAAGATGCCTCCGGCCCAAAGGGCCAGGCGCACCAACATGGTGACGGACATGGGCGACACCTTCCGCTACCTGAAGACAAAACCGGTGTTGCTCAACCTGATGATTTTCGCGTTCGCGTCCGTGGCGTTCGGGCTGCCGTTCCAGCTGATGCTGCCCATCTTCACGACGGACATTCTGAAGGTGGGTCCGCAGGGACTGGGCCTGTTGCTCAGCCTGACGGGGGTTGGGGCATTAGCGGGATCGGTGGTGGTCGCATCGCTCGGCGATTTCCGGCGCAAAGGCCTTCAGGTCCTCATACTGATGGTCGTCTGGGGCCTAACGATCATCGCGTTCACGGCGATCCCTGTCTACGCGGTCGCGCTGGCGCTCATGGTGCCGATGGGGATCAGCTCCACGGCGCGGGCCACGGTGAACCAGACGCTTCTTCAGTCCAACATTGACGACCACATGCGGGCGCGGGTCATGGGCATCTACATGATGGAGGTCGGCTTGCAGCCTCTCGGTTCCGTGCCGATGGGCGCACTGGCCGAGGTGGTGGGCGCGCAGATTGCGGTCGGCGCTGCGGGGGCCGTCGTCGCGCTGGTAGCGGCGTGGGGCTTGTTGTTCAGGCCCATCATTCGCAACATGCCGTAGCAGACTGCCGCCTGTTGCCCCGACCGAAACCTGCTGAGCGCACAAGCAGGCGAGCCTAAGCGGCAAGCTCCTGGGCGACCTTGCGGACGAGGGTTGCGGGAACGTCGCCGTTGGTCACCGCATGGCCGATCTCTTTCAGCAGCACCCAGCGCACTTTCCCGCCGGCGGTCTTTTTGTCTAGCTGCATGGCGTTGAGGACCGCGTCAAGGTCCACGTCCGTGGGGATCCGCAGGGGCAGGCCGTACCGCCGCAGCAGGCTCGTTTGGGCCGCCAGGCCGTCGGCGGAGAGCAGCCCCATGTGATGGCTGATGATGCCGGCGGCGTTCATGCCGATGGCGACGGCCTCGCCGTGGAGGAGCGCGGTGTATCCCGTGGCAGCCTCCAGGGCATGGCCAAGCGTGTGGCCGTAGTTGAGCAGCGTGCGGATCCCCAGCGTCTCGCGCTCGTCCTGGGTCACCACACGAGCCTTGATGGCGACGCTGCGGCGCAGGGCGTCGGTCAGGGCGCCGGGCTTCAGCCCTAGGATTGCATCGGCCTCGGTCTCAAAGGAACGCACCAGCGCCTCGTCCATGATGAGGCCATGCTTGACCGCCTCGGCCCAGCCGGAGGCCATCTCCCTGGGCGGCAGCGTACTCAGGGTCTGTGTGTCGGCCAGGACGAAGCGCGGTTGGTGAAAGGCGCCGACGAGGTTCTTGCCCGCCGGGAGGTCCACGGCGGTCTTGCCGCCGATGGAGGCGTCGACCATCGCGGCCAGCGAGGTTGGGACCTGGACGAAGGGGATGCCGCGCGCGTAGGTGGCGGCAACGAAGCCCGCGACGTCGCCGACGACGCCGCCACCGACTGCGACGATAAAGTGGCCGCGTTCGGCGCGGCACTCGGCCAGCCAGGCGTAGCAGCGCGCGACCTCGTCCAGGTTCTTAGATGCCTCGCCCGCAGGGATGACGCGCGTGTGGACTTTGACGCCCGCTTCTTCCAGCGCGGCCTGCGCCTGGGCGGCGTGGCGCTTGGCGACGTTGGTGTCGGTGAAGAGGTACGCGGTAGTGCGCAGGCCGGCGCCGCGGCATCGCTCCCCCAGGGTTCCTAGCAGACCCGCGCCAAGGTAAATGGGACACGGCCCGACGGAGGAGTGGACGATGACCGCCGGGTCGCCGTTGCCTTCCGCGCCGTCACGGAAGAGCTTGCCGCGCAGGGTGTCCCACGCCCTGGCAACCTCTCGCGCCGCTTCATCCACGGTGAGGTGGTCGGTGTGGACAGTCCAGTGGGCGTTGGCGTAGGCGGACTGGCGTTGCGCCTTGAGCTGACAGACGCGCTCGAGGCGCTCGGCGGGAGTGCCCATGAGCAGGGGCCGGGCCTCGGCGCCGGACTGGCTGAACAAGCGCTGCACGATGGTCTCGGGCTGGGCCTCCAGGCACACGACAGCACTGGCGGCCAAGATGCGGTCGCGGTTGCCCTCTTGGACGAATGCGCCACCACCCGTGGCGACGACGGCGTTCTTCTGCGAGAGGGCTGTGTCCAGCGCCTCGCGCTCCAGTTGGCGGAAGGCGGCTTCACCCTGTTCGGCGAAGATGGCGTCGATGGACTTGCCGGCGCGGCGGACGACGAGCTCGTCCGTATCCACGAACGACCAGCCGAGCATCCGCGCGACGGCCTTGCCCACGGCGCTCTTGCCCGTGCCGGAGAACCCGATGAGGATGATGAGGTTGTTCATACGTTCAGTCTATCGGCACGGGAGGGAAGCGGCAAGGTCGCGCCGTTGACGTCTATGCTCGCGGTGGTGGTGACCATTGCGTCCTTCTGGTGCGAACGCTTTTGTTTGCTTTGTCCGCTGAAAGACTTTTTAGCTTTGCATGGTATTATCGCTTTGTTTTGCATTGTGTTCCGGAAGGCCGGAAAGCCGATGGTGATGCGCTGGAAGCCGTCAAGGATCGCGACAATATTTTTTGCGCCCGCATGTCCCATGTGGGCGCACGTGGGAAGCGGGCGGGTGGGGACGGGGCGACTCGGCGTGATGGTCGTCATGCTTCCAGGCTAAGGCAGCAACGGCGCGCGGGCAAGGGGGGGCATGGCAGGAAGGGCGTGGCCCTTCACGCAGAGATGGCTGGGCAGGCGGGCCTTTTTCTGGTGGCAGCCTGGTGCGCGGGTGGCCAATGTGTGGGAGATTCCTCGTTGCGCTCGGAATGACAGGGGGGCGGTCGGAATGACAAAAGAGGTGCTCAGCAGGGCAGCAAGGGAACTCGGCCTCGCGCTTTCAGTGACGACGGGAGGTACGAAGGGTGACGGGCGGATCGCTCGAGAGGTGGAGGGCGCACGGCTATGCGCCCCTACGGGTTCGGGGCGTGATGATCTATGGCGGCCACGCGCATGAGAGGGCACCAAGGGGCGCCCTTCTCTTGGGTTTCGTGGTCAGTCGCCAGCCTCCCACACGGGGCAAAGCCGAGGACTACGCTTCAATCATTCTCTTGATCTCGGCGGTTATCGCGTTGAACTCTTTCTTGACGCCGCCCGCCATGAACGGCTCCATGAGCCTCATGACGCCACCCATCTTCATGGTGACCTCAATGTCCAGCTGCGATTGCTTGGCGCTCAGGGGCTTGACGGCGTAGCTGGCTGTTAGCTGCACCGGCCCGCCGTGGGCGCGAAACGCAAACGCCGATCCGGGCTTGAAGTCGGTTACTTCAAACTGGTAGGTCATGGTCCGCCCGCCCTGCTTCCGGGTCTCGCGGCCGCGAGCGCCGAGCGCCATCGGGCCGCTGGGCTCCAATTGCGGGCTGACCACCTTTGCGTCCCACTTGGGATGGTTGGCGACGTAATCGGCGCCGACGACCGTGAACACGTCGGCTGCCGACTCGTTCACGGTCACGGTTGTCTTATGCGTAATCATGCGTGTGCCTCCTTTTGGCGTTCGCGGATGGCGCGTTATACATCGGCAGGCGGCAGGTCCGCAAAGCGTAGCCTGTTCCTGTCCCGAAAGGACGAGGTTCGGCGCACCCGGCACGAAGAGGCTTCGCTCCACCAACGCCGTGATGGAAGAATGGTTAGGCGAGATGGACGACGGTGACGCCGTCGCCTCGGGGGCCGGCGGGGGTGGACCAGCTTTTGACGACGGGGTACTTGCTGAGGCGCTCGCGGACGGCGTTGCGGAGCGCGCCTGTGGCCGCGCCGTGGACGATCTGCACCTCGGCGAGGCCGTGGAGCAGCGCCCTGTCCAGGAAGGCGTCGAGGCGAGACAGGGCCTCGTCGGCGCGCATGCCGCGGAGGTCCAGCTCGCGCTCCAGGGGACCCTGGCGGAGGCGGGCGAGGTCGGAGAGCGGAGCGGGCGAGGAGACCTCGCCCCTGCGGCGGGGCGTTTCACCCCTACCCCAACCCTCCCCCTTCGAGGTGGAGGGAGAACCGGCCGCCCCTCGCCCCGCCGACCTCTCCCTCTGACTCCCTCCCCTGAAGGGGAAGGGAGAAGGACCGGGCGGGGAGAGCTGCTCGGACTGGACGTGGAGGCGCAGCGCGCCGACCTGGACCTGGGCCATGCCCTTGGCATCGGGAAGGGCGAGGACACGGCCTTCCACGTGGAAGCCGCGCACTTGCACGGAGTCGCCGGGGCGAAGCACCTTGAGCCACTCCTCCCATGTTGGCCTGGGCGGTCGCCACTGCGGCGCGCGGACGGCGCGGCGCACTTTGGCGACCTGCTCCCTGGCCTGGAAGAGCTCGGGGGAAAGGCCACCCTGGACTCCGGCGCCCTGGGCGGCCTTGGCAGCCTCCTCGGCTTGCTCCAGCTCGACCATGAGGGCGGCGACGCGCTGCTGGACCTCGGCGCGGGCTTCGGCCATAAGGGCTTCCCGCTCCTGCTCAATGGCCTGGAGCCGCGCGTCGAGCTCGGCGCGGATGGCCTCGGTGCGGCGCAGGGCGTCCTCGGCCTCACGACGGGCCTGGTCGGCGACGGCGCGCTCTCGGTGCAGCTCGGAGAGGAGACCATCCACCTGGCGCGAGGTCTGGGGCAGCAACTCCATTGCCCGGAAGAGCACGTCCTGCTCCACGCCCACGCGGGAGGCGATGGCGAGGGCGTAGCTGCGGCCCGGCAGGCCCATTGTGAGGCGGTAGGTGGGCGATAGCGTCGCGGGGTCAAGCTCCACGCTGGCGTTGAGCATCCCAGGGCGGCCTTCCACAAAGGAGGCGACATCGCGGTAGTGCGTGGTGGCGATGGTGTTGACGCCTCGGGCTTGCAGCGCCTCCAGGACGGCCTTGCCGAGCGCGGCGCCCTCGTCCGGGTCGGTGCTGGCGCCGAGCTCGTCCATGAGGACGAGTGAGCGGGGCGTGGCCTCGGCGAGGACGGCCTGGATGGCCGTGGCGTGTGCCGTGAAGCTAGAGAGGGACTGCAGGATGCTCTGGTGGTCGCCGATGTCGGCAAAGACGGCGTCAAAGACGGGGAGCGCGGTGCCGACCTGGGCGGGCGCCTGAAGGCCGGCCTGGTGCATGAGGGCGATGAGGCCGACGGTCTTGAGGGCGACGGTCTTGCCGCCGGCGTTGGGGCCGGTGATGACGAGGACGGTCCAGCCTCGCGCTTTGTTGGGCTCCAGGACGGCGCCGGGGCCGATTGAGAGCGAGAGGGGGACGACTTTGCCACCAAGCAGCGGGTGTCGGGCCTCCACGAGGTGCATGGTCATGTCGTCGGTGATGGGCGTGGGCGTGCGGAGGGCGTTGAGCGAGGCGCCGTAGCGCGCCTTGGCCATGACGAGGTCCAGGTAGGCGAGCAGGTCCAGAGCCAGGAGCGCGTCGTCGGCGCGGGCGCCAACCTGGGCGGAGAGGGCGCGGAGGATGCGGTCCACCTCGCGCGCCTCGGCGGAGCGCAGCTCTTGCAGGTGGTTGGCGATGGGGATGGCGGGCAGCGGCTCAACGAAGATGGTGGCGCCGCTCTCGGAGACGTCGTGGACGAGGCCGGGGAGGCGTCCGCGCTCGGAGGCTTTGACGGGAAGGACGGGGCGTCCGTTGCGCTCGGTGACGAGCGGTTCCTGGAGGACGTGGCGCCCTAACGAGGAACGTGCGATGCGCTGGAGCATGTCCTCCATGCGGTGATAGGTGATGCGGGCGTCGGAGCGGACCGCACGCAGGGCCGGGGAGGCGCTGTCCAGAACGTCGCCCTGGGGGCCGATGGCCTGGGCGATAGCCTGGGCGACGTCCTGGAGGCCGGGGATGCGCCCGGCGATGCCCGCGAGCAGGGGCTTGGCGGCGCGGCGGTCGACGAGCACCTGGCGGGCGTGGTGCGCGCCCTGGAGCGCGGAATACACCTCGCGGAGGTCGGGGCCGTGGAGCGTACCCGCCTTGGCAGCGCGGCCCACGTGGTCGCGAACGTCGGTGACGGCGGGGAAGGAGAGGTCGACGCCCTCGTCAAGGAGGGCGCGGGCCTCGGCGGTCTCCAGGCCGAAGCGTTCCACCTCGGCGGTCTCGCTGGAGGGCGTGAGGGCCTCGGCCAGCTCCGCGCCCAGAGGACACGAGGCGTAGCGGGCAAGGCGCTGCCGCACCGCCGTGAACTCAAGCTGTTCCAGCGCCCTGGACGTGGCCTGGGAAACTGACGACGACGCCCCTGGTGCGAGGGCGGACTGGGGGGTGGTGATGGGGCGTTCGGAAAGGGTCATGGGAAGATTGTAGCAGGGAGCGGGGGACAGCCCCACGCCCCGCCCACCTCTCCCTCTAGCTCCCTCCCCTGAAGGGGGAGGGAGAACCAGCCGCCCCGCCAGCTTCACCCCCCTCGGCTACGCTCGAGGCAGGCACTGGCCCCTCTCCATGTACATGTAGGCTGTTGCGAAACCCTGTATTTAGGAGAGTATTCTGGTAATGAGATCCAAATTAACATGACCAGGATTTGAAT
The DNA here is from genome assembly GCA_009693045.1 of Dehalococcoidia bacterium. Classification (GTDB taxonomy): domain Bacteria; phylum Chloroflexota; class Dehalococcoidia; order Lucifugimonadales; family SHYT01; genus SHXZ01. The sequence continues at coordinate 240,413 of SHXZ01000001.1, read as the reverse complement.
AGGAGACGTCCAAGCGACCAGCGGAAAAGATGTCGCGACCCAGCAATGATGGAAGCAGAGCACTTGTGAAGCCACTAGATGGACAAGCCTAATATCAATGCCGGACTTGCTCGTAAGCATCCCATAGCCACCCTTGGTTTACTGTTGCGAAGCACCATCTCCAGCAATAAGTTGATAGCGGCGCATGCGTGCACTCCCAACAGGTTGTAGAAGGCCATGTTGAACCAGACTATTGAACGCACGTCTTGCCGTTTCCCTTGACCCGCAAAAACCCGACAAATAGTCGCGTGCCCGCAATGTACCGTGGATGCGAGCATAAGCTAGCAAATCGATCTGTCGCTTGGTTAATCCAAGCGGCTTAAACTGCTCCTGCATTTGCGCCATGAATCTCCTGAAGTCAACCAACTGATTCGAGACCGTGCTAATCTCCACCGTGAGCGACAATAAGAAATAGTGGGTCCAAGGGGTAAGATCCCGGTTTTCTTGAAACTCAGAGCCCACAGTCCTCCCAATCTCTTCAAAATATTTCCTTAGCTCCCATGCGAACTGACGATCTGGCGAGACTAGGCGGTTGAACCTGTACCCATAGCGTTGCAAAATCAGCGAGCACAACGCACGCGCCGTTCTGCCATTACCATCCCAAAACGGGTGAATCTCTACAAACCGAAGATGGGTGATAGCGGCAACGAGCGGCGCATCCATTGGATCGTGTTTTTGGCGCAACCATAGGGTGAACTGCCGCATCAGGTAAGGCACGTCACCAGCATTTGGCGGCGCAAGTGGGCGCTATGGGGCGGAAAGGCGCACGGCGGTGAAGTCGCCGGAGGCGAGGGCCTCCACGAGCGCGCGCTCGCTGCGGACGGGGCCGGGGAACTCGGTCATGCAGGTGGCGATGGCGCTGGGGAAGTGGGCGTCGCTGCCGCCGGTGCCCCTTAGGCCCGCCAGGACCGCGTCGGCGAAGAGGTGGGCGGCGCGCTCTTCCTCGCCGGTGCGGCTGCCGCCGTTGAGCCGCTCGGCGACGGCGATGCCGTTGATCTGGGCGCCTCGGGCAACGTGGTCCACGAGGCCGACGCCGACGCGCCCGGGGTGTGCCGGAATGGCGATGCCGCCGGTGCGGCGGGCCTCTTCCATGAGGCGCAGCGAGTCCATGGCGACGTCGGAGAAGGTGATGGCGCGGACGAGCTCTTCGGTAACGCCGTAGACGAGGAAGTGGCCATGGCGCGTGTCCACCTCGGAGCCTTTGAGCACGAGGACGTCGTACTGCTTAGCCAGGGAGGAGTAGTCGGCTCCCAGGTCAAACTTGCGGTGCTCCGTGAGGACGATGCCGTCCACCTGGTTACCCTTGCGGCGCAGCACCTGGATCCACTTGAGGTACTGCTCCAGGGTGGCCCTGGCGTCGTCGGAGGAGACGGAGTGGCAGTGCAGGTCTAATCGCAACGTCCTGGCACCTTCTCAGCGTTAGACTTATGATAGCAAGAGCAGCGTGGAATCGCACGCTGTATCGCGTCGGTTTCCTGAAAGCCTGCGACGGACGAGTTCAGAGATGGGCACCTTCCGAGTAACGATTGAGGTCGGGGACCTGCAGGGGTCGCGGTTCGTTTCCGTGGAGGCGCTCGTTGACACGGGCGCGACGTACACGGAGTTGCCTGCGTCTTTCCTACGCAGCCTAGGCATCACCCCACATCAGCGGCGACGCTTTGAGTTGGCAGATTGCCGCTTCGTGGAACGCGACATGGGGCGGTGCTGGGTGCGCCTCAATGGACAAAGCGACATTGTACCTGTGGTATTTTCCGAAGGGGGCGCGCCCGCCTTGCTCGGCGCGGTGACGCTGGAGATCTTTGGGCTTGCGGTTGACCCGATCAGGCAACGCTCGTTCCCTGTGCCCGGGCTGCTGGTGTGACCCCCCCCACCCCCCCACCCCCCGTGCTGATGTCCTGGCAACATCAACTTTGGCGAGAGACGTATGGAAGACGCTGAATTCCTTAGACGGATGCGCGAGCGAATTGAGCAGTCCACGGGCCTGACGGTTGACATAGAGTTGGGCGAGGAGGGCGAGTTCTCCGTGGACGTGGACGCGCGGCCGACCAGGGTGGTGATGGGCAGGGACGCGCTGTTGTTCTCGGGGCGCGCGCGGATGCTGATGCAGTTCGCGATCCTGTGCCTGCGAGAGCAGCGGCAGGTCGAGGAGGGCGAGTTCTTGCGCTTTTTGCAGCGGAACTAGCGTGGCGCGGATGCGGCCGCTGTGGTGGTGACGGGCAGGGGAACCCTCTCTTGCAAGAGAGGGTTCCCCTGCGACCCTTCCCAGAGAATTTTTGCACAGGGGAGACGAACGATGGCTTACGGGCTCTTCGTTAAGCAAGGCAAGGAGGGCAGCCGGGTTGAGGTGGGGTGCGAGCATCAGAGCGGGATCATCTACATGGCGCCGGGGCAGATGTCGTGGGTATGCACAGATGATCTGCGGCACGCGCACAGCCTGGCAGGGTTCTTCAGGGAACTGGTGCATCTGAACGACCCTGAGGTGACGCGGCTGATGCAGCGCTGGGGTGTGTACTTCCGGGAGCGTCCGCTGGAGGGGAAGGTGGAGATGGGGGCAACAACATCACAGGCGGGCACGCAGCCGTAGCCCGGAAGGGCAAGATTCTGCGGTCGTTGGCTTGGGCTGGATTGCCCCGGAATGAGAGGGAGAGGTGCTTGGCTCCCGCTAAGGAAGGCGTTAGTGATGAGGCCGGGAGAGATTCCTCGGTCGTCCTTCTGCGGAAGGACTCCCTCAGAATGGCGCGTTGGCGTTCACGCAGAGTTAGAACGAGAGGTAGGGGCGAGTCCATGACTCGCCCCTACGGTTTTGGATGGCTCAACGCTGTTTGAAGTGACGTGCCGCCTCAGCCAGCCGGGGCGGGGGCAGGGCCGGGGCCGCGGTGGGGCACCTGGCGTTTCTCCTCGGCGGGAGGAGCCGGTGACGCCTTGGGGACGGGCGCTTCCGCAGCCGGCTGGCTCCGCCTGGGCAGCGGGAGCGGCTTGAGCAGCTCTTCCATCGGAGGGGGGTCTGAAGCGAAGAGTTTCTGCAACTCCTCGCCCTCCACAGACTCGTACTCCGTGATGTAGCGCGCAATGTGCATGAGCTTAGGTTTGTGGGTGATGAGGACCTGCTCGGCGGTCTTGTAGGCCTCTTCCACCAACTGCCTGACCTCTTCGTCAATGCTCTGGGCGACGCCGTCGCTATAGTCGCGCTGCTCCGAGATCTCCCTGCCTAGAAAGACCAGCTCCTCGCGGCGGCCAAAGGTCCGGGGGCCGAGCCCCATGAGCCCGACGGAGCTCTTGACTTGGATGCTGACCTTGCTCTCGTCCACGTTGATGCCGGCCTGCAGGAGCAGCTCCACCAGGGTGGTGCTGGCCTCCTTGCGCGAGCGGTAGGTCTTGTCGTTGAAGTCCTTGACGAGGAGGTCGTCGCCGTACACCTGAATGCTCTTGGCCTGACCTGCCCGAAGCCAGTCAAACAGGGTGCTGATGGGCAACTCTTCCAGGTCAATAGAGGGGCGGTCGCTCATGCCATAGCGGGTGACCATGGAGCGGGCGAGCTGGGTGGCCTGCTCAAGGTCGTTGCTGGCGCCGGTGGAGATGTCGTCGTTGAACATGATCGACTCGGCGACGCGGCCGCCCATGGCCATGGCCATCCGGGCTTTGAACTGTGTCTTTGTCCAGATGTAGCGGTCTTCCTGCGGCAACGAGCGGGTGTAGCCGCCCATGGAGCCACGCGCGACAACGGAGATCTTGGCGACGGGGTCGGCGGCGGGCAGCAAGTGGCCGACGAGGGCGTGGCCAGCCTCGTGGTAGGCGGTGAGTTCCTTTTCCTTGGGGCTGATGACGCGGCTCTTCCGCTCCGGCCCGGCGACAATGCGGTCAATGGCCTCCGCGACCTCCGGCGCGCCGATGGATTTTTTGCTATGGCGGGCGGCCAGGATGGCGGACTCGTTCACCAGGTTGGCGAGGTCGGCGCCGCTGAAGCCGGGCGTCTGGCGGCCGATGCTCTCCACGTCCACGTCGGGGCCGATGGGCTTGCCCTTCATGTGAACCTTGAGGATGCCGATGCGGCCCAGGATATCCGGCGAGTCCAGGACGACGCGACGGTCAAACCGGCCCGGGCGTAGGAGGGCGGGGTCCAGGATGTCGGGGCGGTTGGTGGCGGCGATGACGATGATGTTGGTGCCGGTGTCGAAGCCGTCCATCTCCACGAGGATTTGGTTGAGGGTCTGCTCGCGCTCGTCGTGGCCGCCGCCGATGCCTGCGCCGCGGTGACGTCCGACGGCGTCGATCTCGTCAATGAAGACGATGCAGGGGGCGTTGCGCTTGGCCTGTTCAAACAGGTCGCGAACGCGGGAGGCGCCGACGCCGACAAACATCTCCACGAACTCGGAGCCGCTAATGGAGAAGAAGGGCACGCCGGCCTCGCCGGCGACCGCCTTTGCCATGAGCGTTTTGCCGGTGCCAGGCGGGCCCATAAGGAGGACGCCGCGAGGCACGCGGGCACCAAGGGCGGCGAAACGCTCCGGGAACTTGAGGAACTCAACGACTTCTTGAAGCTCGGTCTTGGCCTCGTCAACACCCGCAACGTCGGCGAAGGTGACGGTTGGACGGTTGGCCATGAAGAGGCGCGCGCGGCTGCGGGCGAAGTTCATTGCCTGGGAGCCACCACCCTGGGCCTGGCGCATCATGAAGAGGAGGAGGCCGCCGAAGAAGATGAGCGGCAGGAAGTTGATGAGGATGCCGAAGAAGCTGCCGAAACCGCTGCTCCCCTTCACCACTACCTCAAGACCACTAGCGCCGGTCTTAACGCCGCCGCGCTCAAAAATCTCAAACAGGCTGGCACCGGACTCTTTGCGCGAGCGGTACGTCTTGCCGTCCAGCGCCTTGACGATCAGATTATCGCCGTTGACTTCGATCTTCCGGATTTTCTCGCTCTTCGCCATCTCAACGAGGGCGCTCAGGGCGAGCGTATTGCCGCCCCCTGCCGGCCTGAACAGGGACCATATGATGGTGACGACCGCCACGCTGATCAGCAGGTAGATCAGCAGGTTGCGCATGGTCTTTGGCTTCTTGACGGGTGTCCGGTTCACGCGGTACCTCCCGCCGATTCCACGGCCAAGCTAGACTCCGCTTTCATCATAGCGCAGGAGGACGCCCTGCGCCACTTTGCAGGCGCTTGGGTCCCATGCCGCCGGTGTTGCGGACTGGAGGGACGCCCCACCCGACCCCACCAACCTCACCCCTAACCCTTCCCCATGCGATGGAGAGGGGAATTGAGCCGGAGGATAGCGAGGATAGCATGGTATTCAGTGCTATCAACCGCGATGCAAGAGAGCCAGCGCTTGTTCGCCAACACGTAGGGAGCTTCTTCGCTGTGGCCCCCGCCATCATCGGTTGCCTGTCATCCGGAGGTCAGCGGTTTCGCACTCATCCTTTCGCTTTGCTCGGAGCAGGCACTCATACCAACTCGCCCGGCGAACACCATAAACTACTTTGTGCAGTGAGGCCCAAACAACCCCCGCCTACCTAACCCCTAGCCCCTTCCCTAAAGAGAAGGGGGAGTTTGGAGACCGATTCGTCTGTTTACCGCACGACGTCCACCTCTTGTACGATGCGCGGCGGGCGGGAGAGGGTACGGTGGACGGGGCAGCGCTCGGCGATGGCCTTGATACGAGCGGTCTGCTCTTCGGTCAGGTCTCCCTTGAGCACGGTGTAGACCAGGATGACCTCAACCTGGCCCTGCTCGACGCCGGCGTCGGGCAAGGTTTTGGCGTCAACGCGCTCGTGGCTCAGCTCCACGGTGACGGATTCCAGAGGCCGGCTCTTCCTCCGCGTATACAGGAGGACGGTCATGGCCGTTCAGGCGCCCAGGGAGGCGAGGAGCAGCTCGTAGGGCGTGGGGCCGCGGTCGTCGCTGGAGCCTTTGGGCTCGTCGGCGAGGAACTCGTGGGAGCGCGCGGTGACCCGGACGGTGAGCTTGTCGCCTTGGGACTGGACACGGATGGCTTCCATACTGACTCCTTTGTGGGGAGAGGGGGACGATCTGCAGATTTCACAGATTTTGCAGATTAGGCTACCTCACTTTGGACCGGTTCGGTGGCGTGTTTACCGTCTCCAATCACGAAACGAGAGCTCTCCCAACCAGACCTCTCCCTCTCGCTCCCTCCCCTGAATGAGGAGGGAGAAGGGCTCCGCCTCACTCCGCCGCGCTTTCGCCGGCGCGCCGGCGCTGGAAATCGGCCTCCTCCAGGAGCCTCTGGGCCAGCTCGTCGGTCCCCGGCACGCGGAGGTCCAGGGATGAGAGCGAGACGGCCCGAAAGAGCACGCCGTTGGGGACCGTGGCTTCCACTTGGTGTCCCGGCGCCGGCAGCTCAACGCCGAGCGCGCGGGCTACGAGCCTGGCGCACTCGGCGCCGGTCTTGGTGGGGTGACAGCGGGTGAGCGCCTTGCCTTCGTGGAGGAGGGTGACGCCCGCCTTGCCGTGGCGGAGCACGACGCGGATCTGACGTCGCGGCCGCGCCATGAGGCGTTCCACGTTGGCCCAGGCGCGTTTGCGGCTCACTCCCATAACCTCTCCCTCTAACTCCCTCCCTTGACAGGGAGGGAGAAGGGCTGCGTGTGCTGACAGATCCCTTGGTTCAATGATACTATCCCCCCAACGGAGGGAAGACCAATGGTACAGACACATCTGGACTACGACCGGAGCTTGCTGGGAAAGGACCTGCCCGCCGGGAGCTTTGACGTCACCAAAGAGTCCATCGGCTCCTACTGCGCGTCTGTGGGTGAGACGAACCCCCTGTTCACCGACGAGAAGGCGGCGCGTGTGGCCGGGCACCGCGCGCTTTTGGCGCCGCCGATGATGTGCAACGTCTTCATTAGGGGGCTCAACCGCCCGGACGTGAAGCTGCAGGACGCGCGCATGCGGATGCACGGGGGGCAAACGGTGGAGTCGCTTGTGCCGATATACGCGGGCGACAAGCTGAGCGCGGTGACGCGCTTGAAGGACGTGTACGCCAAGACGGGGCGGACGGGCACGATGGCGTTCATCGTTTGGGAGACGGAGTTCACTAACCAGCTTGGGCAGCGTGTGGCGCTGGGCCGCGAGTCGTTTATGGCGCGGCTGCAGGACCAGGCGCCCACGGGAGCGTAGCGGATGACGCAGACGGCTTCATGGAAGAGCGCAACGCTTGGGGACGCGATTGGGCCGGTTGAGCGGAACGTGACCACGGCGGCCGTGATCACGTTCTGCGAGACGTGGGGCCAGGGCAGGCCAGGGCGCTTCACGTCGGATGAGGTGGCACGAAAGGAGGGGCTGTCGGGCGCCATTGTGCCGGGGATCATGAGCATGGCTCTGCTCTCCAAGCTGCTGACGGACTGGGCGCCGAACGTGACGGTCTCTAAGCTGGATGTGATTTTCCGGCAGCCGGTGCCGCACAACCAGCCGCTGAAGCTCCACGGGCTCATCACGGACGAACGGGAAGTGGAAGGCCGCCGGGAACTGACGGCGGACGTGTTCTTGGACATGGCGTCCGGGAACCGGCTGGTGACGGGGCAGGCGGTGCTACTGCTCGCGAAGGGGTGAGGCGCTTTGGTCAGGTTGCCTCTTCCGGATGGCTGTTAAACTTTGGGCCTTGGGCTGCACTGCGGTGCAAGCCGCGAATCTCTCCTCTTTGCAAGGGCAGGTTGCGTGCGGTAGAGGCCTCTCCTGAGGCAGACGTCTGGGATTTCGCTTAGCCCCTCCTTTACCAAGGGGGAAGGCAGCCCAAAATGCGCCCGCCAAGAAGGCGATATGTGGTACCGTCGGCGCGCCTGACCTCTCCCCTGCCCCTCCCCTAAATGGGGAGGTGGGATTGCCGATTGCCTTGTTAGCGAGGCTGGCAAAGGAAAGATGTGGGACGATTTTTGGGATACGTTCAGGAGAACACGTCACTTCCCGCCCACCCAGCCCGCTTTTGCCGGACCGACGGGCCGTTCCTTTAGCGTGCCGTCGTCCTCAGCCTCACGTCAGGGTCTCTTCGTTTTCGCCAGCTTCTTGTCAGAAACAACAGTTGCCATTCTGAGGGAGCCCGTTCACTCCGTTCAGGGTAAACTCCGCGACCAAGGAATCTCCGCTCCTTAGGTTGCCGCTCACAGAGCTGCGACGATTCCTCGCTGCCCCATTCGCTCCGCTCGGGGCTTCGGCTCACTCGGAATGACAAGAAAAGACCCTGACCGAGAGTTGCGCAGAGTCCTCAGGGCATGAGACGCCTTTGGACACCACCTGTTTTTAGCGGGAGTCGCGCCAGTCTAGCCGTCTGTCACGCATGTGCATACTGCATATAGTATCTTTTCGGAACAGGTGGCTTGTTGATAGATGATTTCGGCCGTTTGACGAAACTCGTCGCGATGGATATGGTGTCAGGCGAGGCACCAAGACCAGCAAATGGGGCCGCTTACATTGGGTGCCTGCTGCCGTTATTAGAGTGGTGACGGAATCTTGACAAAACCACACCAATGTGCTAGTTTCTTCCCCCCTGATGTGTGGGGGGATCGGGAGGAAGGCGAAGGAGGCATCTCGTACCATGAGCACCTATCTCGGCGCCACAGCCATTGCGCAGCCACCGACAGGGGCTGACGAAGGCTGCAAGCATTTCTGGCTGATTGATACTCCATCCGGGCCCGTCAGCCGGGGCGTCTGCAAGGTATGCGGTGTGGTCAAGGAGTTCAAGAACTACCTTGACACCACTCCCTACTGGGAAGATGAACCTGCTACGGTCGCAGCCGCATCCGGTCGCCGCATGGCGTCGGACGTGGTGAGCGTCCTGGACGAGGAATAGCCGGCCACGGCCTGAAGTGCTTTTGGGAGAGGGTGCCCGCCCTTGGCGAGGGCCCTCTCCCCAGCCTCGCCTCTATCGAAACAGGTCCGTCGCTGCATCGCGCAGCAACGCCCGCCCTGAGCCTTCCGTTCGCTCGTAAGGGAAGCCCCTGACGACGCCTGCTGGGATGTTGTTCGCTTTCTGGCTGACGAGGTCCATGGCGCTGACCAGCTCGTCGGCGAGGGCGACCATGGTTGTCTGCAGCAGCCTGCCATAGGCGTCCTGCTTGCCGCGCTCGTCGCGAAGCGGGTCCATGCCGGCGACGCCGATAGCGACGTTGGTGATGCCCATGCGCCAGGGCCGCCCAAACGAGTCGGATATCAGGACCGCTACGTCGGCGTTTGCGTGCTGCTGCACGCTCTGCCGTATCCCGCGCGCCGATGCGTCCGGGTCGGCGGGCAGCAGCGAGACGGAGTCCATGTCCGCGATGTTGGAGGCGTCCACGCCGGAGTTGGCGCAGATGAAGCCGTGCTTCGTCTCGGTGATGATGACGCCGCGGTCCATGCGGACGATCCGTTTGCTCTCGCGCAGGACGACTTCAACCTGCCGGGGGTCCTTCTCCCACTGCTTCGCGAGCGCGATGGCGAACTCCGAGGGCGTGACGCTATCAAGCCGCACAACGCAGCCCTCGGCCTTGGAGACGATCTTCTGGGTGACCACGAGCACATCGCCGGTCTGGAGGGGCGTGCCCTGACGGGCGGCGGCCTCAGCGAGCAGGCGGCCCACGTCGTCGCCCTCCTTGACCTCGGGGACGCCTGTGACGGGGATGACGCGGAGCTCTGGGACGGGCATGGGCACCTCTTTGCGCTTGCTTTCCAGCAGCAGCATTCAGTATAAGATGATCCATGAGAAGGAGAGGGTCTTTTTTGCCTTGCAGTGAGGTTCTTTTGCTCCCCTATTAAGCCGAATTGTAGACTCAGACGACGAGCGTTGTTCAAGACCTAATGAGGTGGCGGACAGATGGTCGAACCAAAACACGAGCACGAAGAGTTTAGCCAAAAGCGAAGAGAGCAAGCTGTACGCATGTTCCAACGTATAATTGATTTAGAAGACTGCCTAGAGCACGGCGAAGAGCTCACCTATGACGCATTGGAGGACCTGCGGGCAGAATACGAGCATGTTACGGGCGCCCTAAAGTTCACTTTGGGGCTCGGTAGGGCAGATTTGAAGTTGCGTGCGATGAAGAGGGCTGTACAGTCACGGGATTTCATACGAGCATATGAGGATTTCGTATCGCTGATTCAGCCCGTTCCCGCCGTGCGGTACGTTGCGGGGATGAATGAAGAAAACCCTGACATCTTTGCTTTCATAGAGCGACGGGATGAAGCGGTCTGCAGGTCGATCTTTGAATCGGAAGACCGGATCGCTCAGTCATTCCCGAGGTTGAACGTTGACTTTCACATCACATACTTAGAAGGATGCCCCATTGAGGCGTTTCTTAGTCCGCCGCCAAGCCTGTTCTTTGCGAGAGAGACCTGGCGTGCCTGAAAAGAATAAGCACATGGGCCAGGCCCTTCGTAACGATCAAACGGTGGATTATCTCATGGGCGACGCTGGAGCTTCTCCAGAATGGGCCGTTACCGTCATGTTTTACGGCGCCCTACATCTTGTTGAAGCTTATCTGTTCACCACAAGCGTCAGGCATGTCTCCGGCGAGCGAGTCGTCCACTAGGAACGGATCGACCACATGCGGCGTGATCCATTCCTCGCAACCGAGCTGAATTCTTACCGACAACTCCGGGTTGACAACGAGAACGGCCGTTATGACTGCCGTCGTTTCACCCGCGTTGAAATCGACCGCATCCACCAGACTTTGTACAGCCCGCTTGCGGCTCACCTCCGCTCAAGGCTGTAGTGACAGCCTGACCTTGCCTTGCCTCCCCACCGCCTTGCGCCTATAATGTCGGAGCGTAGCACAGGCCCGGGGGACCCCCGGACGTCATCGTCAGGACGGGTGGTGAAGTGGCCGAACCGCTACACGAAGCTTGCGGGATTGTTGGCATCTACGCTCCGAACGAGGACGTAGCGCGCCTGGCGTTTTTTGGACTCTTTTCTCTCCAGCACCGAGGCCAGGAGAGCGCCGGTATAGCCACGGCAGACGGACACCAGATCTTCTGCCGCACGGAGATGGGCCTGGTGACGCAGGCCTTCCATGAAGCCGACCTCCAGCGCCTCCCCGGCTCCATTTCCATCGGCCACACGCGCTACTCCACCACCGGTTCCAGCACGCTGCGGAACGCTCAGCCGTTCGTGGTGAACGGCGCGCACGGGCAGTTGGCGCTGGGACATAACGGCAACGTGATCAACTCTGGGGAACTCCGGCAGGAGCTGGCGCTGGAGTGGGGCTGCACGTTTGCGACCTCGTCCGATTCCGAAGTGATCCTTCAGATGCTCGCCAACGCCCCAGGCGCGGACTGGGGCGAGCGGTGGGCTTACGTCATGCGGCGCATCCAGGGCGCGTACTCGCTTGTGGTGCTGACCCCGAACTCGCTGATGGCGGCGCGTGACCCCTTGGGTGTCCGGCCTCTCTGCCTGGGTTCGCTGAACGGCGGATGGGTGGTGGCGTCCGAGTCGTGCGCGCTGGACCACATCGGGGCGCGCTACGTGCGGGACCTCGCCCCCGGCGAGGTGGTGCTCATCGACGAGCAGGGCCTTCGCACGATCCACAACGGGAGCGACGGCCGCAGCGCGATGTGCGTGTTTGAGGTCATCTACTTCGCCAGGCCGGACAGCCGCCTGGAGGGCAAGAGCACGTACGGATCGCGCGTGGCGATGGGCAAGCAGCTGGCGCGCGAGCACCCGGTGGATGCGGACGTGGTGATTGGCATCCCCGACTCCGCAACCGCCGCCGCCGCGGGCTACTCGCAGGAGTCGGGCATCCCCTACCGCGAGGGGCTGGTGAAGAACCGGTACGTGGGCCGGACGTTCATCGCGCCGGACCAGCGGATTCGCGAGCTTGGCGTGCGGCTCAAGTTCAACCCGCTGCCTGAAGTGCTGAGCGGCCAGCGGGTGGTGGTGGTGGACGACAGCATCGTGCGCGGCACGACGACGCCGCACGTGGTGGAGATGCTGAAGCGCGCGGGCGCCCGCGCGGTGCACATGCGGGTCTGCGCGCCGCCCATCAAGTGGCCATGCCACTTTGGCGTGGACATGGCGACGCGGCGGGAGCTGATTGCGGCGAACAAGAGCATAGAAGAAATCCGCCAGTTCATCGGTGCGGACACGCTGGGCTACCTGAGCCTGGACGGGCTGTACAAGGCGGTGGGGAAGCCGAGGGAAGGCTTCTGCGACGCCTGCTTCTCCGGCAAGTACCCCATCAACGTGCAGTTGGAGATGGACAAGCTGGCGCTGGAGCGTTAGACCCAGCTCCCTCGCACTCAATCCCGGTCAGACCGCAAGCACCAAGAGGAGGGCTCCATGGCGATCATTGTGCGCAGCGTGTTCCAGGCAAAGTACGGGCAGGGGCGACGAGCTGGTGACACTGATGAAGGCGGCTCAGGAAAAGCTTGGCCTCCCGCTCCAGCGCATCCTGACAGACGCGAGCGGCCAGTTCTTCACCGTGGTCACGGAGCAGGAGGTCGCGAGCCTGGCGGAGTGGGAGAGCATGAGGCCGAAGCTCTTCGCAGCCAAGCGCTTTGGGGTGTGGTTCGAGAAGATGACCGCGCTCGTTGATGGCGGCCGACGGGAGTTCTACAACGTTGTTCCGGCGGGCTCTGGAAGCACCGGGGCTGCCGCCCGCCCTGCGCCGCGGGGTCGAAGCCGGGGAACCCCGTAGCGAATGCGGCGCTCTCCGCCAAGGTAGAAACCTCTCCCTCACCCCCTCCACTAAAGGGGAGGAGAGTTAGGCTTCTTTCGTTGACCGAAGGGCCATTGGTTGTGTCTGTGATAGTGCTTGAGGCGTTATTGCCGTGACGAATACCCCTTCCACGTACCGCGCCGCCGGGGTTGACCGCGACGTGGCCGGAGAGGCCAAGGAGCGGATCGCCCGCCTTGCCCGCACGACGTTCACGCCGGACGTGATGAACGACATCGGGCTGTTCGGCTCGGCCTTCCGTGTCACCGGCTTCCGCGATCCGGTGCTGATCTCGCACACGGACGGCGTGGGCACCAAGCTCAAGATCGCGGCGCAGATGGGCGTGCTAGACACGGTGGGCGAGGACTTGGTGCACCACTGCGTGAACGACATTTTGACCTGCGGCGCGCGCCCTCTGTTTTTCCTGGACTACATGGGCTGGGGAAACCTGGTGCCGGAGAAAGCCGAGGAGGTCGTGAAGGGGATGGCGAGAGCGTGCAAGGCGCTGGGGTGCGCGCTCATCGGCGGCGAGACGGCGCAGATGCCCGGCGTGTACCACGGCGACGACTTTGACCTGGTGGGCTTTGTGGTGGGCGCGGTAGAACGCGACGAGATGATTGACGGCGGGCACATCGCGGCGGGCGACGTGTTGGTTGGCCTGCCGTCCAGCGGGCTGCACACGAACGGCTACTCGCTGGTGCGGCGGCTGTTCAACACGGACGCCGACCCCTCGGCGCTGCGGCGCGTGTACCCAGAACTGGGCAAGACACTGGGAGAGGTGCTGCTGACGCCGCACCTTTGCTACGAGCCGGTCCTGCACCCGGTGATGCGCCACATCAAAGGCATGGCACACATCACGGGCGGCGGGCTGCTAGAAAATACCCCTCGGGTACTGCCAAAGGGCCTGGGTGCGCGCTTTGACACGCGCACGTGGGAAGCGCCTCCAATCTTCCGGCTCATCCAGCGTGTGGGCCGGGTTGACGACCGGGAGATGCACCGCGTCTTCAACATGGGCATCGGGATGGTGCTGATGGTGGCGGAGGGGGACGTGGCGACGGTGCAGCGCGCGGCGCCGGAGGCGCGGGTGGTGGGGCGGGTGGTGCGGCAGGAGGGGGCGGAGCGGGTGATTATCAGATGACTTTGATCGGCGGACTTGGCGTTATGGTGACGGCACGACCGGTCCTGTCGGAACTTGGAGGGGAGATGAGAATTCGGGTAGTCATAGAGTACGACCGAGAAACCGGTGGCTATGCTGCTTATTGTCCGGAGCTCCCCGGTTGCACCAGTGCCGGAGACACCGAGGAGGAAGCCCTGGATAACATCCGGGAGGCAATTACCCTTTTTTTGAGCCGTCCCCGATTCGCAAGAGTCGAGGCCGAAGAATCTTTGAGGTTGAAATACCCGTCTAATGCCAGAAAGGCTTCCCAAGCTGAAGGCCGCCGAGGTTGTTGTAGTTCTGCGTCAGCATGGTTTTCTCCTCATCTCACAGCGAGGCAGTCATCAGAAATGGCGCCATTCGGGCTCCGGCAGGCAAGTGATTGTGCCATTTCACAAAGGAAAGTACCTTCCGTTGGGCACTCTCAGGAGCATCATTGAAGGTAGTAGCATCCCAAGCGAAGCGTTCCAACGATGATACCTCCAATCAGACCGTGAGGTGACCATGCGCGCCCTGCTCAGCGTTTACGACAAGATCGGCCTCGTGGAGTTCGCCCGCAAGCTCGTGGACGCGGGCGTGGAGCTGGTGAGCACCGGCGGCACCCACGCGGCGCTCGCGCAGGCGGGACTTTCGGTGCGGCAGGTCTCGGACGTGACGGGGTCGCCGGAGATCCTGGACGGGCGCGTGAAGACGCTCCACCCAGCGATCCACGGCGGTCTGCTGGCGCGGCGGGACGTACCGGCGCACGTGGCGGAACTGCAGCGCCAGGGCATCGCGACGATTGACCTGGTGGCGGTGAATCTATACCCGTTTGAGGCGACGGTCGGCAAGCCGGGCGTGACGCTGGACGACGCGCTGGAGAACATAGACATCGGCGGGCCCACGATGCTGCGCTCCGCCGCCAAGAACTTCCCGTCGGTGACGGTGGTGTGCGACCCCGAGGACTACGACCGCGTGGCGGAGCAGCTGCGGAGCGGAGGCCCTTCGCTGGAGGAGCGCCGTAAGCTTGCCGCGAAGGCGTTCCAGCACGTGGCTTTTTATGACACCATCGTTGCGGGATACCTCCGAGGCGACGACGCCGTTGAGTTCCCGGAGGAGCTGACCCTGGCGTACCGCAGAGTGCAACCCCTACGGTATGGCGAAAATCCTCACCAAAAGGGGGCTTTTTATGCTGAGCCTCGGGTCGTTTACTCTAGCCTCGCGCTCGGCGCCCGGGTGCTGGGACAGGACCTTTCGCTGTGCAACGTCAACGACCTCTCCGCGGCCCTGGAGACGGTGAGAGAGTTCCTGGACAGGCCGGCGGCGGTGGTCATCAAGCACGCGACGCCAAGCGGATTCGCCTTTGGCGCAACCCTGGACGAGGCGCTGGAGAAGGCGATCCACGCCGACGCCACCTCGGCGTTCGGCGGGATCATCGGGCTGAACCGCCCACTGGACATGGCGACGGCTAGGGTCGTGGAGCGGTTCAAGGACCAGGAGTCGTCCAACATTGACGCCATCGTTGCTCCGGGCGCCTCGGAGGAGGTCCTGAGCTTGTTGCGCCACACGCGACGCCGCATGGTCGTCTACACGGTGCCTGATCTGCAGCCGCTGCCCAAGCAGAGCATCAACCTGAAGCACGTTCCGGGAGGGCTGCTCTATCAGGAGGCCAACGTCCGGCCAATTCGCTCACAGGAGTGGAAGGTCGTATCCAAGGCGACGCCAACTCCTCAGCAGCTGCGGGCGATGCAGGACGCCTGGGGGTTGCTCCGGCACATTCGCTCCAACACCATTCTGGTGTGGGATGGGGTAAAAGGCGTCACGCTGGGAATCGGCAGCGGCCAGGTCAGCCGGGTGGGTGCCGCCAAGCTAGCGCTGGAGCAGGCGGGCGAGCGGGCCCGCGGGACGGTCCTGGCCTCGGACAGCTTCTTCCCCTTCCCGGACAGCGTGGAGTTGGCGGCCCGCGCAGGCATTGCGGCCATCGTCCAGCAGGGCGGGTCCATCAACGACAAGGCGTCCATTGACGCCGCGGATGCCGCCGACATGGTCATGGTGCTCACGGGCGAACGGGCTTTCTGGCACTAGGGGAATGGCGGGGAGACCTCTTTGCAAAGAGGTCTCCCCGCACCCCTTCCAGAAATTCTTATTCGTTCTTCTTTGACATAGTGCGTTGTCACCGCCTCGCTAACCACCTTCTTGTGCCTTCAGCCTCCGCGTTGTACTCTGCCACCGTTCCCAAGACCTCGTCATCTGCGCCAATCGGTGAAATCTGTGGATGAGGAGCTTCCACCATGCCCTCCCTCAGAGTCCTGTTCTTTGACGCGTACGGGACCATTTTTGACGTCCATTCCATCGCGACGGAGTGCGACCGGCTCGCGCCCGGCAAAGGGGCGGAGATGAGCCAGCTGTGGCGCACGAAGCAGCTTGAGTACACCTGGCTCCGCAGCCTGATGGGCAAGTACGAGGACTTTCACTCGGTGACCGAGTCCGCGCTGGACTTCACCGCCGAGCGCCTGGGCGTCAAGCTGGATGCCGCGAGCCGCAAGCGCCTCATGGACGCCTACCTGCGCCTGAACGTGTTCCCGGACGTGCGCGAGGCGCTGCCGCAGCTTTCCGCGTACCAGCTCGCCATCCTCTCCAACGGGTCGCCGAACGTCCTGGAGCCGCTGGTGCGTAACGCCGGCTTGGGCGGCGTGTTCAAGGACATCATCAGCGTGGACCCGGCACGGGTCTACAAGCCCAGCCCGCGCGTGTACCAGCTTGGGTGCGACCGCTACGGCGTGAAGCCGGAGGAGGCGGGGTTTATTTCGGCCAACTCGTGGGACGCGACAGGGGCGAAGGCCTTCGGGCTGAATGTGTTCTGGCTCAACCGGGGTGGCAACGTGTACGACCAGCTGGGTTACGAGCCGGACGCGGTCATCACCAGGCTCACGGAGCTGGCGCCCATCCTGAAAGGGGGCGCTGGTCGCTGAGTGCGTCTATTAAGACCTGCATTTCAACGCCGCCTCGCCCTTCGACAAGCCCTTCGCTTCGCTCGAGGGCGCTTCGCGGCCCAGGGCGAACGGTTTTGTTAGGCGCTCTCAGCATCACCACCTGTAATCTGAGCGAAGTCAATGATCTTCTCTGGCGGCCACGCGGTCAGGGCGCAACGGGGGGGGGGGGATTCTTCGGTCGCTTCGCTCCCTCAGCATGACATCGAAGAAACTGGGCCGCCGCGCTTTGAGGGAGGCCTGACCATGCCGGACGATTTGTACGCGGGCTTTGCGGAGCGGTACGACCTGTTCCCGAGCAGGTTCAACCTCCACGACGAGGATGCGATCGGCTTCTATCGCAGGCTGTTTGCCGAGAACGGGGTGCGCACACTGCTGGACTGCGCCTGCGGAACGGGGCGTGACCTGCTGCTGTTCTACTCGCTTGGGTGCGAGGTGACGGGGTCGGATGTGTCACCAGCGATGCTGGCCAAGGCCCGCGAAAACCTCGCCAAGCATGGCCTGAACGCGCCACTGCACCAGGCTGACTTTCGGAAGCTGCCCGATTGCTTCGCGCAGCGGTTTGACGCGCTCGTGTGCCTGTCGACAGCCATCGGGCACGCGCCGGACGACGAAGCCGCGCTCGAGGCTTTCCGGAGCATGCGGGGCGCGCTGCGTGATGGTGGAATTCTTCTGCTGGAGCAAGGGACGTCGGACCGGCAGTGGGCGGAGAAGCCGCGCTTCGTGCTCGTTGAAGACACGAGCGAGGTGACGCGGCTGTTTGCGCTGGACTACTTAGGTGGGACCGGCGGGCGCGACGTGCACTACACTGTGCTGGACGTGTTCCATCGGTTCCACAAGGTGAAGGAGTGGAGCGCGGTGCTCCACGTGTTGTTGCGTGATGACCTGGAGCGCCTGCTGTGGGCGGCTGGGTTCCGGGAGGTGGCGTTCTACGGGGGTTACGGGTTTCAGCCCTATGACACACGGACGAGCGAGCGGCTCATCACGCTGGCGCGGAGGTGAGCGAGGCGCACGCGTCTCTGCGACGGAGCGATTACGGCGCGCTGGGTGAGGCCTGCGCTCCTTCAATTTTGGCGCGCCGGCGGACCACCAGCAGCTCATAGAAGGCCAAGGCCAAGGCGCCGAACACGATTACGCTGCCGTAGTTGATGGACCGGTCCAGCAGCGCCACGGCGACGGCGTCGTCCCTGTACAGCGCCAGGGTAAGCGCGCCGACGACGCCCGGCTCGACGAAGCCGATGCCGCCCGGTGTAAAGGGTATGGTGGTGAGCACGGCGTTGACGAGGGAGACCAGCAGCACGAGCGGCAGGCTGACCGACAAGCCCAGCGCATGAACGACGAGGAACAGCCGCAGGGCCTCACAGAGCCAAATGGCAAAGCTGTAGAAGCCCACGGCGGGAAGGCGCCTGAAGCTGCCGAGCGCGCCTTCGTGGAAGCGGATGTACTGCTCGCGAAGCCTGGGTGGCAGCATCCTGGCGAAGCGCCTGCCCACCGCGACGAGCGCCAAGATGAACGCAAGGGCGACCGCAACCATGGCGGCGGACACCACAACAAACACCGCCGAGCCGCGCAAGCCCTCGGCCGCCGTGCCTGCGAGGGCAAGGAGGAAGAGCAGCAGGATGGCAACGACGTCCATGACCCGCTCGGCGGCGATGACGCCCAGCGACAGACCAAAGGAGACACGGGCGCTGCGGCCAAAGGCGTAGGCGCGGTAGCCGTCACCCATGCGCAGCCAGCCGACGGCGTTGAGGAACCAGCCCGCCTGGACGATGACGGCGCTCTCCAGCCGTCCAGGAAGACGGGTCCCCGCCTCGCGGCCTATGCCCGCGTTGCCGGCGATGAGCCTCCACCGGAACCCGCGTAGGAAGAGCACCGAGAAGTTGACGGCCAGGGCCAGCAGGTACCACAGGACGTTTCCGCCGCGTATCTGACGCCAGGCGGCCCCGAGGTTAATATCAAAGCGGGTGATCAGAAGCGAGAGCACGAGCGCGGCGAGCACCAGGGAGACGAGAGTGGGAAGCGAGACGAGTCTCCTGAGGGAGGGAGGCCCCTGCTTGCCGGCCATCTTCGCGACGATACGGCTAAGCATGTGGAGCAGCCTCTAGTCCGGCGCGGGCGGCCCTGGGAGGGAGGAGGGGACGGTGTGCGGGCATACCGGATCGCCTGGGGTACCGGTCTGGGGTGGACGATACCTTGCTCACGACGACGAGCGCTCGCGCACCGCTTAGCGTAGGCAGGTCAACCGGCTGGATTTCCTCCAACCGTCCGCCGAGCTGCTGGACTGCATAGGCGGAGGCGTCCAACTCGGCAAGGTAGTCGCCCTTCTTCTGCGCGATGAGACGACCTCCCGGCTTGATGAAGGACAGCGTCAGCTCCACCAAGGTTGGCAGGGGAGCAAGGGCGCGCGCGAGCGCGATGTCGTACTGCTCGCGGTGGCGCGGGTCATGCGCGAGGTCCTCGGCGCGAGCGTTCAGCACCAGGACGTTACGCAGGCCAAGCTCGCGTACGAGGTGGGTCAAGAACGCAGCCTTCTTGCCCGTGGCCTCCACAAGCGAGAGCGCGATCTGCGGAAAAGCGATCTTGAGCGGAACGCCGGGGAACCCGGCGCCGCTGCCCACGTCCAGGACCGCACCGCCGCGAAGCACCCGCTCGGGAATTGCCTGGGCGACGGTGAGCGAGTCCAGGAAGTGGGTCGTTAGGACGGCGTCCCATTCGGTCACGGAGGTGAGGTTGACGCGTGTGTTCCATTCGGCGAGTGTCTGGTGGTAGCGGCGGAACTGGGCGAGCTCCGGCTCGCCGAGGCGGAGGCCAAGGCGGCTGGCGCCTTGCTGAAGCAGTCGGGCATCGGTGTGAAGCACCCTAGTTAAGCCTCTCGAGGCCGCACGGGCCAGGGGCGTCGTCAGGCGCTATTCTAACCCATCACGCGCAAGAAAAACGCATTACCTCGTGGAGGTGTTTCCATGGGGCAACGCGACAGGGCTGAGAGTGTTGCCATGCCACTCTTGCGTTGAGGTGGCGTTGACGCCCCGGCTGCCTACCCGATGTATGAGCCGCCCAGGGCAGGATTCCCAAAATGGTCCTGGGGGTCTCATACCAGCTCCACTCAAGGGTGCATCAATTGAAATGAGGACATTTCCTGTCATTCCGAGCGATGCGAGGAATCTCCTCCGCTTTGTTACCGCCAACAGTCGCGGAGAGATTCCTCGGTTGCTGCGCGACCTCGGAATGACAGCCGGGACAAGCGCCACTTTCAAACAAAACTGACCTAACCGGAGCCGATTCGCCGTCGACTAGCCGGGTGCAGCCACGGCCAGCACGCGGTCGAGGCCAGCCAGGTCTTTTACGACGCGTACTAAACCGGTGGGGAAGGCTTCTTGCGCGATGGCTTCCAGCGCGCTCCGCTGCGGCGGGCTGAACTCAAGCAGGCAGGCACCGCCCGGCCGCAGTTGGCCGGGAGCTTCGCACAGCAGTTGGCGCATGAGGGCCAGAGCGTCGGGTCCTGGCGTGAGGGCAACGCTTGGCTCGTAGCTCCGAATTTCTGGTTGGAGTGTGGCCAGGTCGCGTTCCGACACGTACGGCAGGTTGGCTACGATGAGGTCAACGCGTTCGGGCAGAGGCTGGAGAAGATGGCCGGCGAGAAGCTGAACGCGCCCCTCCACGTGATGGTGACGGCAGTTTTCGCCAGCCACTTTGAGCGCCTCAAGCGAAACATCCACGGCGTATACCGAGGCGTTGGGGAGCCGTTTGGCAAGGGTGATCGCGATGCAGCCGCTCCCGGAACCGACGTCGGCGATTCGGAGGGTTTGGGCGGTCGCCGGGTTGGTGAGCCTGCGCCCCACCCACTCCAGGGCCGCCTCCACGAGCGACTCGGTCTCCGGGCGCGGCACCAGGACCGCAGGGGTTGCGAAAAACTCCAGTCCGTAGAACTCGCGCTTCCCGACGATGTAGGCCAGGGGCTCGCGGCGCGTGCGGCGCTGGACCAGCGCCAGAAATGAGTCCGCTTGCGAGGGCGGTATCGGCGCTTCGGGCTGGGCGTGGAGGTCCGTGCGGCTGACGCGGAGCACATGGGCGAGGAGGACTTC
The DNA here is from genome assembly GCA_009693045.1 of Dehalococcoidia bacterium. Taxonomy (GTDB): domain Bacteria; phylum Chloroflexota; class Dehalococcoidia; order Lucifugimonadales; family SHYT01; genus SHXZ01. The sequence goes on along the minus strand of SHXZ01000001.1, from coordinate 219,537 downwards.
GGCATCAAGCCATGCGTCCTCCACGCCAGCGGTTTCCAGCGCCGAGCGGGCATGAGAGAGAGCTGACGATCGGGTCAGCATTCGCCAGCGCTCGGATACTTCACCGCGATCCAGCGGCCTGCCCAGCGAGCGCCTCTTCAAGCCGCTTGCGCTGGTCTTCAAGCGCCACGGTGTCAATGAGCTCGTCAAGCGCGCCGTCGAGCACAGCGGGGAGGTTGTGGACGGTGACGTTCACCCGGTGGTCGGTGATGCGGTTTTGGGGGAAGTTGTACGTCCGGATCTTTTCGGACCGCTCGCCGGAGCCGACTTGGGCGCGTCGCTGCGAGGCGACCTCCTGCTGCTGCCGTTCGTTCATGACCTGAAACACGCGGCTGCGCAGGACGCTCATGGCTTTGGTGCGGTTTTGGAGCTGCGAGCGCTCGTCGCGGCAGACGACGACGATGCCGGTTGGGATGTGCGTAAGGCGCACCGCGGTTGCGACCTTCTGGACGTTCTGCCCGCCGTGGCCGCCCGCGTGGAAGATGTCCACCTTGACATCCTCCGGCGCGATAGCGACGTCCACCTCCTCCACCTCCGGCAGGACGGCGACGGTGACGGTGGAGGTGTGGATGCGGCCGCTGGACTCGGTGGCTGGGACGCGCTGGACTCGGTGGACGCCGCTTTCGAACTTGAGGCGGCTGTAGGCGCCCTTGCCGCGCACCTCAAACACGACCTCCTTGATACCGCCGATGCCGGTGGAGTTCAGGTCCACGGTGTCGGCCTTCCAGCGCTGGCGCTGGGCGTAGCGGAGGTACATGCGGTGGAGCTCGGAGGCGAAGAGCCCGGCCTCCTCGCCACCGGCGCCGGCGCGCACCTCAACGAAGACGTTGCGCTCGTCGTTGGGGTCCCTGGGCAGGAGCTCCAGGCGCCCCTGCTGCTCCAGCTCGTCACGGCGCTTGGACAGGTCGGCGACCTCGGAGCGGGCCATGGCCTTGAGGTCTTCGTCGCTCTCCGCCCTCACCATCTCTTCAGCTTGCTCAAGCTGGCGGGCTACCTGCTTGAACTCACGGAACATCCCGACCGTGTGGCTGAGCGCAGTGCGCTCTTTGTTCAACTGCTGGATGCGCGGGTAGTCCTGGCTGATCTCGGGGCGAGCCATCTGATCGGCCAGCTCGTCGTATCGCCGTTCAATGTTTTCCAGTTGGACTCGCAGCGCCGGTTCCACGTCTTCACCTCGGCTGAAGCTCGACTGTTGCTTGCATTACATTATGCAGGTGACGACGGCGCGAGACAATGCATAGGAGCACCGCTGCGGGAAAGAGGCGGTCTTGGCCGGCACGTACGCTTAACTCGTACCTCTCTCCACTTGACCCTGCGCTTCGCTCGAGGACGGGCGTGAAGAGGCAACGACGTAGGCTTGAGCGCCTTGGTCGATTATGGGGGACTGTGGTGATTGCCTGCGCGCTGAGGAGGCGCTTCCGTGAGGTTGGCGCAAGAAAAAAGGAGACGGGGCCTTTCTGCAGAGGCCCCGTCTCGCTGGTCCGGGGAGGCGGTTGGGGACTACGTGCCGCGAAGGCGAGGGTCAAGGATGTCGCGGAGCGTGTCACCGAAGAGGTTGTAGGCCAGCACGGTGATCATGATACAGAAGCCGGGGGCGATGGCGAGCCAGGGGGCCAGCTCCATGTAGCGGCGTCCCTCGGCGCTGAGCATGTTGCCCCAGGAAGGCGTAGGAGGCTGGACGCCCAGGCCAAGGAAGCTGAGGCTGGCCTCGGTGATGATGGCCGCGGCGACGAGCAGGCTGGCAAGAACGATGATGGGTGCCATCACGTTGGGCAAGATGTATTTGAGGATCATCCGCGTGTTGGTGATGCCCACGGCGCGGCCCGCTTCCACGTAGGTGTTCTCCTTGATAGCGAGCACAGCGCTACGAATGACACGGGAGTCTCCGGGGGCGACGGCCACGCCGATGGCAATCATCATGTTGGTGATTCCGGGGCCGAGCACCGTTACCAACACCAACGCAAAGATGAGCAGTGGAAAGGCCATCATCGTGTCCACGACACGCTGGATGATGAGGTCCACTTTGCCGCCAAAATACCCGGAGACGAGGCCGATGACGCTCCCCGCGCCAATGCCAATGCCAACGGCCAAGATACCCACGTAGATGGAGATCCTGGCGCCCCACATGAGGCGGGAGAGCACGTCACGGCCGACTTGGTCGGTGCCGAGCCAGTAGGTAGTGCTTGGCGCGTGCAACCGCTCCCGTGGCCGCAGCTCATTCGGGTCAAACGGTGAGATCAGCGGTGAAAAGATTGCTATGAACAAGAGGGCCAGGATCAGGAACAGGGCGAAGGCGCCGACCGGCTTCTTTTTCACGAGAGTCAATTGCCGCCGTGCCCAGCTTGCTCGCTTTGGTCTGGTAAAGACTCGATCACCCAGGCCTACTGCCCCTGCCATGGCGTTCCTCCCTTACGTATCGTGTTCTGAAAGTCGTTTTGAGGGGCTAGCTGTACCGGATGCGTGGGTCCAGGAAACCGTAGGAAAGGTCTACGATCAGGTTCATCACCACGAACGTGAGTGCGATGAAGAAGACCTGGGTCTGGACTTGCGTATAGTCACGCAAATAGATGGAGTCAAAGGTGAGACGACCCATACCGGGGAGGGAGAAGAGCGTCTCCAGGATGACCACGCCACCCATGAGACGGCTTATCTGGGTCCCCACGATGGTGACGACGGGGATCATGGCGTTCTTGAGGGCGTGCCGATAGATGGCGGTGTTGCGGGCCAGACCCTTTGCGTAGGCCGTGCGCATGTAGTCCTGGCGCAGGACTTCCAGCATGGTGGAGCGGGTCATGCGCATGATGACCGCGGAGAGCCGATAGCCCAGGATGATGGCCGGGAACATCATCTGCTGGAGGTTCACCAATGGATCAGAGAAGAAGGGGCGGAAGTCCGCTGGCGGCATGTAGCCGAACCAGATCGCTGAATACACGATGATGAGCGTGCCTATCCAGAAGTCGGGCGCGGACACGCCTAATATGGCGACGAACCGCCCTATGTAGTCGATGGGCTTGTCCTGCTGAACAGCGGATAGCACCCCAATCGGCACGCCGATGAGGAGGGCCAAGGCGAGACCCATGATGCCAAGCTGGAGGGTTATGGGCACCGAATGCAACCAGAGACTGAGGGTAGGACGTTTGTGGAACAGTGATTCGCCAAAGTCGCCCCTGAAAATGCCAGCCCACCACAGGCCGAACTGCACGATCAAGGGCTTGTCCAGCCCGAGCTCTTTCTCGAGGGTCTGGAGCTGCTCTTCGCTGAGGAAGCCTCCCTCCGCGGTGAGGGCCTGGAGGACGTTGCCCGGCAGCACACGGAGCGCGATGAAGACGAACACGATGACGCCAAAGATGGTGGGTATGGACAGGAGTAGTCTCCGGAGAATATACCGCTGCATAACGACCTCCTCGCTGGGTTTCTTTGCTACCTACGGATTTCGTCTCTCCTTGGCTGGAAACATGGCATGCAAAGTGATAGTGCAAGGCCGCTCCATAGGAATACCGAATATTGCCGAAAAAACCGTCGCTTGTCAAGTACCTCTTTTGTAACTCTGGGATTCGTTGGATGCTCCGTCTGTGAGGTCATGGCCCGCTGACGGCCACCAGACTTCGTGTAGTCTTGAAGTAGCGCTCCTATGGGAGGGGGGGGCTGGCCTGGAATCAGCCGAGAGATACGGGCTTTTCGTCTCCATACCGGTCTCCAGAGCAATCGTATCGGGACTGCGGTTGAGAGCTTCTATGGAGGTGGCGCTTATAGAACACGCCTGGGCTTCCTCGGCCATTCTCTTCTGCGCTTAGAGTTTCCACCGATTCGTGGACGGATGCTGACACCTGGGGGGATTCCTCGGTCGCTTCGCTCCCGCAGAATAGCATAGTTGCGCGTGCGCCGCTTTCTTAACACATTTCCTTGCGGCCAGGAATCGAAAAATGGAAGTGTCCCAGGAACGAAGCTCTCACCGCCAATTGTTCCAGCTATTACAAATCCTTGACCGTTCTTTGCAACACCGCTAGAATGGCGGTACTACGAGATAGATAAGCGTGGTGACACGGCGTGGAAGTCCCAGAGGTCGTTGTCGGCAGGCTCCCTCAGTACGTTCGTGTCCTGCGGGATCTCCAGAAAAAGGGCGACCGGCTCGTCAGTTCCAAGGAGCTCGGCGACCTCCTCCAAATGACCCCGGCGCAGATTAGAAAAGACCTCAGCTACTTCGGGCGGTTCGGCAAGCAGGGTCGCGGGTACAGCGTCGCCAGCCTGTTGGACCAGCTCAAGGGCATCCTGGCGCTAGACCGCGAGTGGCGCATCGCTCTCGTAGGCGTTGGCAGGCTTGGCCGCGCCATCCTTGGCTACCCCGGCTTCGCGCCCGAGGGCTTCCAGATCGTCGCCGCCTTTGACGACGACCAGCGCCAGGTGGGCCAGGCCCTGGCCGGACTGATCGTCCAGCCCATGTCCGAGATGCCTCGCATCGTCACAGAGAAGGACATTCGCATCGCCATCGTCGCCGTGCCCGCCGCCCAGGCCCAGAACGTCGTCAACCAGCTCGTCTCCTGCGGTGTCAAGTCGGTGCTCAACTACGCCCCCGTCTCCGTCCAAACCCCGGAGGGCGTCCGCGTTCGCGGAATAGACCCCGTCCTGTCGCTCCAGTCCATGACTTACTACCTGGGCGCCGAGTTGGGCAGCGCGCAGCAGAAGCGCGCGCACAGGATCGGCGCAAGGGCGTAGGCGCATCCCACAAGGCCCATTGCTTCCTGCTAAGCGCATCGGCTTGTTCCAGCAGCCTGTCGCCGCATGCCCGCACCTCCCGCGCGGTGGGACGCGCACCGCCGTGCGCCCATCCCGTCCGGCTCTCCACGCGCAGCGCCCCACCAGTAGGGGCGGTCCTTTTGTAGCCGTGTCGCTGCGCGCCATCGCCAGTCCCGCGATGGAGAGACAGCCTGGGCCTTCCTGTCCAGACTACTTGGCTTCGCCTCGTAATTCCTTGATCGGCCGTGGTGGGCGGCGCGAGGTTTCACTCTCACCCCCTCCCTCTCCCTCTCCCTTGACGGGAGGAGGAGAGTCAACGAAGGAGGCAGGGAGGGCAATGCCCCCCCCCCTGCCTCCTTCCTAATTCTTCAGCCTTTCCAACGGTGGAAGCGGGTCAACAGGCTGTTCCGGATTTTGAGGCAAAGCCACTTACATCAGCGGCGACCCGCCGATGCCCGTGCTGCGCCTGCGCCTCCGCGCAACGCCCACGCGGATCTGCGCCCGTCGCACCGATGCCAGGGCGCGCTCCACATCCACGTCGGCGGTTCGCTGCGCCAGCCGTTCCTGCGCGCGACGCATCGCCGTCTCCGCGCGCTCCAGGTCAATCTCGTCCGAATGTTCTGCGGCGTCGGCCAGGACGGTCACCTGGTTCGCGATGACCTCCATGAACCCGCCCGCCACGGCGAAGTACTCGTCCTGCCCGCCTTTGCGGATGCGCAACTCGCCGGGTTTCAGCGCCGTAAGCAGCGGCGCGTGGTGCGGCAGAATGCCCAGCTCGCCCTCCACGCCAGGCGCGACCAGCAGGTCCACCTCGTCCGAGTACACCCGTCGCTCGCCGGTGATGATATCCAGCTTCATTGGGGCCATTGAGACGTTCCTCCCGGTTACCCGGCCAGCCGCTTCGCCTGTTCCCGTGCCTCCTCAATGTTGCCGACCATGTAGAAGGCCTGCTCGGTCAGGTCATCGTGCTTGCCGTCAAGGATCTCTTTGAAGCCCTTGACCGTCTCTTTGATGGGCACGTACCGGCCCGGGCGGCCCGTGAACACCTCGGCCACCGAGAACGGCTGCGAGAAGAAGCGCTGGATCTTCCGCGCCCGTGTGACGATCTGCTTGTCCTCGTCGGAGAGCTCTTCAACGCCCAGGATCGCGATGATGTCCTGCAGGTCCCGGTACCGCTGGAGAACGTTCTGCACCTGCCGCGCCACCTGGTAGTGCTCCTCGCCCACCACCTGCGGGTCCAGGATGCGCGACGTGGAGGTCAGCGGGTCCACCGCGGGGTAGATGCCCTGCTCCGCGATGGCGCGTTCCAGGGCGATGACCGCGTCCAGGTGTCCGAACGTGGCGACGATGCCGGGGTCCGTGTAGTCGTCGGCAGGCACGTAGATGGCCTGGAACGACGTGATGGAGCCCTTGGGGGTGCTGGTGATGCGCTCTTCAAGCGCGCCCATCTCGGTGCCCAGCGTCGGCTGGTAGCCCACCGCGGAGGGCATGCGCCCGAGCAGCGAGGAGACTTCCATGCCTGCAAGGATGTAACGGTAGACGTTGTCAATGAACAGCAGCACGTCCTGGCCGTCCACGTCGCGGAACCGCTCCGCCATCGTGAGACCCGTGAGCGCGATGCGAGCGCGGACGCCCGGCGGCTCGTTCATCTGGCCGAAGACCAAGATCGTCTTGTCCATGACGCCCGACTCGCGCATCTCGCGCCACAGGTCGTTGCCCTCGCGCGAGCGCTCGCCCACACCGGCGAACACCGAGAAGCCTCCGTGCTGCTTGGCGATGTTGTTGATCAGCTCCTGGATGACCACGGTCTTGCCCACGCCCGCGCCGCCGTACGCGCCCACCTTGCCGCCTCGGCTGAAGGGGCAGATGAGGTCAATGACTTTGATGCCTGTCTCCAGCATCTGGGCGCTGCCCTGCTGGTCCTTGAAATCCGGCGGCGCCCGGTGGATGGGCAACCGGTCCTCCGCCTTCACCTCGCCCAAGCCGTCCAGCGGAATCCCCAGCACGTTGAAGAGGCGTCCCAGGCAACCGCGTCCCACCGGCACCATGACCGGCGAGCCGGTGTCAACGGCGTCTGTCCCACGGGCCAGGCCCTCGGTCGCTCCCAGGGCCAAGCAACGCACCCAGTTATTGCCCAGGTGCTGCGCCACCTCGAGGATAAGCGACTGTCCGTCGACGGTCAGCTCCAGGGCGTTGAACATCTCCGGGAGCTGGGCCGGCGGGAACTCCACGTCCACCACCGTGCTGATGACCTGTACGACGTGCCCTACCGTGCCCTTGGCCATTGAGACCTCCTCAAGTGCGTCCAATTCCCCTCTCCGCTTGCGAGAGAGGGCGAGGGTGATGGGTAGCATTGCTTCGTTACTCAGCCACGCGAGGCTGGGAATAACTCTTACGTATTCGGTTTCTACTGGAAGGTCAGCGACCCGCCGATGATGTCCAGCAGTTCCGACGTGATGGACGCCTGCCGCGCCTTGTTCGCTTGCAGCGTCAGTTCGCGGGCCAGGTCTCGCGCGTTGTCCGACGCGCTCCGCATCGCCACCATGCGCGCCGATTGCTCGCTGGCGTTGCTCTCCAGCACCGCCTGATACACCTGCATCTCAACGATGCGCGGCAACAGCGCGCCCATCAACTCCAGCGAGCGGGGCTCGTAGATGTAGCCGGTAAGCTGGCTGGGCGGGAGCTGGGCGGGCTGCACGGGGAGCAGCTGCCGCACCACCGGCCGCTGGACCGCCGTGTTCACGAACTCCGTGTAAGCAAGGTACACCGCATCGCAGGAGCCGCTGCTGAAATCGTCGATCGCGATGCGCGAGATGGGCGTGGTGTCCGTCAGCCTTGGCCGGTCGCCGAGGTCAATGAAGCTGGCGCGCACGTTGCGGTTGAGCCGGACCATGAAGTCGCGACCCTTCCGTCCGGCCGTCACCACGGTCGCCTGGGCTTGGCTCTCTAGCATGAAGGACACGGTCCGGCGGTTGACGTTCCCCACCAGGCCGCCACACATGCCACGGTCCGGCGTTATCTGGATGACCTCAACCTTTTGCACGGGCCGCCGCCTGAGCAGCGGGTGAATCTCGGAGGGGTCGTCCGCAGGCATGGCCGCCAGGTTGGCGAGCAGCTCCCGCATCTTCGTCGCGTACGGACGCGAGGCCAGCACGGATTGCTGCGCGCGGCGCATCTTGGCCGCCGCGACCAGCTCCATGGCCTTCGTCAGCTTACCCGTGTTCTGCACGCTGCGGATGCGCCGTCGTATCTGTCGTAGGCTCGGCATCTCTTCTTCTACCCTGCGTTATGGCGACTTGCGGTCGCGGCTATGTGAGAGAGGGTGGGGACTTACCCGGCAAACTGCCGTTTGAACCCCTCCAGCGCCGCCTTCAGCGCGTTCTCCGTCGGGTCGTCAAGCTGCTTGCTGTCCGCGATCTTCGCGCCCACCTGGGCGTGAGTCGTCCGCATGAAACGCAGGAACTCCGATTCCCACCGCGCCACCTGCGGAATGAGCACGGTGTCCAGGTGGCCGTTCGTGACAGCGTAAAGGATGAGCACCTGTTCTTCCACCGGCACGGGCACGAACTGCAACTGCTTGAGCACCTCAACCGTCCGCTGCCCGCGCTCAAGCTGGCGGCGGGTCGCGGCGTCCAAGTCCGCGGTGCCGAGCTGCGCGAATGTGGCCAGCTCGCGGTACTGGGCCAGGTCCAGCCGCATTCGCCCGGCCACGCGGCGCATGGCGCGCGTCTGCGCCGAGCCGCCCACGCGCGATACGGAGAGTCCCACGTTCACGGCGGGCCGCACGCCCGAGTTGAACAGGTCGGTCTCCAGATAGATCTGCCCGTCCGTGATGGAGATGACGTTGGTGGGAATGTACGCCGACACGTCGCCTGCCTGCGTCTCAATGATGGGCAACGCGGTGAGCGAACCGCCCCCGCTCGGGTCGTCCATCCTCGCCGCGCGCTCCAGCAGGCGGCTGTGGAGGTAGAACACGTCGCCGGGGTACGCCTCGCGGCCCGCTGGTCTCCTGAGCAGGAGCGACATCTGGCGGTACGCCCAGGCGTGCTTGCTAAGGTCGTCGTAGACGATGAGCGCGTCCTTGCCCTGCTCCATGAACTCCTCGCCCATGGCGCAGCCCGCGTACGGCGCGAGGTACTGGAGCGCCGCGGCGTCGGACGAGCCGCCAACCACCACGATGGTGTGCTCCATGGCGCCGAACCGGTCCAGCGTGCTCACCACCTGCGCCACCTTGCTCGCCTTCTGACCGATGGCGACGTAGATGCAAAGCAGGTCCTTGCCCTTTTGGTTGATGATGGTGTCAAGACACACAGCGGTCTTGCCCGTTGACCGATCGCCGATGACCAGCTCGCGCTGCCCTCGGCCGATCGGGATCATGGCGTCAATGGCCTTGATGCCCGTCTGGACGGGCGTGTTCACGGACTTCCGCTTGGTCACGTCGGGCGCAACGCGCTCAACAGGGCGGGTCTTTGTGGTGCGGATCGGTCCCTTGCCGTCCAGCGGACGTCCCAGCGGGTCAACCACGCGGCCCAGCAGCTCCGGCCCCACCGGCACTTCAACGATGCGCCCGGTGGTCTTAACCTCGTCACCCTCTTTGACCGCGCGGTCGTCGCCCAAGATGACCGCGCCGACGCTGTCCTCTTCCAGGTTCAGCGCGATGCCAAAGAGCCCGTCCTTGAACTCCACCAGTTCCGTGGAGCGGCACGCGCTCAGGCCGTGGATGCGCGCGATGCCGTCGCCCACCTCCACCACCGTGCCAACGTCGGCCATGGAGACGTGCGCGCCGAACCCCTCAATCTGTTGCTTGATGACGGCGGCGATGTCCTGTCCGCGCAGCGTCATGTGTCACCTCTCCTTGACCCGCCGTTTTTTGGCCCGCCGTTTGGGGCCCGCCGTTTGGGCGCCTCGGCCTAATACGACTGCTCTCTCAGTGTTCTTCGCATTGACTGGAACCGTCCGCGCGTGCTGCCGTCAATGACGTGGTCACCCACCCGAACGATCAGTCCCCCGAGAATGGCGGGATCTACGTGGCTCTCAAGTACAATGTCCCGCTGCCACGCCGTCCGCAGCCGCTGCAACATTTGGTCGCGCTCGGCCGGCTGGAGCGGGATGGCCGTGGTCGCCACCGCCCGCACGCGCCCCTCGTGCTGGTCCAGCATGTCGTGGAACACGGCCTGCACGCGCGGCAGCAACAGCAGAGCGCGACGCTGGGCGAGTAACGCCATAAAGTTGGCCGCCATCGGCGAGAGGTCGGGGAGCACCTGGCGCACCGTAGCCAGCTTCTCCGATTGCTTGAGGCCCGGCGACTCCAGCAGCACTGCCACGCCCTGGCTTCGCGTGACGTCCACCATCGTCTGCAGGTCCTGGCGCCAGCGGTCGGCGTCCCCGCGCTCCAGCGCCAGCAAAAAGATGGCCTGGGCGTACCGTCGCGGCGTTGGCGCTCTGCGGCCCGGCATGGCGGCTAGCTCCTGTTCGCTGTGCCGGACTGCTCGCTCTCCCGCAGCACCTGGTCAATCAGGTCCTGATGGGCGCGGCGGTCCAGCGAACGTTCAACAACGCGCTCGGCGGCGGTGATGGCGAGGTCTGCAAAGCCGGTGCGCAGCTCCTCAATGGCCGCGTCGCGCTCCTGTCGGATCTGCTGGCGGGCGCGCTGGAGGAACGCCTCGCCCTCGACGCGCGCCTTGGCAAGCTCCTCCTCGCGGAAGCGCTCCGCCGCCACGCGCGACTGCTCCATCATCTGATGCACACCCTGACGGGACTCATCAAGCTGCTTACGCATGTCCTCCTGGGCCTTCGCGGCGTCCTGCTTGACGCGCTCCGCTTCGTCCAGGGACGCCTTGATCCGCTCGGTGCGTTGATCCAGCATCCGCAGAATGCGCTTGTACCCAACCAGGTACAGCGCCACGGTGAGCACGCCAAAGTTGACCAGATAGACAACCAGGCTGGGCAGGTGAATGCCTAGCTCATCCAAAGCAGCCTCTTTCCCAGAGTGGTTCGTTACACGAAGAGCACAAGGATGGCGACGATTAGGGCGTAGATCGCCACGGCCTCCGCGAAGGCGATTGCCAGGATCATGTTGGTCTGAATGGCGCCTCGGGCCTCCGGGTTGCGCCCGATGGCGTTCAGCGCCGCCGCGCCGAGGATGCCGATGCCGATGCCTGGGCCGATCATGCCCACTGCCGCCAGGCCCGCCCCAACGGCCTTTAATACCTCCGGGCTGATCTCCTGGAGTGGTGCTGCCATTGCTCCTCCTTACGTTGCCGCGCGTTGATGCCGGTGTCGTTTCCGGTCCCAGTTCAGCCTGAGCGGTATCCCCAAGCGCGAGCGCATGGGCACCCACGCCCGTGATGGCGACGTGGTTCCCGTCCTACGAATCCTTGCCGGCAAGGTTTGCGGCCGCGACGCCGACCGCCGCGGCCGCCAGGCCGATAGCCGCTACGACCAAGGCCAGGATCACAATCTCCATCGCGCTGCTCCTAGTGGTGCGGTTCTTGGGCTTGGCGTCCTTCGTGCGGCTCGCCCTCGTGCGGCGCCATCGCCATCGCGGCGAACACCGCCGTTAGTCCCATGAACACAAGGGCCTGGATGGCGCCCACCAGCAACTCCAGCCCGTAGAAGAGATCAACCGCCACAAATGACGCCAGGAAGGAGATGAGGAACAGCAGGATTTCGCCCGCGGTCATGTTCCCCCAGAGCCTGAAGGTGAAGCTGATGACGCGGACAAAGTGGCTCACCACCTCCAGGAGCCCAACGACAAACCCGATGACGTCCCCGCGGATCAAGCGCCCAAAGGGGAAAAACTGGTTCAGATACCGCAGCCGGAACGTCATCAACCCCAGCCCCTCCACGAAGACGAACGAGATGAGCGCCAGGGCAAGCGGCATGTTCATGTCGGTGCCGGCGGGCCGCAGGAGCGTGGCCGAAAGGCCCGCGCCTTTCTTCCGGATCTTTCCTCCCGCTGCGACGACGGCCGCCTCCGCGCCCTCACCGAAGCGATGGCCTTCCACCAGCACCGCGTGCGTCATCGCGTGCCCGTCATTGACGATGGACACCTTCGCCTGGTGCGCCTTCTTCATTGCCTTCTCGTGGGCCTTCTCATTGGCCGCCTCCGGCGTCATCCCCTCGGCCACGAACTTGGCCTCCAGGGTGACCACCAGGCGCTCCGCAACCAGGTGCTCTAGCTCCTTCACGTCGGCGAGAGGGAGCTTGGCGTTCTCTTGAGAGACGGGAAACTCAAGCGCGTGCTTGTCAAGCTCGCTGAGCGTCACCGCCTCGTACCGCGTGATGCCAAGCACCTGGTAAACGGGCAACAACCCCAGCCAGGCGTTGAACATCACGAACAGGAAGATGGTCGCCAGCAGCGGGAAGAGCTGGCGAGTCCTCACCTGGCCAAGAATGGCCTCAAGGACCCCCAGCAATCCCTCAACAATGGCCTCCAGCAGGCTCTGGAGCCGTCCGGGCACCACCTTCATGCGGAAGGCGCCGAACCAGAACAGCAAAATCAGGACGCCTGTGGTGATGAACGAGGAGAGCATGGTGTTGGTGAGAACGAAGCCTCCGCTGACGGTCTCGCCTCGGTTCTCGCCCATGATCGCCTGCGGGGGCAGGTGCACGCCAGGCTGCGGCAAAAACCCCTCCGTGCCGCGCATCGCGCCAACGATGGCGCCCGTCCCGCAGCCCACGATCCACAGGACAACCAGGCCCAGCCCAGCCAGCATGACCAGCCGCTTGGTGTTCATCCGCGCGCAGCTACCTCTGTTTGTCTTTTGTTTCCGGCGGGCGCGAATCGGCTAAGAAGGGTTGCAACAGCCGATACGTGCCGTAGAAGGCGACCGCTAAGCCCAGGAGAAGACCCACTAGGGTAAAGAGAGGCTTCGCGCCTAGCCAGCAGTCCAGGAATACCCCTGCGACGATCCCCCCCACCATGCTTATGGCAATGTACCAGCCGATGCCGGTAAGCCGGAGCGCAAGTACCCACCACGGCATGGCTCACCAAAACCTGGTGAAGGTTATCACAAGGATCAGGGGGTGTCAACGGGCCAAGCAGGGGCCTTCACCACGCTCTTTCGCTTCTATTCTACGCCCTCCGGCCTGCCCTGTCTCTCTATATCGCGCGCTGCCGTCGGCATTGCGGTTGAGAGGGAGCCCGGCGGTGTCCCATCCCGATGTGCTGGGATCAACAAAACGTGGATCACGACTCAGCAGGATGAACGCAGGGGTGAGGTTGGACTTTAACCGATGCGCTGCACCGTGGTGTCACTCCACCCATCCGGCGGCGGCGGGAGTCCGTGTGCTCTGGTGGCGGCTTTATTATCCAAGGCACGGCACGATTGGCACGGATACCATCGCTCGGGCGAGCGGTCTCCCTTTACTTTGGGCTGCTTTTACCTTACACTCCACGCTCGTAGCAATCGCTAGGGGCATGCTTGTTAGCTGAAATCGCCGCACTACGCAAGCGCGTGTTTTACGGTTGGTGGATCGTCGGGGCCGGGTCCTTCTCTATGTTCGCCGGCGGCTTGCACAACCAGGGGTTTTCGGTCTTCTTCATACCCATCAGACAGTCGCTGCACATTAGCAGCGCCACCGCAGCGCTCATTTTTTCCGCAGCCAGGCTGGAGGGCGGGCTGGAAGCACCCATCGCCGGAAAGCTCATTGACCGCTTCGGGTCCCGGAAGATGCTCGCGGTAGGCGCCTCCCTGGCGGGCCTTGGCTACATCCTTCTTGGGCTGTTCGCGCGCGATTTCTGGAGCTTTTTCCTCATCTACACCCTGGTGATTTCCACCGGCTTCTCGGCCGGCTTCTTTTCCGCGATCATGGCCGCGTACAATACGTGGTTTCGCCGCTATCGCGGGATCGTGTTTGGGACCTTGCACGCGTCAATCCGAGCCGGCGCGTTCGTCCTGGTCCCCATTGTCTCCTTCCTCGTTCTTAACCTCGGATGGGAGAAGGCGGCGGTCGTCTCCGGGGTGATCATCCTCTGCGTAACCCTCCCCTCTAGCCTGGTGTTCCGGCGCTCTCCGGAGTCCATGGGCCTGCTGCCGGACGGTGACCGCTCCGCCGCCGGGCCACCGCGGCAGACCCCAGGTAGCAGCAGAGCCGCAACGCAGGCGAGTCAGATGCACGAGTTCACCCTCTCCGAAGCATCAAAAACCCCCTCGTTCTGGATACTGGCGTTAGCCCAAGGCGTCCGTCAGGCGGCTGTGGGCGCTATCGCCGTTCACGCTATTCCGATGTTTGTGTGGCAGGACTTCAGCCAGCAAGGCGCCGCATATCTGGTAGGGTTGATGTCCTTCCTCAGCATACCCTCCGCGCTCTTTTTGGGATGGGCTGCAGACCGGATGCGCAAAGGACTGGTTGTGGCCCTAGGGTCCAGTGTGGGTGTAGTGGCGCTGCTCCTCCTCGCAACGGCGACCCACGCATGGCAGGTCTACCTGTTCATTCTCCTGTTCGCCTTCTCTGAAAGCGTCGGCCCCATTCCAATCGCCCTCACGGGGGAGTTCTTTGGGCGCAGAAATTTCGCCACCATTCGTGGCGCGATGCAGTTCTTCAGCACCTTCGCCTCGTTTGGCATGCCCATCTACGCCGGGTGGGTGTGGGACAGGACGGGCAGCTACAAATGGGCCCTCGTAACGTTTGCGGTCGCGGCTGGCGTTGCCGCAATCCTCTTCTTCATTCTTAAAGCGCCCAAGGTGCCTACCCCGGCTGCCGTCCCCGTGGCGGCCGGCGGCGAGCCCACCACCCCGCAACACCCCTCGTAGCGCCCCCTCAAGCACATCCAGACGGTCATGGGCAAGCCCGTTTGTGGAACCCCTGGTGGGTTTCCAGTCCCGTCAAGCGTGATGTGAAAACGCAATGCGCGGAGCGAGGCTCGCCCGCCTAGCGCGCTCTGCTTGCAAGACAATCGCCCGTCTGCTACGGTATCGCTGCCCCCGTTGTGCCACGTCGTGTTTGGCGACGTTGCCGGTGTTTGTCAAAGAGGAGGTCACGCCATGAAAGCCGCCGTATTCACCGCGCCGCACCAGCCACTCACCATCCAGGAAGTGCAGATTGACCGCCCGATGCCGCGCGAGGTCGTGGTCAAGACCGTCGCCAGCGGCGTCTGCCACAGCGACCTTCACTACGTGGACGGCTACTACACGATGCAGACGCCCGCCGTGCTCGGCCACGAAGCCGCCGGCATCGTGGAGGACGTCGGCAGCCAGGTGACGTACGTCAAGCCCGGCGACCACGTGATCCTCTGCCTCTCCGTGTTCTGCGGCAGCTGCGAGAAGTGCCTGACCGGCCACCCAAACCTCTGCCGCCGCCGCCCGATGCGCGGCAAGTCCGACCCGCCTCGCCTGCGCTTCAACGACGGCACGCCCGTCAACCAGTTCGCTCTGCTATCCACGTATGCCGAGAAGATGCTCGTGCACGAGAACTCCATAGTGAAGATCCCTGAGAGCTTCCCACTTGACCGCGCCGCGCTTATTGGCTGCGGCGTCACCACGGGCGTGGGCGCTGCGCTCAACACCGCCAAAGTCACGCCGGGCAGCACCGTCGCCGTCTTCGGCGCGGGCGGCGTGGGACTGTCCGCCATCCAGGGCGCGCGCATCGCCGGCGCCCGCAAGATCATCGCGGTGGACATCGGCGAGTACAAGCTGAGCACGGCCCGCGAGTTTGGCGCCACCGACATCGTGGACGCATCCAAGGGCGACCCCGTGGAGCAGATCAAGGCGATGACCGACGGCGGCGTGGACTTCTCCTTTGAAGCCATCGGACTCAAAAAGACGGGAGAGCAGTCGGTCTTCTGCCTGGGCCCGGGCGGCGTCGCCACCATCATCGGCATGATCCCCATCGGCCAAAAGCTGGAGCTCCCGGCCACGGGCCTGGCGCCGGAGTACAAGGTCCAGGGGAGCAGCATGGGGTCCAACCGCTTCCGCGTGGACATGCTGCACTACATTGAGTTCTACTACCAGGGGCGCCTGAAGCTGGACGAGATGATCTCCCGGCGCATCCGCCTGGAGGACGTGAACGCGGCCTTTACCGCCATGAAGAACCGGGAGGTTGCCCGCTCCGTCATCATGTTCGACTAGGCAGGGCGGATGACTAATCCGCAGATTGCGCAGATTTTCGCGGATTAGGAATTTGCTCGGAGCCGCCTAGTCTGCGAGGGAAATTCCCCAAGATCATGCTGGGCCGGCGAGGAGAAAGGACAAACGACATGAAGGCAGCGGTGTTCCACGCAGCGCATCAAGACCTCAGGGTTGAGGACGTTGAGCTGGACAAGCCCGGCCCGCGCGAGGTCGTCGTCAAGACCGTCGCGAGCGGCGTCTGCCACAGCGACCTTCACTTCGTGGAAGGGACGTACCCGCAGGAGGGGCCGGCCATCCTCGGCCACGAGGCGGCTGGCATCATAGAGACCGTGGGCGACCAGGTGGACTACGTCAAGCCCGGCGACCACGTCATCGTCTGCACCTCGGTCTTCTGCGGCTCGTGCGACCAGTGCTTGAGCGGCCATCCCGCGCGGTGTCGGATTAAGCCGAGCCGCACCAAGGAGGAGGCGCCCCGCCTGCGCTACAAGGACGGGCGGCGCATCAACCAGTTCGCCAACCTGTCCACGTACGCGGAGAAGATGCTGCTTCACGAAAACTCGGTTGTGAAGGTCCCGGACAGCATGCCGCTGGACCGCGGGGCCCTCATCGGCTGCGGCGTCACGACGGGCGTGGGCGCGGCGCTCAACACCGCGAAGGTGGAGCCGGGGAGCACCGTGGCTGTCTTCGGCTGCGGCGGCGTCGGCCTCTCCGCCATCCAGGGCGCGCGCATCGCCGGGGCCCGCAGGATCATCGCCGTGGACATCGGCGAGTACAAGCTCAGCACCGCCCGGCAGTTTGGCGCAACCGACGTGGTTGACGCCTCCAAGGGCGACCCGGTGGAGCAGATCAAGGCGATGACCGACGGCGGCGTGGACTACTCGTTTGAGGCCATCGGGCTCAAGCAGACGGCGGAGCAGTCGTTCCTCTGCCTGGGGTCCGGCGGCACCGCCACCGTCATCGGCATGGTTCCCGTGGGCCAGATCATTGAGCTGCCCGGCAGCATGTTCCTGCAAGAGCGGAAGTTCCAGCGCTGCTCCATGGGCTCCAACCGCTTCCGGGTGGACATGCTCCACTACATTGACTTCTACCAGCAGGGCCGCCTGAAGCTGGATGAGATGGTCACCAAGCGCATCCGCCTTGAGGACATCAACGAGGCGTTCCGGGCCATGAAGAACCGTGAGGTGGTGCGCTCCGTCATCATGTTCAACTAACGATTTGTGGTAGGGGCGACCCGGCGGGTCGCCCCTACCACAAATCTCTATCCTACCGAGGTATCACGTGACGCCTTTCAACCCTGACGTTCACCACCGCCAATCCATTCGCCTTAAGGGCTACGACTACGCTCGTGTCGGAGCGTACTTCGTCACCATATGCACCTACCAACGCCAGTGCCAGTTCGGGGAGATCGTGGATAGGCAGACGCGACTGAATGTGTTCGGACAAATCGTCAGTGACGAGTGGCTGCGTACGGCAGTCGTCCGCCCCAACGTCACGTTGGATTGCTTTGTGGTCATGCCTAACCACCTCCACGCCATTCTCATTCTCAGGAATTCTGTCCAGGTTTCGCCAATTGCAGGATCGACCCGCCGGGTCGCCCCTACCCCAGAGAACCCCTTCGCAGCGCCGCGACCTAATGGACCACCTTCCCAGTCAGTGGGCGCTATCGTTAGACAGTTCAAATCAATCGTTACGAAACGCATCAACACCTTGCAGAACGCTCAGAGTCTCCCAGTGTGGCAACGCAACTACCATGAACACATCATCCGGGATGATGCTGAAATGGCCCGAATCAGGACCTACATCGCTGACAACCCATCCCAATGGTTGGAGAACGAAAACCATCCACAAAGCCTTCAAACGCCCCAACAGGTAGTATGGGCGACCCGGCGGGTCGCCCATACTACAATGCCGCCAACCCAACCTGTGCAATCTCGGCCAACACCATGGTAGAAGCCGACCTCTTCGTAACGTGCGTGGTGGACCAGTTCTTTCCAAACGCGGGCGAGGCCGCCGTCAAGCTGCTGCGCCGCGCGGGCGTGGACGTGCAGTTCCCGTCCGGGCAGACCTGCTGCGGCCAGCTCGCGTTCAACGCGGGCTACCACGCCGAGGCGCGTTCCCTCGCCAAGCGCTTCATCAAGGTCTTCGGCGACGGGCGAACTATCGTCGCCCCGTCCGGTTCCTGCGCGACGATGGTTCGCGTTTTCTACCCCGAGCTGCTGGACCGCGAGTCCGACCGCGTGCGGGAGCAGGCCCACAAGACCGCGTCGCGCACCTACGAGCTGTCGCAGTTCCTCGTCAAGGTCCTGGGGCGGCGCGACCTGGGACTCAAGCTGCCCTCGCCGATGAAGGTCACGTACCACGATTGCTGCCACGCGCTCCGCGAGCTGGGCATCAGCCAGGAGCCACGCGCGCTGCTGCGGAGCGTGCAGGGGCTGGAGCTGGTGGAGATGGACCGCTCCACGTGGTGCTGCGGCTTCGGCGGAACGTTTGCCGTCAAGTTCCCGGAGATCTCCGAGGCCATGCTGCGCGACAAGCTTGCCGCCATTCAGGCCACTGGCGCCGACGTGGTGACGGCGCTGGACTCGTCCTGCCTCATGCACATCGGCGGCGGGCTGACGAAGCAGGGCGTCAAGGTGCGGGCGCTGCACCTGGCGGAGGTGCTGGGGATGGGGAGCGGGGGCGACGGATAAAAGGACTAGTAACAAGCGTCCCGGAGCGCGACCCGGCGCAAGCGATGAGCGTTATGCCGATAGCTCCGTCCACAGCGCCTTCGCCCGCTGGTAGTCCGCCTCGGTGTTCAGGTCCACCAGGACGATGGGCGAGTCCACGGGCACGAGCATGGCTTCGGCGCGGTAGTTATCCACGACGGGCTTGATGCCCTGGGTTTCCTCACGGATCTCGGCCAGCTTGGGGAGCACATCGGCGCGGAAGATCATGGGATGGCCGCGCTTGCCGCCGAACGTGGGCTGCGTGACGGGGGCGCGGTGCTCTCGGAAGGTCGCGATGAGCGCGGCGACGAGGGGAGCGGGCCGCGGCTGGTCCACCGTCATGAGCACCAGTCCCTCGGCGTCGGACGGCGCCTGAGCGAGACCGAGCTTGATGGAAGTGGTCTTACCCTCGCGGTAGCGGGTATTGACGACGACGCAGACGTCGGGCGAGAGGGGCAGGTGGGGACGGACTTCTTCCGCTCGGTGACCCAGCACGACGACCACGAGGCCGACGCCGGCCTGCCGCAGGCAGTCCACCTGGTACCGGATGAGCGGCACGCCGTTCCAGGGGAGCAGGGCTTTGAGCCGGCCCATACGGGAGGACTCGCCCGCGGCGAGGACTACGGCCACCATTTCGCCAGGAGCCATTCCGCCTCGTCCTGGGAGACGATGGGAACCCCTTTCATCCAAGAAAGGGGTTCCCAAACCCTCCCCAAAGAACTTTCACCTTGCCGAAAGAAGATTCACACCGCTCCCGAGGGTCGGAGCGAGGCGGCAACTAGCGGGCGGGGACGGCGGCCTTCTCTTTGGCCTTGGCGAGCAGGCGGGCGTCCATCTTCATGGGGCCGCCGCTGCCGCCGAAGCGGACGGCCAGGATCTCGGCGATGACGCTGATGGCGATCTCCTCAGGCGTCCGACCGCCGATGTCCAGGCCGACGGGAGCCCGAACCGCCGCGATCCGCTCATCGGAGATGCCTTTGCGGAAGAGAGTCTGGAAGATGAGCAGGCTCTTGCGCTTGCTGCCGAGCAGGCCAACGTAGCCAGCAGGCGAGCGCACCGCCGCCTCGGTGGCGGTGTCGTCGAAGCGATGGCCTCGGGTGGCGATGACGATGTAGGTGTTGGCGTTGACGGGGAACTGGGCGAGGCCGGTGTCGTAGGGGCCGACGATGGTCTTTTCGGCCTCCGGGAAGCGCACGGGGTCGGCGAACTCGGGACGGTCGTCGACGATGAAAACCCGGAAGCCCAGCGTCTTGGCCAGCGGCGTGAGGGCCTTGGAGATGTGCCCGCCGCCCATGACGACGAGCTGGGGCGGCGTGGTGTACGCCTCCACGAAGACCTGAGCGCCGTTGGGGAGGGCGACGTACTCGCACTTGCCCTGCGGCATGAGCTCGCGGGCTTTTTGCCCGGCAACCTTGTCCAGCTCTTCGTCGCCGAGGGTGCCTTCGTGGGAACCGTTCTCGCGGAAGAACACCTTGTTCCCCACGGTGAGGGCGGAGCCTTTGGGTGGCCTGGTGAGCGTAGTAAGGGCGACGGGCTTGCCGCCCGCATACGCGCCGGCGATCTCACGGACGTAGGGGAGGGCCTGGTCAGGCTCGTAGACGGGATCGATGAGGAAATACATGGTGCCGCCGCAGATGAGGCCGTCGCGGGCGGCGATCTCCTCGTTGAGGACGTACTCTTTGACCTCGGCTGGGCCGTGGCGGCGCAGAAGCTGCTTGGCGGCGAACCAGATGTCGCCCTCAACGCAGCCGCCGCCGAGGGTACCCACGGCGCTCCCGTCCTGACGCACCAGCAGCTTGGCGCCGGGCTTTTGCGGCGTGGAGCCCTTGGTGCGGATGACGGTCGCGAGGACGCTGGGGTGCTGCTGCTCAAGCTCTTTGATAGCCTGACGAAAGACCTCTTCCACTCGCCACCCCTTGAGGGTTTCTCTTCCCGCTTAGTATAGCAGGCTAGCCCTTGCCAGGCGCTAGTCAGCCCGCAGCGCGACGCTGTGAAAGGTGCATAAATCCCCTCGGCACGGTGAAGGCCGGTGCCGGGGCTTGCGTCGGCGCAAAATAGGCGCCAGCACCTCCCCGGCGTTTGAACCGAAGTCCCGCTTCTATGAGGACTCAGAGTGGCCCAGGATTCCTTTGGGGTGGGTGCGCTTCTCACTTTGCAACAGGGATGCTCGGCGAAGGGCATTGGCGCCACTACAACACAGCATTGATATTAGAATGGTGATACACCGCGTGCTATGGTGACAACGGGCGAGCCGAAACAGGGAGCCGAAATGAAGGTGGTGATCGCAGGCGGAAGCGGGTACGTTGGCCGCGCGCTGGCGGCGTCTCTACGCACCGACGCGCACGAGGTTGTGGTCTTGTCGCGCCGCGCCGATGCTGACGCGTCCGGGTTGCCAGCGGGAGTCCGCGTCACGAGCTGGGACGCGCGCACGGTGGAACCGCGCTGGGTCAAGGAGATCCAAGGGGCGTCCACGGTGGTGAACCTGGCGGGCGCCAGCATCGGGGCACGACGGTGGACGCTGTCCTACCGGAACGAGATCTTCACCAGCCGCGTAGCTGCCACTCACGCCATCGCGGAGGCCATCGGTGGCCTGGCGGAGCAGGAACGTCCGCGCGTGCTGGTCAGCGCATCCGGCGTGGACTACTACGGGGACCAAGGCGACGAGCGCGTGACTGAGAAAGGCGCACCGGGCGAGTCGTTCCTGGCCCAGGTGTGCGTGCAGTGGGAGGCGGCGGCCAGGCGCGCCGAGGCGCTTGGCGTGCGGGTCGTGCTTGCGCGGACGGCCCTGGTTGTAGGACGCGGCGCACCTGCTCTGCAAAAGCTGGCGCTGCCGTTCCGCCTCTTCGCGGGCGGGCCGCTGGGTGGCGGCGGGCAGTGGTTACCTTGGGTGCACCTGGACGACGCGGTGGGGCTGTACCGCCTTGCGATTGAACGCGGCGAGGTGGCGGGGCCGCTGGTCTTGGCCTCACCCACGGCTTGCCGCCAGCGTGAGTTCGCGCGGGAGGTTGGACGGGCGCTGGGAAGGCCGTGCCGGCTGCCTGCTCCGGGGTTTGCGCTGCGCCTTGCGCTGGGCCGCCAGGCCGATCTTTTGCTGCATGGCCGCCGCGCGGAGCCAGCGAAGGCTGTGGGGTTGGGCTACCGGTTCCGCTACCCGGAGCTAGGCGCAGCGTTGCGGGAGGCGCTGGGGAGGAGGTAAAAGCAGCGGAGTGGCAGGAGGACGCTCAGCCACGGCAGTGGGCAACGCATCTCCGTCGGCGGCCACCTGACGCAGGGGTTCCTGGATGGGGATGGGATTCCCTCTCGCCGTGCTCAGAATGACCAAAGGGCGCTTGGAGTGTTGTGGTCGGTGGCTGTGAACCCCTACGCGTTTGGGATGTGCAGACCGACGGCGGCCACGTCAATCATCTCGCAATGTGGGGAAGATTCCTCGCTCCGCTCGGAATGACAAGGGGGCGCTCTCAACGACAGGGTGGCGTATGGGCCGTGCGCTCTCCGCCAGCTATCCCTTGGCGGCGACGACAGTGAGCCAGTTGCGCGGCACAGCCTGGAGGTTGAGCTCGGCCATCACCTGCTGGACGGCTTCCTTGAGCGCCTCGGAGGCCTGCTCAATTGGGATGCCAGGCAGGGCGCCCTGGATGAAGTCCTCGTAGCTGCTGATGTCCTTCCAGCCCTGCAGGGTGATGGGCACCGGCTTGATCTCCCATCGCACGATGGTGAAATGGTGGCGGGCGAGAAGCTCGTCGTACTCTTCGGGCGTAAGCTGGCGACGCGATTGGACCCTCTCCGACGCTCTGGGGGTGAGGCCGTACTTGGTCTTGACGGTGCGGGCGGCGCGGAGCATCCAGCGGCGGTAGAACTGGTGGGTCTCCACGGGGTGCGCGCCATTGAAGAAGGAGGTGTTGAAAGCGAAGACGCCGCCGTTCTTCAGGCTTTGCCGCACCTGGTCCAGCAGCGCGTCCTTGTCGGCGATGTAATGGATGCCGTTGAGGAACAGGACGCGGTCCATGCGTTGCTTGACGACGCCGGAGAGCTGCTCGGCGCGCGTTTGGACGAGCTGGAGGGCGACGTCGCGGAAGGAAGCGAGCTGCTCCATGGCCTCGCGAAGGGCTTGGGCGGAAACGTCCACGCCAATGAGGAGGCTTTCCCTCGCGCCCCGCAGTCGCTCAAGGATGAGACGGGTGGCCGATCCCGTCCCGCAGGCCAACTCCAGCACCTTTTGTCCGGGGGCGATATTGGAGACGTCAATGAGGTACCGGTTAATGTTGCGGTGGAAGTCCTGGTTGGCAAAGGCCTTGAAGGAGTATTCCGCAGAGCTTTTCTGGGCTTCGGTCATATGCGCCTCGTGCAGGACAAGCTTGTGGAGTGGGGCGCCTCTCAGCATAGACACTGGTAAGTTTAGCAAACAAAGGCGAAAACGTCTAGCAAATCCATTTTACGCCAGGGTCGTTCAGTTAGGTCTCTTCAGGCAAGGGCGCCATTCCGAAAGAAGCCGTTCTGCGTCTCACGCCCCTGCTTACGAGGGGAAGTCAATGATTGCCTTCAAGCCGTCCAGGGAGGAGCGCAGGTCAAACGCCTTGGGCGCGTCGGCGATGGGGAACCGATGGGTGATGAGCTTGGGCGCCTGCGTCAGCATGGGCAGCATGGCGAGCGCGCGCTGGTAGTGCTCCGGGTTGGCGTTCTGGGTGCCGGTGATCCACAGCTCGTTGTAATGGACGAGGTTGGGGTCTAGCGAAAGCATGGACCCGGGCGGGCAGCCGCCGAAGATGTTCAGGGTGCCTTGCTTCCGCAGCGCGCGAATGCCGCTGTCAATGGCAGCGACGGCGCCGACGGAGACGATGACGGCGTCGACGCCCAGGCCGTCGGTGAGGGTGAGCACGTCCTCGGCAAGGGAGTGGCGGCGCGGGTTGTTGGTGAAGGTGGCGCCGAGGCCGTAGGCGACGGCGAGGCGCTCCGGCACGGGATCGCTGACGATGATGGTCTTGCAGCCCATGGCCTTGGCGAGCAGCAGGTGGATGAGGCCCATGGGGCCCGCGCCGACGATGGCGAGGCTACCGCCCGCGCCGACGCCGCACGTCTCCAGCGAGTAGAGGGCGCACGCGAAAGGCTCGGTCTGGCAGGCCATCTCGTCCGGCAGGTCCTTGGACACTTTGAGGAGGTGGCCCATCTCCACAAGCTCGCGCGGGATCAGGATGTACTCAGCGAGGCCGCCGTCGGCGTCGTAGCCGAGGGTCTTGCGGTTGAAGCAGCGGTTGCGCAGGCCGCGGACGCAGAAGTAGCAGGCACCGCAGGCCATGATGGGGCAGATGGCGACGCGCTCGCCGACGGCGATACCACGGACGCCCGCGCCGACAGATACGACGGCGCCGGCCGCCTCGTGGCCCTGGATGACGCCCTGGCGGGCGCTCTTCTCGCCGCGAAAGACGCGGATATCGGAGAAGCACAGGGACGCCGCGCCGGTCTTGATGAGGACCTCGCCCTCGCCCGGCTTGGGAATGGGCCGTTCCTCAACCTTCAAGTTGCCTGGGCCGTGGAAGACGCACGCAAGCATGACGGCCTCCCCCTCGCAATTGCGCCGCAGGGATGATACCACGTTTGCGTGGGACTCATGCCGATTCGCTTTGGCGACGCTATTGATTGCGCAGAAGCCGCAGCGCGGCGCCTGAGAACGAGGCCCTCCGCCCCGCCCCAACCTAAATGGGAATGGGGACAGTCCGACGGGGATCTGTGGTCCTTTGAGGGCGGACCGGACTACACGCCGAGCAACCTCAAGTACCAGTCGCGGATGGGTATGCCAAAGAAGTAGGTGATGAGCGTGCCGATGTTGAGGAAGGTGCCGTAGGGCATGACGTCGCGGCGGCCCTTGCCCCAGAAGAGGATGAGGCCGAAGGCGAAGACGCCGCCGAGGATGAACCCCACGGGGAGCGCCACGATGGCGAGCCGCCAGCCGAGGATGGCGCCCATGAGCGCGCCAAACTTAACGTCGCCCTCGCCGATGCCGGGCTGGCCGTTGAGCCGCCACGACACGAGGTAGATGGCGAGCAGCGCTCCGAAGCCCACGCCGACGCCCGCCAGGGCCTGCACGTAGCTCCACAGGAGGGATGCGCCTTCGCCCGCCGGTCCGAAGGGCGCGGCAACGAGCACGATGGCCAGCGCGGGGAACGTCACTTTATCCAGGATGATCTGGCGCTCCAAATCTATGAAGAAGGTGAGCATGAGCACGATGACGGCGAACGCTGCCAGCGCGGCGTCCAGCGTGTATCCCCAGCGGTACCCGACGTAGGCGAAGAGCAGGCCTCCGATGAGCTCAATGACGGGCGAGCGGGGCGGGATGGGCGCGCGGCAGTAGCGGCAGTGGCCACGCAGCCACAGGTAGTTAAACACCGGCACGAGGTCAAGCGAAGAGACTGGCTCTTGGCAGACGGGGCAGTGGGAGCGCGGCTTCGCCAGCGACTGGCCGGCGGGAAGGCGGTCCACAGCCAGGTTGACGAAGCTGCCGACGGCGAGGCCGCTCACGCCGAGGAAGACGACGGGGATGATGTTCACAGTTGGTGCGAGCGAGGCAGCAAAGCGTACAAGGTCGGTGGGTACTCGCTAGTCGGACTCAGGACGTTGGGCGCGGGCGGCGGAACTCGCAGGCGGCCTCGTCCTGGCACGATGGATGGCCTTCACCAGCATGGAGCGGTACGGCAAGGCTTTCCAGCCATCCGGCGTGTTGTAATAGCGGCAGCCGGTGGTGTACTCCAGCGGCTCGCGGTCGCCGTACTCAATGTCCACGCCGTCCACGCGGATGGTAGGCGAGCCGAAGCATTTTCTTACTTTGGCCTCGTCGTAGTCGGAGAGTTGCAAGAACTCAACCTGGAGGTCGGAGCCGCCGTCCTCGGCGACCGACTCGGTGACCAGCTTGGCGATGTCGTCCAGGTGGGCGCAACCGCGCCCGGTGAAGACTTGGACGCGCATGGGGTGCTCCTTCAATCCGCAGATTGCCCAGATTTTCGCAGATTGTCAGTGAAGGGACGCTAGCTGCCTGGCAGTTTCGTTTGGCGCGCCACTGCGAAGCCACTGGACTGGCGTTTCCGACTCCATCTCAGGGTTAACCCATATCGTAGCACCGATTTCAGCAATGACTTTCCCAGCAGTCGCGAATGCTAAACGAGCCTCTTGATCTAACGAAACTACTCTTCGGTCTGTAGCCAACGCGGCTTGAATGAGGTTCAGATCTTTTTGGGCAGCCCTCTGAGCAGCTAGTGTTGGAATTACAGCGCAGACTCGCTCCTCAAGCGTTTGTGAGGGCGGCAAGGCGATATCGTTATCAACTCGTCGTTTCCCGTACATTTTTGTTAGCCACAAGGATGAGTATCTTGATCTATAGTCTTTCCACTCGTCTATCCATTTCTCGGTCAGAACCACACGGTGGAAAGTACTGTACATCGTGTCAAGGAATGTTCTACAAGCACCGGCTCGTTCTGATCCGGTACTACTCGCAGCGCTTACCACATCGGTGTCAATCACTAATCGTTTGGCGTCGCGCTGGCGCATATCATCCTGTTTTGCGCTTCGGCTGGACTGCGTCCAGGTAACGCGATTGCTCTGCTAGTGCAGTGGTTCCGAAATCCTCCGGCCACTCGCCATACGCACCCCTCTCGTCCAGGTCGGCGCTTGTGACCTTAGTCGCCCCGTCGGGGCCGCGCCCAAACCAGTGCAGCTTGACGAGATCGGGGGAAAGCTCCCCTTCGGCAACAAGTGATTGGATGCCGAGCAGTAGGTGGTCACTGTGGGTCTCCGCCACCACGCGGACACCAGGCTTCGCGGCGTCTGCCAGGATCTGTGCCAAGGCGACTTGTGCTCGTGGGCGTAGGTGTAACTCCGGCTGTTCAATGTACACAAGCTGTCCTGGCCTTGCCACGATAAGGGAAACGAGCACAGGGAGCACCTGGGAGACGCCGAAGCCCACGTCAGCGATGCTAACCATGTCCTTGGTGCCCCCCCTCTCCTGGGTTGTGACAGCCGTGCAACATGCAGTTCAACCTGGGCATCGTCAACTGCGCTGGCCGTCACTTTCCACGTCAAACCCAATCTCCGTAAATTGTCGCTTAGTGTGGTAACACACTCGTCCTTGCTTTCTTGCCATTGGTTCACGATGCTGGCGGCGTAATGTTCAAACGTCCCAGAAAATCGAGGGCCAACCGCGGTAATCGGATAGGCACGCTCCGGGTTGCCACGAAGCGCTGGCACATGGATTACGCTGCGAATCATGTCTTCAAATGCCCAGCCGAAGGCAAGTGAATAGCGCCAACTTCCAGCATGCGCCTCAACCGACAAAAAACACCTGTCTTGGACAATCCAAAAATTGCCGCCTTCTTGCAGCTGGTGTGAGAGAGAGGGGTTGCGGACTAGAGGAGCCAGTTCTTTTACTATTTCTCGCCCTTCATACTGGGGCGCAGCGTGACTGACGTTTCTTCGAGGCGGTAATTCATTTCAGCGACTTTCACACCACCCTTTGGGAGCCGCTCAAAGCGCAACTCGAGCGACCTTTCACCCAGGCTGTCTAACTTGATCGCGAAGCTCTTGGGGGGAACGGACTCGTTCCCTCGTGAAAGGAACTGGTCAACAGAGGAGAAACTGATATGAGGCCCACTAAGCAAAAGAGGGCCAGGGTCGTAAGAAGATTCCAGAGTCTGTTTGAGCAGAAGCAGGGGCGCATCATGCTTGACTTGCCGCTACTGTTGGCTCCGGCCAGCAGCGTCAAAGGCCGAACTTCAATGTGGCATTCATTTACCAGCGATTTATAGCCCTGTACCGCGATGCCGGTGATCTCGGCTCGCGGAAGCCATAAACCGGCCATGTTAGGCGGAGTCCTAACAACCACTGCCGCCTCGCTCGGTGGTGCTTAGCGCAGCAGCTAGGTGGTGCCCCCAAGGGGATTCGAACCCCTGGTCTCCACCTTGAAAGGGTGGCGTCCTAGGCCAGCTAGACGATGGGGGCGCGGCGATCACACTCCCCAGGGTTTACCGCGTGGCATCCCTGGAAAAGGTACGGCAATGCACGGCAGCGCTTTCGCTGGTGCTCTGTATAGACTACCACGGGCGGGCAAAACGTAGGGGCGACTGGCCAGTCGCCCCTACGTGGTCCTCCGCATAGTCGCTACGGGTAGAGCGCGAGCTGCTGCAGGCCCTCGGTCTCCGGCAGGCCGAACATGAGGTTCATGTTGTGAATGGCCTGGCCCGCCGCGCCCTTGACCAGGTTGTCCAGGCAGCTCACGACGATGAGCCGGTTGGTGCGCTGGTCAACCGCGGGATAGACGATGCAGTCATTGCTGCCCAGGGTGTGCTTGGTGGCGGGCGGCGACTTGGCGACTTTCAGGAACGGCTCCTTGGCGTAGTGGTCCAGGTACATCTCGCGCAGGAACTGGTTGCCCCTGGGGCCCTCCGGCACCGCGCCGTCTTTGAGCGTGGCGTAGCAGGAGCTGAGGATGCCGCGCGTCATGGGGATGAGGTGGGGCAGGAAAGTCACGCGCGGCTCCTGGGACGGGTCGGCGGCGCGGAGCTCCTGAGTGATCTCCGGCAGGTGGCGATGGCCGTCCAGGCCGTAGGCGGAGACGCTCTCGTTGACCTCGGAGAAGTGCGCCCCGAGGCCCAGGCCGCGGCCCGCGCCGGATACGCCCGACTTGCTGTCAACGATGAAGTCGGAATGGACGATGCCCTCCTTAACGGCGGGCGCGAGGGCGAGGATGGCGCTGGTGGGGTAGCAGCCCGGGTTGGCGACGAGCTGGCAGGTGGCGATGTCCTTGCGGTACAGCTCGGTGAGGCCGTACACGGCTTGTTCAAGATATTGAGGGCACGGGTGCTTGACGCCGTACCACTCCTCAAACTCGGCGACGTTCTTGAGGCGGAAGTCGGCGCTGATGTCAATGACCTTGACGCCTTGCTTGAGGAACGGGGCGCAGGCTTCGGCGCTGGCCTTGTGGGGCAGGGCTGAGAAGACGAGGTCCACGCTCTTGGTGACCTCGGGCTCAATCTTTATGTCAAGGTCCCACAGGTGGGGGAAAACTTCGTTGAGCTTCTTGCCCGCCTCACTCCGGCCGGTGACGGAGACGATCTCGGCGTGCGGGTGGCGCGCGAGGATGCGGGCCAGCTCCACGCCTGCGTAGCCGGTGACGTTGATAATGGCGATGCGCATGGGCTCCCTCCACCCTGGACGCGTACCAGTATAGAACGCACACAGGAAGGGGACAAGGGACGAACTCAAGAGATCCGCAGGCATTTGAGTCCCTGCACACGCCACGCGCCATCTTGCCAGCGGAATCGGAGGGTTACTCCAACGCCGCTCAGTGGGAGCTCCCGCGACATTTTTGGCGCAAATCAGGCCAGCTCCAGTTCAACCTCGTCCCCCGAGACGACAAGCTCGCCAAACCGGCGGGCCGGGAACCGGCCGGACCGCTCGGCCTGCTTTTGCAGTTCATCCTCGGATAGGACCTGCACGTCCCTGTCAGGCAAAGAGAGGGTGACGCCCCGTGGAAGACCGCTTTGCGATAGGCGGACCGTTTGCCGGTCCTGGAGCAGGTTCCGGTTCGGAAAAGGCAGGTCCGCGGTCTGACTTGGGAGGGGCTTGTTGAGGACAGCCCATTCAAGCACCAACTGGTAGAGCGCAGGTGGGTCTTTGGCCCCATCTCCGTTGCCTGCCTGCTGGCTGGAGGTGCCACGCCCTTCGCATGAGGTACCCATGAACAGTGCTACGAGGAAAAGCAGGAGGCCCCAGCAGGCTACGTTCCTCCCGTGGTCTCTGTTTTGCTCATTACTTCCGCTATGAACGGTGGCGCTCAAGCGTTTACGAGACGTTTGAACTCACCTCACCAGTGGTAAGCGTGCGCTTCTTGATCTCGCCAGGCCAGGCGCTGGGGTACATCGTGGCATGTTGGTAGGTGTCGGAGAGGTGGTCCTTGCTGATGGCATGCCCGACCTCGTGGGTGCCTACTCCTTGAATGTCTATGGGCTTGGAGGCGGCGTCGCACGCGGCGAACAAGGCCCAACTGTACAGCGTATTGTAAAAGATGTCCGCTTTGGCCACGTTGCCACTACTGTCCATCCACACCCAGGTTGCGGCAAGGGTACCGGAGGTCATTTTTCTCCAGCCCACGGAGCTGACGCCGTCGGCTAGCGGTCCTGACTTGCCGCCGGTGTTGTTCACGATGAAGTAGGCTCTTGCCGTGTTTACAGCGTCCCAAGCGCCACAGGCGGCTTTGACGGCTCCGGTAACAGCGTCCTTGTTAAGGTATGAGGGGATGTTGGTACGGTTTATGGAGAGGGTCAGGCTGCTCGCCCTGGGTTTAGCGAACTGGGGGAGGGTTCCAAGCTGGTCCCCGTCAACGCACTGGTTGGGCACGGACGAGCCGACGTCGGCACGATGGGGACTCACGAAGACCCACAACTTCGTGCCGTCTCCCACATCCCGCCCGTGGACGGGCTTGGGGTTGTCGATCTCATCGTCATCGCCACCGTCGGCCCCGCGGCCTGCTACCAGCGCCATCGCTGCAATCGCAGCTATGACCAGAACCGAGGCCCCAATCAGCCGCACTAGCCGCATCCTTCTCACGGTTTCACCGCTATCATGCCAAGTCTTCTCAGCGCCGCGTTGCTACAATAGCTCTCTGGCAGCCAGCGACGACCACGCTGGGCGTGAGCCACGATCCCCTTATGGGTCCAGAGGCCCCAGGAAAACCCCGGCCTGAGGAGCGCCCTCTTCGACCTGGCTGTGCGTTCATCTTTCCACCAATATCACAGAGCGCCTAGAGGTTCGCTTCTAGAACTGGCATCCGGATTCTCGGTAACCGATGATGAGGTGGTTGCCGCGCGAAAGTACGGAAGTGATGACAGATAGACCTCAATTCCGCTATGATAGGCCCAACTAGAGAGAGTCCGTGGGGTCTTCTATGAAGCCAATCGTCTATACGCTGGCCACCTGACCGACGTGCGAGAAGCTTCGCCAGGTTTGGGCGAGCCAGGGCATTGCGTTTGAAGAGCGGCAGGTAGACGACAATCAGGACTACCTAGACGAGGCTCAGAAGTACGGCGACGCCGTCCCTATCGTGGTATACCCGGACGGGCGGGTTGAACAGGGCTTTGAGGGCGAGCACGGCTGATACATTGCGTGAGCGGGCCGTGTCGCTCGCAGGGGCAAACAGCGCATAAGCGAGGCCAATACATCGCACAAGAGGGAGGGCGAGAGGTGACAACCCAGAAGACCAGCGTGGTGACCCCGCAACGGTATGCCCAGGGGCTGAGCTACCAGGACTACTCCAAGACCATCAAGGTGAACAAGGATCAGTTTGAGGCGTATTACCAATCCGCGCAACTGACGCCGATGGACGTGGAGTTCTTCCGGCGCGGCGTGCGACAGGATGGCGGCCCGGCCAAGGTGCTGGTGCTGGGCGAGGACTGGTGCCCGGACGTTTACCGCGGGATGCCGGTGATCGCGCGCATCGCGGAGGCGTCCGGCATGGAGCTGAAGGTGTTCCCGCGCGACCAGCACCTGGACATGATGAACGAGTTCCTGAAAGAGGGGCAGTTCATGTCCATCCCGACCTTTGTGTTCTACACGAAGGAGCTGAAGTACCTTGGGCACTTCATTGAGCGGCCTGAGCGCGCCACCAAGGACATGGCCGAACTGCGGGAAAAGTTGGCTGAAGAGCTGAAGGGCAAGCCGGACGAGGAAATTCGCGCCGAGACGCGCAAGCGGTTGACGCCCCGCTACCCCATCTACCAGACGTGGACGGTGGAAGCTATTCGGGAGATGCTCGGCAAGTTCGTCAAGTAGGGGTCACGATCGCGAGGCAGCCTTTTGTAGGGGGGGCGATGCATGGCATCGCCCCCCTACGTTTTTGGTCACGCCAGGTAGAGGCGCCGAGCCCACCCGAGCACGTAGCGCAGGACCGGGTCCAGGGCCAGCATGACGACGTAGAACGCGAGGGTGACAACCACGCCAATGGCTGCTCCAGCCAGGGCGTCAGTGGGGTACGCCACGCCGGCCGTGACCCGCGCCACTGCCCACGCTGCCGCCAGCGCCGCCGCCAGGATGCCGAGGCGCCGGTCGGCGAGCGCGACGCCGGTCGCGAGGCCGAAGCCCACCGCCGCGGCGTGCAATGGGAACGAGGAGTCCGACGGGCGGTAGAAGAGCAACGTCAACGTCTGCTCCACAAACGGGCGCGGCCGGAACATCTCGCCGTTGATGACGATGACCACCAGGGCGGCGAAGCCCATCCCCGCGACCGCCGTAATGGCGGCGCGCTGGTACCGGTACCTGAGGGCTGAATCACGCGGCGCGACCCACATGCCCAGCACGATGAGTGAGAGGAGCACCGGCGCCATGTAGTCGCCGGCGATGAACCGCACTAGGGCAGAGACGAAGGCGCTGTGGCCGGCCCAGGCGTTGAGCCAGGCCACCACCGCAATGTCAGCCCTCTCTAGCGCGTGGACCATCTTCTCCACCTTTTGCGTGGTAGCCGGTCTTGCCATACCCGTTCGCTTCGGCAACGCAATACATTGCACTGAAGCATCGCGTCACGCGCTTGCCGGGCCCTTCCGCCCCACCGACCTAACCCCTAGCCCCTTCTCTAAAGGGAAGGGGGATAACTCTCCTAAGAGTTTGTAGCTCCTTTGTGGCGGATCGGTATTAGCCTCGGGAGTCCGATTCGCAACCGTGTGGAGAAAGCGCGAGGCGACCGGGGAGTCCACACACGAACGCCGGGGCTAGCTTGGCAGGGAACTGGACTCCGTGCGGTCCACTCGCCTCGCGCGCGGCCGGGAGCCGAGCAGTCCGGCCAAGCTCCCACGCACAGCCTGAAGGTAGGTCGCTTGGCGCAGGGCGTCCAGTCCGGAGCCGACGCCCCGCCCGCTGAAACGACGGCGGTTGACGAGGGAGGAGAGCAAGAGGGTTACGGCGAGCGCCGCGCCCGCGCTCAGCGCAAAGTAGAGCGATTGCTGGTTGCCGTCAAGGCCGCCGTCGGTGTCCGACACAAGGCGCGGGCCTGGCAGGAAGAACCAGAAGAAGCCAGCCAGCACGAGGAGCAGCCCAAGAGCCGCTGATGGGACGCGGGCCCGCAGCAGGAGAAGGCCGTGGAGCCGCCCGTAGGCTGCGGCGATCTGCAATACGCCCATTGAGCTGAGGAAGCAGAGGAGGAAATAGTCCTCGCCAATTCCGCTCACCACGCCAGGCCTCCGGCGAAGCATCCCAAGGCACGCCCGCGCCATCCGGCGGCCACAGGCGTCCGAAGCGAGGCGAGGCAAGCCATAGGTTACTTTGGCGCCAACGCGGCGGGCACGGCGGTTACGCACCAGTGCCGGTACTTGGGCACCTTGCCTCGGATGACGTTGAAGTAGAGGTCCTGGAGCTGCTTGGAAACGGGGCCGACGCCGCCGCTCCCGATTTTGCGAACGTCCAACTCGCCGACTGGGGTGATGTGGGCCGCGGTGCCAGTCAGGAACAGCTCGTCGGCGAGGTAGAGCTCGGCGCGGCCGATGGACCGCTCCGTCACCGTGAGGCCCAACTCGCGACGGGCGAGCTCGATCGCGGTGTCGCGGGTGATGCCGGGGAGGATGCCGTTGTAGAGCGGGGGTGTGATGATCTCCCCGTTCTTGACGATGAAGAGGTTCTCGCCGGAGCCTTCAGAGACGAAGCCTTCTTCGTTGAGAAGAATGGCCTCGTCAAACCCGGCGAGCACCGCGTCAGTCTTGGCCAGGATGCTGTTGACGTACAGGCCGCTGATCTTGACTCGAGGCGGGATCATGGTCTCGGACATGCGCCGCCATGACGAGGTGACGCAGCGCAGGACGGAGCTATCCAGGTAGGCGCCGAAGGGGACGGCGATAATGCCGAAGTCATCGTCAATCTCGTGGAGCTTGAGGTTGGCGACGAGCTGTGAGCTCTTGAAGGCGAGGGGACGGATGTAGAGGTCGCCTTTGTAGTCGCCGCGCTCCACCAGCTCCACGGTGAGGCGGGTGAGGTCGTCGGCGGTCACGGGCAGGTTCATACGCAGGATCTTGGCGCCGTCCAGGAAGCGGACGTAGTGCTCCCGCGGGCGGAAGATGAAGACCTTGGCCTCGTCTTCGTTCCAGTTGCCGCGGATGCCCTCAAAGACGGCGGTGCCGTAGTGGAGGGCGTGGGTCATGAGCCCGACCTTGGCCTCGGTGACCGGCAGGAACTTGCCGCCGAAGTACGCCAGTGGGGTAGGGGGCATGGCCGATTCTCCTTGTGCGCGAGTTTGCCGAAACGGACGCCCTCCACTGCTGGTGGGCCGCGCTGCGTCCGACGCTCATTATACGGTTGTGGGTGGGCAGGGACAAGGAAGCTAACGCCGGGGTTCCGCTCCATGATCGTTGAGGTGGGCTTCGCCCCTCCCACCTCACCCCCTCATGCTGCGCCACTGGTCCCCTCCTTCGGTCGTCCGTCGATATCTCCCTCTTCTCCGCGGTGCTTTGCTGTCCTTTCGGGATCGCTCGCCCACGATGCCATCCGCAGGCGCGTCGGAAGGAGAAGGTGACCAAGCGGCCTGGGTTCACGACGACTGACTGCTGGGCGAGTGGGAGATTGGCCGGGTTGGCGCGACCGGGATCCGCCGTGCTGGCAGTTGCCCGCCGACCCCGCAATTGACACCCCCAAGGGCCGGGACTACAATCGGTTCATGGTTGCCTTAGGGAGGCTTCGCGATGTTGGAGATGACGATTGATAGCATCCGCGTCAGCATGATGAACTACCAGCGGGTGGTCATCCTTAAGGAGAAGACGTCTAACCGCTACCTGCCGATCTGGATTGGGCCTGCGGAAGCGGACGCGATCGCCGTCCAGCTCCAGGAAGTCACGGTGCCCCGGCCGCTGACGCACGATCTCCTCCGGAACGTCATCACGACGCTGGGCGCCGCAGCGCGCCACATTCTGGTCAACGACCTTCAGAACGATACGTTCTTCGCCAAGATCATGCTGGAGGCCAACGGGAAGACGATCGAGGTTGACTCGCGGCCCAGCGACGCGCTGGCGCTTGCGGTACGCTTTAAGATTCCAATCTTTGTTGAAGAGGCCGTGCTGGACAAGGCAAGCGTGTTGATGGACAAGGAGGGCAAGCCGATCACGCCGGCGGACCGCGGCGAGCCGACCAAAGAAGGCACGAGCCAAGTCAAGGCGGAGGAGATCCAGAAGCTCTCAGCGTTCAAGGACTTCATTGAGAACTTGGACCTGGGAGACATAGGCAAGGGCAAAGCATCCTGAGCATTGGTTCGAGACGAGCAACAGGGAGGGCCATCAGCGCCCTCCCTGTTTGTTTTTACGGGGCGTGCGAGACGCCCCTACGGCCTGGTTTTGATACCGACTGATTCTTGAAGAAAGCCCTGAACCTCATGGCAACGACGCCGAGAGGGGCAGGCCCATGGGCCTGCCCCTCTCGGCGTCTCGTCAATGAACGGTGTTTAGCTCTTTGCTCAACGGTTAGCAGTCGGAACCGATGGGGGTTACCCCGCCTCTGCGCGTTGCGGGCGGCCCCGAAGGCGCAGTACTGATGTTACTGCGCTGGGCGCTCGCCGAGGGTGAGGTCCGCGCTGCGCTTTTCCGTGCCTCGGAAGTACTCAACGTTGACCTTCGCGCCCGGTGGGTTGACGGTGAGGAGCCGCAGCAGAGTAGGGAAGTTGCTAATGGCCTTGCCATCCATGGCGACGATGATGTCGTTGGCCTGAAGGCCGGCGCGGCTGGCGGGAGTATTGGGCGCCACGCTCTGCAAGACAACGCCACGTTCCACGGGCAGGTTGAAGCTGCGGGCTGTGGCCGGCGTCACGGTGACTGCGTTCACACCCAGGTAGCTGCGGACGACGTGGCCCTTCTCAAGGATGCTCTGCATGATGGCTTTGGCCTGGTTGATGGAGATGGCAAAGTTGATGCCCTGAGCCTCCGGCCCGCCGATACTGCCCGGCGAACCGCGCAGCGCGCGCGTGTTCACGCCAACGACCTCGCCTCGGGAGTTGGCCAGCGGCCCTCCGCTATTGCCCGGGTTGATGTCGGTGTCGGTCTGGATGAGGCCCTCCAGGCTGTCCACGGAACGCTCCAGGGCGCTGACGACGCCCTTGGTGACCGAGGCGCCGCCTTCCAGGTCCAAGGCGAAGCCTATAGCGACCACGTCCTCGCCCACCTGGAGGGCGTCGGAGTCGCCGAGCCTGACGGGTGTGAGGTTGTCGGCGTCAATCTTGATGACAGCCAGGTCGCTCAGGGGGTCCGCGCCAATGAGCCGCGCGGTGAAGGTGCGGCCATCGTCCAGAGCAACGGTAATCTTTCGCGCACCCTCTACGACGTGATTGTTGGTGAGGATACGTCCCTGGCCATCCACAATGCTGCCGGTGCCGATGGCGGTCTGGGTCGCTGGCCTGCCCAAGCGGTCCAGGCCGGCGACCAACTCTGTCTGGACGTGGACGACGGAGGGACGCAGCAGCTTGACGATCTCCACAGTGTTGAGGGTGGAGGGGATGACCTTGCCCGGCTGGGGCTGCGCGCCGTTCGGCGGCGTAGCGGCGGCTGCGTTGGCGCTGAGGAGGGTGGCCGCTGGGCTTTGCTGGGTGATGGGTGCGGGGGCCGCAGCCTCCGATAGGGCGGGCGACGATGTTTTGGCTGGGGCGCTGGGGGTGCAGGCGACAGCGACAGCGACGACCAAGGCCGCCACCGGCGCGAGTAGGGTTACGCGGTACTTCATCATGGCTTTTGCTCCTAAAGGAAGCGCTTGCCGCTCGTTTGCTGCTATTGTACCTCTCCCAGTTTAGACGCAGCTTGTTGACGCCGAGTCGCTTCCCCGGCCGGACCGGCGTTTTGTTGGTCTTCGGGTTTCCGCCGAATGGGTGCCCGTTGGAGATAA
Organism: Dehalococcoidia bacterium; assembly: GCA_009693045.1. Classification (GTDB taxonomy): domain Bacteria; phylum Chloroflexota; class Dehalococcoidia; order Lucifugimonadales; family SHYT01; genus SHXZ01. The sequence goes on along the minus strand of SHXZ01000001.1, from coordinate 183,107 downwards.
CGCAGCAGAGCACACGGACGTTAGCAGCGTTGATTGCCGGAGTGCATAATGCGTCGCGCCGAGGCAGGTCTCATACCTCCAGCAATGGTATCATCCCTGAACCGCCGGCATTGGTTCTATCCTTCGGATACCAAAAAGGTTATGCTATGCGTTTGTTGGCGAGCCCGTTCTCCTCAATGAGTTGAGGGAGGCGCGTACGGGGACTCAGCGGACACCGGAAGCCGAACAGGAGCCGAGGAAAGCAAAGCGGAGCCGCATGGGCCGTCTGAGCAACCTATCCACATTTACCTCGTTGCAGGTGCGGGACTACCGGCTGCTGTGGATGGGCCAGATCAGCACGAGCATGGGCCAGTGGATGGACCAAGTGAGCCGCGGCTGGCTCATATACCACATCACCGGCTCGCCGCTGCAGCTTGGCCTTGCCACGGCGATACGCGGCCTGCCGCTCTTGTTCTTCGGCGTGATCGCCGGAGCGGTGGCGGACCGGTCGGGCAGGAAGCTGCAGCTCATCATCGCGCAAGGGACGAACGCGCTGCTCAACGTGATCCTCGCCACGCTGGTTTTGACCGGCCAGGTGCATCCATGGCACATTTACGTGACGGGCTTTCTCGCGGGGACGGTGCAGGCGTTCCAGCAGCCGGCGCGCCAGACGCTCATCGGCGACATCGTTGGGAACAAGCGGCTGCTGAACGCGCTGGCGCTCAACTCGGCGGCGCTCAACATCTCGCGGGCGATCGGGCCGGCCATTGCAGGCACGCTCATCGCGTTCGTCGGCGCGCAGGGGTCGTACTATGCGCAGGCGGGTCTCTACCTTTTCGCCACGGTCTGGACCATCCAAATCCGCATCCCGGACCGCAGTTCGGAGGCGATGCGCCGCATGAGGGAACCTTTCTTCGCAAGCATCAAGTCCGGCTTCCAGTACGTGGGAGGCAACCGCAACATCCGCACGCTGATGCTGCTGGCGCTGGTCCCACTGACCCTGGCGATGCCGTACACGAGCCTGATGCCGATCTTCGCCAAGGATGTTTTGCACGGAGGCCCGAGGCTGCAGGGGTTGCTGCTGACGTGCGTGGGGCTTGGGGCGCTGGCCGGCGCCCTGGTGGTGGCGTCAATCCGTCGGGAGAATGGCTATGGCTGGCCCGTGGTGATGGGGGCGGTGGCGTTTGGGCTGGGGCTAGTTGGCTTTTCCCTGTCACGCTGGGCGGGCCTGACCGCGTTGTTCGGGGTGATCGTAGGCGTGTTCAGCGTGACCTATCAGACGCAGAACCAGACGCTGCTCCAGCTCAGCGCTCCGCGCCACATTCGCGGGCGGGTGATGAGCATCTACCTGCTCAACCGCGGGCTGGTGCCCATCGGCACGCTGGGGGCCGGGGCGCTAGCCGCATGGATGGGAGGGCCAAAGGCCCTTCTCATCATGAGCGCGTCGTCCGTCTGCGCGGTAGGACTGGTGATTCTGACGCATCCTCAATTTTTGAGAGCGCGGGTTCCGCTGAGCGACCAGGCTACCGAAGAGGCCGAGAGCGGGCCGGGGTCGCCGAGACGGCGCGCGATGGCCTCTCCGGACGGCTAGGCCGGGCGGGAACGTGACGCGAGGAGGCTCTGCCCGCGGAACGAATGGGGTGATGCACATTGTGAGGCTATGACGCCCGCAGCCATCCTTTGCGTTTGGTGCGTTTTGCCGCGAACCTGGACGGAGCGGGCCTACGCCATGCCGGAGAGGTTGTGAAAGGGGAAGATGGCGCGACGGACGGCGGCGACGCTTTCTTCGGCGTAGCGACGGGCCTGGGCGCGGCGCGCCAGGTCGGCGTCGGCGGGTGGGGTGTCAAGCAGGAGCTTGAGGCCGTACTTTTCCTGGAAGGACGCGGGCACCTGCTCGGGCCACGCGGTCTCCAGCATTTTGCCGTAGGCGATGGTCCAGCCTCGGGTGACGGCGGAGATGTCGTATCCGCCGCCGCCGAGGGCGAGCCACTTGCCGGGGGAGAGGGCGGCGAGCTCCTGAACGGCCTGACCGAAGCCCTGGACGGTGAGCTGGAGGTGCGTGAGCGGGTCGTTGAAGTGTGTGTCTATGCCGAGCTGGGTGACGAGGACGTCGGGCTTGAAGGCCTGGACGAGCGGGGGGACGACTTCGCGGAAGGCCCAGAGGTAGAGGGCGTCGCCGGTGGAGGGGAAGAGCGGGACGTTGACGGAGTAGCCTCGGCCCCGGCCTGTGCCGAGCTCTTCGGGGAAGCCGGTGCCGGGAAAGAGGTAGCGGCCGGACTCGTGGAGGGAGATGGTGAGGACCTGGTCGGTGTCGTAGAAGGCGTACTGGACACCGTCGCCGTGGTGGCAGTCAATGTCGACGTAGGCGACCTTGAGGCCGCGCCTGGCGAGGAGCTTGATGGCGACGACGGGGTCGTTGAAGATGCAGAAGCCGGAGGCGTTGCCGGGCATGGCGTGGTGGAGGCCGCCGGAGAAGTTGCAGGCGACGTCGCACGAACTGTCCAGCAGCAGCTCGGCGGCGCGCACGGAGGCGCCGGTGGACCAGAGGGCGGCGTCGTGCATGCCGGGGTAGATGGGGTTGTCGCCCTTGGCGGAGAAGCCATACTTGGCGGCGTCTTCCAGTCGCCCGCCCTCACTGAGGGCGCGGACGGCGTCTATATACTCAGCGGAGTGGAAGAGGCGCAGCTCGTCCACGGCGGCCTGACGCGGCTCCACGAGGCGGGCGTTGGGGTGCTGGAACGCGCTGTAGGCGTCAATGAGCTCGTAGGTGTAGCGGAGGCGGGTGGGGACCATGGGGTGGTTCTCTCGCAGGACGTGCTGGGAGAGGATGTCGCTGTAGATGAGTGCGGCGCGACGCATGGCGGGTGTCCTCTGCTTCGGGGATACGGGCACCCCCATCCTATCCCTTCCCCCGTCAAAGGGGGAAGGGATTTGGTGTTGGGCTTTGTCCTCCTCCGTCGTTCTCTTGCGTTGGTGTTGAGGAGCGGAGGGACGCCCCGCCGAACCCTGCCAACCTCACCCCCTTCGGCTGCGCTCGGGGCAGGCTCGTTTCCCCTCTCCATGCGATGGAGAGGGGAAACGAGCGAAAGGATAGCAAGGCCTTTATGGTTATCAACCGCCATGAAGGAGAACCACGCATGTCGGAACCAGAAGGCGAAGGAACAGTGGGCGAAAGCCTCTCGTGGACAGTGCTGTGGCTAGAGCCAACCCTTGCGGCGGAACCAGAAGAGCATGGCCACGGTGGGCAGGAGGCTCGCGCCGACCACGATGGGCAGCGCCCAGCCGCTATGCTGGAACGGCAGCGGGATGTTCATGCCGTATAGGCTGGAGAGGAGGGCGCCCGGCAGCGTTACGGTGAACAGGAGGGTGAGGACGCGCAATGCGTCGTTGGTGATGAACGCGTGGAGCGCGAGGACCGTGTCGCTCAGGCCGTCGCTGGCCTCCTTGAGCCATTCAAGCTCCTCCCAGATGCGGCGGGTGTGGTCGGCAAGGTCGCCGAAATAGACGTCGGGGTCCACACGGAGGATGGGGTACTCCTTGCGCTCCAGGATCTCCATGACCTCCACCTGGGGGCGAATGATGCGCCGGAAGGCGACGATGTCGCGGCGGAGGATTGAGAGGTCGCGGATGATGCGGCCGGGCTCCTTGGTAGAAAACCCCTCCTCAATGCGGTCCAGGTTATTGACGACCTTGTTGAGGGTGGGGAACGAATCGTCAATCAGGGCGTCCAGGATGCGGTAGAGGAGATGGCCGGAGGAGCGGCCCATCAGCTCGCGGCGGATGGTCTCGCTTTGCATGCAGTCCTGGAAGAGCTTGGTCAGGGGGCGGAGCTCGCCACGGTGGACGGTGACGATGTAGCCCCCGGCGGCGAAGATGGCGACCTGGCTTGGTTGGGTTAGGCGGAGCGCGGGATTGAAAAGGGGGAAGTGGAAGACGAGGAAGATGTGGTTGGGGTACTCGTCAATCTTGGGGAGCTGGATGCGGCTGAGGCAGTCGTCCAGGGCGAGAGGATGGAAACCGAATTCCTGGCGCAGGTGCGTCATCTCCGCACGGGTGGGACGCTCGATGTTCAACCATCGGAGGCTCTCCCACTGTACGGTGGCTACGCCGGGCTGCTCGGCGCGAACGGTGGTCGCTATGGCGATGCGCTCCGTTAAGGATGGTTCATGTTACCACGCGAAGCGGGTGTGCGCGGAGGGGGGCACGAGCGAGAGAGGGACGGGCACGCCTCACCACCCACTTCTCCCCAGTCCCTCCCTGCGTCGGAGAGGGACTCCATCATCTGATCCCGATGAGTCGGGAGAATGGCGGCATTTGTTCAGAGGCCCTCAGGACGACCAGTGCGCGGGGCGGATTCAGAAGGGCGATGAGGATGAGTGTGCCGAAGTGTGGGCGCTCCAGGCGGCCACGCCGAAAGGAGGAAGCCGAGGGAGATTCCCGGCCGGCCCTTGAGCAACGCGATGAGTCGCCCCGACGGCGGCGGGACTCGGTCGAAATGACACCGAGGAGGGCTCGCGTTGGAACAGCGCCACCCGCGTGGGGCGAGACTGCGGGGGTATTCCACGGCGGGTTTCCACCTTGCGCCGCGCCCAATTTATCGCACTTCGTCGGCTTTGCACTCCTGGAAAGAGACGCCTATAATGTGAGCACGGTAGCAGGTGTGAAGGAACTTTACGTGGTCAGTCCTCAGCCGGATCAGCAGGTTAGGCCACCCACGATGGAGGAGTTGCTCCTAGAGGTTGGAGGGTGGAAGGACCTGCGCCGTGGCGAGTTGATAGAGGGCGTGGTGATGAGCATTGCGCCGGACGCGCTCCTGATCAACGTCGGCGGCAAGTCGGAGGGGGTCATACCGCAGAGCGAGATGCTGACGATGGCCTCCCAGGACCGGGCGAGGCTGAGCGTCGGCTCCAAGGTGGCAGCGGTGGTGGTGGAGCCGGAGGGGCGGCGGGGCCCGGCGGTGCTGTCTTTTGACCGGGCGCGGAGCGAGCAAGGCTGGAAGATCCTTCAGGACGCGCTGGACGGCAACGGCGTCGTGGAGGGAATGATCACGGGCACTAACAAGGGAGGCGCCGTCATGACGGTGGGAGGGGTGGAGGGGTTTATTCCGATGTCACAGCTCGCCCCTGAGACGAGGCAGGCGCTGCAACCGGGCGAGGAAGCGGGACAGGCCGGCCTGCCAAGGCCGGTGAGCGTAAAGGTCTTGGAGCTTGAGCGCGCCCGCCACCGGGTGGTTCTTTCAGAGAAGGCGGCGTGGCTGGTGCAGCGGGCGGAGCGCAAGAAGATAGCGATTGAGGGCCTCCAGGAGGGAGCGAGCGTAACGGGCCGCGTGAACAGCCTGAGTTCCTTTGGGGCCTTCGTGGACGTGGGGGGGGTGGAGGGGCTGCTGCACATCTCCGAGATGTCGTGGATGCCGGTGCGGAGTCCCGACGAGGTGGTGAAGGTCGGCGACGAGGTGAAGGTGCTGGTGCTGAAGGTGGACCGGGAGGCGGGGAAGGTCTCGCTGAGTCTGCGGCAGACGCAGCCGCACCCATGGGACACGGTGGCGGCCCGTTACCAGGTGGGCCAGATAGTGGAGGGCACGATCACAAAGCTGGCTCCATTTGGTGCGTTTGTGCGACTGGAGCCGGGAGTGGAGGGACTGATCCACATCTCGGAGCTGAGCTCCAAGCCGGTCACGAACCCGCAGCAGGTGGTAAAGGAAGGGGACGTGTACATGACGAAGGTCCTCCGAATTGACACCGAGCGGAGACGGCTTGGGCTTAGCTTGCGGCAGGCGGTGGGGGAAGTGGGGGACACGGACGATGCCGGTGACGACAGCACAGAGGTCGGAACCTCAAGTCCTCCTCCAGGAGGTCAATAATGGCAAGCAGGTTTGAGAAGTTCTCGGAACGGGCCCGCCGGGTGCTGTCGCTTGCCCAAGAGGAAGCGATACGCTTCAACCACAACTACATCGGGACCGAGCACATCTTGCTGGGACTGGTGCGGGAGACAGAGGGGGTCGGCGCGCGCGTTCTGGGGAACGCAGGCGTGGACTTAGGCAACGTGCGTTCCGCGGTGGAGTTCATTATTGGCCGCGGCGAACGCCCGGTGAGCGGTGAGAACATCGGCCTGACGCCCCGCGCGAAGAAGGTGATTGAGCTGGCGGTGGACGAGGCGCGGCGGATGGGCCACCACTACATCGGCACGGAGCACCTGCTGATCGGACTGATGCGCGAGGGCGAGGGCGTTGCGGCGGGCGTGCTGGAGAGCCTTGGGGTATCGCTAGAGAAGGTCCGCGCGGAGACGCAGCGGATTCTGAGCCAAAACCCGGCCCAGGGCCAGCAGGCGCAGCGGTCCGCGAACCGGACGCCGACGCTTGACCAGTTGGGCGTTGACCTGACGGCGCTGGCGCGGTCGGGCAAGCTGGACCCGGTGTGGGGCAGGCACAACGAGCTGCAGCGGGTCATTCAAATCCTGTCGCGGCGGACGAAGAACAACCCGGTGCTGATCGGCGAGCCGGGCGTGGGGAAGACTGCGGTTGTTGAGGCGCTGGCGCAGCGTGTCGTGTCCGGGGACGTGCCGGAGACGCTGCAAGGCAAGCGGATTGTGACGTTGGACATGGGCGCTGCGGTGGCGGGCACGAAGTATCGCGGCGAGTTTGAAGAGCGGTTGAAGAAAGTTGTGGACGAACTGAAGACCTCCGGCAACTGCATCCTGTTCATTGACGAGATGCACACGCTGGTGGGCGCGGGCGCCGCGGAGGGCGCGGTGGACGCGGCGAACATCCTGAAGCCTTCGCTGGGGCGCGGCGAGATGCAGATTGTCGGCGCGACGACGCTGGACGACTACCGGAAGTACGTTGAGCGGGATCCCGCGTTGGAGCGGCGGTTCCAGCCCGTGCTGGTGGAGGAGCCAACGGCGGACGACACAGTACAGATCCTGCGCCACGTCAAGACCCGGTACGAAGAGCACCACCGGCTGACGATTACGGATGAGGCCGTGCAGATGGCGGCGAGGCTGGCGGCGCGGTACATTCCCGACCGGTTCATGCCGGACAAGGCGATTGACCTGATTGATGAGGCGGCGTCGCGCGTGCGCATCCGAACCACCACCATGCCGCTCTCGGTGAAGGAGCTTGGCAGGGCGCTGGAGAGCGTTCGCAAAGAGAAGGACGAGGCCATCGCCAATCATCAGTACGAGTTCGCTGCGGAGCTGCGCGACCGCGAGGTGAAGCTCGCCGAGAAGGTTGAGACGATGGAGAAAGAGTGGCGCAACAGCCGCACGGCGGGGAAGCCGGAGGTGACGCCGGAGGACGTGGCCGAGGTGGTGGCGATGTGGACCGGCATTCCGGTGGCGCGGTTGCAGGCGGCGGAGACGCAGCGGCTGCTCAAGATGGAGGAGCACCTGCACGGCCGCATCATTGGACAGGACGAAGCGATTGTGGTGGTATCCAAGGCGGTGCGACGCGCCCGCGCCGGGATCAAGGATCCGAGGCGGCCCGTGGGGACGTTCATCTTCCTGGGGCCGACGGGCGTGGGCAAGACGGAACTGGCGCGCGCGCTGGCCGAGTTCATGTTCGGCTCGGACGAGGCGATGATCCGGCTGGACATGTCGGAGTTCATGGAGCGACACACGGTGGCCCGCCTGATTGGCGCGCCGCCGGGCTACATCGGCTACGACGACGGCGGGCAGCTCACGGAGGCGGTGCGCCGCAAGCCGCATTGCGTGATCCTGCTGGACGAGATTGAGAAGGCGCACCCGGACGTGTTCAACATCTTGCTGCAGCTCTTTGACGACGGCCACTTGACCGACGCGAAGGGCCGCAAGGTGGACTTCCGGAACGCGGTGTTCATCATGACGAGCAACCTTGGGTCGGACCTGATTCGCAGAGAGACGGGCATTGGCTTCTCCACGAAGAAGGAAGACGAGCAGGACGTCAAGCAGGCGTACGAGCGGATGAAGGACAAGGTGCTGGGGGAGATGAAGCGGTTCTTCCGTCCGGAGTTCCTGAACCGCATTGACGCCACGGTGGTGTTCCACTCGCTGTCAAGGCTGCACATCCTGTCCATCGTGGACCTCATGCTGAACGCCGTGCGGAAGCAGGTCAAGGAGAAGATGGTTGACTTCACGGTGACGCAGGCCGCGAAGGAGTGGCTGGCGGAGAAGGGGTGGGACCCGAACCTGGGTGCCCGGCCGCTGCGCCGGCTGATTCAGAATACGCTGGAGGACAAGCTCTCCGAGGAGCTGCTGAACGGCAAGTTCAAACCCGGCGACACGGTGGTGGTTGACCGTGAGGGGGACGAGCTGGTGGTCCGCGGCAGCGCGGCGCCAGCGGAGGCTGAGGCAACGGCGGCGGCGAGGGCGTAGCGCGTCCCGGCAAAACGACGAGGCAAGGCGGGAGAGCCGTGAGGTTCTCCCGCCCTTTTTGTTTGGGGGACTGGGAGGGCGCACGGCCATCATCGGTTCCAACTAAATCCGATTCCATTCACGACTTGCTGTACTGGCACGGTAAACCGCTCATCGGCGCTTCGCGAACCTAACCCCCTGCCCCCTTCCCTGCAGGGAAGGGGGACAACATTCTCCTCTCCCCTTGAGGGGAGGGGCATGGGAGAGGTCACGCGCAGCTGGAAGCCACAGCCTGTTCTTCCATCTTCATCCTTTAGGGTGCTAGTCGCTATTGGCATGAGCGATTCTCAGCAATTAGTTGGGACCGATGGCACGGCCATGCGCCCCTACCTGGTAGAACGTGGCGAAGATTCTTCGGTCGTCCTTCTCCAGAAGAGGACTCCCTCGGGATGATCGGAGGGCGCCGGGAGTGACCTAGTGGCGCAAGGGCGTCTGATACAATGGCGTGAGCACGGGGGAGATGGCAGTCGCTCAACGCTTGAGCCGGAACAGGTGCTCCCTTCCTCTCCCCCATATCAAAACGGACAGGAAGAATCCTGAGGAGCGTCTGACAAAGGTCGGAAGAGTTGTGAGAGCGGCGCGTTACTTCCACGCTGCCTCTCACGCGTCAAGGGGGAGAGCATTTCCCCGAAGGAGTTGGTGTGGCGCAGGCGGAACGGAAGGGTGGGTTTTTCTGCAAGGAGTGCGGGAACGAGTCTCCGCGCTGGGCGGGGAAGTGTCCGGCGTGCGGGCAGTGGAACACGCTGGTGGAGGCGCCTGCCGCGCATCGTGGACGCGGCCGATGGGTGGCGCCCGCAGCCGCACAGCCGGTGCAGCTCTCGGACGTGGCTGCGGCCGCCGCGCCGCGCATCGTGCTGCCGTCGGCGGAGCTGAACCGCGTGCTGGGCGGCGGGATTGTGCCGGGATCAGTCATCCTGCTGGCGGGGGACCCGGGCATCGGGAAATCCACGCTGTTTTTGCAGGTGGCCTCGGCGCTCGCGGGGCGCGGCGAGGTGTTGTACGTGTCGGGGGAGGAGTCGGGGCACCAGGTGCGGCTGCGGTCGGAGCGGCTGGGCGTTGACGGGCGCGGCATCTTCCTGCTCAACGAGACGGCGCTTGAGCCGGTCATGGCGCACCTGGGACGGATGGCGCCATCGGCGGTGCTGGTGGACTCCATCCAGACGTTGTGGAGCGACGCGATGCCGTCGGCGCCGGGTAGTGTGAACCAGGTGCGGGAGTGCACGCGGCAGCTGATGCAGTGGGCGAAGGCGACGCACACGCCGGTGCTGTTCGCGGGCCACGTGACCAAGGACGGCGACGTGGCCGGGCCTCGGGTGCTGGAGCACATGGTGGACGTGGTGCTGTACCTGGAGGGGGAGTCGTCGGGGCCGCTACGGCTGCTGCGCTCCACGAAGAACCGATTCGGCTCCACGAACGAGGTGGCGGTGTTCCAGATGGGGGCGGAGGGGCTGGTGGAGGTGCCGGACCCGTCGCGGTTGATGCTGGCGGCGCGCAGCACGGCGCAGGTGGGCGACGTGGTGGTGCCGGTGCTGGAGGGCACGCGCCCGATGCTGATGGAGGTGCAGGCGCTGACGGCGCCGACGTCGGCCCCGGCGCCTCGGCGGCTGACGAGCGGGCTTGACCAGGGCCGCCTGGTGATGCTGTGCGCGGTGCTGGGCCAGCGGGCAAGGCTGCCTCTGGGCGGGTGCGACGTCATCGCGAACGTGGCAGGCGGGCTGCGCATCACGGAGCCAGCGGCGGACCTGGCGGTGGCTCTTGCCGTGGCGTCCAGCCTGCGGGGCGTGCCTTTAGCCGTGGACACGGTGGCGGTGGGCGAGGTGAGCCTGAGCGGCGAGCTGCGCTCGGTGCCGCAGATGGAGCGGCGACTGCGGGAGAGCGCGCGGCTGGGGTTCCGGCGGGCAATCGTACCGCCGACGCGGGGGCAGGCGCTGCCGGACATGGGGCTGGAGGTGGTGGAGGCGGGGACGCTGAGCGAGGCGGTGCGCGCGGCGTTGCCACGAGGCGAGAGGGCGCATCGGGGACCAAGGATAACCGAGGAGGCGCGCAATGACCATGACTACGACGAGTGAGAAGCAGGTCCGTCTCAGCGGCGTTCTCCGCGAAATGGGATCGGTCATCGTAGCCTACTCGGGGGGCGTAGACAGCACCTTCCTGGCGGTGGCGGCGCATGACGCGCTGGGGGAGCGGGCGATGGCGGTGACGGCGGCGTCGCCCGCAGTGCCGGAGGCGGAGCTGGAGGAGGCGGGGGCGCTGGCGAGGCAGTTCGGGTTCGCGCACCGCGTCATCCGCACGGCGGAGATGGACGACCCGAACTACGTGGCGAACCCCGCCAACCGTTGCTATTTTTGCAAATCGGAGCTGTACACGAAGCTGACGCCGTTGGCGGCTGAGCTGGGCTACGCGTGGGTGGCGAACGGGACGAACGTGGACGACCTGGGGGACTACCGGCCTGGTGGCCAGGCGGCCAACGAGCGGCGGGTGCGCAGCCCGCTGGTGGAGGCGGGGCTGACGAAGCAGGAGATCAGGGAGCTGTCGCACGAGCGGGGGCTGCCGACGTGGGACAAGCCCGCGCAGCCGTGTCTGTCGTCGCGGATCCCGTACGGGACGCCGGTGACGGTGCGGGCGCTGAGCCAGATTGAGCGCGCGGAGGCGTTTCTGCGTGGCCTGGGGTTCCGGGAGCTTCGCGTGCGGCATCACGGAACGGTGGCGCGGATAGAGGTGCCGCTGGCAGAGCTACCTCGGCTGACCGAGGAGGGCACGCGGCAGCGGGTGGTGGCGCAGCTCAAGAAGCTGGGGTACGGGTACGTGACGCTGGACCTGGCGGGGTTCCGCAGCGGGAGCCTGAACGACGTGCTGGGGAAGGAACGAATGGCTGTATTGGGTGAGAAACCTATCCGATAATCTACCTGGGAGGAACCCTCTTTGTAAAGAGGGTTCCTCCCGCTCCTCCTAGAAAGCTTTGACACTTGTTCTCTTCATCATGGGCTGATAGCGATCAAGGGACACGACTTTTTTCGGGGGGTTGGCGTGGAGGCGGGCGTGACGATGATCCAGGCGAACAACGTGGCGCGGGACCGGCAGGCGGCGCTGTGGACGACGGTGCGGGCGATGGCGACGAAGGGGTGAATGTGGCTATGAACGAACGCAAAATGGGTGACGCAAGCGCCGATCATTGGACAGATGCTGAATACCAAAGCTCGTCCACCAAATGGCCAACCGACTTGTCAACGGCGCGACGCCTGGACAGGTCGCGGGGGACCTCAAGCAGGAGCATGGTTGGTCACGCGAAGCGGCTATGGCAGTGGTGTGCGATGCCCAGCAGACGATGAAAACGGAGGGATCCCATATCTTGGAGGACCTAGACGCGGAGAAAGAAGGGAAGTCGGGTAAGAGCGGGCTTATGCGAATTGGAGCGGCAGTTTTGGGAATTCTTGGCGGCATCATCAATCTCTTCGCGCCGATGTTAGGGCTGTCAGAAGGCGTTGATCCCTTCATGACCCCGGAGTTCGTATTTTTGATGATTCTCGCCCTCATGGCAATTACTGGCGGCATACTATCTCTAACGAAAAATCTGATGGTAGGCACCGCGCTCCGCGTCTTGGGCGGACCAGGGGCATTTGCCTTTTTCCTCGCCGCGGTGACATTCACTCCTGGCTGGGGAGACAACGCTGCCATTGTGATCGTTGGGTTTATATTCACTGTTCCGGCTGCCTTACTTGCACTTGGTGCCACACTCTGGAATGCGTTTTAAGCAAGGCGTTCCTCGTAATAAATGCAAGGGTGATTATCTACTTGATTCGGGAAACCCGAATCAAGTAGATAATCACCAAAGATTTGACCAGACCAGAGAGGCGGCACGCCCGCGGAGAGACCTAACCCCCCTAGCCCCCTTCCCGAATGGGAAGGGGGGACTGTGCTTGCTCACGTGCTGTGGCCTGTTTGACGAGAGGTAGGACATGGTGAAGACGGCATTTCTGAACCTGATTGGCGGGGCGAGCGGGGACATGCTGCTGGCGGCGCTGCTGGACGCGGGGCTGCCGCTCGCGGCGTTGCAGGCGGAGCTGGCGAAGCTGCCGGTGAGCGGGTTTGAGCTGATCCCGTCGCATGCGCAGCGGGGCGGCGTCCACGGGACGCACCTGAAGGTGGAACTAGGCGAGTTGAAGGGCGAGAAGATGACCTGGCGCGACTTCCGGCGGCTTGTGCAGGAGAGCGGCCTGGATGGGGTTGTGAAGGAACGCGCGCTGACGGTGTTCAAGAACCTGGCGGAGGGGGAACGCGTGGCGCACAAGGACTCGGCGGACAACCTGGACGCGGAGCTGTGCGAGCTGGGGTCGCTGGACACGCTGGTGGACGTGGTGGGCGTGGTGGCGGGGTTCCGGCTGTTGGGCGTGGAACGGGTGAGCGCCACGCCGCTGCCGTCGGGGTCGGGGACGATGCGGTCGGAACACGGGCCGCTGCCCGCGATGGGGCCAGCGACGGCTGCCATCGCGGCGCGGGCCAACGCGCCGGTGCTCGCGCCGGGCGACGTGCGCGGCGAGATGGTGACGCCCACGGGCGCGGCACTGGTGACCACGCTGGCGGACTTCAACCGGCCCACGCTGCGGTTGGAACGCGTGGGGTACGGGCTGGGGACAAGGGAGCTGCCGAACCACCCGAACGTGGTGGGCCTTTGGGTTGGCGAGAAGGCGCCGTCGGGCGGCGATGCGCCGGCGCGGCCCATCACACTGCTGGAGACGAACATTGACGACATGTCGCCGCAGGTGTTCGGGTACGTGCAGGAGCGGCTGTTGGCGATGGGGGCGCTGGACGTGTGGTTCAGCGCGATCCAGATGAAGAAGAACCGGCCCGCGACGCTGCTGAGCGTGATGCTGCCCGCGGCGTTGGAGGCGCGGGCGGTAGAGCTCATCTTCAAGGAGACGTCCACGCTCGGCGTGCGCACGCGGCCGATCACGCGGCACGAGGCACCGCGAGAGTCGGTGACGGTGGAGACGAACTACGGGCCAGTGTCGGTGAAGGTGAAGCAATGGAACGGCAAGGCGGTGGCCGTGGCGCCGGAGTATGAGGATTGCCGGGCAATAGCTGAGCGGACGGGCGTGCCGCTGCAGACGGTGATGGAGGCGGTGCGACGAGAGGCGGCGCACCTGCTGACTGGGGGATAGGTGGAGTCACGCCCCGCTAGCGCCCTACCGCCCAAGCCGCGTACACTAAATACAGAGGTGACTATGCCAGGTTTTCTTGAACTCGGCCTAAGCCCACGCGTCTTGCGCGCCATTGAGGCAATGGGCTATGAAGAGCCCACGCCCGTCCAGGTGCAAGCCATTCCGCGTTTGCTTGCGGGCAAGGACGTGGTCGTCCAGGCGCAGACGGGCACGGGCAAGACCGCAGCGTTCGGCATCCCCATCGCCGAGCGCGTCAACACCGCGATGCCGCGCGTCCAGGCGCTGGTGCTCAGCCCGACGCGCGAGCTTGCGCTCCAGGTGGCGTCCAATCTCACGGAGATCGGCCAGTTTGTCGGCATGACAGTGCTGCCCATCTACGGCGGGCAGGGGTACGAGCACCAGATACGGTCACTGCGGCGCGGTGTGCACGTGGTTGTTGCGACGCCGGGCCGGTTGCTGGACCTGCTGCAACGGCGCTCGCTCACTCTAGATGCCGTCCACCACCTGGTGCTGGACGAGGCGGACGAGATGCTGGACATGGGGTTTCTGCCGGACGTGGAGCGCATCATACGCCAGACGCCGGCGGAGCGGCAGACCACGCTTTTTTCGGCCACCATGCCCGATGCCATCTTTCAGCTTGCCGCAAGACACCTGAAAGAGCCGGAGCGCATCATTCTGTCGCGGCCGCGCGCCATCACGGTACCCACGGTGGACCAGTCGTGCTACCTGGTGCCGCGCGAGTACAAGGCCGAGGCGCTGGTGCGGCTGCTGGACACTAAGTCGCCGCAGCTTGCGCTGGTGTTCTGCGCCACCAAGCGCATGGCCGCCGCCCTCGCAGTGGAGTTGCAGGGGAGGGGCTACCGAGCCGAGGCGCTGCACGGCGACATGACGCAGTCGCAGCGAGAAAGCGTCATGGAATCCAGCCGCGCCGGTCGCGTGGAAGTGCTGGTGGCGACGGACGTTGCGGCGCGCGGCCTGGACATCTCGGAGGTGTCCCACGTCGTCAACTTTGACATCCCGCAGGACCCGGACAGCTATATTCACCGCATCGGGAGGACGGCGCGCGCGGGGCGCAGCGGCGAGGCCATCACCCTGGTTGGCCCGCGCGAGTTCTCGCTGCTGCGGGTCATTGAGAACACGACGGGCGTGCGCATCCCGCGGAAGGAGCTGCCCACGGTCGCGGAGGCCGAGGAGGCCGAGCGGGCGGGACTGGCAGCGCACCTTTCGCAACTGGTTACACAGGACGCCGGGGCCTCGTTTAAGCCGCTGGTAGAGCGCCTGGCGCAGCAACACAACCCCATTGACCTGGCCGCGGCCGCGCTCTCCATGACCGTTGGCCCAGGGAGAGAGCGGCAGGAGATTCCCAAGGTAAGCCCTCAGGAGACGGCGCCGCCGAGTCCGGGGTACGGGGGGCGGAGGGGGTCGGGGCGGTCGTTTGGGCCTCGGCGCGGTGGCCGACGCTAAACGTGTCGGCCCGTGCCGGCCACAAGGGCCTCGTGCCTCCCCGTCGTTCCTCGCTTCGCTCGGAATGACAGGAAAATGTTTGAGCCTACGGCGGCCACATGATCGGTTCGCAGCGTGGGGGAGATTCCTCGTTCCGCTCGGAATGCCAAAGGGGGGATGTTCAGACCTACGGCGGCGATGACGATCGGTTCGCAGCGTAGGGGCGATTCCTCGCTCCCCCCGGAATGGCGAGGGGGATAAGCGAAAGGAGCAAACCATGACCATTCCCACCAGGCTTGACGTGCCCGCCGCCATCCAGCGGCAGGACCCGGAGCTGGCCGCGGCCATCCAGCAGGAGCTGCGGCGGCAGCAGGAGTCCATCATCCTTATTGCGTCGGAGAACTACGCCTCGCGGGCGGTGCTGGAGGCGTCCGGCTCTGTGCTGACGAACAAGTACGCGGAGGGTTATCCAGGACGACGGTACTATGGCGGCTGCGAGTTCGTGGACATCGCGGAGAACATGGCGATAGAACGAGCCAAACGGCTGTTCGGGGCGGAGCACGCCAACGTACAGTCGCACTCCGGCACGCAGGCGAACATGGCGGCGTACTTCGCGCTGCTCCAGCCCGGCGACACGCTCATGGGGATGCGGCTGGACCAGGGAGGGCACCTGTCACACGGCAGCCCGGTGAACTTCACGGGCAAGCTGTATAAGATCATTGGGTACGGGGTGGACCGGGACACGGAGCGCATTGACTTTGCCGAGGTGGAGCGGCTGGCGAAGGAGCACCGCCCCAAGGTGATCGTGGCGGGGTACACGGCGTACCCGAGGACGATTGACTTCGCGCGGTTCCGGAGCATCGCGGACGAAGTGGGCGCGACGCTGATGGTAGACATGGCGCACATCGCAGGGCTGATCGCAGGGGGCGCGCACCCGTCGCCGCTGCCGCACGCGCAGATCGTGACCAGCACGACGCACAAGTCGCTGCGGGGACCGCGGGCGGCGTTCATCCTGTCCACGGAGGCGCTTTCCAGGGACGTGGACAGGGCGGTGTTCCCGCAGGCGCAGGGCGGGCCGTTCATGCACGTCATCGCGGCCAAGGCGGTGTGCTTCCAGGAGGCGCTGGAACCGGGGTTCACGCAGTATGCGCACCGCATCGTGGGGAACGCCCGCGCTATCGCCGCGACGTTGCAGAAGGGCGGGATGCGCATCGTCTCGGGCGGGACGGACAACCACCTGCTGCTGGTTGACCTGACGAAGCTGGATATCACGGGCCGCCAGGCGGAGGAGGCGCTGGGCCGCGCCAACATCCACCTGAACCGCAACGCAATCCCGTACGACACGAAGCCGCCGCGCGTCACGAGCGGGCTGCGCATTGGGACGCCCGCGGTCACATCGCGCGGGATGGGGCCGAAGGAGATGGAGGCCATCGGGAACGCGATTGTGGACGTGCTGACGCACATACGCGACCCGGAGGTGGAGGCGAAGACGCGGCGGACGATGATGGAGCTGGCGTCGGCGTTCCCGGTGCCGGGGATCACGAGCGACGCGGGGTGGCCGTGGGCGGGGGGGTAGCTGCCTGCGGACGGTGGGCCTGCGGTGGCCACGTTGGTCAGTTTGCGGCGTGGGGGAGATTCCTCGCCCCGCTCAGAATGGCGGCGGGGGTGGATGGAATGACATCGGGGGCGCTTTGAGGGACAAGGGGGATCGTGCAGGAATAGTGGGGCCCGCGGCTTTGCGGCCCTACACATTTAGGACGCGGGGGCCTACGGCGGCGGCGATGGGCAGTTCGCGGCGTGGGAGAGATTCCTCGCTCCGCTCAGAATAGCAAACGTTGCGTCCGGCAAGAAGCTAGAGAAAACGGAAGGACTCGCGCGCATCCACTTTTGATTGCGCGGCCTTGGCCTGACCGAATGCCCATGCTATACTTATGCCTCTATGGTAACCGTCAAGCCCGCGCAATCACGAGGCTAGTCGCAGGAGGCCCCAAACGGCTAAGACGTACGAGCTTACTCTGGTGTTCAGCCCCGCTGCCTTGGAGGAGCGGGTGACTACGGTGCTGGAGCGCGTGCAGCGCATCATCACCGAGCATACCGGCACAATCGGGAAGCAGGACCTCTGGGGGCTCCGGAAGCTGGCTTACCCGATCAAGCACATGAACGAGGGGAACTACGTCCACCTCCAGTTCCAGGTTGAGCAGCTTGCGGTTGGGCGGGAGCTGAATACGCTCTTGCGTGTCACGGACGACCTGCTGCGCTACCTGCTCGTGGAGTTGGATGTCCGTCCACCGAAGGCGCGCGTGCCTCGTCGGACGCCTGTAAAGCCAGGGGCGACAGTACCCGCAAGGCCGGCGGTGCCCGTTGTGCCAGCGGCGGCGGTGCCCGTTGTGGCTGCGGCGGCAGTGCCCGCCGCGCCTGCTCAGTAACCGGGAGAGGTTGGCGTGGTAGGGCACATCCGCATCATCGTCATCGGCAACCTGGGGACCGACCCGGAGATGCGGTACTCTGCCGACGGCATAGCGCGGACGACCTTTCGGCTTGCGAGTACCCGCAACACCACCGCCGCCGGGGAGCGACAGCAACAGACCGAGTGGTTTACCGTGGTCGCCTTTAGGCAGCTGGCAGAGCAGGTCAACCAGTACTTGGCCAAGGGCCGCCGGGCGTATGTGGAGGGACGGCTCCAGTCGCGCAGCTTTGATGGAAACGACGGTAAAACGAGGTTCGTGAACGAGATCGTGGCGGATCGCGTGCTGTTTTTGGACCGCCTAGGGGACCGTCCCGCCGGACAGGCAGAAGCGCCGCCCGATACCGGTGGCGGGGCGCCTCCGGTGGATGCCGAGGATCTGCCGTTCTAGCAAAACCCGTTACCGGCGCGCGAGCGTAGATAGCATTACGTGACCTGACCTGGGGCTATCGCCGTTGGGTGATGCCCAAACGAGACCGAGACACGAGGAGTAAGCCCATGAGCACGCCACGCGGCGGCCCCGCCAGAAGGCCAACAGCAGGGGGAGGCGGAGGGGCAGGTGGAGCGGGAGCACGGCCCCGGGGCCGCGGCAGGCGGTTCTTTCCGCCGCGCCGCAAGGTTTGTGGATTCTGCGTTGAGCACGTGCCTTTCATTGACTACAAGGACGCCATCCGGCTCCGGCGGTACCTTGCCGAGACGGCCCGGATTGATCCGCGCCGGAAGACCGGGACGTGTGCCCCGCACCAGCGGGCGCTGACCACGGCCATCAAGCGCGCTCGGCATCTAGCATTGCTCCCCTACGTTGGTCAGATGGCGCGGGAGCCGTTCTTCCGCGACCGCCGAATGCCTCCAATGCCTCCAGGGATGCCTCCGCGAGAGCAGACGGCTCCGGGGCAGCAACCGGCAACCCAGCCAGCCACGCCACCCACGCCCGCGGCGCAAGTGACAGCTCCGCAGCCCCCGGCGGGCTAGGGGCCAGGCTCGGGGACGCCCACTCTGGTGTAGCTGGACGTGTCAGCATGGTGCAACGCCACTCGCAAACAGCCAACCAGCCAGTCGCAGGACGGCGTCGGTCCCGCATTCAGCAGGAGCGACGCCGCACACGGTTGTTCATCTTTGCCGGAGCGATCGGGCTGGCGCTCATTAGCACGACCCTCCTGATCGGCTACTACACCACGTTCGTGGGGCCGCCGCGCGAGACGGTGGTGCGGGTGAATGACACCCGCTACACCCTGGGCGCCCTGGTCAAGATCCTCCGGAGCTACTCGGCCGGCAGCGGCGGCCAGGGATTGGATCTCTCCCAACTTCCTTTTCAGGTGGTCAACCTCCTGATGGAGAACGAAGTCATCAGGCAGTTTGCGCCGAACCTGGGGATCAGCGTGACCGAGGATGAGATCACGCAAGATATCCGCAAGACATTGTTGGGGAGCAAGAAGGACGATACCACGCCACAGGACCAGCTTGACCGCGAGTTCAAAGAGAGCTACCGTCGCCTCCTGTCCAGCACGCGCCTGAATGAGACGGAGCATCGCAGGCTGGTCCTTGCGAGTCTCTTGCGGGAGAAGGTCCGCGAGCGACTGAGCACGGAGACCCCGTCGGTTGCGCCGCAGTACCACCTCTACCAGCTCGCGGTGAAGAACGAGCAGCTTGCCAAAGAGGCACGAACGGATTTTGAACGCGGCGTAGCTTTCAAGGACCTGGTTGCGAAGTACTCCACAGACTCGGAGACGGTGCGCAAAGAAGGCGAGATTGGCTGGTTCCCCAAAGGCATCTATACCCAGTTGGACGCGGTGGCCGCCAAGCTCAAGGTGGGGGAGCTTTCGGAGCCGCAGAACGAGGCGGTACAGGGAGCACCCGGGCAGGCGGGGACGGTGCAGTACACGCTGTACATCGTATCTGAGCGCGCTGACGCTCGCGAGCTTTCGAATGATCAGCGGAAGCTGTTCAAAGAGCAGGCCCTTGCGAAGTGGGTCGCTGAACAACGCGCGAAGAGCATTATAGAGACGAAGTTCGGCTCGGACGAGTACACGTGGATCGTCCAGCAGCTTCGCAAGGGCACGCCCGTTCAGTCAGGACCGCAGCCACAACAGCCGGCCAAGCCCGCCGGATAGCTGCGGGGATGAGCACGCAGCGCGCCATTGGCATCGGCTTGTTGGGTCTGGGCGTGGTGGGAAGCGGGGTTGCCGAGAGCCTGTTGAGCAAACCGGACGCGCTGGCGCTGAGGGCGGGCGCGCCGCTCGCGCTGCGTCGGGCGCTAGTCCGCGATCCAAAGAAGGCACGCGCCCTCACGACTCGTCCCTTTCCACTTGTCACCGACCCGGCCCAGGTTTTGGAATCGCCTGACGTGGACATCGTTGTTGAGGTGTTGGGGGGTGAAGAGCCGGCGTGCGGCTACATTGAGCGGGCGCTCCGAGCGGGCAAGCACGTGGTGACGGCGAACAAAGAGGTCATGGCCAAGCACGGCCCACGGCTGCTCGCGCTTGCCAACGAGCACAACGTCCAACTCCGCTTTGAGGCCAGTGTCGGCGGTGGCATTCCGGTCATCGGGCCGCTGCAGCGGGACCTGCTTGGCAACGACATCGTCTCCATCCGCGCGATCATCAACGGCACCACCAACTACATCCTCACGGAGATGGCGCAGAAGGGGATGGACTTTGCGGTGGCGCTGGGCCAGGCTCAGCAGCTTGGGTACGCGGAGCCGGACCCAACGAACGACGTGCAGGGGATAGACGCGGCGTACAAGCTGGCGGTGCTAGCGACGCTGGCGTTCCATACGCGCGTGACGGCGTCGGACGTGCCGCACGAGGGGATCACGCGGCTGCGAGCGAAGGACTTTCGCTACGCGCGCGAGCTGGGCTACGCCATCAAGCTACTGGCGATCGCGACGAAGGAGCAGGGCAATCTGACGGTGCGGGTGCATCCGGTGCTGCTGCCGATGGAAACGCTGCTAGCGAAGGTGGACGGCGCGTTTAACGCGATTGAGATCAAGGGCGACCTGACGGGCACCGTGACGTTCCACGGCCTGGGCGCGGGCGCAAGGCCGACGGCGAGCGCCATCCTGGGCGACGTGGTGAACATCGCGCGGGCGATCTGCGGCGGCGAGCAGAAGCCGATGACTGCGTCGGCGGCGGACGGCCCGGAGGAGCAGGGGTTGCGGCTGCGGAGCATGGCCGAGCTTTCCACGCAGTTCTACCTCCGGCTGAACGTGGTTGACCGGCCTGGAGTGCTGGCGCTGATCGCGACGGTGCTGGGGGAGCACGGCATCAGCATTGCGGCAGTGGTGCAGAAGGACGCGGACCCGGCGGCGGGGAGCGCGGAGCTGGTCATCACGACGCATCCGGCGCAGGAGGCGAGGATGCAGAAAGCGCTGGCGGTCATCGGACGGTCGTCGGTGGTGCGAGAGGTGAACAACCTGATCCGCGTGGAGGCGGTGTAGGGCTCAGTTGGCCGCGCCTCAATTGAACCACGCGAAACCCCAGCGTATGATGGCCCTAGGCATTCGTAGTAGGGTAGGGATTCTCCATGAGCACACCTGTTACAGTTTACCGTCTCACGGTAGACGAGTACTACCGCAAGGCCCAAGCCGGCATCTTCACAAAGGACGACCGTGTAGAGCTGATTGAGGGGCAGATCGTCCAGATGACGCCAATCGGCGGACCTCACGCCCCTACAGTGGACATCATAAACAATATGTTTGCACCTCGCGTGCAAGGGCGGGCCATCGTTCGCGTGCAGAACCCCCTGTACCTTGAAGACTACTCGGAACCCCAGCCCGACCTCATGTTGCTCCGCCCGCGACGAGACTACTACCGCCAGGCCCACCCCGGCCCCGCAGATGTGCTTCTGCGCATAGAGGTGTCCGATAGCTCGGTGGAGTACGACCGCGACGTCAAGATTCCCCTCTACGCTCGCGCGGGCATTCCCGAGATGTGGCTGACGGACCTCACACTGGACGTCATTGACGTGTATCGGTCTCCCTTGCCGACAGGCTACCAGCAGGTGCAACGTTTCCACCGGGGCCAGCGCTTCGCGCCGCAAGCCCTGCCAGACCTAGAGATCAACGTCCAAGACATCCTGGGATCATAGGCCGTGTCCCATTGCCAGGCAACGCCGCTGTGGTACAGAATAGGCCACCGAGGTGGCCTGTGAAGCCGAGTTTACTCCAGCGGTACCGCGAGTTCCTCCCCATCACCGACCAGACGCCCATGATCACCATGGGCGAGGGCGGTACTCCTCTCGTCAAGGCCGAGCGCATCGGTCGGGACATCGGCGCGTCCGACGTGTACTTCAAGATGGAGGGCTGCAACCCGACCGGGTCGTTCAAGGACCGCGGCATGGTGATGGCCATCGCGAAGGCGCTGGAGGCGGGGAGCAGGTTCATCGCCTGCGCGTCCACGGGCAACACGAGCGCGTCCGCGGCGGCGTACGGGGCTCACTGCGGCCTGACCACGCTGGTGCTTGTCCCGAAGGGAAACATCGCCGCCGGAAAGATGGCTCAGGCGATCGCCTACGGGGCGCACGTGCTGACGGTGAACGGCAACTTTGACCGCGCCTTGCAGCTGGTCCGCGAGCTGTGCGAGCGGTACCCGATCAACCTGGTGAACTCAGTGAACCCGTTCCGGCTGGAGGGCCAGAAGACCGCGGCGTTTGAGGTGGTGGACGACTTGGGCGAAGCGCCGGACTTCTTGTGCATCCCGGTGGGCAACGCGGGGAACATCACGGCGTACTGGCGCGGGTTCCGTGAGTACCGCGAGGCGGGCAGGTCATCGCGCCTGCCGAAGATGATGGGGTTTCAGGCGGAGGGTGCGGCGCCCATCGTGGCGGGCCACCCGATCGCGGACCCGAAGACGATCGCGTCGGCCATCCGCATCGGCAACCCGGCGAGCTGGAAGGGCGCGGTGGCGGCGCGGGACGAGTCGGGCGGGCGGATTGACGCCGTGACGGACGAGGAGATTCTGGAGGCGTACAAGATGCTGGCGCGCACGGAGGGGGTGTTCTGCGAGCCGGCGTCGGCGGCGTCGGTGGCGGGACTGCGGAAGCTGGCGCGCGAAGGGATGGACTTCCGGGGCAAGCGCGTGGTGTGCGTGATCACGGGCAGCGGGCTGAAGGACCCGGACCTGGCGCAGCAGATCGCGGACGTGCCACTGCAAGAGGTCTCGCCGAACCTGGAGTCCATAGAGGAGGCGGTGTCCACACTATTGAGGAGGTAAGGAGTCTATGGTCTTGTTCCGTGCGCCTCATATTGGATTTGCCTGCAAAACGGAGGTCTGACGGCGAGGCAGCGCGCGTTGATTCTCTGTGGTTTCTTTGTCGTGACGCCGCGAGCAGCCAATGCCAGGGGGGGGCGCCGGCTGCACTGGACGCTTCCGTCCGATACTCCGCCTTCCGCTGCGCTCCTACATTGCACCGTGGACGCGTTGCCTTGGGCATGTACCCTGGAAGCAGACGAGCAATACCAACTCGTTGGAAAAGAGCGCAAGAACATGTCCGCTCCTCTACTGTTAGCGTGACGGGACCCGTCACCGGATTCTGAGCCAGAGCCCGTGATAGGATAGCCCCATCATCCCCCGTGCCGGAGCCATTATGGGTCGCTTCCGAATCCTCGTACGGTCATTCATCGTGTTGGCCCTCGTGATTTTTGCCGCCGCCATCACTCCCCTCACCGCCCATGCCAAGGGGCCCAATTTCGGCAGTGCACAGGTGATGATTGAGGGCGGCGCGCCATCCCCGTTCACGCTGCCACAGATGGCCGGGCAGTCGGTGACGCTGGGCGGCGAGAACCTGCCGCCGGGCGCCCAGTTTCGCCTTTCGGTGGCGGGGCTCTGGGCGGGCTGGCGGGCATCACCCGCGACGTGAGCAGCGGCGCGTCGCAGGTGCGCATCGCCGACTACCTGCCGTTGAAGAGCGGTCCGTCCGCGCTGGACGGGACGCTGCTGGCAAGCGGCGCTGAGGTTTGCACCGTACGGTTCAGCGCCAAGCTCGGCGAGTTCGGCGGGCCGGTTGCTGTGGGATCGGCGGCGGTTTCTGCCGTGGCGTGCGCGATGGCGCTGGGCAGCGCGGCCGCGGCAGCGAGCGGTGTCACGATCACCATGAAGGCGAAGGTGGCGCTGCAGCGGCGCCGGCCCACGGGCATTCGGCGATGGCTGCCGACGCCGAATGTGAAGCGGACCATCATTAGCATGTTCACCGGCGCGCTCACCGGCGTGTGCATCACGGTGCTGTTGCAGCAGGGCGGCATCACGCCGCTGTCGGTGGCAGCGGCGATGCGGGGCGCGATCACCGGCGGCGTGGTGACGATCGGCATAGGCTACTCCATCGGTGCCGCCATCACGTACCTGAGGTCGCCAAAGGCAGCGTAGCGCCCGCATCGCCAGGCGGTCGCGCGGGCATACTACGCTACAATACGTGGACACATGGCACAGCAAGAGAGGACACCGAAGCCGGACGGCCCATTACGAGGCCGCCCGCAGCAGATCAGGCCGTGGGCGTCGCTGGCGTTCCGAGACTATCGTCTTCTGTGGGCCGCGGCGTTGCTGTCTACGTTTGGGCTGCAGATGCGGCAGTTCGCCAACGCCTTCCAGGTGTACGAGCTGTCCGGCTCCACGCTCCAACTCGGCCTGACTGGCCTCTTCCAAGCGCTGCCGCTGTTCGCGATAGGTCTGTTCGCCGGAACCGTGGCGGACGCCGTTGACCGCCGCAAGCTCCTCATGGCCACGATGGCGGTCAACATCGGCCTCGCGATGGCTCTCGGCCTGCTGACGGCCACGGGCGCAGTGCACGTGTGGCACATCTACGTGATGACCGCGCTCACCTCAACAGCAAACATCTTCCAGCAACCCGCGCGCACCGCCCTCATCTCTGGCGTCGTGCCCAGGAGCCATCTGCTCAACGCCATCACCCTCAACCAGGTCATCAACCAGGTGGGCAGGCTAAGCGGGCCGTTCGCCGGTGGATTCATCGTCGCCGCGGCGGGCGCCGAGTTTGCCTACTTTATCAACGCGGCGCTCTTCGTCCCAGCGTTGATGGCGATGATCGCTATGCGCGCCGGAGCGGTGGGCGAGGCGGGAAGGGAACGCATTAGCGGCAAGGCGCTGCTGGAGGGCTTGCAGTTTATCTGGGGAATGCGCATCGTGGTGGCGTTCATTATGCTGGACGTCTTCGCCACCGTGTTCGGCGGCTTTCAGCCGCTCATGCCGGTGTTCGCCAAGGACATCCTGGGCGTGGGACCGGCGGGACTGGGCATCCTGATGGCGGCGCCGGCCATTGGGGCGCTTGTGGGAGCGACCGGGCTGCTCCTGCTGGGCAACGTGGAGCGCAAAGGCTTGCTGATGCTGGTCAGCGTCCTGCTCTTCGCCGGGATGCTGGCCGTCTTTGGCCTCTCCAAATGGTTTTTTCTCTCCGTGGCCGCCGGAGCGGCCTTGGGGATGCTGGACGCGATGAGCGTGTCCGTGCGCCAGACCTCGGTCCAGCTCCTGACTCCGGAGCGGCTGCGGGGCCGCACCACGAGCATTAACCAGGTCTTTGCCATGGGCGCGCCGTCCATCGGCTACATCGTGGCGGGAGGCATGGCCGCCGCCCTGGGCGCGCCGGCGGCGATGGTCATCGGCGCCGTGGTATGCGGGGCGGTGGTGGTACTCGTGGGCGTGTTCTGGCGGCAGGTGCGGGAATACCGGACGTGAAAGGGCGCAAGGAAGGGTGGTGCGGTGCAACAGTGGATTGCCGGCAACACCGTGGTGGCCGCCCAATCAAGACGTGGCCTGCTCTGATTGGGTGGCCACCACGGGCGGGGTCTAGTACTGCTGCCGGGTGCTGCGGCCGGTCATCCAGTCGTGGGCCTGCTTCTTCCGGGCCGGCTGGCTGGAGATGACGACGTTGACGAGCGATGGCTTGCCCGACTTAAGGGCCCGCTCCAACGCGGGCCGGATCTGCTGCGGCGTCTCCACGAGCTCGCCGTGACCGCCGAACTCCTGCATGATCCTGTCGTAGCGGATTCCCGTCGGCTGCTCGGTGACCGATCGGTTGCCGCCCAGCTCCCTTGCCTGGGGCCCGCCAATCGTGACGTTGTTGGCCACGATGAACACGATGGGCAGCTTGTTGCGCACCGCCGTCTCGGTCTCGAACCCGTTCCAGCCGAAGGCGTAGTCGCCGTTGAAGGAGAACACCTGCTTCCCCGGGTTCGCCACCTGCGCCCCAATGGCGTACGGCGTGGACACGCCCATGCACCCGCTGGGCCCCGCATCCAGCCGGTGGCGCGGCAGGTAGTTGGGCACCATGATGCGGGAGATGGCCATGGTGTTCTCGCCGTCCGCGGTGACGGTGGCGTCCCGGTCCATCATCTTCACCACCTCACGGTACATTTGGTACATGTTCATCGGCGCCTGATCCGAGTTCACGAAACCGGCGATGGCCTCCGCGTTCTTGTGCTTCTCGGTCTCCAGCGCCTGCAGCCACGGAGTTTCAATGGGCCGGTTCTTCCGCCCGACCTCCTGGAGCATCTGGCCCAAGACCGCTTTGGCGTCCCCCACCAGACCCACGTCGGTAGGCCTTCCGTTCCCGATCTCCGATGGGTCAATGTCCAACTGGACCACCTTGACGTCGGGCGCAAAGCGGGGCGCCTGGCCGAAGTGGAAGATCCAGTTGAATCGCGCGCCAGCCAGAAAGACCAGGTCCGCGTTTTGCAAAGCGAATGTCCTGGCGCCCTGGGCGTTCAACGGATGGTCGTCGGGAATAATCCCCTTGCCCATGGGCGAGGCAACGAACGGAATTTGCAGACGGTCCACCAGCTGCCGCACCTCGTCCGCAGCGTCCGACCAGGCTAAGCCCTTCCCAAGGAGGAGCAGGGGCCGCTTGGCCTCCGAGATGGCCTTAACGGCGTCGCGAATGGCCTGCGGGTCTGCCAGCGGCCTGGCGGGAGGCGGAGCGCCAGGGAAGTACGTGACCTCTGACTCCTCTACCTGCCCCGCGATGGTGCTGGCGGGCAGATCCAGGTAAACAGGCAGCGGCCGGCCGCTCATCATCTTTTGGATCGCCTGGTGCGCGTAATACGGCAGCTGCCGGGGGTCGTCAACGGCAACCGACCATTTGCAGAAAGGCGCCGCGGCTGCCAATTGCGGGGCCTCCTGGAAGTCGCCCCGGTCCCGCTTGTTCACGTCGGCGTTGCCGCCAATGAGGAGGAAAGGCCAACAGTTTGAGCGGGCGGTCTCCAGGGCGGTGATGGCGTTCGTCATCGCCGGGCCGGAACCGACCATGGCGACACCGGGCCGGCGGGTGATATAGCCGTAGGCCTGTGCCGCAAGACCGTTGGCCTGCTCGTGCCGGAAGTTGATGAGGCGAACGCCCTCCCGCGCCATCGCGGCGCTGATAAGCGTCATGGGATCCGCTCCAATGTTGAACACGACGTCTACGCCCTCAGCCCTCAGCTGCTTGGTCAGAATGTCTCCCCCGGTCACCTTTGCCATGAAACTCTCCTCTATGTGTTTTAAGTGTTTCGCCACCAGTCTTAGCCGATGGAGCCGTCCGCGTACCCCTGGTTGATCTCTTCCTCGGTCATGCCCAGCAGTTTTGCGAAGACGTACTCGTTGTGCTCGCCCAAGATGGGGGCAGCCCGTAACGTTATGGGAGATGCGGGAAGGATGAATGGGGGGCCATCGTTGGTCCGCTCCCCAGCTTCGGCGTGGACGGTCTTCCGGTAATGGTCTCGAGCTGCCAGCTGAGGGTCGGTGGTGAGCAAGTCCTTGACGGTCTCCACCACGCCAGCCGCAACCCCCGCGGATTGCAACCGCAACTCCACGGCTTCCGCTACCTTGTCCGACGTCCAGGCGACGATGATCTCATCTATCGCCTCTTCGTTCCGCTTCCGTGAGTCAAATGTCGCAAAGCGGGAATCGTTCGCCAAGGCGGGTTGGTCGATGATGTGGCAGAGCATCCGCCATTCCTCGTCCGTGGCGACGGAGATCACCACCCAGCGCTCCTCTTCGCGGTCGCCGACCACAAGAGGAACGCATGGATAGACCCCTTGGGGGGCGGCGTACGGAGAGCGGCCCCCCGCGCGCTCTCGCACGCGTCCCAAGGCCGTGTACTCCAGAACGGCGGTACCCGTCGCGCCGACGATAGACTCGTACTGTGAAAGGTCAATGTGCTGGCCTTCGCCTGTCTTGCGGCGATGGTGGAGTGCGGCAAGCACCGCGAGGGAGGAGTGGTGGGGGTTGATGTTGAAGTCCATGAACGCCCCGGCCGGTCCGATAGGGTCGCGGTCGGGGTAGCCCGACAGACCAGTCCAGCCCGCCGGCGCAGCCGCACTGGGGCCGTGACCGGCCACTCGCTCCCAGGGTCCGTTCTGCCCCATGAGGGTGTGGCTGACCAAGATGATGCTAGGGTTGCGTTGCTTCAACACCGGGTACCCCAGCCCCAACCGGTCCATAACCCCCGTGCTGTAGTTCTCAACGACCACAGCGCTCATCTCAACGAGGCGGAGCACCATCTCGACGCCCTTTGGCTGCTGAATGTTGATGGAGGCGGAGAGCTTGTTGGTGGCGAGGTTGTTGGACGGGCCACTGACATTCACGCTCCCCTCATGTCCGGGAACGAGGGCCGGCGAGAGGCGGAACCTGTCGTGGTGCACCATGGACTCAATGCGGATAACTTCAGCGCCGCCCCACGCCAGCATGCGGGCGCAAAGCGGCCCAGCGGCCTGCCATCCAAAGTCCAGCACCCGGGTCCCTTCCAGCGGCAGTTTCGGCGCCATGTTTCCCCCTTTCTTTTTGGTAAACGCACGCTTTTCTGATGGCGAGTTCAGGCAGATTCATCAGATGACGCCGTCCCGTTGCAGCCGCCTCATCTCCTCTGTCGTCAGGCCGAGGATCTCCCCGTAGACCTCATGGTTGTGCTCTCCCATGCGGGGCGCCCGGCGGCTGATGCGCGCCGGGCTCGCCGGGAGGGCAGCCGGAGGCCCAGGGTACCGGATCGTCTTTCCCAACTCTGGATGCGGCACGTCGTTGAAGAAGCCCCGTGCCTGCAACTGGGGCGAGTTAGCCACGTCCTTGGCGTTGTCAATGGAGTAGATGAACACCCGGTTCTTCCGTTTGAAGGCAAGGTCCATCAACTCCCACTTATTGAAGCGCGCAAAGAAGCGGAGCATGAGATCTTCAAACTTCAGCCGCTCAGGAGGGTTGTTGCGAAGCCAGGCTATGTCCAGCCAGCGCGGGTCAAATTCCTCACCGAGGCCGTGCTCCGCCAGCAGGTCCCGCACCCAGTCAACCTGAGTGCCAGGGGCGGCCGCCGAGAACATCACGAAGCCATCTTTGCAGGGATAAATGCTGCGAACCGGAGGTCCTCCGCCAGTCATCAGCGGGGCCGGTTGGGCGCGCAGGGGGACCTCGTGCGTGATGTCAAACGAAGGCATCGCGGTGCCGCCAATGGCCATGGCCGCCTGCATGGACACATCAATGTGCTGCCCCTCGCCTCCGGCCTCGCGGAAGTGGACCGCCAGCATTGTGCCGTTGGCGGCGAGGCATCCGGCGGCCCAGTATGCGTTCTCACTCGCCAGGGGATATGGGGCCCGGTCCGGGTAGCCCTGGGCGTACATAAGGCCGCTTTTGGCCTGCCCCACGATGTCCGGCCCTTTCCAGTGCGCGAATGGGCCGGTCTGGCCGAACGGGGTGATGGAAGTGAGGATGAGCCGATGGTTGAGCGCACGGAGCGCCTCGTATCCCAGCCCAAGGCGGTCAAGGTAGCCCGGCTCAAAAGACTCCACGACAAGGTCAATCTTCTGCACCAGGCGCTTGAACAGTGCCTGGCCCTGAGCTTTCTCCAAGTCCAGGGTTATGCCGCGTTTGCTGGTGTTGTAGTGCCACCAATAGAGGCTCTTGTCAGGATTGGGATCGTCCTCGTAGAACGGCCCGAGTTTGCGCATGGGGTCCCCGGACGGCGGCTCAATGCGGATAACGTCAGCTCCGAGGTCTGCCAGCAGCTTGGTGCAGTACACGCCGATTGGCCCGGCCATGTCCAGCACTTTCAGGTCCGCTAACGCCCCTTGGGGTTCAGCAGCGTGCCGTGTGGTCACGTTGGTCGCCCTCCCAACCAAATCCGGGAATCGCCATCGCCCTGGCAGGTGTCGCGCATCCGCATATTCAGGGGGCTCATAATCAATACTTCGGCCCGCGCCGTTGAACCCCGAAGCCGCCTGGCACACCTACCGCTCAACTCTGAACGTATCATGCAATGATACGCTGCTCCCGCAGCTCCGCAAGTTCCTTGGTCCCCAGGCCCAGGACCGTGCCCAGCACTTCGTCAGAGTTCTGCCCAAGGAGTGGCGCCGATTGCACGGTAACGGGCGAATCCAACAGCTTTACTGGGCAGCCTGCCATAGGGTGTGGAACACCTTATACTTGGGCCATTGCGATGCAATAGCCGCTGTCCACGCCAGGGCTTGAACCCGCTCCAGACCAGCCCAGGTCCCCGTGGGTTGGCTCCTCAACCTCGATGACATCGGCCCCCAGAAACGCCAGCAGTTCGGTCATGGACGTGCCAGCTTCGGCATGCGTCAGGTCGAGGATGCGTATCCCTTCCAGCGCTTAACCCGCCACAGTCCCTCCCCTGTGCGCGTTGCCAGCAGCTGCCTACCGCTGCGGCATTTTGCTCAGGTCAAACATGTACGTCCACCCGGAGCCGCTGGTCGCGGCGTACACGTTCGCGCTCCCCGCCGCGTTCATCTCCCACGGCTGATAGAGGGCGTAGCTCAGAGTGTGCGCAACAGGGAAGACCCAGAGCATTTCCAGGTTCCGGCCCATAACCTGCCACAGCATGTCCCGCCGCTTGGCGGGGTCCACTTCCCTCTCCTGCCTGTAGAAGAGATCGTCTATGACGGGGTCACTGATGCCTGCGAAGTTCTGAGCGCTCCCCGTCAAGAAATTTAGCATGGTGCCGTTTGCGGCGGTCGTCCCGCCGCCCAGGGCAATTTGCCCCTGCCACATGCCCTGCCAGGTCTTGCTGGCGAGGGATACTTCCTGGGTCGCTGCGTCCACTGTTACGATCTTTAGGTCCACGTTCAGGTTCTTCTTCCAGAACGACTGCAGCGCCAGGTCCAGATCATAGGCGGACCCAGAGGTGGTGCCTAACTGGACGGCGGTGGAAAAGCCGTTGGGGTACCCGGCCTCCGCCAACAGTTTCTTAGCCCCCACCGGGTCATACTGGAAGTTCACCCCCGCTTGGGCCAAGCCCATGGGCAACGTTAGGCCCAGCATGTCATACAAAATAAACGTCCCCATGAACGAACCACCCTCAGCAGCGGTCTGCCATGCGCTGGGGAAATCCACGGCCCGCATCATCGCCTGGCGCACGCGCAAGTCCGCGAGCGGCCCCTCGTGCTTGAACTTGAGGTATACGCCGACCGACGTTGCGATCAAGGCCTGGAGTTGGGCGCCTGGCCGCTGCTTGACGACCCCCAGCGCCTCCGAGAGGGTGGTAGGGGAGTTGTAGTCGAGCTGGCCAGTGAGGAAGGCCGCCTTCAGCGCCGCGGCGTCGGTGATATGCAGCCACAGGAGCCGGTCCAGCCACGGCACGCCCGGGATGTGAAACTCAGGGTTCTTGACCAAGATCATCCTCTGGCGTGGAACGATCTCGGTGAACAAGAACGGCCCGGAGCTGATGATAATGTCCTTCTTGCCGCACACCGCCGCGTCCGCGCACTCCTTGGGGATGATGGCCTGACTCCGGTCGGCGAACATCCGGAGGAAGTCCGGCAGCGGGGCCTTCAAGGTGACCTTGACGGTGTAGCGGTCAAGCGCCTGCCAGGTGTCGGTCAGCTTGAAAAAGTCCTTGCCAACCGCGCCGCGCTCCTTCTGGGTCGTGTAGTACCACACGACGTCCTCGGCGGTGATTCCGCGGTCAGCCCGCGCCATCGGAGGGATCGCCGGCCACAGGACGCCCTTGCGGAGGTGGAAGATGTACGTAAGCGGATCAGGTATTTCCCACGTCAGGAACAAATCGGGTACCAGCACGAACGAATAAAGCTCGGAGCGCTTGCCGTCGCACTTCGCCATGCCAGTCTCGGTCTTGCCCTGCAGGGAGCAGCGGCCCTTGTCCGACCCGATGCCAAAGACGGCAAAGTTGGGACGCATGCTGTTGCTGGGGCCGAATGGATCGAACATGAGGGGGCTGTATACGGCATTGATCCGCCCCTCACCGCCGTAGCTGGCTTTCGTCCACAAGGGCAGCGTGTGGGCGCCGTACTGATTCAACACCTGCGCGGCAATCTCGTTTTCCTGACCCGGGACGGGGTAGGTTCGCGAAAGGTCGTACCCCTCCATGCCGATCGTGATAGAGCCAGGACCCGGCTGCGCAGGCCGCTGTATGGCCGGTCTCATCGGGAGCGGCGCCAAGGTGGCGACCGGCCGAGCGATTGCAGGCGCCGGCGCTGGGGCCGGCGTGGCAGTCGGCGCTGGGGCCGGCGTGGCAGTCGGCGCTGGAGCGGGCGCGGCAGGGGCCGCGGGCGTCGCAGCCGGCGCTGGGGCAACGGTTTGCTCCTCCGACTTGGCGCAGGCGAGGGCTAACAGCAAGACAACAGAAAGGCCGGCCAACGAAAGCAAGGCCCTGGCACTTACAGGACGCACCATGGCTCACCTCCTCCTTGTGTGTGTCGCTAACCTAGCACGCCTGGCGGACTCTGTCAATACGCGCTGCATGGTTTCCTCCTCAACACCATGTGGCACACATGTGATATTGTTCACGACATGAAAAGTATTACGATAATAGTACATTCCCGCCTTCTCACTGTTGCCTTTATGGGGCTTGTCGCCGATACATAGCCCTCAGCTTTCGGGTACCGATTTCGTTCAGGAGGGAGCTTCCTACAAGCGTGAGCTGCTTGCTCACTGAACAAACGAAGCGCCACCGCAAGCCTCGTACCAAAATTTCGAGGTATTGGACGAATCGCGGAGCACAACTGCGAAATCGGGCGTACGCGGCGACCGTTGGGTGTAGAGTTTTGGGGCAAGGCTGCATGAGATGGAGAGGGGCAGGGTGAGGCGCTGAGGAGGCGAATCGTGGGCATGGAGATCGGCGTACTGGCGGTGCGGCGCAGCGTCCTCATCAACGCCAGCCCCGAACGCGTCTGGCAGGAGTTCCTGACGTTTGATCGGATGCGCCGCTGGTTCGGGACCGGACACACGCTGCTGAGGTACGAGCCGCGTCAGGGCGGCTGGGTGGAGCTGGAGGTTGACATCAGTGGCGCCATGACGCACTTCGGCGGGCGCGTCGTCGTCTTTGATCCTTCCCGCGAGCTGACCTTTGAGGACGACTGGATCCCGAACCAGGGCTGGGCGGTCCCGACCTATCTCACGCTCCGCCTTACACCCGCCCTCGGCGGCACGCTGGTGGAGCTGCTCCACCACGGCTTTGAGCGCGTTGGCCCGCACGCGGCGTCGGAGCACCGGGGCTACGAGGCAGGTTGGGGCATGCGGCAGCTTGAGGCGCTGCGGCTGGTGGTGGAGGGGTGAGGCGCTTCCCGCCTTGCCCCACTTCCACGCCCGTGGTACCGTAAGACCTGCGATTTTTGTTGCCCTCCGCGGAGGCACCTGTGCCCGCACAGGCTATTGAGCAACTCGTCGAAAGAATGCGCGCCGGCGAGCGCCGCGCCCTTGGCCGCCTCCTCACCATCGTGGAGCAGGGCGGCACGGACGCCGTCGCCGCGCTGGAAGCCGCCCACCACTACACCGGTCACGCCTTCGTCATCGGCATCACCGGCCCGCCCGGCGCAGGCAAGTCCACCACCACCGACCACCTTATCGCCCTCTTCCGCGCCGCGGACAAGACAGTCGGCGTTCTGGCCGTGGACCCCACCAGCCCCTTCACCGGCGGCGCCTTCCTGGGCGACCGCATCCGCATGCAGCAGCACTACATGGACAGCGGCGTCTTCATCCGCAGCATGGCCACCCGAGGCAGCACCGGCGGTCTCCCTCGCATGGTCAAGGCATCCCTCCGGATTCTGGACGCCTCCGCCAAGGACGTCATCATCGTGGAGACCGTCGGGGTCGGCCAGACCGAGGTTGAGGTCATGCGCGTCGTGGACTCCGTCGTCGTCGTCCTCGTGCCGGAGGCGGGCGACGCCATCCAGACCATGAAGGCGGGCCTACTGGAGATCGCCGACATCTTCGTCGTCAACAAGGCCGACCGCCCCGGCGCGGGCCGCCTGCTGACGGAACTGGAGGCCATGCTCAACATGGCCTTTGTCATGCCCTGGTGGCGGCCGCCTGTGCTGGAGATGCAGGCCGCCAACAACGTCGGCGTGGACCGCCTCTTCCAGGCCATCCAGGAGCACCGCGAGGCGCTGGAGAAGTCGTCCCGCCTCACCCAGAAGCGGCGCGAACGGCAGCGGCAGGAGTTCTTCTCCACTCTTGAGGAAGAGGCGGGCCTGCTCCTCAAGCGACTCAGCAAGCGCGAGGGCGAGGTCGCCGCGCTGCTGGCCCGCGTTGAGGAGGGCAGCGAGGACCCGTACGTGGCCGCCGCCCGCGTGCTTCACGACGGCGCGTTCCTCCGAGACTGGCTCGCCGAGCTTGACCGACCCCCCAAGACGGACGGGCGGTAGGTTACCAGGTAGTCCTAAGCACCCTCCCGCCACCCCTCAGCGCGGTAAAACCGAAGCCCTGAGCGGAGCGATTAGGGAAGGACCCCCTCGGGCCTCTCGCAGCCGAAGCGATGGCGAAGTGAATACTGCGTCTGCATCATGAACACGCAAAACGTCCTCGGCCTGGACCCCGCTAACAAGCGCCCCCTGGGCCTACGCCCTTCTGCGCGCGCCCACGGGCCGCGCCCGCCCCTGCCTCATCACCACGGGCGCCGTCCCCGGCTGGGCCGAGGCGCTGGACCTCGCCACCAGCCTGGGGCCGTCGGTCGTGGCCGTGGACGCGCCGCTCGGCTTCCCGCTCGGCCAGTGCTGCCTGGAGGAGTCGTGCGCCTGCAAGCCCGCCTCGCCGCTGACCGGCCGCGCCTGCGAGCGGGAGCTGGCGCGCCTGGGCATTGCCTCCTTCTGGACGACCAAGCGCAGCATCATCAAGCCGATGGTCTATGCCGCCATCCACCTGCGCGCGGGCCTTGAAGCCCGCAGCATCCCCGCTCTTGAGGTCTACCCCTACGCCTCCAAGGTGCTCCTGTTCGGCCGCATGAGCAAGAGCACCGTCAAGAAGTCCACGCCGGAGGGTCTTGCCCACCTCACGCGTCGGGTGGCCACCCTGGTCACCGGCCTGCGTCACGCCACCCCCAATGGCAACCACGACGCACTGGATGCGGTGCTGGCGACGTACACTGGCGTGCTGCATTTGCGAGGGCAGACGGAGACGTTGGGCGACCTAGTGGAGGGGGAGATCACTATTCCTAGGCGAGCAACTACCAAAGCGTAAGTACAAAATTCATCTCTGTATTGTAAAGTTCTCCTTGGCAATCGCAATAAAGAAGCTAAAGTGTGACGAGGAGCAAAGAACTACTAAGTGTTCGCGCCAATTCGGAACCGACGATTATACGAAACAAGACGCTGAAGAGTCGGTGTAACCGTTGGTACGGGCGGGTGGTGACCCGAGGGAGAGGCTAGAAGATGAAACGACGATTGGTGTTGGGCTCGGCGGCAATCTTGGTTGCGCTCGCCCTCATTGTGCCGACGGTGGTGTTGGCGCAGGGAGCCTCTGATGCGGACGAAATCCTGCGTTCCGACGTTACCGACCGAGTGCAGTTGAGCGACGGAAGCGGGCTCGTTACGGTGGCTTGGCCAGGCACGCGAGGCAAGACGATAACGGTGGGGGGAGTGAGCCTCAAGTTGCCGGATGACGCTGAGCTGAATGGGATAATTGGTGAAGGTAACTATAGCTACGAAGCAATCAGTCAGCCCGGATTTCGCCGCTTCCCTACCCCTGCGTACAGCATTGTTCGCGGTCAAGCACGCATGGTCGTCTCAATCCAGACTGGGGAATTTATCGTGACGGGAGGCAAGCCCGAGGACCACCAGTTCTTAATCGATTCGCTTGGCGAAGGAAAGCGTTTCCGTACAGACGGGCAATAGCTCTACCAACAGCCTTTCACCAATCCGGCGCCACATGAGGGAACGAATAAGAACACCAGTCGACGCCTTGCTGCCGCTGCCCTTCCACGCGGTGCTTGACACGCGCATCGGCGTATGCTAGCGTTCCCTCAAACGGGGACGCGTCCGCACCAAGTGGGCGGCGCGCCTGCCAGGAAGGCTGGCCGTGCCGACAGTGATTGACGCAAGCCGTCAGAGAGATGAGGCCATCGCCCTCTGCAGAGAGACTCTTGCAGAACGTCCCCTCATCGTCGTCAGCAACCGCGGCCCCGTGGAGTACCAGCTCGTCCCCGAAGGCCCTCCCCAACCCCGGCGCCGCAGCAGCACCGTCTCCACCGCCCTCAACAGCCTCATCGCTTCCGTGCCTTTCGCCTGGGTTTCCAGCGCTATGGGCGAAGGCGACCGCCTCGTTGCGGAGCGGTCGGAGGGGGTGAGCGTCAAGCCACCGTTGCCCAACTGCCAGGTCAGCGTCCGCTTCGTGGTCACCCCACGCCGGGCCTACCACAAGTTCTACAACATCTTCTGCAACCCGCTGCTGTGGTTCCTCCAGCACTACATGTGGAGCCCGCCATACACCCCGAACGTGGACGCCGCCGTCTACGACGCCTGGGAGGCGGGCTACGTGGTGGTCAACCAGGCCTTCGCCGACGGCGTGGTGGCGGAGGCGCGCACCCTTCCCAAGGCCCCGCTCGTCATGTTCCACGACTACCACCTCTACCTCGCGCCCGAGATGGTCCGCAAGCAGCTCCCAGACGCCATCCTCCAGTACCTCCTCCACATTCCATGGCCGACTCCCCACACCTGGAACCTCCTCCCCGCGACGATGCGCACCGCCATCTGCCGCAGCCTGTGCGCCTGCGACATCATCGGCTTCCAGTCCGAGATGGACGCCCACAACTTCCTGGACTGCTGCCGCAGGTTCGTGCCGGACGCCCGCGTGGACTTCGCCGGCGGCACGATAGCCATCGGCGAACACACGACCCGCGTCCGCACCTATCCGCTCTCCATAGACATCGGCGAAGTCCGGCAGATCGGCAACTCTCCACGGGCGCTGGACTACGAGCGGCAGTTCAAGGCCACATCCCCCGAGAAGACCATTGTGCGGGTGGACCGCGCCGAGCCCAACAAGAATATCGTCCGCGGCTTCCGCGCCTACCAGCTCATGCTGGAGCGCCACCCCGACCTGCGCGGCCACGTCGCGTTCCTGGCTTTCCTGGTCCCTTCGCGCACGCACATCAAGCAGTACGAGCGTTACTTGGGCGAGATTGACCAGGTGGTCCGCGAGATCAACGGGGCGTTGGGCAACCCGGAGTGGCAGCCCATCCAGACCTTCTACGAGAACAACTACGTGCAGGCCATCGCCGGCCTCAGGCTGTGCGACGCCCTGCTCGTCAACCCCGTCTCCGACGGCATGAGTATGGTCGCCAAGGAAGGCCCGGTGGTCAACACCAGGGACGCCGTCCTGGTGTTATCAGACGGCTCCGCAGCGCACGAGCAGCTCAAGGACGGCGCGCTCGCGGTGGGGCCCGCGGATCTGGAAGGGACGAGCGCGGCGCTCTACCAGGCCGTCACCATGCCCCCCGAGGAGCGCAAGCGCCGCGCGGAGCTGCTGCTGGCGACCATCCAGCGAGAGGATGCGTCGCACTGGCTGAAGACCCAGTTCGCGGACTTACAAAAAGCGATCAGGGGCAAGTAGCGATGGCAATTGACAACCTACGCAGGTGTCAACTTCAAACGTATTGCCGCCTCGGCGGGCCCAACCAATGTCTGCTATAGCAAAGGTCACGAACACTGGGAAAACGTACCGTACGACTGCTAGAACAGAATCTTCTTCGGCAGCAAGATTGGCGACAAAAATGAACAGCAGCAATCCCTACGCCTAGCATTGCTAGGCCGACTACAAGCACCAGGTTCGCCAGAACGGCGTCCTTCTGCCGGAACCCGTCGTAGGAGATGTTCCGCGCAACCCCTACTGCGACCTCTCTGATCCTCATGGCCGGATGTCCACTGCTTTTGTATCCAGCATCACCAGAGTCTTGCTAGCAGTTTTACTGCTAGCTGATAGCAGCGCCAGTACACTTGAGCATCTGTGCACGGCGCTGCCCAGCTTGCCGCCTTACTAGCGCTCTCTACCGCTCCCCAATCCCACCGCGGTTCATGAACACCCACTCGTACAGCAGCCCCGCCGCACTCCCGCCGATCAACGGCCCGATCCAGTAGACCCAGTGGCTGCCCCAGGTCCAGCTCACCAGCGCCGGGCCGAAGCTGCGCGCAGGGTTGACGCCTGCACCGGTAAGCGGCACTAGGAACAGGTGAATGAGCACGATGGTCAGCCCCACCGCGATGGGCGCGATGTTGTTCAGCCCCTTCGGGTCTATCGCCACGGCGAACACGACCCACACGAGCGCGAACGTCCCAACGATCTCGGCCAGCAGCGCCGGCCCCACGCCCACGCCCGCGCCCACCGCGTGCGAGCCGAGGGTCCCCTCAACTGACCCCGGCGCCACCCACTTGATGAGCAGCGCCCCGACGACCGCGCCGATGAATTGCGCAGCGATGTACGTCCCGGCCCGGCGCAGCCCGAGCTTCCCGGTCAGAAACGCCGCCACGGTCACGGCCGGGTTCAGGTGCCCTCCTGAGATCTTGGCGATGGACGCCACGCCAATAAGAATCCCGAGGCCGTGGGCGAGCGCTATGGCCACCAGCCGCGCGGAACCGAGCGCCCCGTTGTCCAGCATCCCGCTGACAACCACGGTGCCTGCGCCCAGGAACACAAAGAGCAGGGTGGCAATGCCCTCCGCCGCCGCTGCTCTCACGTCAATCGCCGTCTCTGCGCCAACGCGTGCTTGTCTGGCCATGCGTTCCGCCTCCTCGTACGTTCTCGGGCATCCATCCACCTGGGCCGTCGGGAGTGTTCTAACGTGAGGATCACCCTCGCCGCCGGCGCCTACACACGTATGGTCTCAGTCTCGGGTCCTGCAACGGGTCCGGACTCCAGCTCTCGTAAGCGTCGTCGGTGCGGGCCTACGCCCCGAAGCGGACGTCGGCCACTGTGTCCTTCCAGTCGTTCACGTTCTTCGTCGCCCAGAACATCCCCGCGATTTTGTCCACCTCTCCCACCAGTTGCTTGGCGGCGTCCATGTTGACCTCCTGCTTGCACTTGGAGGCCAGCTTGGCCGCCTGCCAGAAGGTCGTGTGGACATCGGGGAACCGCTGGAGGTGCGTGGGGTTGAAGTAGTCATGCCAGAGTATGTCCAGCTCCCGCTTGCATAGCGTCGCGTGCTCTTCCTTGACCTGCGTGTAGCGGGCCAGCTTGTTCTCCCGGTCGCTACGCTGCTGGGGCGTCTCGTTGGCGCCTGACTGAGGAAGCGCCTGGATGCGCAGCACCATCTTCTGCACGGTCTGGGCCGCGATCTTCGCGGTGATTGGGTCGTAGATGCCGCACGGGATGTCGCAGTGCGCCTCCGCCCTCTCTACCGGTAGCCAGCGGGCAGCACTGAGCAGGTTCCGAAGCATGGTCCCCTCCTCTTGCATGACTTGGGTTTCGCCTTCGTGATGGACACCGCCCACGAGTATACTCAAGTGATCAGGCGCGGGCAAGCGCCTGAACGCCATCGGGAGGCAGCCCAACGGACGCCACTTCGCGCCGATACCCCACCGGCCTCGCCCACATCCCTGCGTTGCTCCTCGCGAAGCGCGTGGCCGTGAGCGGCAGGAGCATGGAGCCCACGCTGCTGCCCGGCGAGCGGGTCCTCGTCAACCGCCTAGCCTACCGGCGTCACTCGCCTGCGCGCGGCGACGTTGTCCTCGCCCGCGACCTCCGCGAATCCAAGCGCCTACTCATCAAGCGCGTCGCCGCCGTCCCCGGCGATGCAGTGCGCCAGGACGCGGGACGTCTCAGCGTGAACGGCGCGGTGATGCTTGATTGGAGCGATGTCCGAACCGACGTGCCGCTCCCGGAAGCCGCCTGGCGCCTAGCCGCCGACGAGTTCTTTCTCATTGGCGACGCCGCCGACCTTCACCCGGCCGCCAGCACCGACAGCCGCGCGTGGGGGCCAGTTGCCAAACGCCTCATCGTGGGACGCGTCTGGGCCGTGTACTGGCCGCCCTCCCGCGCGCGGCGGGTGGAGTAGGCCCTTCCCAGAAAACTTCCCATCGAAAGAAGCGGAGGGCCGTCCAGGCCCCTCCGCTTCTTTCGGCGAGGGTTCTTTGGAGAGACGCTGAGAGGCCCTTTCTTGCAAGAAAGGGCCTCTCAGCGTTCCCTACATCACCGCCAACACCTGCCTCGCCGCCTCCACCGTGACCTCCAGGTCCCGCTCCCCGTGCGCCAGCGACACGAACGCCGCCTCAAACGCGGAGGGCGCCAGGTACACGCCACGATCCAGCATCCCGTGGAAGAACGCCGCGTACGCCTTCGTGTCCGACCGCTCAACGTCTGCCCAGGTGTTCACTGGCCCGCCGTTAAAGAACAGCGTCATCACCGACCCGACGCGGTTGATAGTCGCCTTCCGATCGGCGCGGCGCAAGGCATCCCGCAGCCCCTGCTCCAAAGCCGCGCTCGTGTCCTCAAGCCGCTCGTACGTCCTAGCCAATTGCAGCGTCTTCAGCGTCGCGATGCCCGCCGCCACGGCCACCGGGTTTCCCGACAATGTACCTGCCTGGTACATCGGCCCCAGCGGCGCCACGCGCTCCATGACGTCACGGCGGCCCCCGTACGCCGCCAGTGGCATCCCACCACCCACGACCTTGCCAAGGCACGTCAGGTCCGGCGTCACGCTGTACAGCGCCTGCGCGCCACCCCACGCTACCCGGAAGCCGGTGATTACCTCGTCAAAGATCAATAATGCTCCCTGCTCGGTCGTCAGCCTACGCAGCCCTTCAAGAAAGCCAGGCTTCGGCGGCACAACGCCCATGTTTGCCGCCACCGGCTCCACGATGACCGCCGCCACGTTGCCGGGCTGCGCCTTCAGCAGCCGCTCCACCGAGGCGAGGTCGTTGTACTCCGCCACCAGTGTCTCCGCCGCAAACGCGGCAGGCACGCCCGCGCTGTCCGGCACCCCAAACGTCGCTCCGCCAGACCCCGCCTTCACCAGCAGCGAGTCGGCGTGGCCGTGGTAGCAGCCGTTGAACTTGACCAGCTTGCTGCGGCCCGTGAAGGCCCTCGCCACGCGGATGGCGCTCATGCACGCCTCCGTGCCGGAGCTGACCAGCCGCACCAGCTCCACCGAGGGAAACGCCCCGTGGATCAGCCGCGCCAGCTCCACCTCGCCGGGCGTCGGCGCGCCGAAGCTCGTCCCCTTGGACGCCACCTCCCGCACCGCGAGCACCACGCTCGGGTGCGCGTGCCCCAGGATGAGCGGCCCCCACGAGCCGACGTAGTCAATGTACTCGTTGTTGTCCGCGTCCCAGATGTGCGACCCGCGCCCGCGCATGATGAACAGCGGCTCGCCGCCCACGCCGCGGAACGAGCGGACGGGGCTGTTCACCCCGCCGGGCATGAGCTTCTTGGCCTCTTCGTAGAGGCGGTGGGAGGTGGAGTGGTTCATAGTCGTTCCTCGATCGTTAGCAACATCTTGTAGGCTAGTTTATCATCGGCCGATTGAGCCGAACACAAGCTTCGAAGCCTTGTAAGACTTGTCAACTTTCTTGACAAACTACGTATAGTACACTACAGTGGACACTGTAGGTGATATTGA
Source organism: Dehalococcoidia bacterium (assembly GCA_009693045.1). GTDB lineage: Bacteria > Chloroflexota > Dehalococcoidia > Lucifugimonadales > SHYT01 > SHXZ01. Next base: position 141,917 of record SHXZ01000001.1, on the reverse strand, counting down.
TAAGTCTACTCCAGGATCTGTATAATACATGACAGAACGCCACCGCGTCATGCTCGGCAACATAGACTCAGACCTGTGGGCCAAGGTCAAGGCTGAGGCCGCGCTTGCCAAGAAGCCTATTAGCGACTGGGTCGCAAACGTGCTCGCGGACGCCGTAGAAGAGGCCGAGGACGTCCGTATTTCCTCGGAACGCATGAACGATGGCAAAGGGGCCATCAGCTATGAAGAGGCCGAGGAGTTGCTGAGCAATGCCCGAGCCGTTTCGTCTGGACTACCGAAGAAAGGCGTTCGAAGAGCTACAAGGGCTTCCCAAGGCCGACCAGCAGCGCGTCCGGCGGCGCATAGGCGAGTTGCGGTCTGATCCACGCCCACCTGGATCAGAAAAGTACAAAGGTGATGAACATACCTGGAAGATTCGTGTAGGAAACTATCGTATCCTCTATGTCATTGACTTTCAGCAACGTTTAGTCTCCATCACTCGTGTCGCTTACGGCCACGCCGCTTACCGGCGCTTCTAGCCCCCCCCAGGAGTCTGTCCCGCAATTAAACCTCGCGATGAGGTTTTTAATAACAGCCCTGGCCTTGCGTGATTCCAAAGGCTATTCGCCAGGTGATAGGCTTAACTCGTTAACTTGCTACGACATTCAGAAAATTAATGGCAAGCTCCTGGCTTCCCATCTCCCGCCGCAACTGCTCAAGCACCAGCCGGTCTGTTGGAAACGCCAACGCCTCAGGCACCGCGTCCAGAGGGAAATACCGCGCCTCGGCCAAGTCATCACCTGCCCGCAGCGTCCCGCCCACAGCGCTCCCATAAAACCAAACGCCCACGGTCAGCGAGTCCACGTTGTGGAAGTTTGAATGCACGGCACAGACTTTGCCGATCTCTACCTGCAAACCCGTCTCCTCCAGGAATTCCCGGCAGGCGGCATCTCGCACGTCTTCGCCCCACTCCACATAACCGCACGGAACGCACCATTGGCCGCCTCGATAACTCCCTTGTGTGCGGCGGCCGAGCAGGACGCTGTGCCCGTCCAGGAGCACCACTGCCACGCCAACTATGGGGTTGCGGTAGGTCACCTTGTTACAGGAAGCGCATATCAGCCGCCGCCGGTCGCCGTGCATCCTGGCTTCCAGCTGGCCGCCACAGGTGGAGCAGAACTTCGGCTCGCTCACATGCGCTCCAAATGTACTAACGCTCACCGCGCAGCCACCGCGCAGCCTCTTTCGCGTGGTACGTCAGAATCACGTCTGCGCCCGCGCGCTTGATGGCCGTCAGCACCTCCAGCGTCGCGCGGCGCTCGTCCAGCCACCCGTTCTTCGCCGCCGCCTTCACCATGCTGTACTCGCCGCTCACGTTGTACGCCACCAGCGGCAGCGAGACCCGATCCCGCACCCGCGCGATCACGTCCAGGTACGCCAACGCCGGCTTGACCATCACCAGGTCCGCGCCCTCCTCCACGTCCAGCTCCACCTCCCGCAGCGCCATGCGCCAGTTCGCCGGGTCCATCTGGTACCCGCGCCGGTCGCCGAACTGCGGCGCCGACCCCGCCGCCACGCGGAACGGCCCGTAGAACGCCGACGCGTATTTGGCCGCGTACGCCATGATCGGCGTGTCCTTCAGGCCCTCCGCGTCCAGCGCCTTGCGGATGGCCGCCACCTGCCCGTCCATCATCGCGGACGGTGCCACGATGTCCGCGCCCGCCCGCGCCTGCGTCACGGCGGTGCGCGACAGCAGATCCAGCGTCGCATCGTTGTCCACCTGCCCGTCGCGGACGATGCCGCAGTGGCCGTGGTCCGTGTACTCGCACAGGCACACGTCCGTCACCACCAGCAGGTTCGGCCAGCGCGTCTTGATGACGCGCACCGCCTCCTGCACAATCCCCTGCTCCGCGTACGCGTCCGTGCCGACGCCGTCTTTGTAGGCAGGGATGCCAAACAGCAGCACGCCGGAGATGCCCAACTCCACGACCTCCAGAATCTCCTCCGGCAGGCGGTCCAGCGAGACCTGGAAGCAGCCGGGCATCGTCGGGATCGGCTCGCGCCGGTCAAACCCATGCGTCACAAACAGCGGGTAGATGAAGTCCTGGGCCGACAGGCGCGTTTCTTGGGCAATGCGCCGCACCGATTCCGATCCGCGCAGCCGCCGCAAACGAGTAACTGGGAATCCGGCCATTCGTCACCTCTGTTGAAAGCTAACGCCGTCTCAGCCAGGGAGACGGGAGGTTTCCCTCTCCCAAAGGGAGAGGGTTAGGGTGAGGGTCGCCCCACGTACCGCACCACCGCCTCCACCAGCCCGGGCACCGTGTGCTCCTTCGCCTCAACGTCCACCCGCAGCCCCCAGTGCCGCGCCGTCGCGGACGTGATGGGACCAATAGACGCAACAACCACGCCGTTCAGCTTACCCACGTCCCCGTCCAGCGCCTCCACCAGGTTCTTCACCGTGGACGAACTGGTGAACGTGGCGATGTCCACGCCCTCCTCCAGGATTCGTCGAGCCTGTTCCTTCGTGCCCGGCGGCGTCCGCACCGAGTACATCACCACCTCGTCCACGTGCGCGCCGAATCCTCGCAGACCGCGTGGAAGCGCGTCGCGTCCTTCAAGCTGCCGGGGCAGCAGCACGCGGTCGCCGGGGCGCACGTGGGCCGTCAGCGCCTCCAGCGCGCCCTCGGACAGGGCCTCGTCCGGCACCACGTCCGCGACGATGCCCCGCTCCCGCAGCGCCGCCGCCGTCGCCGCGCCGATGGCGCACACCTTCGCAACGCCGAACGCCCGCGCGTCCTTGCCTATCACGTTGAGCCGCTGAAACGTCAGCTCCACCGCGTTGACGCTCGTGAACAAAGCCCACTGGTGCGTCCCGACGGCAGCCAGCGCCTCGTCCACGGCGCGCCAGTCCTCCGGCAGGACAACCTCAATCGTCGGCAACTGGACGGGGATGCCCCCCTGCGCCTCCAGCAGCTCGCTCATGCCGCTGGCCTGGTGGCGCGTTCGCGTGACCAGCACCCGCTTACCAAACAGCGGCCTCCGGTCAAACCAAGCGAGCTTGTCCCGCAGCCGCACTACGTCGCCGACGACCGTCACCACCGGCGACGTGAGTTTGGCCCGCGCCGCCTGTTCCGCAATCGTGGCCAGCGTGCCCGTCACGACCTGCTGCCAAGGCTCCGTGCCCCAGCGCACCAGCGCCACCGGCGTCTCGGGTGCGCGGCCCGCAGCGACCAGCGCCTCCGCAATGGGACGCAGGTTCGCCAGCCCCATCAGCACCACCAGGGTGTCCGTCGCCTTCGCCAGCCTCACCCAGTCCACGCCGCTCGTGGGCTTCGCGGGGTCCTCGCTGCCCGTGACGAACGTGACCGACGACGACACCCCCCGGTGCGTCACCGGGATGCCCGCGTACGCCGCCGCCGCAATGGCCGAGGTCACGCCCGGCACGACCTGAAACGGCACACCATCCTGCGCCAGCGCCACCGCCTCCTCGCCGCCGCGCCCGAAGACGAACGGGTCGCCGCCCTTCAGTCGCACCACGCGCTTGCCCGCCTTGCCCTCGCGCACAAGCAAGGCGTTGATCTCCTCCTGCGACATCGCCTGCTCGCCGGGGCCCTTGCCCGCGTCAACAAGCCGCGCGTCGCTGGGCGCATGACCCAGAAGCCGCTCGTCCAGCAGGCGGTCGTACACCACCACCTGGGCCCTCTTGAGCGCATCAAGCCCGCGCACCGTGATGAGGCCCGGGTCGCCCGGACCGGCGCCGACGAGATACACGATGCCTTGCCCGCTCATGCCGCGCTCTCACGGGCGAGGAGGTCTTTCGCTCCCGCCGCCTCCAGCGCTTGCACGAGCCGCACGCCCACCGTCTCGGCCTCGGCCACCGGCGCTTCCAGCACCCGGCGATAGACCCGCGCACCGTCCGGCGATGCCACCAGGCCGCGCAGACGCACGGCGCCGCCGTGGGCCGTTGCGTACGCCGCCACCGGCGCCTTGCACCCGCCGCCGACGTGCCGGAGAAAGCTCCGCTCCGCCGTCGTTGCCATGCGCGTTGGCCCGTGGTCAAGGCTGCGCAGCAGGTCAACCAACTCCGCGTCGTCCTCGCGGATCTCAACGGCCAACGTCCCCTGCCCGATGGCCGGGATGAACCGTTCGGGGTCAAGGTATTCGGTCACCACGTCCGCCTGGCCGAGCCGGAGCAGCCCCGCCGCCGCCAGAACGAGGGCATCGTACTCGCCTGCCATCACTTTACGCACCCGCGTGTCCACGTTGCCGCGCACCGGCTCCGTGCAAAGGTCGGGCCTAACTTCCATGACCAGGGCCGTGCGCCGCGGGCTGCTCGTGCCGACAAGAGCGCCCGACGCAAGCTTCGCGAGGACCGCGCCGCTCCTGCTCACCAGCACGTCGCGTGGGTCGGCTCGCTCCGGCAGCGCCGCGATGGTGAGGCCGGACGGCAGCGTGCCCGGCAAGTCCTTGAGGCTGTGCACCGCCAGGTCAATCCGGCGGTCCTGCAGCTCGCGCTCAATCTCGCTGCTGAACACGCCACGCCCAAGCGTCAGGAGGGGCGTCACAGTGTCCACGTCACCGCGCGTTTTGATGACCTTGACCTGGAACTCGCGGCCCGGGTGATGACGGCGCAGCTCTCGCAGCACCTCCTCCGTCTGGACCAACGCCAGCCGGCTGCCGCGCGTGCCGAGGGTGAACGTGCGAGTGCTCACTGCGGGACTCCAGGCTCTACCGCGCTACCCCAGGATGTCTTCCACGGCCAGGTCCAGGTCGAGGAAGACCAGTGGCGTGATGCGCTGGCCACGCCGGAATTGCTGCACGTCTCGGTAGTCTTCGATGGATGTCGAACGGTACACTTCAATAGCATTGCGCGTCAGGTCTTCAAGCCACACCTCTGGAATGTCGGCCCGTGCGTAGAGCCGGAGCTTGGTCCCTCGGTCGTACACCACTGACGAGTCGGCGACCTCAACCAGCAGGAGGACGCCAGAAGGAGCGGCGCCACCACTTTCGTAGTAGTCGCGGCGCGGCCGGAGAAGAACGACGTCCGGAAGGGGCTCGGTGGGGGATCCAGGCGAAGCGGGTTTTGCACCAAAACGATCGCTCTTCCCGCCAACTGCGCGCCGAAGACGCTGGTGAGCCGAGCTACGTCAGCAGCATGCCTGTCGCCTATCGGCGCCATCTCAACGATCTGCCCTTCTACAAGTTCCACCCGGTCGTCTTCGGTCAGAATCCCGACTTTGGCCATCCGATAGAAATCGTCCACCGTGAAGCGCCGCGTCACCAGTTGCACGCTCATGTCTCACCTCCGCTCTGCGCCACATCCGCCTCTTCCCCCTTGCTAGAAAGCCGGAAGAGGTCGTGCACGGCCCGCACGTGCCGGGGGTCGTTCTGCTCCTTCAACGTCGCGACAGGGTCGTGGAGCAGCTTCTTGACCAGCGCCTTGCTCATCGCCTCAACAACGGCCTGTTGTTCCGTGTTCAGCCCGTTGAGCCGGCGCAGGGCCCGCTCCACCTCGCGCAGCCGGATGTCTTCGGCGTACTGCCTAAGCGACGCGACCGTGGGCACCACGTCCAGCGACTGCCACCAGACACGGAAGCGCGCAACTTCCTCGTCCACCACCGCCTCCGCCCGCACCGCCTCGGCGAGCTGCCCTTGCCGGTGCACCTCCGCGACGCCGTTCAGGTCGTCCAGGTCAAACAGCGACACGTTGGGCAGCCCGCGCACGTCCGGGTCCACGTCCCGCGGGATGGCGATGTCCAGGACCGCAAGGGGCCGCGTACCGTCGCCGCCGCGCGCCTGTTCCAGCGCGGCGCGAGTAAGCACCGTTCCGGGCGCCTCGGTCGCGCTCACGACGATATCCGCCTCGGCGAGGGCGCGGCGCATGTCGTCAAACGGGACAACGCGGCCGCCCAGTTCGCGCGAAAGCTCCTCGGCCCGTGCGAAGGTGCGATTGGTGAGGGTCAGCGTGCCGACGCCGGCCTGCACCAGCGCCCGCGCCGCCAGCTTCCCAGCCTCGCCCGCGCCGATGACGAGGGCGTGGCGTCCGGCCAACGGCCCCACAGCCTGCCGCGCCAGCCGCACGGACGCGCTGCTTACCGAAAGCTCGTTGCGGCTCAAGCGCGTCTCCGTGCGCGCGCGCTTGCCGACTCGCATCGCCTCGTGGAACAGACGTGAGAGGGGGTTGTGCACCGCCCCCACCGACACAGCCGCGCTGTACGCCGTCCGCACCTGCCCCAACACCTGGCTCTCGCCCACGAGCATGGAGTCCAGCCCCGCCGCCACCCGGAACAGGTGGCGGGCGGCGCCGTCGCCCTCGTACTCGTAGAAATACCGCTGGATAGACGCCGCCTCCAGCGGGTACAGCGCCTCCAGGAACGGGGCCCATTCCAGGTGCGCGGAGTCCGGCGCGAGCGTGTAGAACTCCGTGCGGTTGCACGTGGACACGATCACCGCGTGCCCAAACGCGCAGTGCATCAGCTCCAACGCCTCCGGCAACCGCTCCGAGGACACGGCCAGCCGCTCCCTGACCTCCAGCGGCGCGGTCCGATGGCTCACACCTAAAACGACAGCCTTCACCAGCCTACCCTCGCGCGGGCGCGGCGTGCTGCGCTCCCGCCTCCAGTCGCTCCGTGAGGACTTGCTTGGCCTTCTCCGTATCGCCCCGTTGGCACATCGCCAGAATGTCCTCGGTCATGCACACCTGCCAGCGCGCGGCGGGTACCTGGACGCCTCGGCGGCGCAGGTCCGCGCGTACCGACCCCAGCACTTCGCCGCCGTCCGCCCACGCGAGGCAGCAGTCCGTCCCGCGCCGGGGGCTGAGGTCCAGCTCGTCCTTCAGACGCCTCGCCAAGGCTGGGCTGATGCCGCCCGTGGACGCCGCAACCGTGACCGGTCCGCGTCGCGTCACCGCTGGCGCAATCCAGTTGCACAGGTACGTGATGTCTGCGACGTTGAGGAGCGTGCCTTGCGCCTGCGCCTCGTCGTACACATCCTGGTTCACCTTGGGGTTGGCGGTGTCAGCCACAATGGCAAGAAACGCCCCCGCCAGGTCGCCGGCCCGATAGCCACGCTGGCGCCAAGTAAACGCCCCCGATTGTGCTTGCCCCTGGAGCCTGGGCGTCAACTCCGTGGCGAAGACCTCAAGTTTCGCCTGCCCAATGAGCAGGCCGGGCACCTTCTTCTCCGCCTCACCGTTGCCGCCAAAGACCAGGCAGCGCTTGCCTCGCAGGTCAAGGTACACGGGGTAGTAGGGGTTCATGGCGTCACCTCTAGATAGCCTTCGCCTAGGCCAGTTACGCGCCCGCCTTGGCAGCCTGTAGCCCCTCCAAAATCACCGTGGGGAGTTCTTTGACGAGAGAGAGGTGCTTTGAAGCATCCAGTACCTCTATGCCCATCACTTCCTCTCCAGGCCCCAAGTCCACCGCCACATCCTCGTTCAGACGTATCGTGGTAACCTGAACATGGTCTGCCCTGAAGGAGATGTGCAAAGCGTCCACCTGGGGGTCATAACGGATCTTCATCGTTGCTCTCCTTGGAAGAACACATAGACGGTCACCACCACAAGCCTCTCGCCTTCGTCCGCCACGATTGGCATCACCTGCTTCGCTGCGTAGTGCCGCCCTTTCCAAGTCCCGTTGAATGGAAACGTTTTCCGGAAAGTAATGCAGCCTGACCGTGCTTGGACCTATTCTCCCTCCCTTATCATCTCCAAGACCTCCGTTTCACCAGCGCCTCGGTCTGGCATCTGTTCCAGAACGTGACGAGAAAAGACCACCCGCCTTTGAGTCTCTCCGGGCGGCATGTCGCGTACTCGTACCCCCTCACACAAAATACCGCACGCGCGTCTTCTTGTACTCCCGCGTGCTGTACAGCAGCAGGTAATCCGTCACGCCGCTCGCCTGCGAAAGCTCCCGCGCCACGTTCTCGCACCGCTCCTTGGACGTGGCGTGGATCATGGCAAAGTGGCTATACGGCCAGTCCGGGTACGTGGGCCGCTCGTAGCAGTGCGTCACCCACCTGGAGCCCGCCAGCGCCCGGCCCACCGACTCTTTCTTCGCCGGATCGTCCACCCGCCAGACCGTCATGGCGTTGGACATGAAGCCCGCACGGCGGTGGTGTAGCACCGCGCTGTACCGCCGCATGATGCCCCGCGCCTGGAACTCCGCCGCCATGCCGAACATCCGCTCCTGCGAGAGGCCGAGCCGTTCTGCCATCGCCGCGAACGGCCTCGGTGCCAGCGACAGGTCCTCCTGCAGCTCGCGGATCACCTGCACCTCAAACGGCGTCACCGCCTCCGCCTTGTTCCAGTTGGGGTTGTCCGGCTCGTAAGCGAAGGCCGCGCCCTCCTCCTTCACCATGTCAAAGTTCACGCCGATCTTGAAGAACCGGATCGTCGGCAACAGCCGCGTTTCAAGGGCGCCCGTCTTCCGCGCCATCTCGGCGATCGTGCCCTCCAGGCTCTCGTACGGCGGCGTCGCCAGAGTGAACCACAGGTTGAACTGGTGCCCCTCGCGCGCGTAGTTGTGCGAGACACCCGGGTGGCGATTGATGAACAGCGCGCTCTTGTGCAACTTCTCCGGCGGGAACGACATCGCCACCAGCGACGTCTTGTACCCCAGACGCCGCGTGTCAAAGATCGCGCTGATCTGCCGGACCACATGCTTGCGCTTCAGCGATCCGATGCGCTGGATGGCCTCCGCCTCGCTCATCCCCAGCTCCTCAGCGACGGCGCGGTACGGTTCCTCGGCAAGCGGAAAGCGGCTCTGGATGACGTTGAGGATGCGGCGGTCGTCCAGGTCCAGGTCCAGGCCCTTGTCGTTGTTGGGCGAGGGCTGAGCCTTCCCGTTTCGCGACGCGTCCACCTGCTCCTCCACCCGGGCCGCCTGTTCACCGGCTGGCAGCGACTGGGGCATGGGTGCTCCTTTCGTACGCACGGACCATGGAGAGCAGCACCTGGTCGGTCAACTGCTCCGTCTGGCCCCACAAATGGGCGATGTCGTTACCGCGAAGCGGTCCTTGCGCCACCGAGTCCCGCACCGCGTCAAACAGCAAGTTCCGGAAGAAGATAAACGCCTCCACCATCTGCTCCAGGGGCAAACCACTCCGCCCCAGGTCAAGCCCGTACTCCTCGCCAATGGCCCGGACCTCCTCCAGGATGGCCGCGCGGTGGCGCCGCTGCGTGGTGTACGCCACGCTCAGGTCCAGCAGCCGCCTGCCGAACAGCCGTAGCCTCGTGCGCCCCTCGGGGCTCAGGCGCTCCATCCAGCCGCCGGGCGACGAGCTTTGCCCCGAATGCTCCGCGCTCAGCCGCCGCCGGATGCGCCGCAGCGCCGTTTCCTCCAGCGACTCCGAAACCTCGCGCGGACTGGCCCGCTGCTCCGTCATGGCCGTCAGGTCGTCCCGAAAGAACCGCCGGTGCCCACCCGGCGTCCGGAAAATGCGCACGCGCCCGCTGTCCGCCCACTCCCGCAGCGTGGACTGGTCCACCGCCACCAGCTCGCTCGCCTGGGCGATGCTCAGCCACTTGCCGTCCGCCTCTCTGGACCGCGTCGCCATCGGCACCCCTGAAAACCTATGGAAATCTATGGAAATCTGCTGTTCCTTGCAGCGCCCAAGACTAACACTGCCCTCTCGGAAAGTCAACGGACCCGCTCCCGTCGCGTCCTAAGGATTCTTTTTTTGGTTGATGAAATCCGCTAACGCTCCGGGCCTGCTCACCACCCTACTTGGCTGTTGCCCTCACGCATTTCGTCATTTCACCGGCTCTCAGCGCGTCGCCGCCTCCGCAAGCGTCTCCCTGTTGGTTGCAGACCTCCCTGAACGGGCCTCCGAACGAATACCGCGAAGAAACGCGCAAGTCAAAGCCCTCTGGCCTGCCGCCTCGTTCGTGGCGCGCCCGTCCCATAACAACGCCTTCAACCAGGAGACCGGACCGGCGGAAACAGCACCCATTCCAGGTGCTCTAGTGAGTCCTGAGGCGACGGCAATGACCACGCTCAGCGTCAACGGCCACGTCCCGGTCACCGTCAAGCGCGCCATGCTCGCCCTCATACGCCGCGAGGTCCGCGACGAGCGTGTCGCCGCCGCCCTGGACCGCGTCCCCCGCGAGCACTTCCTTCCACGCGCCTAGCGCCACGCCGCCTACAGCGACAACGCCCTCCCCATCGACCACGAGCAGACAATCTCTCAGCCCCTCATCGTGGCCATGATGACCTCCCTGCTTGACCTGCGGCCCACCGACAAGGTGGTTGAGGTCGGCACGGGCTGCGGCTACCAGTCAGCCGTCCTCGCCGAGCTTGCTGCCCGCGTCGTCACGGTGGAGATCGTCCCTGAGCTCGCCCGCGCCGCCGAGGCGACGCTCGACGGGTTGGGCTACCGTGGCCGCGTCTCCGTCCGCCTCGCCGCCGACAGGCTTGGCTGGCCCGCCGAGGCCCTCCCCCCCACGACGCCATCCTCGTCACCGCCGCCGCGCCCAAGGTCCCCGCGAGCCTCCTCGCGCAGTTCGCCGTCAACGGACGTCTCGTCCTTCCCGCCGGCGCGCGTGACGAGCAGCACCTCGTCAAGCTGGTCAAGACCGCCGACGGCTTGCACGTCACCCGCCAAGACCGCTGCCGCTTCGCCCCCCTCCTAGGCCCGGACGGCTGGCTCACACGCTAGCAACATCCAAAACCCTTGTGCCAATGTTTTCTGGGAGGAGTCTGAGGAACCCTCTTTGCAAAGAGGGTTCCTCAGGTGTTCGAAGTCTCACAGCACTCCCCGCGCCACCTCCAATGCTATACTGCAATCCATCGCCACCACACGCAGAGGGACCGCTATGGCAACGCGCGCCGCCCGCGACAAGACCGGACTCTTTGGCCGCGACGTCCTCTCCTTCGCCGACCTGTGCCCCACCGAGGTCCAAGCGCTTCTTGACCGCGCCCTCGCCTTCAAGCGCGGCGATCCAGGCAAGCCACTAGAGGGCAAGACCGTCGCCTTGGTCTTTGAAAAGCCGTCGCTACGCACCAAGATCAGCTTTGACATCAGCGTACACCAACTCGGCGGCCACGCCGTCTACATTGCGCCGCAGGAGGTCGGCCTCGGCACACGGGAGCCCGCCTCCGACGTCGCCAAGGTCCTCTCCCGCTACGTGGACGCCATCGTCTGCCGCACTTTCGCCCACAGCACCTTGGAGGAGCTGGCCCAGGCGGCGTCCGTGCCTGTCATCAACGCCCTCTCCGACCGCGAGCACCCCTGCCAGGCCCTCGCCGACATCCTGACCATCCGCGAGGCCAAGGGCCGCCTGAGCGGCGTGACGGTCGCCTTCGTCGGCGACGGCAACAACGTGGCAGCCAGCCTCGCCCTCGCCGTCGCCAGCACAGGCGGCGCGTTCCGCATCGCCTCCCCTCGTGGCTACGTCCTTCCGCAGAGCGTGGTTGAACAAGCGAGAAGCGTCGCCACGGCCACCGGCGCCTCCGTTGACCTGATGACCGACCCCAAGGACGCCGTGCGAAGCGCCGACGTCGTCTACACCGACGTCTGGACGAGCATGGGCCAGGAGTCCGAGGCCAAAGTGCGCCTCGCCGCCTTCAAGGGCTACCAGGTCAACACCAGGCTCATGGCCCTCGCCAAGCCCGACGCCGTGTTCATGCACGACATGCCCGCCCACTACGGCGAGGAGGTGCCTGCCGGCTTTCTGGACAACCCCAAGTCCGTCGCCTACCAGCAGGCCGAGAACCGCCTCCACGCCCAGAAGGCTCTGCTCGCCGCCGTGCTGTCGGGGTAACTGGCGCCGCCGCCACGGCTGGCAAAGCATTGTGTCGGCCAGACGCCTTTACGGTCGTTATTCTGAGCGCTATTCATAATAGTGGCGCTCTTTGACTGCTCCGATGCCACCATGTAGTACAAACGCCGCAGTTAGGCTGCGGAGGAAAATGGATGGCGCAGCGACAACAGCCAGAAGGGCAAGAAAGAGAACAGGCGCGACGCGAGGACGTAGAGGACATCTTGGTTTTCTATGCAGACTCTTTGAACATTACAACAAGCCTTTACACCGCGATGTTGGAGGTAGGCGAGTTACGTCCAGGCAAGCCTTCGCTCGTTCGGGCGCATATCAAGGTCAGCCCGCATATGCTCAAAGCGATAAGTTTGCTGACAAGCATGCACGTCAGAAACCTAGAAGAAGCAACAGGGGGCAAAATCAGGCTCCCCAATCAACTTGTGCATGATTGGGGCCTGGAGGAGGAAGTTCAATGACTACAGGTCTCTGGGTTATCCCTGGGCCTGTCAGTACACTTGACTCCGATTTTGAGGAGATAAGCGATCTCACGGACACAGAGCCTAGCGTAATACGGCCTGCCGACATTCCTGAAACCTTCCAGCATCGCCCCATACACTTTTTCGTCGCCATCAAGCGAATCATTGGCGATGAAACGTGGCTTTCATTAGCGGGCGGACATGGAGTTGGGCAAACAGACAATGAGGCTCTCGTTGACCTCTGGAACTCTTTGGAAGAGGATTTGCAATACCTTAGCGGTCATGAAAAAGAACTAGGCAGTATGCGAAGGCGACGACTAGAATACCTCCGCAGTTTTATGGGGAGGAGACTAGACAATGCCGCCAGTTATTGATGCTCGTCGTCTTTGGAGCCAATTGATGAGCAAATATGGCGGATCTGAAGGTAGAAGTCCGAAACACCCTGTCATCCTTATCCCGGTCCCTAGCTATGCTCCCATCACCATCCGGCAACGACATAGTTCTCGGGGTGATTTGCCTCTTCACATCGCGAAGCAGACGGCTGAGAACCTTGGGGTTACCCTACAAGAATTGAAGACGATGGAGCAATGCTCTTTTGACAGGGCATCATTGCGAGAGCGGTTACGTCGTGTAAGCTAGGCTACGCGCCGAACCGATGCCCTTGAATTGGTCGTAAGCGGAACCATGACTCCACAGACACAACACCCATAACCCCTGGCCTCGCGGTGGGAGCCTCCTCGTTCTTTCTCCTCACCCTTCGCCTCGCGGCCCGCCCCGCGAAGGATGAGGGATGAGGCGCAGCCCCACTGCCATCCGCCCCTACCCCAAATCACCCCTCACCAGCTACGCTAGACGTGGACTGGCTCGTCGCACCTTACCATCCCAAGCGAATCCCTCAGCCATCCCTCGCAGGGGTCGCCGCAAAACAACGCGATTCTGGGGGCGCAACGGAAATGCACCGTTCCGGCGCCCGCCGCCCAAATCGCCTCAGACCCGCCGGAAAAACAATCCCTGCCAGCTTGCGGTCCCGCGCAAAGATCAAACCGAACAACCCGGCCCATTCGGAGTCTTGCGGAGCCCTCCCGCTCCTGCACCTTCCTCGCTGCCCTGTTCTCGGAAAACTGAAGGACTCTGGGCACGGGGAGCCATGCTGGCGAAAGAGGGTCCCCCACAGTGTGCGATACTTGAGCAGTCCCAAATGAACTGCCCGAATAGGTGGAACATGACCAACGCACTGCCTGTCATCGCCATCGTGGGCCGGCCCAACGTCGGCAAGTCCACCCTCTTCAACCGCCTCATGGGCCAGCGCGTCGCCATTGTCAGCGACATTCCGGGGACGACGCGCGACCGCCTCGTGGGCCGAGCGCTATGGGACGACCGCCCCGTCCTGCTGGAGGACACCGGCGGCCTGGAGGTCCAGCCCGGCGAGGGCCTTGGCGCCAAGGTCCGCAAGCAGATAGAAGCCGCCATGCAGGAAGCCGACCTGGTCCTTCTCGTCGTGGACGCCTCCACAGGCCTCCACCCCACAGACCAGGAGGTCGCCCAACTCGTTCGGCGCAAGAGCAAGCAGGTCATCCTCGTCGCCAACAAGACGGAGGGCAGGCTGGAGGACACGCTCGCCGCCGAGTTCCAGACCCTCGGCTTCGGCGACGCAGCCCCCGTCAGCGCCATGCACAACACCGGCATCTTTGACCTCAAGCTAATGGTGTTCGCCCTCTTCCCGCTGCCCGACGCGCCCTCCGAGGCCGAGCAGCCCACCCTCCAGCTCGCCATCGTCGGCCGGCCCAACGCGGGCAAGTCCAGCCTCATGAACGCCATCGTCGGCGAGGAACGCTCCATCGTCCACGAGGAGCCGGGCACCACCCGCGACACCGTGGACACCACGTTCACCTACCAGGACCGCCTGATCACCCTGCTGGACACCGCCGGGGTCCGCCGGCGAGGCCACGTCCTGCCGGGCATTGAGCACTACAGCGTCCTCCGCGTCCTCCAGGCCATAGAACGGTGCCACGTCGCGCTCCTCGTCCTGGACGCCACGGAGCTCGTCACTGCCCAGGATACGCACATCGCGGGCTTTGTGGTCGACGCCTACAAAGGCACCGTCATCGTCGTCAACAAGTGGGACCTCGCCCAGTCCATCGGCCTTACCAAAGAGGCGGCGATTCAAGAGGTGCGGCGGCGCTTCCAGTGGGCGTCGTACGTGCCGGTCTGCTTCGCCTCCGCCCTCACTGGCGAGGGCGTGGACGAGGTGCTGGCGACGACGCTGCACGTATTTGCGGAGCGCATGAAGCGCGTGTCGCAAGACGACCTGGACGCGCTCCTGAAAGACGCCCTCGTAAAGCGCCCTCCCGCTGAGAACCCGGCCCACCCCGTCCTCATCTACCGCCTCCTCCAGGTCCAGGTGGACCCGCCGACATTCGTGGTCTATGTTAACCAGACTAGGTGGGTTCACTTCTCCTACCGGCGCTTCCTGGAGAACTCTATCCGCGGCGCCTTCGGCTTCCAGGGCAATCACCTACACATGGTCCTCAAGCCCCGGACGCGCCTCAGCGGCGAAAGAGATTGAGGCGCCAGGCGACTCAGTGCATCAGGCGCTTTGTCAGCCCCCCTGCAACGACCCTTCACATGGGAGACGTGCAGGACCTCGTCCGCACGCAAGCGAAGGCTGGCGAGGCGCACCTCAGCGGCGCGCAGCGGGAAACGTTGGAGCGTTTCTTACGCGAGGCCCAGCAGCGGCCCGCCGATCCGCAGCGACTGAGCGCGCTTGACCACAGCTACTGCGAGGCGACGCTGGAGGAGTGGCTGGACAAGCGCGGCGCGTTATGAAAACGCGCTGCTGAACCGTTCCAGCGGCAAGGGCGCGAGGCCCCACCGGACGCGTTGATCCTGGATCAAGCCCCGTCCCAGCGTGATAAGGTCAATCCCCCGAAGAGCTAGTCCCCTTGCGTAGCGGCCCCGCTCCACCGACCCCTCCGCCATCAGCAATCCAGGAGCCGATACCTCCCGCGCCTGCCGGTCTTCGGTCGGGCGCCAGATGCCGGAGAGAACGTGCCGGAATCCCTCCAGTGCGCCGTGGCCGTCAATGCCCGGCGATTCGGAGGCCAGTTCCAGCGCGTCGCGGTAGACTGGCCTGCCGCCCACGGCGATTCTCGTGCGGGTGCTGATCCGCCGGAACGCCCCGTGCTCGCCGCGCTCCACGCGGCCCGCCGCCCACGTGTCCAGCATGGCGAAACGCGCGGAGGCGGCCAGGTCAACGGACACGCGCTGGGAGATATCCGCGCCGGGGAACGGGATGCACAGCCCCGGGTAGTACTCAAGCGACGCGCCTTCGCCGACCCTGAGCGTCACGGACTGGGACGCGCTCAGGCCTGGCGGCATGGTGTGCACCTTGGACGCGGACGCGCCGATAACCACGGCGGCGGCTCCGTCCTCCACGACGACTTCCAGGCGGTAACGGTCCCCGGCCATGATCCCAGGCCCAACGTGGGCGACCTGGAGCAGACTCGGGGTCACGATACCCAACAGGTTGTTGTACGAGGAGAGCCGCGAAGAGCGGCACGTACGCGAGTTTCGGTTCTACCGATGCCAGCGCCTTCCCGTCCATAGTGACGGTGGCAAAGACCTCTCGCGTCAGGGACTCCCGCTGTTCCTGCGTCACTCCATCATGTGACCCCAGCGCCGGAAGATCATTGAGCAACTGCACGGCGCGTTCCAGATTCGGCATCTGCGTCGGCCGGGCATCCGGGGTGGCGACTTTCAACTGACGTTCCAAGCCGTTCCGCTCTCGCTGATAGTCGTCGGCGGACAAATCGCCCCACAGGTGCTGCTTCCGAAGGTTCTCCAGCGCCCGCTGGAGCCGCCCTCGGCGCCGGGTCCGAAGACTCTACTGCTTGCCGAAGGTTAGTGGTGAGAACCATTCCGCACCGCGGCCCTCACAACGCCCCTCACCCGCAGCTCTCGCAGCCGCGCAACCACCTGGTCAAGCCCATCGCCAGATTGGAGGTTCGTGAAGACAAAGGGCTTCTCGCCGCGCATGACTCGGGAATCCCGGTCCACCACCGCCAGGCTCGCACCCACGAACGGCGCGAGGTCGGTTTTGTTGATGACGAGCAGGTCGCTCCGCGTGATGCCGGGCCCTCCCTTCCAGGGGATCTTGTCGCCCCCCGCGACGTCAATGACGTAAATGACCTCGTCCACGAGCTCGGGACTGGTGGCAAAAGTCGGCCGTCTGTCGGGGGGTTGGCGCTGCGTAGGTGGATGTGGTCGTAGCAGGCAAAAAGACCTTGGGCGGGCGGCTCACAGGCAAATAGGCGCGAGGCGTGCTGAAGGCGCTCCCCTCTCGCCTCCAACACGCCTCGCGCCTGAATCCCTCACCCTCTCCCACTGTGGGAGAAGGACGGGCCGTGAGTTCAGGCCTTTCATCCTCGATTGACTACACCAGGGCCAGCTGCGCGCAACGCGACGGCGGCGCGGCGATGGCGCTGCGGCCATCCAGGCCGTAGTGGCGCCGCAGTTCGTCCACCAGTTGCAGCACCTGCTCGGTGTACCGCTCGGGCGCGTAGGGGCCCTTGTAGAGCCACTCGTAAGCGGGTTAAGGTGGGGGTACGTCTCGCGGACGAAGGGCATGAACCACTCACGCGAGCCGTGCTTCAGGCGCAGCACGTTTGGGGCAAGGAAGTCGGCGCCGTGCTCGGCGGCGGCCTTGACGACGGCCTCCAGCTTCTCGGGGCTGTCGGTGATGCCGGGGATGATGGGCGCCAGGAGCACGCCGGTCCTGATGCCCATGCGCGCCAGCAGCTCCATCGCCTCAAGCCGCTTGGAGGGCTTTGGGGTCACCGGCTCCATCTGCTTCCAGAGGCGCTCGTCCAGGGTGGCGACGCCGAAGTTCACCTAGACCTCGGTGCGCTCGACGAGGATGTCCAGGTCACGGGTGACGAGCACGCCCTTGATAGTGATGCTGACAGGGTTGTGGAAGTCGCGGAACGCCGTGAATACCTGGCGGGTAAGGAGGTACTTCTGTTCCGCAGGCTTGTAGGGGTCGCAGGCGGTATCCAGCGCGACGAGTTCGCCGCGCCGGCTTGGGGAACGGAGCTCTTGCCGGAGCACCTCGGGCGCGTTGGTCTTGACGACGATGCGCGTGTCAAAGTCGCGGCCGGCGATGTAGCCGAGGAACTCGTGAGTGCCGCGGGCGAAGCAGTAGAGGCAGGCGTGCTGGCAGCCTCGGTAGGGGTTGGCCGTCCTGCGGAAGGGGAGGGAGTCGCCGGACACACGGTCGAGGAGGCCCTTGCAGGGGATTTCCTCAAAGATGACCTTGGGCATGGGGGCCTCCGCAAGCCAGGTTGTAGAAGATTTGTTCTAAGAATAGTACGTAAGTTCTACACTGTCAAGAGGGCAATTAGAATACGCAGGGATGGTGTTTCGTTCCTGGTCCCGTTGGGGTTAAGCGAAACGCGAATCTGGGGAAATAGAGGGAGCACGGCCGCGCGCCCCTACGATGAGGCCTTCAGCTCCGCCACAATGCGCTTGACCGCCACTTCGTTGGCGGGTGTGGGGTCGGGCATGGGGAAGTTGACGCGGGAGGCGTACCAGCCGTAACGCTCACGTATCTTGGGGACGATGGTGTCGTAGGCGCCGGTGACGCAGAAGGCGTCCATCATCTCGTCGGTGATGAGGCGTGGCATCTGAGCCCACTCGTTCCGCAGGGACATCTCGTGGAGCTTGAGGCAGGTGTCGCCCCAGCCGTGGACATCCAGGACGCGCTTGTACGTGCGGGTGGAGGCGTAGAAGGAGATCTGCCGCCGCGTCCGCTCGTAGGCCTTGCCGACCTCCTCCTCCGTGGCGCCGGTGACGACGAAGCCGCCGCCACTAATGGCGAGGTCCTTGAGCGTGCGTCCCGCGACCTTGGCGCCCGCCTCCAGGCTCGGCAGGGACACCTCCGCGACGTACTTGGGCGTGGTGAAGGGGTGGAGGCTGATGCCGTCGCACAACTCGCCGGCGAGGCGGGCGTTGTACGGACCGACGGCGGAGATGAAGACCTGCGGCGGCGCGGAGCTGAGCTTGGGCGGCGTGAATGCGGGCGTCATGAGCGTGAAGGTGTAGTGCTCGCCGCGGAAGTTGAGCCGCGTGCCGTTGTGCCAGGAGTCAAAGATGGCGCGCAGCGACAAGAGGTACTCGCGGAGGCGGGGGCCTGGGGCGGTCCACTTGACGCTGAAGCGGCGCTCGTTGTGGCCCTTGACCTGGGTGCCGAGGCCAAGCTGGAAGCGGCCGCCGGAGTAGTGCTGGAGCATCCACGATTGGTACGCGGTGACCATGGGGCTGCGCGGGAAGGCGATGGCGACGGACGTGGCGACATTCAGGCTTTTGGTGTGCTCCACGGCGAGGACGCAGGGCAGGAAGGCGTCGCCGCCGGTCTCACCGAAGCCGATGCCGTCGAACCCCAGGCGTTCCGCGCGCTCCGCCTCGGCGGCCACGCCCCACAGGCCATCCCCACCGGCGCCGGTGTAAACTCGCATCGGGCTCCCCCATCTTGTGATGGGCGAATTCTATGCTGTTGGGCCCAACTTTGCACGGAGCAAGCGCCGCCTGCTGACTCGCCCTTCGACAAGCCCGTTCGGTATGCTCAGGTCACTTGGTGGCTCAGGGCGAACGGTCAGAACGCTGCTTGCCTTGCGCAAGCGCAGGCATTGAGCCATGTCTCGCGCTTAGTTCGCCCCCTGCTCCGGAGGCCGCTGCCAGAGGGTCAGGAAGCCTTCATTGCCCTGCAGGAGGCCGCGCTGGGCCTGCTCGCGCCGGCGGTCCCGAGTCCGCTCTCGTTCGCGCGCGAGGAGGGACAGCAGCTTCTGCGAGGTGGGCATGAACAAGGCGCCCAAAGCTCCTTTGGGGAACAGCCGCTCCAGGGCGTCGCGGACCTGGCCGTCGTCGGCGTTGAGCAGCGGCCCGGCGAAAACGACGATGGAGATCTGCGGCGGCTTGCTAATGGGGAACGTACGGCCCACGACCTCAAGCATAGCGTCCATGCCGCGCTCGCGCATCATCTCTTCCACGTGGACGGAGAGCGCCATGAGCGCGGCGAAAGGCTCATCGCGGTCACGGAGCAGGTCGGAAAAGCCCGCCTCCAGGTCACGGTAGAAGCGGTCATTGTACACGTCGGCGGCGTTGAACTCGTGGACGGCCGGACCATTGGGCAGGTCGGCGCGGGTGTCAACAACGAGGAAGTCTTTGAGGTGCGGGAAGAAGCAGAAGGTCAGGTCGGCTTGCTCTTCGCCGCGCCGGCCTTCACGTTCATTCGCCATTGGGGCCTCCGCTGGTCACTGCATCAGGGCTACACGGCGTTCCGCTACAATCTGGCTCCTCCCGTTGGTCCATCGCTTCTTTTAGCCTCGGCTTTGTACAGTACGCCCATGGGAGACAACAGAAGAACCCGACCCACTTTACGAATAGGCAAATGGGATTAGCGCCCAACGGAGGCGCGACCTCTCTCCTGACCCTTCCTCTGCATGAAGGAGGGGCGTACGATGCAGCGCCGCCGCTAGTTGCGGCCCTGCTGCATCTGGAAGACCTTGCCCTCCGACTTGATGTCGGGGGCGTAGACCAGCTCGGCCTGCTGCATGTCGCGCAGGGTCAACGCGCCCACCATGCTCATGCCCATGCGAAGCGCGCTGATGAGGTTCATCGTGCCGTCGGTGACGTTTGAGGGGCCGAACAGGATCTGTTCCAGCGGCGCCTTGGTCCCGACTTTGATCCGCGTGCCGCGCGGGAGCGCGGGGTGCGGCGTGGCCATGCCCCAGTTGAAGCCGCGGCCTGGCGCTTCGGTAGCCTGGGCGAATGGAGTGCCGAGCATGGCGGCGTCGGCGCCGGAGGCGAAGACCTTGCACAGATCGCCACCCGTGCGGATGCCACCGTCGGTGATGATGGAGACATAGCGGCCTGTCTTTCGGAAGTACTCCTCGCGGGCGGAGGCGCAGTCCATTGTGCCGGTGACCTGCGGGATACCGACGCCAGTGACCTCGCGCGTCGTGCAGGCCGCGCCCGGGCCGACGCCGACCAGGATGCCCTGGACGCCCGTTTCCATCAGCTCCAACGTGGCGCCGTAGGTGACCACGTTGCCGACGATGACGGGCACCTTGATGGACTCCACCAGCTCCGAAAAGACGAGGCCACGGTAGCTCTTGGAGATGTGGCGGGCCGTGGTGACCGTGGACTGGACGAAGATGATGTCCGCGCCTGCTTCCACCGCGATGGGGGCGTAGCGCTTGGTGGACTGGGGCGTCATGGCGACCGCGCAGATGACCCCGCTCTTCTTGATCTTGCGCACGCAGTCCCCGATGAGGTGTTCTTTGACCGGCTCGTGGGCGTAGGCGTTCTGGAAGAGCGGCGTGGCTTTATCCAACGGAGCGGAGGTCAACTCGGCGAGAACCTCGCGGGCGTCCTCGTAGCGGGTCCATACGCCGTCCAGGTTGAGGACGCCGAGGCCGCCAATTTTGCCAAACAAAATCGCCGTGTCTGGCGAGACCACGGCGTCCATGGCTGAGGCGATGACCGGTATCTTGAACTGGTGATCCCCGATTGACCACGCGATATCGGTCTGGTCAGGGTTGATGGTCACGGATCCTGGGGCTATCGCAACATCGTCAAACCCGTAGGCTCTGCGCACTTCCTTGAACTGTGGAATGCCCATGCCCAGCGCCTCCTACCACTTTTTCAGAGTGTATCGCTGTGCACAGGGCGAGTCAAGCAAACGGCGTGCCGTTTTTGGCGGCATAACGCCGCAACGTGCCCGACGCACTCCGCCACGATGCCCTCGCAAACTTACGCTTTAGCAACATTATTGCCACCTTCTTTACTGGCCCCGTATTCTGAGTGCAAGGAGCATTCCTGCTCCTCAAAGGAACTGCCTGCCTCACTTTCCACGCAGGCCAAGAGGAGCCACGTATGCTCATAACAACAGAACGCCTCACGCAACTCTGTGCGGAGGTCACCGCCTGCCGGCGCTGCCCGCGGCTGGTGGAACACCGGGAGGCGGTGGCGCAGACGAAGAAGCCCCGGTACAAAGACTGGGAGTACTAGGGAAGGCCGGTCCCCGGTTTCGGCGACCCTGACGCCAGAGTGCTCATTATGGGGCTGGCGCCGGCGGCCCACGGCGGCAACCGCACGGGCCGCGTGTTCACCGGCGACCCGTCCGCCAGCTTCCTGATGCGGGCGCTCCACGCGGCGGGCTTCGCCAGCCAGCCAACGTCGGAGCAGCGGGAAGACGGCCTGGTGCTCCACGGCGCTTACATTGCCGCCGCGGTGCGCTGCGTGCCGCCGAAGGACCGCCCGACGCCGCAGGAGCAGCGCGCGTGCCTGCCCTACCTGATCCGCGAGCTGAAGCTCTTGCCAGACGCACGAGTCGTCCTGACACTGGGGCGCATCGCGTTCCAGTCGTGTCTGTGGGCGCTGGGAGAGCGAGCTGGGACGCGCATCCGGGCCGAGTTCGCGCACGGGCAGCGGTACGCGTTCGGGCCGTCGCAGCCGACGCTAGTGGCTTCGTACCACCCCAGCCCACGCAACACGAACACGGGACGGCTCAGCTACGACTCGCTGGTGGACGTGCTGCTGGCGGCGCGCGAGGTTGCCGGACGCGATGATGCGGGATAGAGTGGATGGTGGGCGCTGAGGAACCTTCTTTGCAAAGAAGGTTCCTCAGACTCCTCCCAGAAAATTTTGGCGCTTGTATGCCTTTGAAACGCGCTGACCACGCAACCATGGAGTCAAGCAAGAACAATGTTTGACGCACCGCTTGGTTACGCCTTCTTCGCGGGGATGGCCGCTCTGGTGAACCCGTGCGGCATTGCGATGCTGCCCGCGTACATCGGGTACCAGCTTGGTCAGGAGAAGGGGGCAGGCAGTCCACTCTCGGCGTTCCTGCGTGGGACACTGATGGGGTTGACGGCGACGCTCGGGTTCGTCCTGATCTTTGGGGTCATCGGCGCGGTGATCGCCGCGGGTGGGCGCGCGGCGATCAAGGTGATGCCTTACGCCGGGCTTGGCGTGGGCATCGCCGTGGTGGTCACGGCGCTGTGGCTGCTCGTCACACGGCGGCACCTGGGCCTTCTCGTGGCGAGCCGGGTGCAGTGGGACCGCGGTGGTGGACTCGTAGGGACATTCCTGTTCGGACTGGCTTACGGCGTCGCGTCACTGAGCTGCGCGCTGCCTATCTTTCTGGTGGTGGTAGTGAGCAGCCTGGCGGTGGGCGGGTACGGCTCCGCGGTAGGGAGCTTCGTAAGCTACGCGGTGGGCATGGGCGCGATGCTGCTGCTGGTGACGTGGGCGGTGGTCGTGTCGCAGGAGGGCGCGCGGAAGATTGTGCGCCGCATGATGCCCTACGCCGAGACGGTAGGGAACCTGGTGCTGCTGGGCGCGGGCGGGTATATCATCTACTATTGGACACTTGGGACGGGCGGCAAGCAGTTCCTGTTTGGGTGAGCCTACAAGCTCAGTAGCAAGCCTGCGGCAATCGCGAATGCGATCCCCACTGCTTTGGTGAACGAGACTCGCTCGTGCTGCACAAGGAAGAGCAGCGCGATGGTGACCACGGGGTAGAGCGCGGTGAGGGGCACGACCACCGAAGCCGTCTTAGCGCGGGTGATGGCGATGTAGAACAGCGCGCTGCCCAACGGCCCGCAAACCCCGGCCAACGTGGCGAAAAGAAGGCCCTTTCCTGAGTTGCCGCTCAGTGGCGGCCTGAGCACACCGAACGCGATGGCGTACACGCAGAACTCGGCCCCGGCCTGCACGAGCCACGCCGTCTTCCAGCCCAGGCTGGCCCCGGCTTGCCTGGCAAAGAAGCCCCACGCGCCCCAGAGCACCAGGATGGGGATGGCGACCAGCACCCAACCGCTCGGCATACGGCGCTCCGTTAAGACGGCGACAGCCAGTTCTCCACCTGAAGGCCGGGGACGCACTCAAAGTGCCGGGCGTTGCCAGTGACCATGGTCAGGTTGCGGGCCCGGGCGATGGCGGCTATACGAAGGTCGGCGTCTCCAATGAGTGTCCCACGCTGCTCAAGTTCGGCTCGGACACGAGCATACTGATGCGCCGCCGGCGCATCAAACCGAACGACCACGAGGTTGGGCCACAGAACCCGTTCAAAGCGGTCAAATAACTCCTGGGCACGCGCCCCCAACCTGTACGCTCCGTACAGAATCTCCCCCAAAGTGATACTGGAGGTGAACTGCTGCTCTCTGGAAACGGCAGCCATTCTGCGAACGAGCGAGGTTGACGGAGCTCTGCTGACGAGATTGCTGAGAATGTCGGTGTCCAGCAGAAACATCAGGGCTCAAACTCCACTTTGCGGCCTGTATCACGCTCGCAACTCGCATAGATGTCGGCGACTATCTTGTCCAACTCTTCCGGTTCCACATCGCTCCAAAGGCCAAGCAACGCCAGGGGACTTAATCGCTGCCCGCCACCCGGCTCGGTAACCTCTAGTCGCTCCAGGTCAGCCACACGTACCAATGCAGCGAACGGTTTCCCGTGCCGCTCAATGAGGATCCGTTGGCCTCCGTGAGCAGCTTGGGAAACTAGCTCGGAGAACTTGGCCTTGGCTTCGGCAGCGCTGACCACTTTTGCCGTCTCGTTCCCTCGTTTCCGCCCTATTAGTCTTTTTGACCCATTCTAACATCCGCGCCGTTTTTAACGCTGGCTTTCCGGATGCGTTTGACCCTCGGGCACCGACCGCTTGACCGCCACCACCCGGAGCCGCACGTAGTCGGCGACCCAGCGGTTCTCATGCCACAACGAGGGGCGAAGCCGGTCCTCGATCCGTGCAATCACCTCAGCCTGGGTCGCGGGCGGCAGGTTGGCGAGCAGCATGCTTCCGAACATGCGCATCCAGTTTGCGATCCCCGCCGGGCCGCCTTCCAGCGGTGTGGGCCTGGAGAACAGCGCCGCCTGGGTGACGAGCAATCCGTGGCTCTCCAGCAGGCCGCTGTACTCGGCAACGCTGGGGTTGTACCAGGGTTTGAGCGCCTTGTTCTCGGAGGCGCCCACCTCGTCCAGTGACGCATCTATGGCGGCTCGGAGGGCGCGGATGTTTCCCTTGCCGCCCATCTCAAGCACCAGCCTGCCCCCTTGCTTGAGCGCGCGGGCCACGCACTGTACCGCCTTTTCCGGCGGCGTGACCCAGTGGAGGACGGCGTTAGAGAAGACGGCGTCAAACGGCTGGTCAAACCGGAAGTCCCTGGCGTCTCCCGGGACGAACGTCATATCCGGGTAGTTTTGCTTTGCCTGGGCAATCATGCTCTCGGACTGGTCCAGACCCACGACGGTCGCTCCTGTCTCCGCGATGCGCTTGGTGAGGTGGCCGGTGCCGCAGCCAAGGTCCAGGACGCGCTCGCCGTGCTTTGGCGCGAGGAGGACGACGAGGTCGGAGGCCATCTCCCAGACGAAGGCGTGGCGACGGTCGTAAAGGGCGGCGTCCCAGGTAGATGCGATGGTTGTGGATGCCTGTCTTTCGGGCGGGCACGTCATGAGCTACCTCCGCGGATGTAACGTTCTTCGCGCGCGTATACGGGCGGGCGAGGAAACCTCGCCCCTACGGGCGACGCGAGGCTACCAGTTCTCTTCCAGCAGCCGCGCCACGTCCTCCTCTGAGGCCGGACGCTCTGCGATGAGGCGGGCCTTGCGCTCCGAGAACGACCGCGCGATGCGCCCGATGTCGCGGCGGGAGACGTTGACCTCGCGGAGTCGCGTGGGCAGCCCTAGGAGGGCGATCAGGGCACGGAGCCGGGCGGCCATGGCCTCTGCGGCGTCAGCATCGCTGGCGTCGTCGGGGGCGAGGCCGAACTCCCGCGACATCTTAGCCTGCCGGTCCTCGGCGTATGGGTCGCGGGCGGCGGACCACCGCAGGCAAGCTGGAAGCGTCACACAGGCGACCAGCCCGTAGCCAACCTTGCACAGCGCGCCCAGCTCGTAGGCGAGGGCGTGGACGGGGAGCGCGCCGGGGGCGGGCGCGAGCGGCTGCGTCCGCAGGGGCGAGTGGTCCGCGAGCCATGCGGCCACCTGGCAGCGCAGCCGCTCTTCCAGATCGTCGCCCCCCAGCCGCGTGCGCGGCAGGTGCGCCAGCAGGTCCTTGGCCGAGGCGAGCTTGAGCGCGTCGCCGACGAGGTGCGGCGGCGAGGCCCAGTACACCTCCACCGCGTGGGCGATGGCCATGACGCCGGAAGCGAACCACAGGCCGTCCGGCGTGCTGGTCGTCGCGGCCGGATCGTACAGGATAACCTTGCTGGCGACGCCGCTGTTGGTGTACGCGCGCTTGACGCCCTGGTCAAAGTCGGTGGCGCTGAAGCTGCGGCTGTACTCGGCGCCGGAGAGGGTGGTGGGGATGCTCACCTGGGGGATGAAGGCGCCCACGGCGGCGAGAGGCTTAGCCATGAAAGCGCCCAGCGCCTCCACAGTGGGGAGGTCGGCGGCAAGGCAGGTGCGTGCGCCCTTGGCCGCGTCTATGGCGCTGCCGCCGCCGAGGGCCACCACCAGGTCGGCGTTGACGCGACGGGCGGCTTGCGCAGCTTCCACGGCGCTGGCCAGCGGGACGTGCTCAAAGGCCGCCGCGAAGCTGCCGGCGTGACGCCCGCCGAGGGCTGAGCGGACCTGTTCCACAAAGGGGCTGTGTTCCAACGAGCGCGGCGTTATGAGCAGCACCCGCTCGGCCCTGAGGCGCTCCACCTCGGCGGCCAGGTGCTGCTGGACGACACCTGCGCCGTAGAGGATCCGCTCCACAGTGGGTACGAACTGGACCAGGCCGCTCACGGCAGGCCGTTGGGTCGTCATGGGGCGTTCACCTCGCGGGCGTGGAAACCGCGCCGCTACGCTTCACCTTGCACGGGGTTACGCAGCACGCCGATGCCTGGTATGTCCACTTCCACCACGTCGCCGGGCTTGAGCGGCCGCGTGGTGCCGGGTGTGCCGGTGAAGATGATGTCGCCAGGCTCCAGAGTTATGTAGCGGCTCACGGCCATGATGATCTCCGGCACGGAGTAGATGAGGTCCTTGGTGGACTCGTCCTGGGCGACCTGGCCGTTGATCCGCGTGGTGACCCGCGAGTTGTACGGATCAAACTCGGTGAGCACCCACGGGCCGATGGGGCCGAAGGTGTCCGCCGACTTAGCGCGCCACCACTGGACATCCTTGTCCTGGCCATTCTGCCACTCACGCGCGCTAACGTCGTTGCCGCAGGTGAAGCCCATGATGTAGTCCCAGGTGTCCTCGCGCTTGGCGACGTTGCGGCAGCGCTTGCCGATGACCGCCACCAGCTCGCCCTCGGCGTCCACGCGGCCCACGTCCTTGGGGAGGATAATGGCGTCCTCCGGGCCGACGATGCAACTCGGCGTCTTGAAGAAAGGCTCCACGCGCTTGGGCTGCGGGCGGCTGCCCAAATGGCTCTTGTAGTTGAGCGCGATGGCGATAACCTTGCCCGGAACGACGGGCGGGAGGAGCTTGACCTCGCTGAGCGGGCGGTTGGATGCCGCCACGGTGTGCTCGCCGAAGGGGTTGCCGGTGATGCGCTTCACGCCCT
This sequence comes from Dehalococcoidia bacterium, assembly GCA_009693045.1. Taxonomy (GTDB): domain Bacteria; phylum Chloroflexota; class Dehalococcoidia; order Lucifugimonadales; family SHYT01; genus SHXZ01. Next base: position 115,150 of record SHXZ01000001.1, on the reverse strand, counting down.
CGCCCTCCACGGCGCCGTAGTAGACCTGGCCGCCGAACAGGTAGCGCACGAGCCTCATGGGTGGCCTCCTTGCGTTGCACGTTACAGTCTGGTGGCAGTGTAGCGGAGCGGAGGGGCGCTGGGGAAGGGGGGGCGCCTGACACTCGAAGAGCGACGCGCTAGTGTGCGGGAGTTCTCATCGCCGGAGAGACACCGTAAAAGGCTCTGCTCTCCATCTGATTTATCCTACCGGTTGAACATCACTCAGGCACAGCTGGCTTGAATACCGGGCTTCTTCATTCACGCCGGACACTCCCTGCACCCGGAGTTTTTTCAATGCCCGCCGCTGCCGCTCTCATGACAATCTGCGCGCAAGCCTCGGCGTCGGAGAGGGGGTTGTGGTGGTGCAAGACGATGCCGAGGCGCTCGCAGACGTTGGGCAGCTTCGTGGGGTAGATGCTCCAGGTGCGACGGGCGAGCTGGACGGTGCAGACGAAGGGGAGCGCGGGCGGTTCCAGGCCAGCCGTGGCGCAGCAGGCCGCCAGCACGCCGCGGTCAAAGGCGGCGTTGTGCGCCGCCAGGAAGGCCGTCCCCTCCAGCAGGTCAGCTAGCTCCGACCACACCTCGGCAAACACGGGTTTCCTCGCGACGTCGGCCCAGGTGATGCCGTGGATGGCGCTGAAGTCCACGTGGGACCTGGGAGGCCGGATGAGGCGGGCCTCACGGCGGACGATACGCCCGCCTTCCACGCGGACAAGCCCGACGGCGCAGGCGCTGTCGGGCCAGCGGTCAGCGGTCTCAAAATCAATGGCCACGAAGGTGGGCGTCGAGGACGGCGCAAGGGATCCCTCCTTGGAGCGAGAGCGCTCCCCTGCCACCGTCCGGAAAACGTTCTTTGTTGGGGCGATCGGTGGCTCCACCCTAGCCATCGGTTTTGGTACGCGGAGGCCACGCCGGAACGACACCTCTTATGCTCCTCCGCGCTGCTTGAGGGTGGCGGCGTAGTCTTGGGGGCGCCGGCGGTACGGCATACCCTTCTCCCATCGTGCGCTTCTCCGCCGCAAGGCGTATCATAGCACCCCGTCCGGGGAACATTGAGCCCGCGACATGCCAACCATCGGCGTGTCCGGACGCGGCTCCTTTGTGCGATGCGTGGCAGAACCCGGCGATGCAGCAGGAGGCCCGAATGGCCATTCAGCGTGCCCTAGTGACTGGCGGGGCTGGTTTCATTGGCTCCCACGTCGTTGACGCGCTGTTGGCTCAGGGGGCATCCGTTGGGGTGCTTGATAACCTGGCCACGGGCCGGAAGGCGAACCTGAACCCGAGGGCGGCGTTTTACGAGGTGGACCTGCGCTCGTCCGAAGTAGACCGGGTCGTAGGCGCAGTGAGGCCTGAAACCGTGTTCCACATCGGGGCGCAGTCCAGCGTGGTGGTTTCGGTGCGCGACCCGGTGCTGGACGTTTCGGTGAACGTTGCGGGAATGGTCGGGCTGCTCCAGGCGTGCGTGAAACATGGGGTCAGGAAGGTAGTTTTTGCGTCAAGCGGCGGGACGCTGTACGGCGAGCCGGAGGTGCTTCCCTGCCCGGAGGAGCACCCCATTCGGCCCCTTTCGCCGTACGGGGCGAGCAAGGAGGCGGGCGAGGCGTTCCTCCGGGCGTACGCGGCGACGTTTGGACTCAGCGGCACGGCGTTGCGGCTGGGGAACGTGTACGGACCACGCCAGGACCCGAACGGGGAGGCTGGCGTGATCGCCATCTTCGGTGGACGGATGCTGAGGGGCGAGCCGGTGACGATTTTCGGCACGGGGGAACAGGAACGGGACTATGTCTATGTGGAGGACGTGGCGCGGGCGTTCCTGTTGGCCGCGGAGGAGGAGGCGAGCGAGGTGTACAACGTCGGTACGGGCGTAGGGACCTCGGTCAACGCCCTTCTCCGGGCGCTGGCGCCACTTACCGGCTACAGGCTTGAGCCCCGGCATGCTCCGGCCAGGCCGAGTGAGGTGTACAAGGTGGCGCTGGACAGCGGCAAACTGCAACGTCGGCTGGGGTGGAAGCCGCGCGTTGATTTGGAGCAGGGGCTGGCGAGTACCGTAGCAGGATTGCGCTAGGGCAGGGTTTTGTTGGCAGTCAAGCCGGGAGAGCCATAGTGCTTTATCCGTTGGAGGCGCTGGTCCCAGCAGGCTAGGCCGTTTTGGAGCCGTTGCTGCCAGCCTTCTCCTTCGCAGGGGTGCGATGGCGGCGCTTCGTGGCGGGAGCAGCCGGTGTCTCAGAGGCGCTCTTACGGAACTCGCGGATGGCCTGACCCATGGACTGCGCCAGCTTGGGCAGGCGCGTGGCGCCGAAGAGTAGGAGAACCACGGCGAGGATAATAACCAACTCAAGGGGGCCAATGCGAGGCATGAGGCTCCTTTCGGACCCGTGCCTGTCAGACCTGTCATGCGGAAAAGGCACGAGGCCTTCGTATTGTCATCCAGTTGGGGACAAGTGGCAAGTGCGGTATCTCCAGCGAGCCGATGAGAGGGCAGCGACTCAATGGGACAGAGCGGGCATTAGCGCCGTCGGCGGCCGACGCGGTTGACCGGAGCGCACATTGTGTGATATATCATTGCGCTGGGGTTGGACGTGGAGGTAGTGCGCCAAACATTTTGTGAAATCTGGCACAAGTCATGGCTGCTTGCTGGGCGAGTAGTTCTGACGCCCGGTAGGAGGGCACCTTGAACGGACGGGGCAGGCTGCTGCCGATTGCCGCTGCGATTGGGTTTGTTGGAATCTTTCTGTTTTGGATCCTCTATTACGGCCGGACTCCGGAGACCCCCCAATCAATCTTTGAGGCTGCAGGCCCAGTTGCGCGGATGCAGCTTAACCTGTTCTGGTGGATTTTTTGGGCGGCCACAATTGTCTTCATCGTTGTTGAATTGGCGTTCGTCTATGCATTGTTTCACTTTCGGCGGCGTTCCGGCGATCCGCTGCCGGCCCAGACGCATGGAAACATGCCTCTGGAGATCGGCTGGACAATTGCTCCAGCCATCATTCTGGCCATCATTGCCGTCCCAACCGTGTCTGTCCTTTGGAAGGTGCTGACCCTTCCGAACGAAGGAGTGCGGCTGGAGGTTGAAGCAGTCGCGCACCAGTGGTGGTGGGAGTTCAACTACCCGTCGCTGGGTATCAAAACGGCCAACGAGATGCACATTCCAGCCGGCACTGTTGCGGTGATCAAGCTTGAGTCCAAGGACGTCATCCACAGCTTCTGGATCCCGAAGCTGGGCGGCAAGCTAGACATGATCCCTGGGCAGCACAACGTCATGTGGCTCCAGGGGGATGAGCCCGGCGTGTACTATGGACAGTGCGCTGAATTTTGCGGTGAGGGCCACGCGCTGATGCGCTTTAGGGCGATTGTTGACACCAAGGAAGACTTTGACAAGTGGACAGCGCTCCAGAAGCAACCGGCGGGCGCGCCGACGACTGGTGCGGCTGCTGCGGGTCGTGACATCTTTATGGGGAAGGGCGCGTGTGCAGGGTGCCACACGGTCAGAGGGACTGATGCGCGAGGGCCGGTGGGACCCGATCTTACCCACATTGGCAGCAGGCTGACCATAGCCGCAGGCATCATGGACAATACCCATGACAACCTCGCGAAGTGGATTGCCGACCCCGAAGGCCTTAAGCCCGGGAACCTGATGGGCACCGTCATCACCAAGGGTAAGTTCAGCTCCGATGAGTTGAACGGACTTGCCTCCTACCTTGGGAGCCTGAAGTAGGCAGCCCAGGTACCCGCCAAGGCCTACTTGAGCGAGGAGCACTTTGAGGCACGGCGCTACCTAAAAGCACGCAAGTGACCGATACGGCCACGGGAGGTTTCCATGGCGACAGCCGCGATAGCCCGCCATCCCGCAGCGTTTTGGGACCGGGTATGGATGTGGCTCACCACGGTTGACCACAAGCGCATCGGCGCGCTGTACGGGGTGACGGCGTTTCTCTTCTTCCTACTGGGCGGAACCGAGGCGCTTTTCATGCGGCTGCAACTCATGCGGCCCGAGCAGAACATGGTGCCGCCTGAGACGTTCAACCAGCTGTTCAGCATGCACGGCACAACGATGATATTCCTGGCGATCATGCCGCTGAGCGCGGCGTTCTTCAACCTGATCATTCCGTTGCAGATTGGGGCGCGCGACGTGGCGTTCCCCAGGCTGAACGCGTTTAGCTACTGGACGTTCCTTGCTGGCGGCATCATGCTCAACACGAGTTGGTTCCTGGGCGGGGCTCTGAACGCAGGATGGTTCGCGTACTCGCCGCTGACGGGGCTCACGTTCAACCCTGGGCACGGCGTGGACTTTTGGGCGATCAGCCTGATCCTCTTGGGGATCGCCTCCACGGCCGCGGGGCTCAACTTCGTTGTGACCATCGTGAACATGCGCGCTCCCGGCATGACGCTGACGCGCATGCCGGTGTTCGTGTGGATGACGCTGGTGGTAAGTTTTCTGATCGTGACCGCGTTCCCGGTCATCACCGTTGCGCTGATTGAGCTGGCGTTTGACCGCGCCTTTGGGTTCAACTTCTTCAGTGTCACAGCTGGCTCGAACCCGATCCTCTGGCAACACCTGTTCTGGGTGTTCGGCCACCCTGAAGTGTATATCCTCATCTTGCCGGCGATGGGCATCGTGTCAGAGATACTGCCGACCTTCGCACGGAAGCCGCTGTTCGGGTACATGTTCATCGTGTTTTCCGGGATATCCATCGGCGTCATGGGCTGGATGGTGTGGGCGCACCACATGTTCACCGTGGGCATGGGGCCGGTGGCAAACACCATGTTCACGCTGACGACCATCACCATCGCCGTCCCGACTGGCGTGAAGATCTTCAACTGGATCGGAACGCTGTGGGGCGGGTCCATTGAGTACAAGACGGCGATGCTGTTCGCCGTCGGCTTCATTGCCATGTTCATCATCGGCGGGCTGAGCGGCCTGATGCACGCCGTGTCGCCGTCCGATGCCCAACAGCAGGACACGTACTTCATCGTGGCGCACATCCACTACGTGCTGTTCGGCGGCTCAATCCTGGGCATCTTCGCCGGCATCTACTACTGGTTCCCCAAGGCTACAGGGCGTCTGTTGGGCGAAGGATTGGGGAAGATCCACTTCTGGCTGACGTTTGTTGGGTTCAACGTGACGTTCATGCCCATGCACTTCGTAGGACTGAATGGGATGCCGAGGAGGCAGTCCACCTATGCGGCGGACATGGGCTGGAACCTGTGGAACATGGTTGAAACCATTGGGGCGTTTATCCTTTTGGCGAGCCTGCTGGTGTTCCTGTACAACTTCTTCCGCTCGGGACGGAAAGGTGAACAGGCGGGGGCGGACCCTTGGGACGCAAGGACGTTGGAATGGGCAATTCCATCGCCGCCGCCGGAACACAACTTTGACACAATCCCCCAAGTGCACGGCCGGGACGCGTTTTGGGAGCAGAAGCACCCGCACGCCGCCCCAGTACCCGCCGGCGGCGCGAACGGACAGCTCCACCCTGCGGAGCACCAGGGGGGCGGCCACGAGCCTATCCACATGCCGAACCCGTCATACTGGCCGCTGCTGGTGTCCGTGGGCCTGGGCATCGCCGGATATGGGTTGATTTACATCACGCATCGTGCGCCTGGAGCATTTAGCCTCAACTGGGGAGGGCTGGCGGCTATCGTCGTTGGGGTGACTTTTGCGGCCATTAGCACATTCGGCTGGTACAAGCAGCCCGCGGCCGGGCCCGAGCATTAAACGGCCACGTCCAGAGAGCAATAGAAGGTAGGTGCACTGTGGCGCAGGCAGCACACGCTGAGCACGCCCCTGAACATCCCACGTCAACGGGGCTGGACAACCGCAAGCTGTTGATGTGGCTCTTTCTGGGATCCGACTGTCTCTTCTTCGGCTCCCTGATCGCGACGTACCTGATCAACTACGGCAAGAGCCTGGTTGGCCCATACCCACACGAGATTCTTGACATTCTAGTGACGTCGGTAAGCACGTTCGTGTTGTTGTTGAGCAGCTTCATGTTCGTGCTGTCGCTGGCAGCGCACACCAGGGGCGATTACCGGGCGTTCCGAGTATGGGTTCTCTGCACGGTGATACTCGGCTGCACGTTCTTGGGCTTCCAGGTCTTTGAGTTCCAACAGTTCGTCCATGAGGGCTTGACCCCGAGGACGAACCTTTTCGGGACCACATTCTTCACTCTGACGGGCTTCCACGGCGCGCACGTGACAATAGGCGTGGTGTGGCTGTTGAGCCTGTTCTTTCTCTCGCTCCGGGGCAAGCTGGGGCCGGACAAGAACCTGAGCGTGGACATAGCGGGCCTGTACTGGCACTTCGTTGACGTAGTGTGGATTGTGATCTTCACGGTGATCTACCTCTCCGGCGTCGTGGCCGGCACCAACGCGGCAGGCGGATAGCACGGCTAAGGAGTACGAGAGCATGACGCAGCACCACGCTGAGACGCCACTCGCTGCCGCCCATACGCCGTCCGAGCGTTGGCGGGAGAAGGCCCATCCTGGGACGGCCACCTACGCGAAGGCAGCGGTGTCCCTCATCTTTCTGACGGGGGTTGAGGTTGTGATTTTCTACATTGACCCCCTTCGGAGTGTTGTTATTCCGTTGTTCTTCATGTTGTCCATCATCAAGTTCGCCCTGGTCGCCATGTTCTACATGCACCTGCGGTACGACGCCCGCCTGTTCTCGTGGTTCTTCGTCGGGGGGATCCTGCTGGCAACGTCGGTGATCTGTGGGCTGATCGCTCTGTTCAAGACTATCTTCGTCTAGGGGAATACGTGTCTGGAGAGGTGTGTTTCCCAGCCACGCCTTCTTGGGCGGTGGAACAGCGCACGGTATGCTGTCCATGCGTGGGATGCGGATGTAGAGGGTGGGAGTGAACTGGCTGAGCTGGCACCCGGAAACGTGGGCCTTCCTCGTTGCTGTCCAAGGGCTGTACCTCCTTGCGGTTGAGCCGCTGCGCAAGGAGTTTAGCTGGGCCGAGCGCTTTGACCGCCACAAGGCGATCCTCTTTACGCTCGGGCTGCTTGTCATCGGGATGGCGGAAGGGACGCCGCTGCACGACCTGAGCGAGCACTACTTGTTTAGCGCCCACATGACGCAGCACCTGCTGCTTATGCTCATTGCCCCGCCGTTGCTGCTGATGGGGACACCTGAGTGGCTGGTGCGGCCGCTAACCACGCAGCGGTGGATACAGCCGGTGATGCGCCTGCTGACCAAGCCGCTGCTTGCGGGGGTGCTGTTCAATGTTGTCATCATCGTAGGGCACCTTCCGCCGTTGTACGACGGCGCCCTGCGAATCCACGGGCTCCACTACGTCCAGCACATGGTGTTCGTGATCGCTTCGGTGCTGCTCTGGTGGCCGGTGCTCAGTCCCTTGCCCGAGTATCCGCGGCTGTCGTACGCCGGGCAGCTCCTGTACCTGTTTGTGGTTGCGTTCCCGCAAAAGCTGCTGGCGGCCATTTTGACGTTCATCGGTCATCCGATCTACCCGACGTACGTTAACGCGCCGCGGATGTGGGGGATGTCGGCCCTTATGGACCAGCAGGTGGCCGGTGCGATCATGTGGGCGCCGATGGCCTTCATTCTGTTCGGGGCGTTCGCGGCGGTGTTCTTCGTGTGGTTCTCCAAGGCCGAACGAGAAGAGGAGGCGAGGAGGGCGCAACCTCGGTAAGCGGGACGAGCTACGGCTTGGTAACCGAGTCTCTTGCACGAGAGAAGACCAGGCATAGCGAGGAGTGCCTGGTCTTCTCTGGCGTCTGCGCGGATTAAAGCCGGGGATAGTCCGCTAGCTGGGCGAGCCGGCCATCTTGAGGTAGAGGGCACCGGCCAATGGGACAGCCACGAGGATGACCAGGCCCGCGGCGATGACCGGCGTGGTGCTCTCCGTGGCGCCGTTAAGCGCCGTAAGTAGTCCTCCGATGCCGCCGAGCAGCAGGCCGACACCGAGGAAGGCCGCAACGGGAATCCAGACGTGAAAATAGCGGTCCATGACAGGCTCCTCTCGTTGGTTGGGCCACCGTGTTGGGGACAGCGTGCACTGATGCTTGCCACCTAGTGCCGAGGCGGTATTATACCGTGCCTGAGCGAGGGGCGCCAGTGAGAGCTGGCTTAGAGGGGCGAGTCATGACTCGCCCCTCTAAGCCATGGATGTTCCCCACCCCCCGAGATCCTTCGCTCGCTGCGGCGGACTCGGGTGACAACCGAAAGGCAACGATGGTTGCGCTTAGGCGATGGGCGGCGACGTTGTCGGCAGGCGACGGGCATCAGTATAATGGGATGGCAGTTCGTGACGGAGCGCACAATGTTGACGGAGGAGCGGCGTTGATCAACCGACAGATCGCGATCCTGTTTCTCATCGGCGTGGCGATGGCGGTGGCGGGCGTGGTAGCGGCGGTGGCGACGCCGCTACCGGAGCACGCAGTGGGAACGTTTTGGGCCGCGACGCCTGTGCTGCGGGCGCTGTTCGCGGTGGCCGCTCTGATGGCAGCGGGAAGCCAGGTGCTCATCGTGCGGAGCGTGCTGCGCGGCGCGGCCAGCGGGCAGGCATCCGCGGGGACGAACCTGCCGCTGGAGATGGTCTGGAGCGCCCTACCGGCCGCGATGGTCTTGGCGGCGGTTGTCTACGCGGTGTTGGCATAGCTAAGCTTGCCGCCATGCGCGCTTGCATCCCTCACCTCACGGGGCACTGCAGCCTGCAGGCTGCAGCATGGATAGCTCCGCAGTGGAAAGTAAGAGCCAATATACGAGGTCAACGATTGCACTGCGATGAGCTGAACGGAACAGGTGACCTGTGACCCGCTTGACAGCGGCGGGTTCGTCCGGCTCCCAGGCGGCGGGCGCGTTGCAACGGTGGAGCCGCCGGCTGTTTCCCGCGTTCGCCACGGCCAGCCTGGTGACGGCGCTGCTGGTGATCACGCTGGGCGGCGTGGTGCGCGTGACGGGATCAGGCCTGGGGTGCCCGGACTGGCCGCTGTGCCACGGGAGGCTGATTCCGCCGCCGGACGTGAAGGCGTGGATTGAGTACACCCACCGCCTCTCGGCGAGCCTGGCAAGCGTGTTCGTGGTGCTGATGGCGGTGGCGGGCGTGGGACGGGAGGGGTTCAGACGCGGGGCGGTGATGCCCCTGGTGGCGCCGGTGCTGCTGGCCGCGCAGGCCGGGCTTGGCGCGATCACGGTGCGGCTGGAGATCAACGCCGCGGTGGCGCTGACGCACACGGTGGTGGCGATGGCGTTCCTGGCACTGCTGGCGGTGATTGCATCGGGCGAGACGCCGTGGCGCTCGGCGGTGGGCGAGCCGGTGCAGGCCGCGCTGGCGGGGCACCCACGCGGGCGCAGGGTCCGGCTGACATTCATGGCGCTGGCGGTGGTGACCTACGGGCTGCTGATCAGCGGGGCGTACGTGTACCGCTCGGGCGCGCCGCTGGCGTGCCTGGGGTACCCGCTCTGCGGGGCGCCTCCGGGGACGGAGTCGGCGCGGGGGTTGCAAGACATCCACATGCTGCACCGCTATGTGGCGCTGGCGACGGTGCTGCTGACAGCCCACGCGATGGGCGTGGCGTGGCGGCTCAGGCTGCCCACGCGACACTTGATTGTGCTGGCCGGGGGCATCAGCGGACTGATGGCGTTGCAGGTGGCGCTGGGCGCGAGCAACGTGCTGTTCAGGCTGCCGGAGTGGGCGCGGCTTGGACACCTGGTGGCGGCGTCTCTGGCGTTCGCGCTCATCGTGTTGACGGTGGGCACGGTCTGGCGAAAGCCCGTTCTTGCGGAGCAGCCGAGGGAGGCATCCCGTGCGCAGGCATAAGGCCGAGGTCGCGGCGAGTGTGGCAGCGGCTAAGCTTGGCACAGCTGACGCCACGAGGTCGTCAGTTGGGCAGGCGTTGTGGGCGTACGTGGCACTGACGAAGCCCAACATCATCGTGCTGCTCCTGGTGACGACGCTGGCCGGGATGCTGGCGGCGGGACGGGGGACGGCGTCGCCGTGGCTGGTGCTCGCGACGCTGGGCGCGGGGTACCTGTGCGCGGGCGGGGCGAGCACGATCAACTCGTACCTGGACCGGGACATTGACCCGCTGATGGAGCGGACGCGGCGGCGGCCCATCCCGTCGCGCCGCATTGGGGCGCGGCGGGCGCTGTGGTTCGGGCTGGCGCTGGGCGCGACGTCCATCGCGATCTTCGCCCTGTTTGTAAACGTGCTGAGCGCGGTGCTGGCGGGCGTAGCGTTTGCGTACTACGTGCTGGGGTACACCTGGTACTTGAAGCGCCGGACGCCGCAGAACATCGTCATCGGCGGCGCGGCGGGGGCGTTCCCGCCGCTCATCGGGTGGACGGCGGTGACGGGGTCGCTAGAGCCCGCGTCGGCGTTCCTGTTCCTGGTGATCTTCTTCTGGACGCCGCCGCACGCGTGGGCGCTGGCGCTGCTGGTGAAGGACGAGTACGGCAAGGCGCGGGTGCCGATGCTGCCGGTGGTGATGGGCGTGCGGGAGACGACGTGGCAGATGCTGCTGTACTCGGTGTCCCTGCTGGGGGTGACCCTGCTGCCGGTGGCGCTGGGGCTGTTCGGGCCGCTGTACCTGGCCGGCTCGCTGGCGCTAGGCGTGCCCTTCCTGGCGCTGGCGGTAAGGGTGCACCGTAACCCAGACCTTAGACTCACTCGCCAGATGTACAAGTTCTCGACGCTATACCTGGCGCTGTTCTTCCTGGTGCTGGTGCTGGACCGGGTGTTCTGCGCGCTCTAGGCGGGGGGACGAATCCGCAGATTTCGCAGATTGGCGCAGATTATTAGGCCGAATAAATGTGCGTCACCTGCGGATGGGAACCTCAGCCGAGGATGGGCTGGGTGCGGAAGAGGGTGACGAGGACGTAGAGGGCGAGGGAGAGGGCGAAGGCGATGGTGAGTCCAAAGGAAGCGCCGACCAGGGTGACGGGGGAGATGCGGACGCCGAGCAGGGGCGCTTTGCCGGTGGGGAGGAGGAGCGGCGCGGAGCAGGCGGCCCAGGCGGGCAGCAGGAATCGCCAGACCTCAACGATGTGGGAAGTGAGGCTGGTAATGACGGAGATGCTGACGAGGGCGAGGCCGGCGGCGAAGCAGGCGCCGCCGCGCATGATGACATGGCTGAGCAGGCTGACGCGGCCGCGGTCGGCCTCCTCGTGGACGAGGCGGGTGGCCATGAGCAGGGAGGCCATCATGCCGCCGCCCCAGATGAACAGGGTGACGATGAGCAACAGGTGCATGGTTTCTCTCTTTGGGTCCCGTCTGGTCGTTGAGGAAGCAGTGGCTCGCACAGACCAGTATAGCGGCTTGGCGGCACGGCGGTCCTCTCGCCCATTCGCTCGGGACGCAGTGCGGACCGCGGCATGTCATTCCGAGGCTCCGCGCGGGACGGCGTCTAACCTGCCCCCACACCGGAGGGGGAGTTGTGGGCATTGGTTTCTGCTGGCAGGCCAGCTTTGGCCGGAGTTATTTTCTCGCCGGTTCCAGGCTCGTTTGGCCCGTCGTGAAGGGCTTGGTGTCGCAACTGTGAGTCCCAAAGAATGCTCGTTGTTCGGCCCTGGATGCTCCGGGGCGTGTGGACTCTGACCCGAGGCGGCGCGAGGTTGGATTGCGCGCGGCGGTGTGGATTGGGTGGTCGTCGTCGGTGGTCATGGACTCAACGTAGTACAGATCTGGTGTTCTGCGGAAGGGGCGGATGGCAGTGGGGGAGGAGCTAGTTGGAAGCGTGTACGGTAAGGGAGGGACTGTAGGGGCACACAGCCATGCGCCCCTCCGCGTTTGGGCCGTGTGGGCCGACGGCGGCCATGATGAGCGGTTCGCGGTGTGGGGGAGATTCCTCGCTCCACTCGGAATGACAGGGGGGCGCGAGGCGGAAAGGGGCTGCGGGGAACGTGCGGATTTGCATGGAAGGTGTGGGGGAGGCCGGGCGGGCGACCCCACAGGTCGCCCCTACACGGCGGCGCGTCCGGGGCGGGTACGCCTTCAAAGGCGTTGAGGGCGCAGGCGAGCATGGCGTAACAGCCCATGGTGACTGTCAGCTCGGTCGCGGTCTACGGCGCGGAGGGCCGCACCCAGTCCGGGTCTTCCCCAGCCAGATCAACGTCTTCCAGCCGAAGGAGACGAGGGAGCAGGTCAGCAACCTCGCCGTGGAGCTGCCACAGCTCTGATTCACTGAGACGCAGGCCGGCGGCTTTCGCCATCGCCGTCACCTCGTCCGGCGTGAGCGGAGAGTTGGGCTGGGTCATGCGTCCGTCCTCCTGCTCTACAGGACTTTGCGCTGCGGCGCGGTCGTCGGGAAAATGGCCAGGATGCGCGCGGGAATACTGCCCTTGTTGGTGAGCATGTGTGGCACCTCTTTGGGCGCCACGATGGCGGTCCCCGGCCTCACCTCGCTCACCTGGTCCCCCAGCTTCGCCTCAAGCACGCCCTCCAGGATGACCATCGCCTCCTCGTGCGTGGGATGGATGTGGAGGGGGACGCTGGCGCCGGGCTGGATCACCAGCTCGTTCACCGTGAGGGCAACCGCGCCGGTCTGCGCGCGCACAAATGGGTGGCTGACAACGCCCGTGAAGGGCGACTCCGGCGTAACCTGGTCCTTGCGGATGATGGGCATGCGCAACTCCCTCTTGGCTGACCAGTGCCTATCATAGCAGCGGCGTGCTAACGAACCAACCGCGCTGCGCCGCTACTCTCTCGCTGGCTTCTCCCCAACGTGGACCGCCGTGCTGCCGAACCCAAGCAGCCGGTACCGCACCTGCGTGAGTCCCGCCGCCTCCATCTTCTTGGCCAGCGCCGGCGCGTCCGGAAAACGGAGCACCGACGACGGCAGATACGTGTAGGCCTCTCGATCCCCCGCGAGGAGCTGCCCGATGAGCGGCGTGACGGCGCTGAAGTACCAACGAAAAAGATGTGGGAAGAAGCCTTTAGGCGGCAGGGGCGTGATCTCCAAAATCACGACGCGCCCGCCTGGACGCGCCACGCGAGCCATCTCGGCCAGCGCCAACTCCAGGTCAGCCACGTTCCTCATGTTGAACCCGGACGTCACCCACTGGAACGAGTCCGGCGGAAACGGCAGGTGCAGCGCGTCCCCCACCACCAGGCTCACGCGCGCCCGGTGCTTTTTGCGCCGCGCCTTCGCCTCCGCCAGCGCGATCATGGACGGCAGGAAGTCCAGCCCCACCACGCGCGGGACGCCCTTCGCCAGCAGCGCGAGCGCGAAGTCTCCCGTACCCGTCGCGACGTCCAGCGCACGGGATCCCTCACCCAAACCTTCTTCCTTCCCCTTCGTTGCGCTCAAGGTCGAGGACAGGCCCAAAGGGAGCGGGACGCCGTCCACCGCCATCCGCGCGGCCAGCCTTCGCCAGCGGTGGTGCATCCCGCCGGAGATGGCGGTGTTCAGCAGGTCATACCGCCGCGCAATGCGGTTGAACATCGCCCGGACATAGGCCGTCTTCTCGTCGCCTTGCAGGTTGACCACGGAGGCTCCACATGGCTGGATGGCGTAAAAAGCATACGGGAATTCGCTGGATAATGGTGACTACTGCGCGCCGCCCGCAGGAGCAGCCCACGCTACCCGCCACCCCGTTGCGGCCCCGGTGCGATCTTCTGCTGCGACGTGAACGCCGACAGGTCGGCAGGCTTGCGCGGCGGCGCTCCGCTCGGGATCCGCTCTTTGCGCGCCGCCGCCAGGTGCTGGACCGCCGCAGCCCTCTCCGCAGGGTCTGACAAAGATCGCCTCCCTCATGGCCTTCCTGTCCTCTGGGCTAGGGTGAGGATAGACTAGTACATATGTCCTATTCACGTCAATAACGAGGTGGCACAACCTTTCTTTGGGGGCAGCAGGGGGCTTGACCACCCGCTCAATACCCTCCGAGGAAGAGGGGGACGACTCCCCTCCCGGACGCGGGGGGGGGGTGAGGAAGAGGTCAGGCGGCTGTGCTATCCTGTCCCCGCCATGACTGACCGCACCGCTCTCGTCCAGTTCGCCACGCTCGCCCGCCTGCCGGACGAGCAGCTTGACCTCGCCCGCGCCGCGCTGCTCATCGCCGCCGTGGAGCACCCCGACGTGGACGTGGACTTCTACCTCCGCGCGCTGGACAGCCTCGCCAGGCCCATCGCGGAACGCCTTGTCCCGACGGGTCGGGACGACCCGCTCTTCTGCGTCAACACCCTCAGCCAGTATCTGGTGGACGACCTGGGCTTCCGCGGCAACACCGAGGACTACTACGACCCGCGCAACAGTTGCCTCAACGACGTTCTGGAGCGGCGCACGGGCATCCCCATCACGCTCTCGCTGGTGTACGTGGAGGTGGGGAAGCGCTGCGGCGTGCCGCTGGCGGGCGTCGGGATGCCGGGGCACTTCCTCGTCCGCCACCGCGACGTGCCCGATTTCTTCTGCGATCCGTTCCACGGCGGCATCCTGCTCTCAGCCGATGAATGCGCGGCCCGCTTCCGCGACGTCACGCGCGGCGCCATGCCCTGGAACGCGCAGCACCTCGCGCCGGTGGGCAACCGCGATTTCATCGCCCGGATGCTCCGCAACCTGAAGGGCATCTATGTACAGCGCGACGACTTTACCCGCGCCCTGGGCGTCATGGACCGGCTCGTGGCACTGCTGCCGGGGTTGCCCGCCGAGCGCCGGGACCGCGGCGTCACGCGCTACCGAGCCGAATGGCTGGAGGGCGCCGCGGAAGACCTGCGGGCGTACCTGGCCGCCGTGCCTCACGCGCCCGACGCGGACGCGGTGCGGGAAATGCTCGCGAAGATGGAGGGGGCATAGGGGGACGGATCCGCAGATTTCACAGATTTTCGCAGACCAAATCTACTCGGATAAAATCTGTGGGAATCTGCGTAATCTGTGGATGGTTTTCGTCACCCACTCAGGTCGCGGACGCGCTGGTAGTCGCGCTCGGCGCCGGCGATATCGCCGCGCCGGTGCAGCAGCATGCTCCGGTGGCGGTACGCGTGGATGAAGTCGGGGTCCAGGTCAATCGCCAGGCTCAGGTCAACGATGGCGCCGTCCAAGTCACCCAGCTCGGCCCGCGCCAACCCCCGGTTGTGGTGCGCGTCGCGGTACTGAGGGTTCAGTTCCGCCGCGCGGGTGAAGTCCTCCGTCGCACGCTGGAACGCGCCCATGCACAGATACGCCACGCCCCGGTTATTGTACGCCTGCGCGTTCTGAGGCTCCAGGACGATGACGCGGTTGAAGTCCTCAATCGCGGTCTCGTACCGGCCCTGGTTGGACAACTCGTTGCCACGGCGAAAGTGCGCCCCGGCATTGTCCGGTTCGTGCTCAATGACCTGCGTCCACGCCGCGATGAGGTCGTCCGCCGTGCCTCCCGCGCTGCCGGAGAACCAGCGTGGGCCTTCCGTGGTCATGGGAATATCCTCGTTCTTCAATCGGAGAGGCAGGGTTGGGCAACGGTAGGGGCGAGGCATGCCTCGCCCCTACCGTCCACCGATTGCATCACCGGCAACTGGATTAGAACAGCGCGATCGGGTTCACCGGCGAGCCGGTGCCGCCCACAACACGCAGCGGCGCCACCGTCAGCATGAACTCGTAGCGGCGCTCCTGGGCGCAGGCCTCGGCGAGGGGCTGGAGCAGCGCATTGTCCACCAGCGCCACGCCGTACGCGAAGATCGCGCCGTGCACGCTCCACGCCAGGCCGTACTCGTTGGGCGCGGCGTCCATCAGGTCCCACACCAGCACCGAGACGTCGTGGTCGCGGATGAACTGGAGACACGAGGCGTGGAGGCCTGGACGCGAGGGATTCGCCCAGTTGGGGTTGGTGGCCCACCACGCCTCGCGGCCGCTGTACACGACCAGCGCATCGCCTGGCCCGATGGTCACGCCCTGCGCCTTGGCAATCTCCTCCAGCTCCCAGCCGTGCACCGGGCGGTCGTCCGTCACGAAGGGCGTCTTGCGGTGCCTCGGCACGTCCAGCAGCACCCCCCGCGTGACAATGCCGTTGGACCACGCGCTCACGTCGTTGGCCTTGGCGCCGTCAAACGTCAGCACGTCCTTGGGGTTGCGCCCGTTGTACAGGCCGTTCTGGTCCCACACGTGGCACAGCGCGTCCAGGTGCGTGGCCGCGAAGCCGTGGTAGAAAATGCCGTAGTAGTCCATCGCCGCGCCCGAGTTGTTGGGACGCTCCTGCACGCGCATGAAGTGCTGGGCGGGGGTGGGGTTGTTGGGCGCGGGCGTCTTGGGGAACTCGCGGCTCAGCGACACGGCGCGCCCCGTGCGCACCAGCGCCGCCGCCTGCGCCCGCTTCTGCGGCGTGATGAGGTTGACCGCGCCGACCTGGTCGTCCTTACCCCAACGGCCCCAGTTGTTTTTCTCCTTCAGGTACGACTCAATCTCGGCCTTGGACGGGGTGCGATGGGTGGTCATATGCGCCTCCTGTGGGGATTTGGGGAGAGTGTAGCACAGGGGTGAGTGAAGGGAGCGCGAGGGGCGTGGCCCCTCGCGCTCCCTTCACTCACCTCACGAACTTGCTCCGTTCCCCTCAACTCCACCTCTTCGCGTTGAAGGGTGAAGAGCCTACCCTGAGCGAAGCGAACGGGGCGCTGCCCTTCCTAGCCCACCGTCATCACCAGCTTGCCAAAGACGCCCCGGTCCGATAGCAGCTTCTGCGCCGCCTCCGCCTGGCTCCACGGGAACACCTGCTGCACCACCGTCTTGAGCGTGCCGTCCTCAAACCACGTCTTCATCTGCGTCCAGCCCTTCTGCTCGGGGTCCGCCAGCGCGTCGTTGAACACGCCGCTCCCCATCACCGACTGTCCCTTAGCCGCCAGAGCCTTCTCATCAAGAGCGGCGCGCTGCCCGGCGGGGTTGCCCACGTTGACGATGCGCCCGCCCTCGGCCAGCGCCTTCAGCGTGGCGTCAAAGACCGGCCCGCCCACCGAGTCCAGCACCACGTCCACGCCGCGCCCGTTGGTGAGGCGCAGCAGCTCCGCGGTCACGTCCTGCTTGGAGTAGTTGATGCCCGCCTCCGCGCCCAGCTGGCGTCCGCGGGCCACGCGGTCGTCGCTGCCGGCGCTGGTGAGCACGCGCGCCCCCAGCGCCTTGGCAATCTGGATGCCCGCCATGCCCACGCCGCTGCCCGCCGCGTGGATGAGCACGGTCTCGCCGCGCTTCATCCCCGCGATCTTGGTCAGCCCGTACCAGGCCGTCAAGAACACGCACGGGAGCGACGCCGCATCCGTGATGCTCATGCCCTGCGGCGGGTGGTACGCCAGCGCGGCCTGCGAGGGGACATACTCCGCGTAGGCGCCGCGAACGAGCGCCGTCACCCGGTCGCCGGGCCGCCAGCCGCGCACGTCGGCGCCGACGGCGTCAATGGTGCCCGCCACGTCCAGGCCGGGAGTGGTCGGCGGCTCGGGCTGCCCCGGCGCGGCGATGCGGCGGCGGCCCAGGTCAGCGCGGTTCAGGCCGATGGCCTGCGCTCTGATGACCACCTGGTCGGGACGCGGCTCCGACTTCGGCGCCTCGTCCATGTGCAGCTCGCTGCCGGTGGCGGTGTAGTGGACGCGGATGGCTTTCATGGTGACCCCCTATCTTCTGGACCTGCTCGGGGACCTACTTTGGCGCGATTGTACTCCCTGGACGGTGAACTGTGTCATGAGATCAAGATTGGGCTCTATCGTTGATCTCGTGACGAAGACGAGTTTGTGCTTCACAAGAAATTGGAGGTCACGGGTCACCGTTTTCTGGCTCACGTGCCGATAGAGATGTACCAGTGGGTGTTCACCGCCTCTAAGCTCTTTAAGAGACACCCCTTCTCTCCGGACAGAGCAGAAGGCTAAAGAGCCTGGTACCGGACGGGCTGCCGAGTTTGCCCACGAACTGTAGGGTTTCACGTGCAAAGTCGTGGAAAGCAATGAGGCGGACCTCCTGGAGGACTTCCTCATACACGGCCTTTAGCTCCTCCCTCACGCGTTCGCGCGGCCTGACGGGCACGTGGACAGGCGCCATCAACAGTGCTGCTTGGAATGAGCCTTCTCACTGTCAGTACTGGGGCGCCCTCGTACTGAACCTGGCGCAGAACGGGAATGCTATCTGAGGGAGTTCGACAGCCACGTGTCCGAATAGGAGAGCCATCAGTCCCGACATAACGTCCTTACCGATTCCCGATGAGGCGGGTGCTATTGTCGGAACGGTAAGCGCAAGCTCCATCCAGTTTGACATCGACGTCGGAGGTGACGTAAGGCACTTCACCGGCAGCTTCACGACGGACTTTATGCGAGGCACCGTGCAAGGTGGGGCGCCAGGCCTTGGTTATCGCGGGTGCTTCCAGGCGACCTTCACCACGCATAGTCCACTTTCCGACTGCGGGAACCCGTTCCTGCGGCAGGAGTTGGCAACCGATCAACCGGCGCGCGGCTCCGAGCCACCCGGACGCGCCGCTCTCGTACGCCCGGTTGCGCCGAGTGCTGCCCTCGGCAAGAAACGGAACGCGACTGCGTGAGCGTCCCGGGACGCGGTTTGACGCGTCATGGGCGCGTTCGGTACACTGGGCGTTGCCCCACCATAATGGGCGGTTAGCTCAGTGGCCTAGAGCACGGCGTTGACATCGCCGGGGTCACAGGTTCAAATCCTGTACCGCCCACCACTTTGGATAAAAGGCCGCGCTTCTTCAGTTATTTTTAAGCTTTGCGACTAGTGCGCGCGACCGTCTACGCTGCTCGTTGGCGGCTCCCATCTCTATTCCCTGGGCTTCGGCTTGTTGCTGGAGGTCATAAACCGTCAGGTCCAGCAATTCGGCGGCGCGTCCCATGCTGATCCTACCTTCAGCCACCAGCCTCAGGACGTACTGTGCCGCCCCACGATGGAGCCACTGACGCAACGCCGTCGCCTTGTCGGTGTGCTGCTCCTGCGCGCTCAAGGCCGCCAACTCATCCAAATTTTCGGGTATCCGCAGCGGTACAACCTTACTCTTCACGACTGACCTCCACGTTCCAAGTCCTCCCGGGCGTCATAATACGCCGCCACCCGGATCAGCGGGCGAAGCCGCTCCAAGGCTTCCCTGGCCTCAGTTCTGGACAAGACACTCCGTTTGGCCAGCAATACCAGGATGTCCGTTGGCGTCAGGAATGGGATGCCCCGCATGGAAAGCACGGTCAAGAACCGCCGGTCGTCGCTGACGACGATGGGGTCCGTCTCTTGATCGAGAAGGTCAAGGATACCGAGTTCTCCGATACCGAGGCCGGTCTCCGACTGCCCACGCGTTTGACCCGGGACAATAGTTACGGCCCCCGCTATGATTGCCTCAATAGCCCCTGCATCCTGGTGGAGCCTGACCTTGCCTCTGGTTACGACCTCGTCATAGACGGCTTGTGGCATCGTGCATGGGAAAGTAGCCACCACAGTAGCCAGTATCCCGCTCCGGTGAAGCTTGATGGTGGCGTCGGCATCTAATGCTAGCTGCACGACGACACTGTACTACATACTTCTACGAATCACAACAGACCCTGCTTTTCATCTGTGCCGACTGCTTCCTCCAGGGGTCCCGCTGGAAGATGCGGATGACGCTGTTCTCGAAGCCGACGGCAATGTATTTGCCGCCATCGGTGACGGCAACTGATTGGACCTCGATTCGGGCCACGCAGTCGAAATCCCCTGAAGCGGCGCGGACGGCCGCTAGCTTTTTCTACCCCCCGCACGTAGTATGTCCCCATTCTGGAAAGTCCGCGGGCCCTTCTCGAGCAGCGCGGGCGCGGCTCTTACAGGGAGGATGCATGGACTTTTTTGAAGTGGCGCTCACCCAGCGCTCCATCAGGCGCTTCAAGCCCGACCCCGTGCCGGACGAGGTGCTCTGGAAGGTCCTAGACACGGCCATTCGCGCGCCGAGCTCCGGCAACAGCCAGCCGTGGATCTGGCTGGTCGTGCGTGACGCGGGGAAGCGTCAGGCCATCGGGCAAGAGGTGCTGCGGCGTATGGAGGCATCCGGAGGGCTGGAGCGGATGCGCCAGCTTGCGGCGCGCGAGCAGGACCCCAGCAACCGGCGCATCTGGACGAGCGCGGCCAACTTCCGGACTGACATGGCTCAGGCGCCGGTCTTCATCATCCCGTGCCTGTACACCCCCGGCGTCCCGGCGGCGAACCAGCGCACGTTGAACGGGGGCTCGTCCATTTTTGGCGCGGTGCAGAACCTCATGCTCGCGGCGCGCGCGGAGGGGCTTGGCACGTCACTCACGGGAGCAAACGATGACATTCTCCGCGCGGAGCTCCACCTGCCGGAGGACGCGGTACCGACCTGCCTGATCCCGCTGGGCTACCCGGACGGCGAGCGCTTTGGGCCGACGACGCGCAAGCCGATTGACACGGTGACGTACTGGGACGACTGGGGCGCGGCAAAGAAGCAGGGGTAGGGACGAACGAGTCTGCTCCGGTTGGAACACTCGTGCGCGTTTGAGCAGCGCGCCTTGGATCACGCATCGTATATTCGCCAGGCTGTCGGGGTTGAGGCCGGGAGCGCGGACCACCGATGGATAGCGCCCTCGTCGCCTGGACCGTGGCTGCATTTTGTGGCTCTTGGGAGGTCGCTATGGGCAGATTGGACGGCAAAGTAGCGCTCGTAAGCGGCGCGGCCCGCGGCCTTGGAGCAGCCGAGGCGCGGCTGTTTGCCCAGGAGGGAGCAAAGGTTATCCTAGGTGATGTCCTTGAGGTGGAGGGCCGGAGGACCGCAGCGGAGATCGGCGAGGCCGGAGGCCAAGCAGTCTTCCTCAAGCTGGATGTCACGAAAGAAGAGGATTGGAAACGTGCCGTTGACCTGGCTGTCTCCCGCTTCGGCAAGCTGACCACGTTGGTCAACAACGCAGGTATCCTCCGTCGTGGCAACGTTGAGGAGACAAGCGTTGAGCAGTGGGACCTCGTCATGGACATCAATGTCAAGGGCGTATTCCTGGGCACCAAGTACGCCATCCCAGCGATGCGCAAGGCCGGAGGCGGATCCATCATCAATACGTCTTCCGTGGCGGGGTTGCGGGGCGGAGGCGCCACCGCCTACACCACATCAAAAGGCGCAGTCAGGCTCCTTACCAAGGCTACCGCCGTCCAGTACGGCAAAGACGGAATCAGGTGCAACTCCATCCACCCGGGCGTGATTGACACGGA
Organism: Dehalococcoidia bacterium; assembly: GCA_009693045.1. Lineage (GTDB taxonomy): Bacteria > Chloroflexota > Dehalococcoidia > Lucifugimonadales > SHYT01 > SHXZ01. The sequence continues at coordinate 94,036 of SHXZ01000001.1, read as the reverse complement.
TATGCTCGCCGACGCGCTCAACGACCCGGAGAGACGAGCAGCCCTCGTGTCCGGCATCGCGCTGGGCCGCGTCGCCATGCCGGAGGAGGTGGCCACCTGCGTCCTCTTCCTCGCATCGGACGAGTCCTCTTACGTCACCGGCTCCGAGTTGGTAGTGGACGGCGGCATGACGGCCGGCACGCCTGCTCGGTAAGGACCATTCGGCCTTGGCAGCATGAGCAGACCTTGGCTGGGGACATCGGCAGCACCGTGAGGCGCGCGAGTCCCCCAGATCACACCGCTCCGGCCAGCACCTTCACTTGCTTCTCCAGCCGGTCACCCAGGTATTCCCGCTGGACCTCCAGATCGTAACACGTCTGCAAGTTCATCCAAAAACGCTCCGTCGTCCCAAAGTAGCGGGACAGACGGAGCGCCGTGTCGGCGGTTATTGCGCGCTTGCCGAGCACGATCTCGTTGATGCGCCGCGGGTCAACGTTAACGTCTTTCGCGAGGCGGTACTGGCTGACCCCCATCGGCTTGAGAAATTCCTCAAGGAGGATTTCCCCTGGGTGGATGCGAGGTAAGCTACGCTTGGTCATGAACGTCCTCTGTTGTTCACTATGCGTGATAGTCTGCTATCTCCACGGAATAGGCGTCACCATTCCGCCACTCAAAGCAAATGCACCACTGATCGTTGACGCGGATGCTGTATTAGCCCGCTCGGTCGCCTCTGAGCCTCTCCAGCCGGTTCCCTTGGGGCGCCCGAAGGTCTTGGAGCGCATCTGCCGCATCAAGGACGAGAAGCTTCCGCAGGGCAGAGCGCAACAATTGAGGAGGCAGGCGCCGGACTCGCTGACCCTGAAAGAGGGCCTCGGTATCAGCATCCGCAAACGTTTTGATCACCGGCGATAATAATAGTGCGCGCCGCTCATAGTGTCAAACACTATGAGCGGCGCGCATTCCATCAATCCGATACAACCTTTTGTCGCCAATCGCAGGCGCTCTCCGGCCTCGTTACTTCCGCCCCCCGTTCTTCCCGGCGTTCGCCGCCTGCCACACCCTTGACGGCGACATCGGGAGCGAGGTGAAGCGCACGCCCAGCGCGTGGGCGACGGCGTTGGCGATGGCCGCGAGCGGCGGCACGAGGGGGATTTCGCCCACGCCACGCACGCCGTACGGGTGGCCTGGGTTCGGCACCTCCACCAGCACGGTTTCAATCATCGGCAGGTCTAGGCTCGTGGGCATCCGGTAGTCCAGCAGACTGGAGTTCACCATGCCGCCCTTGTCGTCGTAGAAGTACTCCTCGTTGAGCGCCCAGCCGATGCCTTGCACCACGCCGCCCTGCACCTGCCCCTCCACGTAGCTGGGGTGGATCGCTTTCCCCACGTCCGTGACGGCGGTGTATCGGAGGATTTGGACCTTTCCAGTCTCGGGGTCCACTTCCACGTCCACCACGTGCGTCGCAAACGACGGCCCCACGCCACGCGGACTCACAGAGGCGCTGGCCGAGATGGGCGCACCTGTCTCCAGCAGCTTGGCGGCCAACTCCTTGAACGTCAAGCGCTGTGCATGGTTGGACTTGCGGCGGAAGACGCCCTGCTCCAGCTCCACGTCCTCCGCCTTGGCCTCCCACAGCCTGGCCGCCCGCTCCCGCATCTGCCCAGCGATGTCCTGGGCCGCCTCGTAGGCCGCCCATCCCGTGGCGAAGGCCGTCCGGCTGCCGCCCGTCACGGCGGTGTACCCGACGGAGCTCGTATCGGCCACGGAGGGACGGACGTCTTCCGCGCGGATGCCCAGCACCTCCGCTGCCTGCATGGCGGTGGCGACGCGCGTCCCGCCAATGTCCACCGAGCCGGTGATCAGGCTCACGGTGCCGTCAGCGTTCACGCCAATGGTGCAGCTTGACTCAAGCCCGGCGTTGCCCCAGTAGCCGCTGGCGATGCCGCGCCCTCGGTACTTGCCCTTGAGCGGCGTCTTCCAGTGGTCACTGTTCTTGACCGCGTTGAGCGTCTCCATGTAGCCGATCCTGCCCAGCGTGACGCCGCCGGCGGCGCGCTCGCCGTCCTTCACGCCGTTCTTCAGCCGAAACTCCAGCGGGTCCATGCCGATCTTCTCGGAAATCTCGTCAATCAGCTGCTCCACGGCAAAGGAGCCGATGGGCGCGCCAGGGGCGCGGTACGCGCCGGTTTTGGGCTTGTTGACGATGACGTCGTAACCGTCTATCAGCACGTTCTCAATGCGGTAAGGGGTGAACATGCAGCGGGCCGCGCCGCCCACCGGCGAGCCCGGGAACGCCCCAGCCTCAAACGCCATGTAGGCCTGCGCGACGGTAAGGCGTCCATCCTTGGTCGCGCCCATCTTGACGCGGGTGTAGGAGCCGGACGTCGGACCCGTGGCCTGGAGCACCTCCGCGCGGTTCATCACCAGCTTCACGGGCTTGCCTGTCATACGGGCGAGAATGGCCGCCGGCACATCCAGGTAACAGAGTACCTTGCCTCCGAACCCGCCGCCAATCTCCATGGGCACAACCTTGACCTTGGACTCCGGAATGCCCAGCAAGGCCGCCGTCGCGCGCCGCACGTAGAACGGGCCCTGGCTGCTCGTCCAAATCGTCAACTCGCCGTCCTGGTTCCAGCGGGCCGTTGAGTTCTGCGGCTCAATGTACCCCTGGTGCACCGTGGACGTGGTGAACTCGCGCTCCACCACCACGTCCGCCTCCTTGAATCCCTTTTCCACGTCGCCCGATGCGACCTGGACGTGCGACGCGACGTTGGTGCGCTTCCCGTTGCTCCGGCCCGGCGTCGGCAGGTCCTCCAGAATGATCGGCGCGCCGTCCTTCATGGCCTCCGGCGCCGTGAGCACGTAGGGCAGCACCTCGTACTCAACGTTGATGAGCGCCAGGGCCTCCTCCGCCACGTGCGCGCTCACGGCGGCGACCGCGGCCACCGGGTGCCCCTTGAAGAGCACCTTGTCCCGCGCCAGCATCATTTCGCGGTAGTACTTAAGCGAGATGGCCCCGCCCTCGCCTCCGGCGATAGACACCGAACCAGGGAGGTCCGGCATGTCCTTTCCCGTGATCACCGCCCTGACGCCCGGCAGAGCCAGTGCGCGGCTCACGTCCACCGACTTGATGCGGGCGTGGGCGTGAGGGCTGCGCAGGAACTTGCCGTGAAGCAGACCGGCGAGCTGCACGTCCGCCCCGTACTTGGCGGTGCCGGTCACCTTCTCCGCGCCGTCGTGGCGCACAGGCCGGGTGCCGATGACTTTGAACTCGGTGGGCGTGGCAGTGGTCATGGGAACCTCCTTCGAAGTGGTCGGGGCAATGGTGCTGGGGTGAGTGTAGCATGTCCTCTGCCGCCCACCACACTCGTGGAACCGATGTGCGCATCCCTTCGCAACAGCAAAAGTTGTGAACGGGTGGGCACATTTGTGAATGGGTACTCAACGTTGACAAACGCTACGCACGGTGCTAGATTCACCTGAATTTGTCGGAGAGGCGGCGAAATGGGCAACATTCGCAGACAGCGTAAGGCGTCCCTGGCGATCGGCTTTCTTTTCCTGGTGCTCTTCTTGATTGCCTGCAGCAAAGCTGAGAAGGTGGTGGCCCCAGCACCAGCGGCGCAGCCCGCTCAGGCGGCCCCATCTCCCGCCGCGGCCCCAGCGCCGGTCGCCAAACCCGCGCCGGCTGCTCCAGCAACGACACCACCTGCCCTTACCGCCAGTGAGGTGTTCGCATCACGGCAGGTACCCGGCGGGCCCAAGGTTGACCCCGCCGCCTGGGAAAAGGACAAGGGCCTGCAGACGATTCTCAAATACCATGCCACCAAACTACCGTTGTGGACCAAGGCGAAGTACGGCGGCGAGATGACTTTTGCGCTCAACTGGACGCCCAGCACGGCCCTGAACCCGGTAAGGTTCTTTTCTCTGCAACGCAACGCCTACTATGGGATGCTGCTGTACTACGACCACGGCCGGTGCAGCATGCAAGGCCGGGATGAGAATTTCTCCGTCTGCAAAGGACAGCAGGCTTCCAACGACACGGTGGTGCTGGTGCCTGGCATCATCCAGCGATGGGAGCAGCCAGACCCCTTGACGTACGTGTTCCACATCCGCAAGGGCGTGCTGTGGTCCGCGGTGCCACCCATGCTTCGGACAGACCGCGAGGTGACCTCGCAAGACGTGGTGTGGTACTGGGACCTCATCCGGCGCGAAGGCATCCTGCGGGACAACTTCGCGCTCGTCAACGCTCTTGAGGCGCCGGACCGCTACACCGTCAAGGTGACCATGCAATCTCCCCACGCCGACTTCTTGCGCAACCTGGGTGTGTCCGCCCTCGGCTTTTTCCCCAAAGAGTGCTACGACGAGAATGACTGCCTAGGCACCAAACTCGTGACCGCGGGGCCGTGGACCATGAAGGAGAGCGTGGCACGCCAGAAGGTGGTTTTTGAGAGGAACCCGGAGTTTTTCTTGAAGGGTCTTCCGTACGTGGACCGCTGGACGTGGATCAACATCACCGACCCGTCAGCGCAGAAGTCGGCGTTTACCACCGGGCAAGCCGCATCGTACCGCGCATCCAGCGAAACGGAGGCACTGTCGGTGGCCAAGACGGTGCCGGGCTCGCAGATTCACCTCCAGGCCTGCACCGAGTGCATGTGGGGATTCCGGCCACGCCTGCAAGGGCCCCTGGCGGACGCTCGTGTGCGACGGGCAATGATGCTGGCTTTAGACCTGCCCGCCTCGTGGCAACTGGTGACAGAAGGCGTGGGAAGTGTGCCCACCGTCGTGCCGCGTGACATGTACGGCTTCGGCAAAGCTTTCTACTTGACCCTTGACCAAGCCGGGCCGTGGTACCAGTACAACCCCGAGAAGGCCAAGCAGCTTCTGCTGGAAGCAGGATACCCCAACGGCTTCAAGACCAAAATTGTGACCACCACCGCCTCAGGCTCCACGGCTGAATACAACCTCTACGCCCAACAGATGTGGAAGCGCAACCTCAACATAGACGTGGATATCCAGGTGGCCGACGGGCTCACGGTCGGGGCGCTGCGGGACGAGCGAAAGTGGGAAGGAATGCTCAACGCCGGTTGCTGGATCCCCACTTGCTGGTCTGATGGGGATAGCGCTTTCTTGCAGATGTTGAAGGGGAGCAGGCAAAACTTCCAGGACCTGGACGACCCAGTGATCAACGACCTGTATCTCAAACAGCGCGGGGAGTTGGACCCGGCCAAGCGAGTGGCCCTCCTCTGGCAATTTGAGCAACACGATCTCAACATGATCTATCTCATGCGGCTCAACGTGTTGATCACCTACGACCTGATGCAACCCTACGAGATGAACGGGGCATCGCACGGCGTTAACTACTACTGGTCACTCGGCTCCGCGTGGCTGACCATGGTTGACCCGGAGAAAGCGAAGAAGTGAGCCCCCATCAGGGCTGAACGGGCTGGCAGGGACATATGCGTTAAGTGGGCCGTGGGCGCGCCAAAGATTGTGGCAAATGGCCGCCCACGGCCTTCGTACACTGACATTGATTCTGCCACCGCTCGCGGAGCCACAACGAGTGCGGGCCCGTGCCATCGATTCGCCTGCACTATTGCTACGTTACTTAGAGGCCCCCTCCTTGGCTGTCGGACATAGCATGTTTACCTTATGAATACTCCACGATCTCAGCTTCACTCACAGGCTGGCTCCGTCCAATTTCGCCCCACCTCGCACCTCCGCCCTCGCAACGTGCATCATAGTACCAGTGCTCCTGAATCCCGCCCCTGGACATTGCCGGTAAAATGGTACCAACGCGCTTCGCGCACCATGTAGAAAGCGAGACCATGACCCTGGACATCGCGCAAGAGACCTTTGAGGGCGTCACGCCCACGTGGGACCGGCTGCTGGCTTCCTGCGACGCCAACACCCTCTTCCTTACCCCCCTGTGGCAGAAGACGTGGTGGGAGACCCTGGGCAGCGGCGGCCCCTCCGCCAACGGGAAGCCTCACGCCGAACTTATGCTCCTCTCCCTCCGCGACGGCGAGCAGCCCGTCGGCGTGGCCCCCATGCAACGCATGGGCGACACGGTCTCCTTCCTGGGCGACACCGACGTGTTTGACTACCACGACTTCATCATCCGCAACGGCTGCGAGGACGCCTTCTTCACCTCGCTGTGCGCCTACCTTGACCAGCAGCCCTGGCGCAAGCTCTACCTCCCCTCAGTCCCCGAAGGCTCGCCAACGATTGAGCACATCCGCCGCCAGGCCGAGCGGCTCTCCTGGCAGTGTACCGTGGAGCAAGAGGACGTCTCCCCCGGCCTCGCCCTGCCGAGCACCTGGGACGGGTACTTGGCCGGGCTCTCCGGGAAAGACCGCCACGAGCTCCGCCGCAAAATGCGCCGCCTCTTTGCCGCAACGCAGCCCACCTTCCAGACCTTCACCGATACCTCGGTTGACGAGCACGTTGACCGCTTCCTCAAGCTCATGCGCGATGGCAAGCAAGAAAAACAGAGCTTCCTCACCCCCGAGCGCGAGCACTTCTTCCGCGTCATGTGCCGCGCCGTGTCCAAGGCCGGCATGCTACGCCTCCACTTCCTCGGCATTGACGGCGTCCCCGTAGCCGCCGCCATGTGCTTTGACTACAATGGCAAGCGCCTGCTGTACAATAGTGGCTTCTCGCCCGAGTACTACTCGCTGAGCGTTGGTTTGCTCCTCAAGGCTCTGTCCGTGCAGGAGGCCATTGAAAAGGGCCTGGCGTACTTTGATTTCCTGCGCGGCGACGAGCCGTACAAATACGACCTGGGTGGAAAGAACCGCGCCGTGTACCGAATAACCGTACAACGCTGAGGACCGTCATCACGCCTCGCCCCAGCCTTCTCCCGCAGAGCGCCAAGGGGGCCCCCCGCTCTCTGTGAGCGAAGAAGTCGGCGAGGATGAAAGGCACGTCATGCGCGTCGCCCTGATCAGCATGCACACCTGCCCGCTGGCCTCTCCAGGCGAGGGCAACGCTGGAGGCATGAATGTGTACGTCCGCCACGCCGCCACCGAGCTGGCCGCGCTCGGCTCCATCGCCGACGTGTTTACGCGGCAGCACCCGGGCGACCACGAAGAGGTGGAGCAGCTCTGCGACGGCGCTCGCATCATCCACGTCCCCGCTGGCCCGGCTTCCACTAGCAAGGAAGCGCTCTACGAGTACGTCCCGACATTCCTGTGGGGCGTCCTCCAGTTCGCCCGCCGCAACGGCCTGGCGTACGATGTCGTCCACGGCCACTACTGGCTGTCCGGCCGCGCCGGTCTGGACCTCCGGGACGCTTGGAACACGCCGCTGGTTGCCACGTTCCATACCCTTGGCGAGGCCAAGCTCCAGGCGCGGGCGGGCGAACGCGAGCCGGACCTCCGCGTGCTCTGGGAGCGCCGCATCGTCGCCGGCGCCGACGCACTCATGGTCTCCACCGAGCACGAACGGGACGCCCTCCAGCGTCTGTACGGCGTCTCCTCCAGCAAAATCGCCATCATCGCGCCGGGCGTGGACGTCAACCTCTTCAAGCCCCTGGGAATCTCACTGGCCCAACAGGCCCTGGGGCTGGACGGCAAACGCGTGCTGCTCTTCGTCGGGCGGCTTGATCCGGTCAAGGGCCTGGACATCGCCCTTGAGGCCATGTCTCTCCTTGAAGACCAGAACGACCTGGAGATGGTCGTCGTGGGCGGCGAGCAGGACGGCAAGACCGAGTCCGGCCGGCTTCAGGCGCTCGCGCAACGGCTTGGCGTGGGTGATCGTGTGCGCTTCACCGGCCCCGTCGCGCACGAAGACCTCCCGTACTACTACAGCGCCGCCGAGGCGCTGGTCATGCCCTCCTACTACGAGAGCTTCGGCCTCGCTGCGCTGGAAGCCATGGCCTGCGGCACCCCCGTCGTCGCCGCGCGCGTCGGTGGCCTCCCTTGGGTCGTTCGCGACGGCGTGACCGGCTACCTGGTCCCCTGGCACTGCCCTGAACCCTTCTCTCGCCGCCTGGAAGTGCTCCTGACCAACAAGGCGCTCCGCGACAGCATGGGCCGCGCCGCCCGCGAGCGTGCCCTCACCCACGACTGGCGGGAGGTGGCGCGAGAAATGCTCGCCCTCTATACTGAAACCATGAACGGCGAGCGTCGGATCTCAAAGAGTGCGTAGATCGCATTTCTTCCGATTCCTATCCTTCATTGGCAGGCACCTGCGGAACCGTATGGCCGCTGGGTTGATCCTGCTCATCCCGGCTGCGCTCTCGATTGTCATGCTACGCGCCGTGGTGGACTTCGTCGACGGCCTCATCCGTCCCTTCACGAGGACGCTTACTCAGGGGTTCCCTGGTGGGGACTGGATTGACTACGTCCCCGCCGTCGGCAGCGTCCTTCTCGTGCTGATCCTGCTCTATTTCGCGGGCCTCATCACCCGCAACTTCATCGGCAGGAGAATCGTTCGCTCTCTTGAACGCCTGGTGGGCCGCGTGCCGGTGCTCAGCGCCATCTACGGCACCGCCAGGGAAGCGACCAGCATGTTCTCCAACGATGCGGGGCGCCGCTTCTCCCGCGTCGTCCTTGTCACGTACCCCCACCCAGGCGCAAAATCTCTCGGCTTCGTGACCGGCACCTTCCGCTCCGGCGCCGGAAAGGACTACTCCATGGTGTACGTCCCCACCACGCCCACGCCGATGTCCGGCTTCCTCCTCTTTGTCACCGAAGCCGAGATGGAAGACGCCGGCGTCAGCGTGGACGCCGCCATGCGCATGGTCATCACCGGCGGCATCCTGAGCCGCCTCCAACAGCCCGGTGCCGTCCCCGACGTTCTCACCCACTTGGCCAAGGACCCACGTGCCCCCCAGCCGGGCCAGCGCCCCGCTCCGTCTTCCCCGTAGCGCTACGCGAGCATGGACCGACGCATCAGGAGGTCAACCGCACCATGGATACACCGGGCCGCGTTCTGGCGGTCTTCGCCCACCCCGACGACGCCGAGTTCGGGTGCAGCGGCACGGTGGCCACCTGGGCAAAGGCCGGCGCCCAGGTCCACTACCTTCTCTGCACCAACGGCAACAAGGGCACCGGCGACCCCGAGATGCTCCCGGAGCGCCTCGCCATCATCCGCGAGGCCGAGCAGCGCGCCGCCGCCGAGGTCCTCGGCGTCAAGAGCGTCATGACCCTCGGCTACCCGGACGGCGAACTGGAGCCCACCCGCACCTTCCTCGGCCAGGTCGTCCGCGCCATCCGCCTCACCAAGCCCGACGTCCTCCTCACCTCCGAACCGCATCCGCGGCTCAACCACTCCCACCGCGACCACCGCATGGCGGGCCTCACCGCCCTGGACGCATGCTTCCCCTACGCCCGCGACCACCTCCATTTCCCCGAGCACATGCGTCAGGGGCTGGAACCCCACAAGGTCGGGACGATCTTGTTTTGGGGCGCGGACGAGCCACAAGAGTACGTGGACATCAGCGCCGCCATGGACACCAAGATCGCCTCGCTCCAGAAGCACGCCAGCCAGATCCGGGGCCGCGACGTGGGCGAGATGGTCCGCAAGCGCACCCACGAGGTCGGCGAGCGCGCCGGCTACGAGTACGCGGAGGCCTTCCGCAAGATTGAGTTCCGGCGGTAGCGCGCGAGACCCTTTCGCCGAGCCAACGGTTCGGAGGAGAGAAGCGCGCTGGTACGGTCAACGGTAGGGGCGGGTTTGAAACTCGCCCCTACAACGTTCGTTCATGCCGCGCCCAACCCTAGGTCCTGGCTTTCCCTCTCACCTTCGCCCCACCCCACGCCCCGCCCAGCGCGAAGGCAACCGCCACGGCCACCACGGCGGCGTGCAGCCACAGCCGGTTATGCTCTCGGAAGGAGTACAACACAATCATGACCAGGGCAGGCGCGCTCAGCCACAGCCCGGCGCGCCATGTCCGCAGCAGCGCCCCGCAGACGACGCCGAGCAGCGCGTAGGCCCCCCGCAATGAGCGGGAAAGAGACCGCACGCTCGCCCGAGGAGCCGCCGTCAGTGAACACGGACGCAAACACAAAGAAAAGTGCGGGGAAGATGCCTACGAACGTGGTGGCGCCGAGGGCGATGACGTCTTTCACTATCTGATCCGGGACCGTTCTACCCAAGCACCAAAGACCTGACGCGCGAACTGCGTTTGCTCCCATTTCCAGTCCGCTTCGCGGTGAATGGCGCTTCGCCTGCCCTGAGCGCAGCGAACGGGGTGAATCATGCCTCACCGGTACGGCGCCTTGATCCGCGCCTCCTCCAGCACCGCCGCCTCCTCCGTCTCCACCGAGAGCACCTCCACCGCGTCGCCCACCCGCACCCAGCCCTCGCCCTCCACGCTCACCACCGAGCACAGCATCCCGCGCCGCCTCTGCAACGACACCTTGAACGCCTCGGCGTCCGCCAGGCCGAGCATCCCCGCCATGTGCCCGCACGGCACGCAGTGGCCGGACAGCTGGAGCACCGTCGGCCCGACACGCAGCAGGCTCCCCGCCGTTAGCGCGTGCAGCGCAGGCAGGTCCACCGTCACCTGCTCCCGGAGTTCGCCCGGTTTCATGCCGAGCGCCCCCAGTGTGACCGAGTCCATCACCAGCACCTGGTTCGGCGCGTCCACACGGCGCTTCGTATGCCAGTCGCCCTCAAGCCCGTGGCCCAGAACGGCCCGCGCCTGCCGCACCGGCACCATCGGCTCGTGCCGCTTGCGGCACAAGAAGAGGTGGGTTACGGTACCCTTGCTGCCATTAAGAGACGCGCTTGCGTTCGTTCCCATCGAAAGACCCCTACAGGGATTTCAGCCTTGTTCCAGTTTCTCCTGCCCAAAATAGCACATATTTGACGGTCCGGTCCAAGTTAGGAAAGTCGTCATCATAATCTGCCTTGTTCCGCTCCATCTCCATACGCCCGAGGTCTTGACCTATTTTTTGCCTAATCGGATCATCACTTCGCTCAAACCCGTCTCTAACGAACCGATGGACAGCTCGTCTGAGTATCGATTCACCATCCGTGTCGCGGAGGAAATTGCAAGCCTTACGGAAGGCCAAATAGTAAGCCCGACTGATAGCTGTCCGTAGCTGCGCCTCTTCCTCTGGCTGGCCCTCGGGCAATTCCGAAAGACGCCGCGCCAGGGTGAGGTAGTCTTCCCAGTCGAAACTCATACGTGTTCCAGCGAAACCAACAACTTGCCTTTTACGGCCCGCGCCTGTTCCAGCCACCACTCCCAGTCCAGCCGATCCAACCGCTTAACTCCCTCGTCAGGCGGTAGATCAGTCTGCACCCAGGCCACGAGTTGAACCACGGGCTCATCCGGGTCATGGACCACCTCAAGGCGAGCCGCGGTCTGCGGGCCGAAGTACGCCAAGACGTAAAGCGATGTCTTGGCCAGCAAGGACACCAGAAAGGGGTATTTCTTTAGGAATGCTTTTATCTCAACAGGGTCGCCAGGAGGCCCGAAGGAATAAAGCGCCCCCAGTTTCTCGGCCTTGTGGGCAGTTCGTTGTCCCTCGGGTTCCAGAAGGCTAATGACGACTTTGAACCTATCGAGAGTTCGCCCCAGTTGCTCTCCTTTCCGCCGCTTCCCCCTTTGCTTGCGGCATTCCTTCTTTCATCTGGTCTATAGACACCCAGAAGGCCGCCTCGTGTTCGCGCCTACGGGTAGCCCGGAGGACTGTCCTGACTCGCTCAAAATCGGCATCTAGTCGCTGGCCTTGTGCGGTGAGGATGCTCGTCAAGACAAGTGCAATGGCTGTCGCAGCCCAGAGCCCATAAAAGGCGGTCACCAGGCTCGCTTTAGAAGTAGGCGGACCCTCTCCCAAGGACTGCAACAGGAAATCAAAAGCTTGCTCAGTCTCTTGACAAAGGATGAAAGCCTCTTCGTACCTCTGGGCCAGCGCGAGGGCACCGGCCTCCAGGACGCGGAAAGCCCCTTTCCCATTCAGGCCAGACTCCCGCACAGGCACGGCTTGCCTGCACAGCATCCTCAATCTGCCTTGCTTCAAGGAGGGTTGAGACGGCTCGCAGGGCCCCCCCAGACATCCGGCGCCTTTGAGGCGTCCGATGGGGGCATTGCCAAAGCTTGCGTAGCATTTCTGGCGCTTCCGCCATGGAGAGCCTGCATTCCCGCCTTCTTGACCAACTGCGGTTGGAGGGCAGCCAGTAAGGCAAGGAGAGATCCCATGGGCTTACGAAGGGCGGCTCTGGGCAAGGTGACCATGCTATGGATGGCCTCCCCACTTCGTGTCCAGCGCCTTCAGCTGTTCCTCCAGCCGACGCTGCCGCAGCGCCATCGTCAGGTCGCCCCGCGTCCGCTCCAGCACGCCGCGCACCATGTCCGTCGTGCGACGCAGCCCCCGCGTCAGCGCGTCAGGAAAGTCCATCGTCACCAGGATCGTGTACACCTCGTCCATCGTATCCAGCAGCGCCTCGCACCGCGAGGTGTCGTCGCCGCGCAGCGCGTCCAGCACGTAGCGCCGCAGCTCGCCCACCGCCTCCCCCAGCCCGTTCAGGTACGGCGAGGCGCCCACGCCCAACTCCCCCGGCCCCAGAAGCTTCCCGCCGCTCACCAGCGCCAGCGTTATCTGCGCCTCCGCGTACTCCTTCTGCGCGTCCTCCAGGAACCCCGCGTAGAACACCGCCGGGTGCGCCCGCAGGTGCTCTGCCGCCTGCCGCACCGCCTGCTCCGACGCCGCGATCAGCTCACGCGCCTGCGGGAACTCGCCTCGGTGCGTGGCGCGGATAGCCGTCGCCGCGTGCTGGATCGCCTCCCGCGAGAGGCGCAGCCCCGGCTCCCGCGCCGCGAAGGCTGCGGAAAGCGCCGCCCGCGCCTCCTGCGCTATCTGCTCCAGCTTTGCTGAATGCTCGCCCACGAGCCCTCCGTATGGGGACTCTGGGAGGCCCTTTCTTGTCAGAAAGGGCCTCCCAGACCCTCTCCAAAGAACTTTCTCCTTGTGGTACTTGTGGAGGATTTCTGGGAAAGGTCTGGAAAACCCTCTTTGCAAAGAGGGATTCCCAGCGTGTTCTTAACGGGGAGCTCCCCGCCGCGCCAGCGCCCGCTCAATCCGCTCCGTCATCCGCGCCGCCGCCTGGCCGGGGTCGTCCGCGCCGGACACCGCGCTAATGACCGCCACCGAGTCTGCGCCCGCCGCGATCACCTGCTCCACGTTCCCCTCGTTGATCCCGCCGATCGCCACCAGCGGCGCTTGCGCCTGCTCCCGCACCCGGCTCAGCGTCGCTAGGCCGGCGGGCCGCGTGTTGTCCTTGCTCGTCGTGGCGAAGATCGCGCCCACGGCCAGGTAGTCCACCCCTTGCTGCTGCGACGCCATCGCCTCGTCCATCGTCGCGTTGGAGTTGCCGAGAAGCTGTCGAGGCGCCAGGGAGCGCCGCGCCTCCACCACCGGCAGGTCCTTCTGCCCCACGTGCAACCCGTGCGCGCCCGACGCCGCCGCCAGGTCCGCGTGGTCGTTCACGATGAGCAGCGCCCCGTGCTGCTCGCATAGCTCCGTCAGCCGCTTCGCAACCGGGAGCTGCAAGCCCTTCTCGCTCTGCTTGTCGCGGAGCTGGAGCACACGAGCGCCGCTCTTCAGCACCTGCTCGGCCATCTGCGTGATGTCGCGCCCGCGCGCCAGCTGCGGGTCCAGGATCACGTACAGCCCGCGTATCTTTGCGGCCGCCTGCTGCCGCATCTCGCCGCCCAGCCGCTGACCCACCCGCGCCAGCACCCGCCCCGTCCGTTCCGCCAAGGAACGCTCCACTCCGCCCCGTGCGGCCAGCACGTCCAGCGTACGCTGCGCGATGGCCAGGTCGTCCATCGCCTGCTCCCGCGTGATGGCGGGCCGCTCCCGGCGCAGCACCCTCCCCGTCACCGACGCCCCGACGTCGCCGCCCGCGTCCTCGCCTTCACCCAGGCCCATCTGCTCCATCAGCGCCGTCCGAGCCGTCCGCAGGTCATGCGTCAGCCCGATGGGCTGCGTCACCACCCCCTCCAGCAGCACCATGCCCTCCAGCAAGGAACGCCGGAGCGCGTCCGTGTACGACGCCGTGCCACCCGCCGCCGCCTGCCCTGAGCCTTGCGATTGCGTCACAGATCCAGCTCCTTCGGCGCGTTGCCGTCGCGGGCCGCGTCAATCTTCTCCCGCACCTCGCGCGGCACGTCAACGCCGTAGCGCTGGAAGTCCTCTTCCACTTTTCGCCCGATGTTCCGCGGATCGCGGTAATAGTCCCCCCCGGGCGCGCCCGGCGTCCCCGACGCGTCCCACGCCTCCTGCGCCGTCCGCACCCGAGCCACCCGCGAGATAAGCCGCGTCATGCCCGTCCCGCCGCACCGCTTACACGCCGGGTGCGGCTCCTCCGAGAGCGTCCGCGTTAGCACCTGCGCCACCGCGCTGCACGCGTCACACCGGTACTCGTAGAGTGGCACGAAACCTGCCTCGTTCTCTTCCCGCACCAACGGGGAAGGTTCGTCACCCCCTCCCCCTTGATGGGGAAGGTTGGGATGGGGGTGAAACGTCACTCGTTGCCCAGGTCGCCGCCCAGGCCAAGCGCATCGTCCGCATGCGGGTTGATCCCCGCGTCCAGCTTGTCCAGCTCGTCGAGCGTTGGCTCCGGGTCCCCAAGGTTTCGCTTCATGTCCTTCATCCACTGCTCCATCTGCACCGGGTCGTTCTCGTCCGCCGAGTCCATGAACTCGTTGCCCGGAAAGTTCACCGATTCGCCCCACGACTTGATGACCGTCACCTTGGAGATGAGCCGCGTGAGCTTGCTGCCCCCGCAGTGGTTGCAGGCGGGCGTCTTCGTGTCCGAAAAGCTCCGGAAAAACACCGACGCCTTCTTGTTGCAGGTGTGGCAGCGGTACTCGTACACAGGCATGGCGAGTCAGGCTCCATCCAACTAGGATGCGACGCGCGGCGAACCCGTCGCCCAGTCCCATTCTAACAGAGGCCCTACTGCTCCGACACCGCGTTGCGCACCAGCGTCACTCGGGCCAGGCCCGGCCGTGGTGACGGGTCAATCGCCACGAGGTCCACGCGCCACGGCGTGTCCAGGCCATGCTCCGCCAAGTAATGCTGGGCGGTCGCCACCAGACGCTTCACCTTCCGCGCGGTCAGCGCCTTCACCGCCGCGCCGAACGACATAGTGCGCCGCGCCTTGACTTCCACGAACACCAGCGCCGACCCGTCCCGCGCCACGATGTCCACCTCGCCCCACGGCGAGCGGTAGTTCGTCGCGACGACCTCGTGCCCGCGCCGTTCCAGGAACGGCTTCGCCGCGCTAGCCTGTGCGCTGCCGGGATGTTGGGGCCCTTGGTTTCTTCGCTGCCTGCGCCGCCGGTTAACGCCTGGCCCGCTCAGCCAAGCGCCGCCTCACCAATCAAACAAAGCTTTCCGGGATGCTCTGAGAAACCCTCTTTCGCGAAAGAGGGTTTCTCAGAGCATCCCGCACCGGCCTAAACGTCCTCCGGTGCTCCGGCGTCGGCCCCAGAAGGCCCAGCGCATCCAGGTGCTCCGCCGTGCCGTACCCGTTGTGCCGCGCAAACCCGTAGCCGGGGTACCGCCCGTCCATCTCCACCATCAGCGCGTCGCGGAATACCTTCGCCACGATGGACGCCGCCGCGATGGAGAGGCACAGCGCGTCGCCATGGATGATCGGCCGGCACGGGATACCCGTCTGCGGCAGGTCCAGCGCGTCCACCAGCAGGAAATCCGGCACGGGGGCCAGCTCCGCCACCGCCCGCACCATCGCCAGCTTCGTCGCCTCAAGTACGTTCAGCGCGTCCACCTCCTCCACCGAAGCCGCGCCGAGGCCCACGCCCACGGCGTGCCTACGGATGAGCGGTGCCAGTCGCTCCCGCGCCCGCGCCGAAAGCTGCTTGCTGTCGCGAATGCCCGCCGTCCTCAGGACCTGCGGCAGCGGATGCGGCAAGATAACCGCCGCGGCCACCACCGACCCCGCCAGCGGCCCCCGCCCCACCTCGTCCACCCCGGCGATGCGGGTGTAGCCTTGGCGGTAGGCGGCTTCTTCTTCGTACACAGTGGGCAGGCGCGATCTTGTCCTTTCTTTCCTCTTAGCTTCGGGCATTGTAATCCGTGGGGTCGGCGACGAGGTCATAGTCAGCCCGAAGGAGCCAATGACACCAAATATTTGTTGACTGAATAGCCAGCCGCCGTTTGCTATTCCCGCTCCGCCAGGCGGCTGTCACAACATACACTTTTCCAGCAAAGCGTTCCAGCACATTTTCCAGTGGTGGCCGCAGGTCGGTATCGGTAGAGACTATTACGCCGATGTCGCACTTTCTCTGTGCGGCAAAATCAACAAGGTCTATAGCCATGGCCACATCCACCCCCTTTTGTTGGGCCGGTGACGTTGGCCAATCCCTGAGATATCTCAGCGGGCGCCAGCGCGCCACCGCGCCGCCTGCTTCCCGCGCGGCGCACTGTCTCATGTGTGCTGCATACGTTTTCGACTGTTTGGTAGCGTCAGGCCTACCCGTGTAAACTCGGGCCTCTGACAAGACCGCTTTCGCGCCTTTGGGGCCGCCGCGAGAAGCAATAAGACGACCGAGCTTCATTGGATCCAACTGCCGTTGGCATGAGGCGCGAGAGAATCAAAGAATGCCTCACGTGCTCCGCGATACACGTTTTGCGCGTCAATGAACACAGCTAGGCGCAAATTAGGCATGGCTCACCCTGGGGAAAATAATAAACCCCGCCAGTTCGGCCCCGGGAGGAAACCGAACGACGGGGAACATTGACTATGGTTTCACCACGATTGTGCACTTTGTCAAGTCACCCTCCTTGCGAACCGATCCTCACCCTGTTCACCGCGGCAGCAGCCTTGACAGGTCCGGCGTTCGCCCCTTCCCCTGCATCTTGGACATCTGCTTCATCATCTTCTGGATCTCGCGGAACTGGTTCAGCAGCTGGTTCACGTCCTGCACCGTCGTCCCGCTCCCCGCCGCGATGCGCTTGCGCCGCGACCCGTTCAGCACCTCCGGATCCTTCCGCTCCCGCGCCGTCATGGACAGGATGATCGCCTCCACCCGCTTCAGCCGCCCCTCGTCCACGTCGCCGCCCGGCAGGCGCTTCTTGATGGCCCCGAAACCGGGCACCATGTCCAGCACGTTCGCAATGGAGCCCAGCTTTTTCACCGCACGCAGCTGCTCCAGCATGTCGTTCAGGTCCAGCGACGCGTGGCGCAGCTTCTTCTCCAGCTCCAGCGCCCTTTTCTCGTCAATGACCTGCTCAACGCGTTCCACCAGCGTCAGCACGTCGCCCATGCCCAAGATGCGCGACGCCATCCGGTCCGGGTAGAACGCCTCCAGCGCGTCTGACTTCTCCCCCGTGCCGATGAACTTGATCGGCACGCCCGTCACCGCCGTGATGGACAGCGCGGCGCCCCCGCGCGCGTCGCCGTCCAGCTTCGACAAGATAAGGCCCGTCAGCCCAAGCTGCTTGTGAAACTCCCCAGCCGCCTGCACCGCGTCCTGGCCCGTCATCGCGTCCACCACCAGCAGCAGCTCGTGCGGTGACACCGCCTCCTTGATGGCGCGCAACTCCGCCATCAGCTCCTCGTCAATGTGCAGCCGCCCGCCCGTGTCCACCAGCACCCACGGTGAGCCGAGCTGCCTCGCCTTCTCCATACCGTTCAGCGACACCTTCAGCGCCGTGGACGTCGCCGCCTCCGAGTACACGGGGATGTCGAGCTGCTTGCCCAGCGCCACCAGCTGGTCCACCGCCGCGGGCCGCCGCAGATCCGCCGCTACCAGCAGCGGCTGCGGGTTCCCCGGCGCGCGCCGCAAATGCAGCGCCAGCTTCGCCGCCGTCGTCGTCTTGCCGGAGCCCTGCAAGCCCACTAGCATAATCACCGTCGGCGGCTTCGGCGACGGCCTCATGCGATGCTCGCCGCCGCTCAGGACCCCCGTCAGCTCCTCGTTGACCGCCTTCACCACGTGCTGCGCCGGGTTCAGCCCCTGCATCAGCGGCGAGCCGACCGTCTTCTCGCGCACGCGCGCCACCAGGTCCCGCGCCACGCGGAAGTTCACGTCCGCCTCCAGGAGCGCCATCCGCACCTCCCGGAGCGCCTCGTCCACGTCCTTCTCACCCAGGTGGCCCTTGCCGCCCAGCTTCTGGAACACCGCCGTCAGCTTGTTCGTCAACGCGTCAAACATTTTTGTCCTTTTGCCGACCCGCTTCGCCTTGAAAGTTCCCACGTAAGCCGTTCGTAGTGAGCTTGTCGAACCATGAATGGCGGCGTACGAGCCATACTAGCCCACCACCACCACGCGGGCAACTCTTCCACGATACCATCACCACCTTACGCCGCCTGCAGCCTTTGTCTTATCCTATCCCTGATCACTTTGCAGTCTAGGAGCGTCATGCCGAACGAGCCCGCCGCCTCCATCGCCGACCGCCTGACCTTCCATGAGGTTGACCGCCAACGCTGGCCCAACCTGGTGCGGCTGTTTGAGGCGCGCGGCGGCCCCAAGTTTTGCTGGTGTATGGTCTGGCGCGCCATGCCCAAGGCGGTCAAACGCACCGACGACCCGGGCCGGAAGGCCGCCCTGGAGCGCCGCGTCCGCCAGGGCGTGCCCGTGGGCGTCCTTGGCGAGTTGGACGGGGAACCGGTGGCGTGGTGCTCCATCGCGCCCCGACCCACGTACCGCTCTCTCGGCGGGCCAAACGATGCGAGCGCGGAGCCTGACAGCGCCTGGTCCCTCATCTGCTTCTTTGTCCCGCAGCGGCTCCGGGGCCGAAGCGTCATGACGCGCCTCCTCCGGGCCGCCGTTGACCACGCGCGGCGGCGCGGCGCGACCATGGTGGAGGCCTATCCTGTCGACCTGGACTCGCCCAGCTACCGCTTCATGGGCTTCGTCCCCGCCTTCCGTGCCGTCAGCTTCCATGAGGTCGGCATGGCCGGAACAAGGCGGCACGACATGCGCCTCGAGCTCCCAACCGCAGGGGCAACCGATCCGCAGATATCACAGATTTCGCGGATTGAATAGACAGTAGATAATACAGACATGCAGAACGCTCAGCGCGACCCACAGACCCACGTCATCATCGGCGCAGCCATGGATGTGCACACCGAACTTGGCCCGGGCTTCCTTGAAAACGTTTATCAAGAGGCGCTAGCCGTAGGGTTCACGGAACGCGCCGTGCCCTTCCAGCGAGAGGTTAATCTACCCGTCTTGTACAAAGGAAAGCGTCTAAATGCGACCTATAGGGCAGACTTCGTGTGCTTCAACTCGATCATTGTAGGGCTAAAGGCGTTACCAGCCCTTGGAGGGCTTGAACAGGCGCAAGTCCTAAACTATCTCAAAGCAACCGGCCATGAGATCGGCCTGCTCCTCAACTTCGGCGCACCCTCGCTCCAATACCAACGCCTCGTCCTCTCCCAAGCCAATAACCCAAAAAGTCTGCGAGAATCTGCGAAATCTGCGGACTCGTCCCCATGATCCCCCTCCGCCTCTCCCTCCACAACTTCATGAGCTACCGCGACCCGGGCCAGCCGCTGGACCTGGAGGGCCTCCACGTCGTCTGCCTCTGCGGCGACAACGGCCACGGCAAGTCCGCCCTCCTGGACGCCATCACCTGGTCCCTCTGGGGCAGCGTCCGCGGCATGTCCGTCGGCACCCGAGGACTCCGCACCGAGGAGCTCGTCCACGCCGGCCAGACCGACATGGAGGTCGCCCTGGAGTTCCTCTCTGGTGAGAGCCGCTACCGCGTCATCCGCCGCCACGGCCGCGCCCGCCGAGGCCCCAACCAGGGCGGCGCGCTTGAGCTCCAGGTCGCGACGCGCAGCGACGCCGCCCCCGCCGACGACCCCACGTCCACCTCCCTCCCCATTCAGGGGAGGGACGAAAGGGAGAGGTCGTTCCGCTCTATCAGCGAGAGCACCCTCCAGGCCACCCAGGACAAGCTCACCCGCCTCCTCCGCATGGACTACGAGACCTTCGTCAACACCGCCTTCCTCCTCCAGGGCGGCAGCGACCGCTTCATGCGCGCCGACCCCACCCAGCGCAAGTACATCCTTGCCGAGATCCTCGGCCTCACCCTCTACGACCGCCTCGCCACCCGTAGCCGCCAGCAGGCCAACGACGCCAAGCTCCGCCTGGAGCAGTCCCAGACCGAGCTGGCCCGCCTGGACGCCGAGCTCGCGGGTCGCGAGGCCGCCGACTCCGACGCATCCCGCGCCCGCGCCGGCCTCGCCGCCCTCGCGCCACAGCTTGAGGACGCCCGCGTCCTCCTGGAGACCGCCCGCGTGCGCCTTCGCGTCCTGGAAGGCCGCGCACAGGACGATGCTCGCCAGCGCACAGACCTGGATACCCGCCGCCGCGCCCTCGCCACCTCGGACGACCGCGCCCGCCGCGTCCAAGAGCAGCAAACCTCCTACGACCGCGTGCTCGCCCAGCGCGACGCCATCCTCCAGGCCGAGGCCGCCCACGACGACGCCCGCGCCACGCTCCAGGCCACGGACGAGCAGGCCCGCCGCCACCACGAGCTGCAGGCCGCCGCGCTCCCGCACCAGCGGACCATAGACGTGGCCCGCACCCGCCTGGAGGCCCAGGCCCAGGCTGCGGAGGGCGCCGCCGCCGACCTCCGCGCCCGCGCCGCCGCCGCCGAGACGCACCGCCTCGCCCTCCACAACGTCGCTGCCCAGCTCGCCGCGCTGGACACCGAAGCCACAGCGCTCAGTGAGCGCCGTGAGGAGCAGCACCACCACCGCGCCGAGTCCCAGCGCCTGGACGCCGAGGGCAAGGCGCGCGTTGAGGAGGGCAAGCAACTCAAGCTCCGCCTGGACATGCTCCTCGCCCAGCCGGAGCCCGTCTGCCCCCTCTGCAACACGCCCCTCGGCCCGGAAGGCCGCGCCCACCTCACGCAGGAGATGGAGTCGCAGCGCCAGGACATGCGCAGACGGTACGACGAGGGCCAGTCCGCCCTGCGCGACCACCGCGCTCGCGCCGACGCCCTCGCCCGCGAGCTGGACGCCGCCGACAAAGCCCTCGCCCGCCGCCGCGAGGACGCCCTTCGCCTCCAGGAACGCGCCGCCCGCGCCCTGGAGGACGCCGAGACCGCGCAAAAGGACTTGGCCCCCGCCGAGATCGCCCTCGCCGAAGTCACCACCCGCCTCGCCTCCGGCCAGTTCGCGCCCGAAGCCCAGAGCGGACTCCAGCGCTTCCAGGAGGAGACCGCTGCACTGGGCTACGACGCCGCGACCCACCAGCGCCTCCGCGCCGAGGTGGTAGTCCTCTCCTCCGCCCCCGACCAGGCCCACGCCCTCCGCGAGGCCGAGCGCCGCCTCCCGGAGCTTGCCGAGGAGGCCGCCCACCTCCGCGACGTCATCGCCGCCGCCCGCGCGGGCATCCAGGAGTCCGAGGCCGCCATCGCCCTGCTCGCCCAGGAGCTGCGAGACCGCCCCGGCCTGGAGTCCCAGGTCGCCCGCCTCGCCGCCGAGCACCGAATCCTCCATCAGCGCCAGGAGGCCGCCCAAGCCGCCCTCGCCCAGGCCCGGGCGCGCCTCACGCACCTGGAGGTCGTCGCCCAGCAGCGCGACTCTCTTCACACCACCATCGCCGCCCTGCAGTCCGACCTCGCCACCTACGACCTCCTCGCCGACGCCTTCGGACGCAACGGCCTCCAGGCCATGCTCATCGCCGAGGCCATCCCCGACCTTGAGGTCTTCGCCAACGAGCTCCTCGCCAAGCTCACCGACGGTCGCATGGCCCTCAAGCTGGAGACGGAGCACCAGACACGCCGTGGGACCAGCGTGGACACCCTAGACCTCCTCGTCGCCGACGAGCTCGGCACCCGCTCCTACGAGCTTTTCAGCGGCGGCGAGGCCTTCCGCGTCAACTTCGCCCTGCGCATCGCTCTCGCGCGCCTCCTGGCCCGCCGTGCCGGGGCGCCGCTCCGCGCGCTGTTCATTGACGAGGGCTTCGGCACCCAGGACGCCACCGGCCGCGAGCGCCTTGTTGAAGCCGTCCAGGCCATCCAGAGCGAGTTCGACCTCGTCGTAGCCATCACTCACCTGGAAGAGGTTAAGGAGGCGTTCCCCGTCCGTATAGAGGTCACCAAGGGAGATGCGGGCTCCACCTTCCGCGTCGTCACCTGACGAGCCGTGTGTCCTGTGTTTACTTTTGGGGCAGCTCTGGGGCTATGCCGGCGCTGAGTAAGAGTGTCGGTTTGTTCATCGCCATTCTGAGGGAGCGAAGCGACCGAGGAATCTCCCCACGATTGTTGCCCGTCAACATGGCTGCTGCGGTTCCTCGGAGTTTACCCTTAGCGAAGCGAACAGGCTCAGACTGGCAGGAGGGGCTCTATGCTCCAGCCAATAGCAGCTGCACAACTACGCCTTCTTGTAAAGAGTTGTAGTTCTCGGCGCGGAAATCCCCCCCTTCCCCTGTGGAAAACTCATCCTGGTTGTGGGAAACTTCCTGAAATGTCTGCCTTCTTTGCCTTGTTATGTTCTTTTTTCACCCCACCCCGCGTTCCACTTGGGCAAACCATTCCCTGCCTCAGCACATCACCTCACCACCGTCTCCCCACCTATCGCGAACTTCTTCCCAGAGCTTGCGTCTCACCCTCCCGGCCACAACGTCATGTACGCTCGGTTATCCAGACCTTCCACGCCTTCATTACTTTCGTCGTCTTTTTACCTAAAAGATAAGCAAGAAAAGAATAGTCAACTAATATCTATGACACGCAGCGCTAATTACCAAATTGGAGGTTGACGTGGAGATACGGGCTGACTAAGATGCGCCTACAGAGGAAATGGAGGCGCGTATGCCCGGAAGGCTGGACGGAAAGGTAGCCCTGGTAACAGGCGGAGGTCGTGGCATTGGTCGCTCGGTGTCCTTGCTCTTGGCTCAGGAAGGCGCGAAGGTTGTTGTGAACGACTTCGGCTGTGAGGTTGACGGAACAGGCTCGTCTAAAGTGCCCGCGGATTCGGTGGTGGCGGAGATTACGAAGTTGCGGGGCCAGGCCTATCCCAGCTACGACGACGTAGCAACGATGGCAGGCGGTGAGCGGGCCGTGAAGACCGCCGTAGACTCTTTCGGAAGGTTGGACATCATCGTCACCTGCGCGGGCGTCGCTGGCGAGCAAATGATCGGCAACGTCAGCGAAGAAGAGTGGCAACGGGTCGGCATTCGTCAACTCAAGGCGACGTTTGCGCCCGTGAAGTTCGCCGCCATCCTCTTCCGGCAGCAGCAGGGCGGACGCGCCATCATCTTCACCTCCGATGCCGGGATGGGCGCAGTAGGGCAGGCCGTCCAGGCCGCTGTCGGCGAGGGCATCATCGGGTTCGTACGCACCCTTGCCAGGGACACGGGCCGCTACGGCATGACCGCCAACGCCATTTCGGCTGTGGCCCGCACCCGGCTCTCGCCCCGAGGTATCCAGGTCGTCGCCCAGGCCGCGCCCGAAGCGCTTCGCCGCGCCGGGCTTGGCGCGGCCTCTCCAACTGAGGTTTGGCAGGGCCCCGGATCGCCGGACGACCCGGAGAACGTCGCGCCGCTCGCCGTCTGGCTCTGCACGGAACCTGCGTCACATGTCAACGGGAACGTCTTCGGCGTCCGCGGCGGCGACATCTACCTCTATTCCCACCCGGTGGTAGAGAAATCCATCGCCACCATAAAGCGGCTCTCGCTTGACCAAATCGTTGACCTGGCCCCCAAGGCGTTCATCACGCCGGGCGGGTTTTAGCGAACAAGGATGCGAAGCAGGAGGGGAACATGGCTGGAAGACTTCAGGGCAGGGTAGCAATCGTCACCGGCGGCGGTGGGGCCATCGGAGGCGGAGTCGCGCGGCTCCTCGCGGCTGAGGGCGCGGCCGTCGTCGTCAACGACCTCGGAGGCAACGTCGCCGGCGAAGGCGCAAGCCAAGGCCCGGCGGACCGCGTTGCGGCGGAGATCCGCGAGGCAGGCGGTAAGGCCGTCGCCAACTACGACTCTGTCTCTAGCTTTGAGGGCGGACGCGCCATCGTTGACGCCGCCATCAAGAACTTTGGCCGCATTGACATCCTGTGCCACCTCGCCGGCATCCTCCGCGACCGTATGGTCTTCAACATGACCGAGGAGGAGTGGGACGGCGTCGTGGGCGTTCACCTGGGAGGCGCATTCAACACCGTCCGGCACGCCGTCCCCCACATGGTTCGGCAGCGCTGGGGTCGGGTAGTCCTCTTCTCCTCCAGCTCCGGCCTCGGCAACTCCGGCCAGGCGAACTACAGCGCCGCCAAGGAGGCCATGGTCGGCATGGCGCGCTCCCTTGCCCAGGAGCTCAAGCCCTACAACATCACCGTTAACGCCATCTATCCCGGCGGCGCGTCGCGCATGACCGGCACCGTGCCCCAGACCGCGCGCGACATCCGCGCCGCGCGCGGCATCGTCGGCGGCACGGCGCAGGGAGGTCGCAGCGTCGCCACCTTTGACGAAGAAGCCCGCGACACCGTCAACAACGCCGCCAAGGCCGTCTATCTCTGCACGGACGAGGGCGGCGTCCTCACCGGCCAGGTCATCGGCACCTCCGGGTGGCCCATGACCCTCTACACCACCCGCCACGTCATCCGCGCCATCAGCAAGCCGGGCCGCTGGACCCTGGACGAGCTGGATCAGGTCGCTCCCCAGTCCCTGGTCGGCGGCCTCGTCAACCCCGCGCCCAAAGTCCAGCGCGACGCCCCCCCCGCCGCCAGCTAGCCCGCGCTCGGCGTCCGCTCCCTTAGCGGTGACGGATGGATGGCGAGCCCTTCGTTTGACACCCTATTGCCCAGAATGGTACGTTAGGGACGGTGCAACGGAGTGTGACCCGAGGGGAGGGGTATGACCGAGGAATACGCCATCAACTACGCGGCGGTCGTCCTCGCCGTCGTGGTTGGGTTCCTAGCCATGCTCCTCATGTTTGTGGGCAACTACGTGCTTTCCTCACGGCGCCCCTCCGCGATGAAAGAGATGCCGTTTGAGTGCGGCGTTCCCGCTGCCCCCTTCGCCTGGTCACAGATCAACATCCGGTACTACATTTACGCCATCCTCTTCCTGATCTTTGACGTCGAGGCCGTCTTCCTCTTCCCCTGGGTGCTGGTGTTCGTGACAAGCGCGCCCGCGGTCTTCTACGAGATGCTCATCTTCATCGCCATTCTGCTGTTCGGCCTCCTGTACGGGTGGAAGAAGGGGTTGCTGGAATGGCGGTGAATGGCAGCCAGGGCGGGCCCCCGATGGATGGGAGCAGGCTTCCACTGCCCGCCGACAAAGAGCGCCAGGCGCCCTGGAAACCCACGGGGCCGAAGGCTCCGGCGGAGCAGGGCATAACCCTCGGCAAGGGCAACGTCGTGCAGCCGGGCCTGTACGCCCGCGCCGCGCCGGGCATCATTACGGCTCGCGCCGAGGAGCTGTTCGCGTGGGCGCGCACCGGCTCGCTCTGGCCGCTCCAGTTCGGCCTCGCCTGCTGCGCCATTGAGATGATCGCCACCTACATGGCGCAGCACGACTTCGATCGCTTCGGCGTCGTCACCTGGCCGTCGCCGCGCCAGTCCGACGTCATGATCGTTGCGGGCACCGTCGTCAAGAAGATGGCCGACCCCATCAAGCTCCTCTACGAGCAGATGCCGGAGCCAAAGTGGGTCATCGCCATGGGCTCCTGCGCCAGCAACGGTGGCCCGTATTACCGCTCCTACTCCGTGGTCATGGGCGTGGACCACATCATTCCGGTGGACGTGTACGTTCCAGGGTGCCCGCCCCGGCCCGAGGCGCTCATGGACGGCATTCTGAGGCTCCAGGAAAAAATCAAGCAGGACGCAAGACGCCGTGGCGGAACAGCAACCACCGACGCAACCCCAGCGCCCCGCGCCCTCCCACCGGCTGGTGCCGGCGACAGGGCATAGCGAAGGCGCTGCGGGCCTCCCCCCCAAGCTGGATGCCAAGGGCCAGGCGCTCCTCAGCCTGGTCACCGATGCGCTTTCCTCCTTCAAGCCCCAGGTCAGCGCCAGCCTGGACGAGGTCACCGTCACCGTGGAACGTGAAAAGCTCGTGGATGTTTGCCATGTCCTGCGGGACGACGCCCGGCTGGACTTTGACCTGCTCCGCTGCTTGACCGTGGTTGACTACACGGACCACTTCCAGGTGGTGTACCACCTCTTCTCACTGTCCAAGCGGCACAAGCTGGTGATCAAGACAAACACGGCCAACACAGAGAGCCCGGCTGTGCCCTCCGTCGTCCCGGTCTGGAAGACCGCCGACTGGTACGAGCGCGAGGGCCGCGACCTGTTCGGCGTCACGTTCCAGGGGCACCCCAAGCTGGAGCCGCTCCTGCTCTGGGAGGGGTTTGAGGGCTTCCCGGGGCGCAAGTCGTTCCCGTTCCACCAGTACTCGGAGTATTAAACAATGCTCGTGAAGTTTCAGGTCTATCGCGACGGTCGCTGGTGGGGAGCACGCGCCATCGGCCCTGCCATCTTTACCCAAGCAAAAACGTTAGACAAGCTCTATGAGAACGTCAAGGAAGCCTCCCGACTCCACTTTGAGGAAGAGGTGAACAAGGGAGAGAAGCCGGAGATCGTGCTCATAGCGGATGCCGAGGTGAAGGGTGGCCGAAAGGCTTCCGTCGGCTAGCGGGAGGGCGGTCAGTCGCCTCTTGGAGGGTCTGGGGTTTACGCTGGTCAGACAGCGTGGCAGCCATGCACACTTTCACTACGAGACCAAGAGAAAAGGCCGCTTATTACTGTGCCAATGCACCGGAGCGTTGGCAAGAAAACGCTTGATGGTATTCTGGATGAAGTCGCTTCCTCGATACTTGTCCAAAAGAGCGACCTTATCCGAAGGCTGCGCAGGCTATAGTAGGCCATAAGACGGCTAACGACAGTTCTGAACGACAAGAAACCAATAGTCACTGAGAAGGCCAGAAAACATGACCCAAGCGCGCCAACTCCAGTCGCTGGACATGATGGTGAACATGGGGCCGCAGCACCCCAGCACGCACGGCGTGTTCCGCATGGTCCTGTGGCTGGACGGCGAGGAGGTCGTGGACGTGGAGCCGCACATTGGCTACCTGCACCGCGGCTCCGAGAAGCTGGCCGAGGACGAGCTATATCCCCAGATCATCACGCTCTTCGACCGCATGGACTACGTCGGCAACTTCAACAGCGAGCTGGCGTTCTGCATGGCCGTGGAGAAGCTCATGAGCGTTGAGGTGCCGGAGCGGCCCCAGTACCTCCGCATCATCCTCTGCGAGCTGAACCGCATCTCTAGCCACATGCTGTTCTATGGCACCATGGGGCTGGACGCCGGCGCCATGACGCCGGTCATGTTCGGCTTCCGGGAGCGCGAGCGCATCCAGCGCCTCTTCGAGGCGACCAGCGGCGCGCGCATGATGCACAACTACTTTCGCATCGGCGGCATCAAAGAGGAGCCGCCTCCCGACTTCAAGCAGCGCGTCGCGGGCGTGCTCGGCGAGCTTGACGCGGGGATTGACCAGTGCGACAAGCTTCTGACCTACAACGAGGTCTATCTGATGCGCACCAAGGACGTGGGACGCATCTCCGGGAAGGAGGCGCTGGAGCTCGGGCTGACGGGGCCGTCGCTGCGGGCGTCCGGCGTGCCGTACGACGTCCGCGTCTATGAGCCGTACTCCCTCTACAACCGCTTCCAGTTTGACATCCCCGTGGGCAACAACGGCGACGTGTGGGATCGGTACGCCGTGCGCGTGGCGGAGATGCGCGAGTCCGTGAAGATCATCCGTCAGGCGCTGGAGCAGATGCCGGACGGCGGCCCGCTCGTGGCGCAGGGCGTGCGCCGCATCCCCAGGCCGCCCAAGGGCGAGACGTACCTGGCGACGGAGAGCCCGCGCGGCGAGCTTGGCGTCTTCATCGTCAGTGACGGCGGCGACAAGCCCTACCGCCTCAAGGTGCGGCCGCCGTCGTTCGTTAACCTGCAGAGTCTGCGGCCCATGCTCCGTAATTCGTACGTCGCGGACGCGGTGATGATCCTTGGGTCTCTTGATATCATTCTCGGCGAGGTGGATAGATAATGTCGTGGCTTGGCGTAGCGGCAATCATCGGCGCTATCATCGCTCTGGGCGTCTTCACCGGCGTGCTCACCATGTTCAAGTTCGTCGGCGAAGACCCCCCCTCCAGGGTGCAGCAGTAAGGCCTTCGTTCAAATAGTACGTCGCGGCGGTGCGTGCCGCGGTATCGTGTTGACACTGGATAAGAAGGCAGGGCCGTAATGTCCTGGCTCGGCGTTTTCGCCATCATAGGCGGCGTGGTCGCGCTCATGGTCTTCGCAGGCGTGCTCGGCATGTTCACGTTCGTTGGTCGGGACCCCGGGGATGCCGCGCTCGCCCCGCCTGAAGCGGACGATGGGCCAGGACGCCTCCTGGTGCTGATGACGACGCTTGGTGGCGGCGGCATGATGGCGATTGCCGCGGTCGTGATCGTGCTCGGCGGGCTGGACGCCCTTATCGTCGCTGGAGGCTTGCTGGCCCTGTTCGCGTTCTTGTCGGTTGTTGTGCTGGCGCTCACGTACATGGAGCGCAAGGTGCTCGGCCGCGTCCAGCAGCGTCTTGGGCCAATGCGCGTGGGCCCGTGGGGCCTGCTCCAGCCTATCGCCGACGCGATCAAGCTCATCACCAAAGAGGACATCACGCCGTCTTGGGTGGACAAGGGCGTCTACTGGCTCGCGCCGGTCGCCTTCTTCATCCCCACTTTTCTTATCTGGCTCGTCATCCCCTTCGCGAGCGGCTGGGTCATCCGCGACCTGGACCTGGGCCTGCTCTACATCATCGCGTTCTCTGTGCTCGCCATCGCGGGGCTGTTCATGGCCGGCTGGGGCTCCGCCAACAAGTACGGATTCCTCGGCAGCCTGCGCGCCATCGCCCAGCTTATCAGCTACGAGATTCCCATCATCGTCGTGGCGCTGACGATCGCGATGCTGACGGGCTCGCTCAACCTGTCCAGCATCGTTGAGGCGCAGGGAAGCGTCCCCTACATCGCCCTGCAGCCGTTCGGGTTCGTCCTGTTCCTCATCGGCGGCCTCGCCGAGATAGGCCGCACGCCGTTTGACATCTACCACGCCGAGTCCGAGGTGATGGGCGGGCCGTTCGTGGAGTACAGCGGCGCGCACTGGGCTATCTTCTACCTGGCGGAGTACGTCAACACGTTCCTCGTGGGAGTCCTGGTCGCGCTGCTGTTCCTCAGCGGGTGGGTAGGGCCGGTGCTGCCGGGCGTGCTGTGGTTCTTCATCAAGGTGTTCGCGGTGGTCACCGTCATCTTCTGGTTCCGCGGCACGTTCCCGCGACTCCGCATTGACCAGCTCATGGCCTTGGGTTGGAAGGCGCTCATCCCCCTCGCGTTCGTCAACTTCGTGCTCACCGCCTTCGCAGTGTTCTATCATTGGCCTGGCTGGACCATGACGCTGATGGGGCTTGGCCTACTCCTTGCGTTCGGGTATCTGGTGAACGCCAGGTTCACGGCCCCGGGTCGCCGGCCCACCGTCCGCATGATACCGGCGAAGGAGCTGCGCGGTGCTTAACAGCTTCAAGGGCCTGGGCATCACCCTCAGGACGTTCCTCGGCAAGCCTGTCACCGCCGAGTACCCCAAGCAGCACCTCCCGATCCAGGAGAGCTTCATGGGGTTCCCGGTGCTCACGTGGGACCCCAAGGTCGGCGAGCCGTACTGCGTGGGGTGCATGGTCTGCATCCGCATGTGCCCGACGCAATGCATGAGCGCGACGATGAAGGACAACCCGCTCCAGAAGGAGGGCAAGAGCACTCGCCGCAAGATCGTTGAGTCCTTTGAGATCAACCTGGGGCGCTGCATCGTCTGCGGCATTTGCGAAGAGGTGTGCGCGTTTGACGCCATCACCATGAGCCACTTCCACGAGCTGGCGACCGTCGCCCGCAACGGACGGCGTGTTGACCTAGACCGTCTCCTGGACCTGGGCAAGGAGTACCAGCACGACTCCGGCTGGCGTCCACCCACGGAGATTGAGAAAGAGAAGCTCGCTGCGCTCAAAGCGACCCAGTCCGCGGCAGCCGTGGCGGCGCCCTCGTCGGCAGGCCCGGCCACAGAACCCCAAACGGGAGGCGGTGCGTAGTGGCTAGCCTCGTGGCGTTCTCCTTCCTGGCCGCGCTGGTGCTGGGCGCGGGTCTGGGCGTGGTGCTCACGCGCAACGTGGCGTACGCCGCGCTGTTCCTGCTCGTCACGCTGGTGGCGGTCGCGGGCATCTTCATCCTCGCGCTCGCCGAGTTCCTGGCGCTCGTGCAAGTCCTCATCTACGGCGGCGCCATCGTCATCGTCGTCATCTTCGCGCTCATGCTGACCCGCATTGAGGAATTCTCCAGGGTGCGCGACAACCCGCAAAAGCCCCTGGCCGTGGTCGCCGCCTTGGCGATTCTGGGGGTCCTGACTGCGGCCTTCCTCCAGTTTCGCCCCGCCGTGGCGACGCTCCGTGGCGCGTCCCTTGAGGGGCTCGGCAAAGAGTTGTTCACGCGTTGGGCGATCCCGTTTGAAGTCGCCTCGCTGGTGCTCCTGGTGGCGCTGCTCGGCGCTTTCCTGATCGCTCGGACCGGCGTGGACCGTGACCGTGACCGCGACCGCGACGGCGATGCGCCTCCGGAAGGCGGCGGGCGATGACCTTGTTGATGATGGAGTTGCTGAGCGGCGCGCTGTTCGCCATCGGACTTTACGGGGTGCTGGCGCGGCGCAACGCGGTGCTGGTGCTCATGGCCATTGAGCTGATGCTCAACGCCGTCAACATCAACCTCATCGGCTACGCCGCGTTCCTTGACCCCGGCCGGGTGCTCGGGCAGGTGCTCGCCATCTTCGTCATCACCATCGCCGCCGCCGAGGCCGGCCTGGCGCTGGCCATCATCCTGCGGGTCTACCGGAACCGCGGCACCGTCAACGTAGATGAAATTAACCTGATGAAGTGGTAAGCTTTGGCGCTGGTTGAGCAGAGGCGGCGCAGGGGATTAGGGGGTCAGCAGGGTGCTGATGATCTTTTTGTCGGCGAGGCGCATGCGCCAAAGGGTGGTGGCGCGCCTGTCGAGGGAGAGGGGGTACGATGAAGAGTTACACGTTCCGGGTGGAACTGGAGCGAGACGACGAGGGTTGGAGGGCTTGCTTCCCGGCTGGGGAGGAGTTGCGGGCTTCCACCTGGGGGGAGACTTGGGAAGACGCGTTGAAGAATATTCAGGAAGTGTTATCCATAATCGTGGAAGAGTTCGCTCAAGAGGGCAGGCAAATCCCCCAAACCACTCGGATAACGGTGTCTGAGGGCGTCCTGGTAACGGTCGCTGTTTGAATGAGATTGACTATGGAAGGCTTCGGACGGTCACGGCGCGGGAGCTTGAGTGCGCGCTATTGCGTGACGGCTTATCATTTGTCCGGCAGCGGGGCAGCCACCGTCGGTTTGTTCATCCGGACGGACGAAAAGTTACGGTGCCGCTCACGCGACGTGGTGACACATTTGCGTTTGGCACGCTGAAAAGCATCGTTGAGAAGCAGGCTAAATGGTCGGCGAACGACCTTGAGCGGCCAGGACTTTTGCGGCCATAACGCCGGTCTTTAAGAACGGAGCGGAGTAGCGTGGAGTTAGCCTGGCTGATCCCGGCGATGAGCGCGATTGCGTTCCCCGCCATCCTGCTTCCCGGGCGGCTCCTGCCGCGCGGCGGCGCGTTCCTGGCGCCCCTCGCCATCCTGGGCGGGTTCATCGTCTTCTGGATCGTGCTTGCCGACTTCCTCGCCACGGGCAACGCAGGGTTCGGCATCACCTGGCTTGAGGCGGGCGCCGTCAGGCTGTCGTGGGGCATCTTCATTGACCCTCTCGCGGTCATCATGCTCGGCGTCGTCACCTTTGTCGCCATGCTCATCCAGGTCTACTCGTGGGCGTATATGGCCAACGAGCCACGCTTCAGCTGGTACTTTGCCGTTCACTCGCTCTTCGCCGCCGCCATGCTGACCTTGGTCCTCGCCGACAACCTCCTCTTCCTGTACATCGCCTGGGAGCTGGTTGGCCTGTGCTCGTACCTGCTGATCGGCTTCTACTTCGAGCGGCGCTCGGCGGCGGAGGCTGCCAAGAAGGCCTTCGTCACCACCCGCATCGGCGACGTCGGGATGCTCATCGGCATCCTCCTGCTGTTCCGCGCGACCGGGACGTTTGACATCAGTACCCTCATTCATCTGGCGCAGACCGGCGGCATCGCCGGGGGGGCGCTGACCGCCGGAATGCTGCTCATTTTCGCGGGCGCGGCCGGCAAATCGGCCCAGTTCCCGTTCCACGTCTGGCTCCCCGACGCGATGGAAGGCCCCACGCCCGTAAGCGCCCTCATTCACGCCGCGACGATGGTGGTGGCGGGCGTCTACCTGGTCGCCAGGCTCTTCCCCGCCTTTGAAGCGGCGCCCGCCGTCATGGCGGTCGTCGCCGCCATCGGCCTCGTTACCATGCTCCTCGGCGCCACCCTCGCCCTTGTCATGACCGACCTCAAGCGCGTGCTGGCCTACTCCACCATCAGCCACCTTGGCTTCATGATGCTCGCGCTGGGCTCGTTCGGCCTGGGCGCGGCGATCTTCCATATGTTCGTCCACGCCTTCTCCAAGGCCATGCTTTTTCTCAGCGCGGGTAGCGTGAGCCACGGCACAAACGAGCTGGACATCCGAAAGCTGGGCGGGCTACGCCGCCGCATGCCCGCCACGGCGCTGTGCTTCACCGTCGGCGCGCTGGCCCTGGCCGGGCTGCCGCCGCTGAGCGGCTTCTTCAGCAAGGACGAGCTCCTCGCCGCTGTCCTGCAAGGGCGCGGCGGCGTCTTCCTGGCCTTCACGCTGCTCGGCGCGTTCCTCAGCGCCCTGTACATGTCGCGGGTCACGCTGCTCACCTTCTTCGGCCCGCTGAAGCGCGAGCAAGAGCACGCCCACGAGTCGCCGCTGCTCATGATCGGCCCGATGCTCATCCTCGCCGTGCTGGCCGTGGTGGTCGGCTTCCTGGCGCTGCCATTGGTCAGCGGTTACGGCGGCTTCGGCCACGTTCTTGAGCCGGGCGGCGAGCCGTTCCACTTCAAGGTCTGGCTCGTCACGCTCTCGTCCATCCTCGCGGCGGCCGGCCTTACGCTCGGATGGCTCATCTACAGCCGGGGCGCGCTCTCCGCCGATGCGGTCCGCGCGCGGTTCCCAGCCGTCCAGCGGGTGCTGGAGAGCAAGTATTACGTGGACGTAATCTACCAGTGGGCCATTGACCATGTGGTGCTGGTCGCCGGGCGCTTCGTGGCCCTGTTTGACCGCGTCGTCGTGAACGACACGGGGGTGAACGGCGCGGGCGCGTCGGTCGTGGCGTCAGGGATGCGGCTGCGGATCCACGTGACAGGGCTCCTCGCAAACTACGCGCTCGGCATCGCGGTGGGCGCGGTGGCCGTCGCTGTTGTCATGTGGCTCATGACGACGGCCTGACCTACCCCCTTGTCGCCCTTCCCTTCAGGGAAGGGCGACAGACTTCCCCTCCCCTAAAGGGGAGGGGCTAAGGGAGAGGTTATTGAGGAGGGGAATGGATACGTTTGACCGGTACGTGCTGCTGCTCCTGACGGCCCTGCCGTTCTTCGGCGGGCTGGCCTTGGTGCTGTTTCCCAGCAGCCGTCCCGTGCTCATACGCGCCTTCACCCTGCTCATCACGACGGTCACGCTCGGCCTCAGCGCCTACGTCTTCCTCAGCTACGACCGCAGCCGGGGCGGCTTCCAGATGGTGCAACAGTTCGCCTGGCTCCCCTCCATCGGCGCGTCGCTGCACCTGGGCGTGGATGGCATTTCCGCCGCGCTCACGCTCCTCAACGGCATCGTGGCGTTCGCGGGCACGCTGGTCTCCTGGAAGCTCGCCCAGCGCCCCAAGGACTTCTTCGTGCTGTTCCTGCTCCTCGTTTCCGGCGTGTACGGGACCTTTGCTTCCTTGGACCTGCTGTTCTTCTTCTTCTTCTACGAGTTGGCGGTCCTGCCCATGTACCTGCTCATCGGCGTCTGGGGCAGCAGCACCGACTTCCGGACCTTCCTCCGCACCAAGGAGTACAGCGCGCTCAAGCTGATGCTGTACCTGGTGGCGGGCAGCGTCCTCGTCTGGGTCGCCCTGCTGGCGATGTGGGTTGATGGCGGCGACGCGCTGGGCCGCTCGAGCTTCGGGTTCCTGGACCTCCAGAGCGCCCACTACTCCGCCAATTTCCAGAAGCTGTTCTTTCCGTTCCTCATGGTGGGATTTGGCGTGCTGGCGGGGCTGTGGCCCTTCCACACCTGGTCGCCGGACGGCCACGTGGCCGCGCCCACGGCCGTGAGCATGCTGCACGCGGGCGTGCTGATGAAGCTGGGCGCGTACGGCATCCTGCGCATTGGGATGCAGCTTCTCCCCGAGGGCGCGGCAGCCTGGGCGCCCGTGCTCATCGGCCTCGGTACCGTGAACGTTATCTACGGCGCGGTTTCCGCCATCGCTCAGCGCGACCTGAAATATGTCATCGCCTACTCAAGCGTGAGCCACATGGGCTACGTGCTCATGGGGCTTGGCACGCTGGACGCCGCCGGCATCAACGGCGCGACGCTCCAGATGTTCTCCCACGGCATCATGACCGCCCTCTTCTTCGCCATGGCCGGCGTCATCTACGACCGCGCGCACGTCCGCGACATCAGCGTGTTTGAGGGTCTGGCGAAGCGGATGCCGGTGACAGTCGGCGCGTTCACCGTGGCGGGCCTGGCGTCACTCGGGCTGCCAGGGCTGAGCGGCTTTGTGGCCGAGTTCATGGTCTTCGTCGGCACCTTCCGGACGTACCCAATCTTGGGGGCGTTGGCGGTGATCGGCGCGGCCCTCACTGCCGTGTACATCCTGCGCCTGGTCGCCAAGGCGTTCTTCGGGCCGCTGGATGATCGGTGGCGCGGTCTGACGGACGCCTCCCGCCTGGAGATGGGCGCGGCCGCCGTGCTGATCGCCTTCCTGGCGCTGTGGGGCCTGTACCCCTGGTACATCATGAAGGTGATAGACAGCGGCGTGGCGCCAATCGTGCAGCGGCTCGCCAGCGGGTGATGCAAGATGGCTCTAATTCCGATCATTGCTAGGAATCGGCGGTTCGGAGACCTAACCCCAGCCCCTTCCCTAAAGGGAAGGGGCTGGGGGAGAAGTCGGTACGATGAGAGCCGAACCGCGTCTGTCCGCCGATGTTCACCCGCAGGGTGCCCTTCATCGGATGCAAATGGATCACTCCAACGGGAACAAGCGCGTAGTCGGGTGAACAGGTGAGCCGATGCCCGGCGTGAACTTCAACCTTCTGTGGCCGCAGCTGTTGGTGACCGCGCTGGCGTTCGCCGTCTTCGGCGCCGACCTGCTCATGCGGCGTCCGCAGAGGGCATTGCTCGTCTGGATTTCGGCGGCGGGCCTCGTAGGCATCTTCGTCTTTACGCTGGTGTATCTATGGGGCCGCAACACCACGCTCTACGACGGCATCTTCCACATTGACAACTTCTCGCTATTCTTCAGCGCGTTTTTCCTCGTCATCGCCGTCGTCGTGGTGCTCTCTTCCGCCCAGTACGTCCGGCAGTACCTAACCCATCCCGGCGAGTACTACGGCATCCTGCTGTTCTCCATCGTCGGCATGATGCTGATGGCGGCGGCTGGCGAGTTGCTGACAGCCTACGTCGCGCTGGAACTCCTCAGCTTCAGCCTGTACATCCTCGCCTCCTACGCCCGCAACGAGCCCAAGTCCAACGAGGCCGGCATCAAGTACGTCCTGCTTGGGGCCTTCTCGTCGGCTCTGCTCCTGTACGGCATCAGCCTGATCTACGGCGCGGTCGGCGCCACGCGCTTCCAGGACATCGCCCTGGCCCTGCGCGGCATGGAAGGCGTGAACTCGCTGCTGGTCGTCGGCATAGCCCTGGTCTTGGCGGGCCTGGGGTTCAAGGTCGCAGCGGTGCCCTTCCACATGTGGGCGCCGGACGTGTACGAGGGCGCGCCTATGCCGGTGACGGCCTACATCGCGGTGGGGTCCAAGGTCGCGGCGTTCGCGCTCCTGCTGCGCCTTTTTGCCGAGGGGTTCGCGCCCGCGATAGACCAGTGGCGGCTGCTCGTGGCAGCCCTGGCCGCGCTCACGATGACCACCGGCAACCTGGTGGCGCTCACGCAAACGAACATTAAGCGGCTGCTGGCGTACTCCAGCATCGCCCACGTGGGCTATCTGCTCATGGGCCTCGCCGCGTTGTCGCCGCTGGCATCAACGGGGCTTATGCTGTACCTGGTGGGCTACGCGGTGACCAACATGCTGGTGTTCGTGTGCGCCATTGCCTTCTACAATCGCGAGGGGAAGGACGAGATCAGCGCGCTCTCCGGCCTTGCCGGTCGTTCCCCCTTCCTTGCGGGTGCCATGGCGGCGGCGCTCTTCTCGCTGGCCGGGTTGCCCTTCTTCGCGGGGTTCACCGTCAAGTTCTACCTCTTCAGCGCCACCGCCAAGGCGGGCCTCCTCTGGCTGGCGGGCATCGCCATCACCAACAGCCTCATCTCGCTCTACTACTACCTGATGGTCATTAAGCAGATGTACATCAACCCCGCGTCCCAGCCCACGCCGCTCCGGCTCCCCTGGCCGATGGTGGCGCTGCTGAGCGTGCTGGTGCTGGGCGTGCTCTTCGTGGGCATCTACCCAAGACCCGTTGTGGACGCCATACAGGCGGCCACGCAGGCCATCTTCCCCGGCGGCATGCTGAGCACGCCGTAGCCGCACCTCATGGCCCAGCCCGCGCCTCCGCAGCCATGCCATTCTGAGGGCGCGAAGCGACCGAGGAATCTCCCCACGTTTCGTTATTCGCCCAGACACCTGCAGAGAGATTCTTCGTTGCGCTCAGAATGACGACCAAGAGACCTCTTCCTTGGCGGCGCGTACCCTGACTTTGGCTGCCGAGGTACTAAACTCACGTTCAAGCGGGCGGGTCAATGAATTGTCGTAACGGGAGGAGAAGGTGAGGCGGTTTGCGAAACCGAAACCATCAACGGGGTCTGTGGCTGCGGGAGTTTCTTGTTGTCGGCGTGGTCGATGGGGGTCGTGGTTTCTCTCGCGAAACTGACCTAGAATGAACCACAGTGGGCCATGGAGAACGACGGTGCTGGTGCTTGTGAGCATGCCACTCACATCGGCTCCGAGGCGGAAACGGTATCGGATGGGAAAGACAGCGAAGGCTATAAGCGGCCCATTGGTGTTCGCCTTGCTAGTGATCGTGTCGATCTATCTTGCTATAAACTTTGACGCTCGGGATTCGGGGAAGTGGCAAGAGGCGATAACGTGGATGGAAGAGCTTGACTATGAATATGGGCTCAAACCACCGGGCTACATAATCCCAGACACTTCCGTGGCTGCTGGTCAGACTGTTGGGGAACAGCGCAGGGCTAGCGAGGCTAGTGTAAAGAAATATTGCTACTCTCATTGGAGGGATCTTTGGGCTTGGTTTTAAGTGATGGCAGTAAACCGAAAGGGGCGGCCAGATTGGGCCGCCCCTTTCGGTTGTATAGCGTAGGTCTGCTAACTGCCGCGCGAGGCGCCTTCCTTCTTCCCTAACCGCCGTTCTTCGCGGTGAAGCGTGCAGGGCTCAGCCCTTCCCTAGACCTCGGCCTTCGTGAGTGTGTTCAGGAAGTCGGCGTTGGTCCGCGTGCGGCTCAGGCGCTCCAGGATGCGCTCGGTGGCCTCCGTCGGGTCCAGGCCGCCCGACTGGATCATGGTGCTCATCCGCCGCAGCAACACCACCTGACGGAGCACCTGCTCGCTCAGCAGGAGCTCCTCGCGCCGAGTGCCGCTGCGCTGAATGTCCATTGCGGGGAAAACGCGCTTCTCGGCCAGCTTGCGGTCCAGGTGGATTTCGCAGTTGCCCGTGCCCTTGAACTCCTCGTAGATCACCTCGTCCATGCGGCTGCCCGTGTCAATCAGACACGCCGCGATGATCGTGAGGCTTCCGCCCTCCTCCATCTTGCGCGCCGCGCCGAAGAACCGCTTGGGCGGGTACAGCGCGGCGGGGTCAATGCCGCCTGAGAGCGTGCGGCCCGTGGACGGGAGAGCAAGGTTGTACGCGCGCACTAGCCTCGTTAGGCTGTCCAGCAGCAGGACCACGTCCTTGCCGCTCTCCACCAGCCGCTTGGCGCGCTCCAGGGACAGCTCCGCGATTCGGCAGTGCTCCTCCACCGGCTCGTCAAAGGTGGAGCTGAACACCTCGCCCTTCACCGAGCGCTTCATGTCGGTGACTTCCTCGGGCCGCTCGCCGGCCAGCACCACCATCAGGTGCACGTCCGGGTGGTTCGCCGTGACGCCGGCGGCGATGTTCTTGAGCAGGGAGGTCTTGCCCGCCTTTGGCGGCGAGACGATCATGGCGCGCTGTCCCTTGCCGATGGGGGCGATCAGGTCAATCATCCGCTGGGCCAGGCTCTGGCCTGTGGTCTCCAGCTTCAGGTGCTCGGTGGGGTAGATCGGCGTGAGGTTTTCAAAGACCGGTCGCGCGCGGGCCTGCTCGGCGTCTATGCCGTTCACGGCCTCAACGCGGATCAGGCCGTAGTACCGCTCGCCTTCCTTGGGTGGGCGGACCTGGCCCGTCACCTGGTCGCCGGTGCGCAGCCCGAAGCGGCGGATCTGAGACTGGGAGATGTACACGTCGCCCTGGCCTTGGCGGCCCATGTTCTGTCGCAGGAAACCGTACCCCTCCTGCGCCAGCTCCAGGACCCCGTTGGTCAGGACAAAGCCCTGCTGCTGGGCCGTGGCCTCCAGAATCTTGTACACCAGCTCGTCCCGGCGCAGCACGCCGTCCTGCAGGCCAAGCTGTTGGGCTAGCTCGTGCAGCTCCTCGTTGGTCTTTGCCTCAAGCTCGGTCAGGTTCATGGTATGCTCCTCTGCCGGCTGCACGGAATCTGGTTTACGCTGCCCATTCGTTGTCATGCTTCACCCGTTCGCTGCCACATTCGCTTCACTCAGGGCTTCGGATTGCTCAGGCAAACGCCGCGAGGAATCCGGCAAGCCGTGGCTACGGATGCCGCGACCTGCCGCTGACCAACGCGAAGGGCCGGCCCCATTCCATCGGGGCTCCCTCGGATTGACGAGTGACCTATGTGGCTACGTATCTGTTTGCTCCCAGGACGTTGGGAATGACGTCAGAGCTTGAGCGGCCGCGACACGGGAACGCGTCAAACGGCGATTGAGAAAGTGGGGATGAGCGTTGATCGGATGTAAGGGTAAAGGCGCCTGCCTTATGGACGATTCCGACCCGCGGCGCTCTGCCAGTCCTTCATGAACCTGGCCATGCCGACGTCGGTGAGGGAGTGCTGGGCCATCTGGATGAGCACCTTCAAGGGCAGCGTCACCACGTCCGCGCCGACCTTCGCCGCCGTCGTAACGTGGAGCGGATGCCGGATGCTGGCGGCGAGGACCTGCGTCTTGATCCCGTGCTTGTGGAAGACCTCAACGATGTCAGCTACCACCTGCATCCCGTCCAACCCCTCGTCATCCAGCCGCCCGACGAAGGGGCTTACGTACCGGGCGCCGGCCTGAGCGCCAAGAATCGCCTGGTTGACCGAAAAGCAGAGCGTCTGGTTCACTGCTATGCCCTGCCGGGTGATGGCCGCCATGGCCCGAAAACCGTCCACCGTGCTGGGTATTTTGACGACCACGTTTGGGTGCCAGTTGGCTATTTCCTCAGCCTGCTGAACCATTCCCATGGTGTCAGCGGCGGTGACTTCTACGGAGATAGGGCCGTTGATGAGCTTGGTGATGGAGAGAATGGCGGTCTTGTAGCTTTCCAGGTCGCCGATATTCTCTTTGGCGGCGAGGGAAGGGTTGGTGGTGACGCCGTTGATGGCCCCCAGCGCCACGGCCTCACGGATCTCCTGGATGTTGGCGGTGTCTAGGAACAGTTTCACAAGGCTCTCCTATCCTACCACAACGCGTTCGTTCTGTCTACGGCGCGCGGGCAACGGGTTCACGCTGTGCCTCGCCGAGCTCGGCTCCGTCCAGCGGCAGCCGGTGCTGGCCGCCCTCTCGCACGATGGTCTGGGCCGCCGCGATGAAGCTGCTGAACAGCGGGTGAGGCCGGTTGGGCCTGGAGCGGAACTCCGGGTGGAACTGCGTGCCGAGCATGAACGGATGCCCCAACAGCTCGCCGATCTCCACCAACTGGTCGTCCGGCGAGCGCCCGCTGCACACCAGCCCCACCTCGCCCAGCCGGTCGCGGTACGCGTTGTTGATCTCAAACCGGTGGCGGTGCCGTTCCTGCACCATGGGGACGCCGTACGCCTCGCGGACCTTTGTGCCCTCCTGCAGGCAACAAGGGTAGTTGCCCAGGCGCATCGTGCCGCCCATCGTCTCAAGGCGGCGCTGGTCGGGCATCATGGCGACCACCGGGTGCTTCGTGTCCGGGTCAAACTCGGTGGAGTTCGCTCCGTGGAGCCCGGCCGCGTTGCGCGCCAGCTCAATCACCATCAGCTGGAGTCCCAGGCACAGGCCGAGATACGGCACCTTCTGCTCGCGGGCGTACCGCGCCGCCTGGATCATACCTTCCACGCCCCGTGGCCCGAAGCCGCCCGGCACCACGATGCCGGAGGCCATCCGCAGGTGCTTCTCAGCACCCTCCTGCTCCACCGCTTCCGCGCGTACCCACGTCACCTGCACGTCCCGGCCGTGGGCAAGCCCGGCGTGGTGCAGCGCCTCGCGTACGGAAAGGTACGAGTCGGGCAGGTCGGAGTACTTGCCCACAATGGCGATGCTGAGCGGCTGCTTGGGCGCCTTGGTGCGCTCCACCAGGTCACGCCACTCGCCCAGGTCGGGTGTCGTCGCCAGCAGGCCCAGGGCGCGGGTCAGCAGGCGGCCCAGCCCCGCCTCCTCCAGTATGAGCGGGACCTCGTACACCGAGCTGACCGTCATCAGCGGGATGACGGCCTCCACCGGCACGTCACAGAACGCGGAGACCTTCGCCCTCACCGACTCCTCCACCGGGTGGTCGCTCCGCAGCACGATGCAGTCGGGCTGGATGCCGACGGTCCGCAGCTCCCTGACGCTGTGTTGCGTCGGCTTGGTCTTCAGCTCCCCCGTTGACGAGATGTACGGCAGCAGCGTGAGGTGGATGTAGTACACGTTGTCCCGGCCCACCTGGTTCCGCATCTGGCGGATGGCCTCCAGGAACGGCTGGCCCTCAATGTCGCCCACGGTGCCGCCGACCTCCACCACAACGACCTCAGCCTCGGTCTCGCGGGCCAGCGCCAGGATGCGCTCCTTGATGGCGTTCGTGACGTGGGGGATGGTCTGGATGGTGCCGCCGAGGAAGTCGCCGTGCCGCTCACGCCCGATGATGCTGCTGTAGATCTGCCCAGCGGTGACGTTGGAGAAGCGCGTCAGCTCGGTGTCCACGAACCGCTCGTAGTGGCCCAGGTCCAGGTCGGTCTCGCATCCGTCAGCCGTGACATACACCTCGCCGTGCTGGTAGGGGGACATGGTGCCGGGGTCGACATTCAGGTAGGGGTCCAGCTTCTGGAGGGAGACTTTGACGCCGCGGCTCTTGAGGATGCGGCCGATGGAGCCGAGGGTGATGCCCTTGCCCAGGGAACTCACCACGCCGCCAGTCACGAAGATGTATTTGGTCATGCTCCCTCAGTCGCGCTATCGCACACCAACGCCCTCACAGCCACGTACATGGGTACAAAGAAGAGGGGGTTCTGAGAGGGGACTGAACGGCTGCTTTGGGGGAGGACGGCGCCATGACCACCGAACTTGGTCAAGGTACGCACCAGCAATTGTGTGCTCCGCCCCACGCCGTTTGTCCTAGGCTTGATTCTATGAACGCGTATGCGACCGTGTCAAGCGCCAATCGGCGAAAGTGCGGCTGATTCTTGAGCGTTTTTGGTCAAGCAGCCGCAATGCTTTGGGCAACCAGGCCGCTTCCCGCCAAGCCGACTGGCCGCCGCTGGCGTAGAATACATGACAGGCAGGCGACGTTGCTGAATAAAGTCAGGACCGGCGCGCAGCAAATGTTTGCACGAAAATCGGTCCGGATAGCGAGCATCCTTGCACTAGACGCCGTGGCGCTCATGCTCCTGCTGCCGCTCGCCGACCACCACTGGGCCGAGCGGCTACCGGTGCACGGGCACCTGGCGCACAGCGGCGACTTTCACGTCAGCGCCCATGCCCACACCGGCGAGATGGACCGCTCGCACCACGCGCATCCCTCGCAGGGCGCCGGCGGTCGCGTCGTCGCCTTCTCTGCGTACGATGCCGGTTCGGCCGGTCTCAGCCTCGGCCTTCTCACCCTTCAGATCAGCGGCGCAACGACACCCATCGCGCCGCCGCCCAACGTGTCCCTCGTCGTTGGCTCGCACGTCCCGCTCTTCTCAGGCGAGACCGTTCCGCCGGACGCGCCCCCTCCGCGCGCCCCGGCTTAGCCCGCCTCCATCAGACTACCACTCAGCACAACGGAGGGAGCTATGCGCTCGTCTAAGAAGGTGTTTCCGGTTGCGGTTGCCGTTCTCCTGTCGATAGCCGCGCTCTGGCCTGGCCTCGCCCTGGCCCACGAACAGCGCGACGTTGGCCCGTATCATCTCGTCGTTGGGTTCATTGGCGAACCCGCGATTGAGGGTGAAAAGAATGGCGTGGACCTGCGGATCACCAAGGGCGGACAGCCCCTTCAAGGGGCTGAGAAGACCCTAAAGGTCGAGATCACCCACGTGCCCACAGGCGTGAAAAAGTCCTTTGACCTGAGGACCATCTTCCGTGACCCTGGGCACTACACCGCCGACTTGATCCCTACCGCCCCGGGTCAGTACCAGTTCCGGTTCTCTGGCGCAATAGAGACCACGCAGGTCAATGAGACCTTCCTGTCGGGTCCCGACAGGTTTGGAGACGTAGACCCCGCGAAGGCGCTCAAGTTCCCGCAGCCGCTGCCCACCCTCACCGCCCTCCAGGAGCAGGCGGCCCAGGCGCAGGTGGACGCGGCGAAGGCCAAGACGGTAGCGGACGGCGCTGGAAGGTCCGGCATGGTGGTAGGCATCATCGGCATCGCGGTCGGTGGCGTGGCGCTGATAAGGTCGCGCAAGGCGTAGTCCGGAGATGAACAGGAGCGGGGGGGGGGCGCGGCGCCGTGCCCCCCTTGCTCGGAAGCGAGTTCGCGGTGTTTGGACTCCCCATTCTTCCTCTGCCCCATACCATCGGCAGCGGTAGCGGCATCCTGGACGAGATACTGACCAGCGTCGGGCTTGTGCTCATCCCCGTCCTTGCATACGGGCTGTTCCGCCTTGGCCGCTGGGCCAGAAAGGCCGGCCGCGATGAAGAAGACACACCCGGCCACGATGGGCAGTAAGAGAGGCCGGCCGGGTTTCCTATGGCGGAAAGCCGGCGGGATGCCCGCTTGCGTCGTAGCCGCGCTCGTCCTGCTCTCCCTCATTGCCATCACCGTCGCGCCCGGGGACCACGCGCTCGCCCACGCCAACCTGGTGCGCTCCCTGCCGCCCGTCGGCGCCGTGCTGGACGTGGCGCCCGCCGAGGGGCAGCTGTGGTTCTCGGAGCCGCCGGAACCGCGCTTCAGCGATCTGCAGGTCGTGGATGTCCAGGGCGCCAGGGTGGACAAGCGGGACTCCCACGTGGTCCCCGAC
Source organism: Dehalococcoidia bacterium (assembly GCA_009693045.1). Classification (GTDB taxonomy): domain Bacteria; phylum Chloroflexota; class Dehalococcoidia; order Lucifugimonadales; family SHYT01; genus SHXZ01. Next base: position 50,486 of record SHXZ01000001.1, on the reverse strand, counting down.
GACCCATCCAGCTTGATCGTTAGTCTGCTCCGGCCGGGGCTGCCCAACGGGACGTACACCATTGTCTGGCGCGTCGTGTCCGCCTTGGACGGCCACGCCACCAGGGGCGCCGTGCCCTTCGCCGTGGGCGTCAGCCCGGAAGGCGGCACCCCGCCGCCTCAGCAAGGCGTTCAGGGCTACAGCAGAGGTTCCACCGCCGTCGAGGCGCTTGTCCGCTGGGTGATGCTCGTTGGCCTCTTGGTGGCGTCGGGCGCCTTCGCCTTCGCCGTGCTGGTCTGGCGCGGCGCGCTCCGCGCCGTCTTGGCCGCCCGCTCGGTGCCGAGCGGACTCAACGGCGCGACTGCCTGGATGGCCCGGCTCGTGCTCATCGGGACGCTCTTGGCCCTTGTCGGTTCCTTCGGCTTGCTTGCTCTCCAGGCCGCGCGGGCGGGCGGCGGCTTTGGCGCTGCGCTTGGTAACGTCCTCGGCCGACACGCGGCTGGGTAACGCCTGGTGGGCCAGAGCAGCCCTGCTGGCGCTCGTGGGCGCGATAGCCTGGCGTTGGGCGGGCCGCCCCGGCCAACCACGCCCGCCCCAGGCGGGCCTCGTGGCGATGGCCCTGGCGCTGCTCACGGTCAGCGTTGTCGGCCACGGCGCTGCCGCTTTTCGCTGGGTGTGAGTCGCGGTGCTCGGCGACTGGCTCCACCTCATGGCCGTCGGCGCGTGGGCCGGCGCCCTGCCATCCCTGCTGCTCTCGGTCGTCGTCGTGGCGCGCCGCACCGAAGGCGTGCAGCGAGCTCGCCTCCTCGCAATGCTCGTCAGCGGCTTCTCCGACGTCGCCCTCGCCGCCGCGGCCGTGGTCGCGTTGACCGGCGCCTTCGGCTCGTACCTCCACGTCGGCGGCTTCGCGGGCGTTGCGAGCGGCTACGGCGCGACGCTGGTCGTCAAGACGGCGCTCTTCCTGGGCGTCCTCGCCGCCGCGGGCGTCAACCTGCTTGTCGTCCGCCCCAGGCTCAGGGCGCTCGCCGCCGACCCTGCGTCGTCTACGTTCCCCAAGACGCTCGGCCTCCTGCGCCGCGCCCTGGTCGCGGAGGTCGCGCTCGTCGCGTGCGTCGTCGTCGCCAGCGCGCTCCTCACGAGCCTGGACACCGCGCGGCGCCCTGAAGGCCCGGACAATCAGGGCCGCGTTGCCGCCTTTCAGCGGCAGTCAGGCGACCGCGCTCTGTCCCTTCAGGTCGCGTACATCGGCGGCGGTCTGCACCGTCTCACACGCGAGGCAAAGGACCGCAGCGGCCCCGTGGCCGACTCGGAGCGTGCGGTGGCGCGCGTCACCTACCTCATCCGCGACGTGGGCGAGAGCGAGGTGGTGTTGCAGCGGCGTGGCGACGAATACGCGGCCCAGGGCCTGCTCCTGCCGCTGGCGGGCGCATGGCAGATTGAGCTGCTGCCCCTGCGTCCGGGGCCTGCGGCGGCGCCTGAGCGGTTCCAGGTGACCGTCGTCGCCAGCGGGCTTGTGTACCCCGCCCTGGCAGAGACTGCGCAGTCCCCGCCAAATCGCGCCGTGCCGCTGGCCCTGGCGGGCGCACTGCTCCTCGTGGCGCTGGCTGCGGTGTTCCGAGGCGGAATGCTCCCGCGCCGCAAGCGGCGGCAGGCCGTGGCGCTGGTCATAGAGGGGGCGTGCGCGGGCGTCGTTGGCATCGCGGCCCTGGTCGGCCAGGGCAACGCCATCCGCAACGGCGCGTCCGTTCCCCTGGTGAATCCCTTCCCCGCGACGCCGCAGTCCGTGGCTGCCGGCGAGGCGTTGTACCGGCAGCATTGCGTGGCGTGCCATTGCACCTCCGGCCACGGCGACGGCCCTGCGGCGGCAGGGCTTTCGCCGCCACCCGCCGACCTCCCAGTCCACGTCCCGCTCCACAGCGACCGCCAACTCTTCGTGTGGATCAGCAACGGTCTGCCCGGCACAGCCATGCCCGTCTTCCGCGACAAGCTGACTGCCGGCGAGCGGTGGGACCTGCTGAACTACCTAAAGCGCTTCGCCCCGTAAGACCGGTGAGGATTGCCGGTAAGGGATGCTACCGCTTATGCCCCAGCACCAGGTCGCGGTTGCCGCTGAGCACCTTGACCGATACGTCCTGGAAGCCCGCCGACTCCATCCAGGCGCGGTACTCGGAGGCGCTGTGCTCCTCGCCGCCGGTGGAGACGAGCAGGTGCAGGTCCATCAGCGTGGTCAGCTCCGGGCCCGTCTTGTCCTCGTCCAGCAGCTTCTCGCACAGCAGCAGGACGCCGCCGGGGTGGAGCGCCTGGTAGCAGTTGCGCAGCACCTCGCGCGCCTGTGCGGCCGGCCAGTCGTGGACGACCCAGCCGAGCGCGATGACGTCGGCGTCGCGGGGCAGGCTCTCACCGCTGAAGAAGTCGCCGGGGACGACCCGTACACGGTCGCCCATGCCGTGGCGCTTCACGAAGTCGTCCGCGATGGGGCAGACGGCGGGCTGCTCAAAGACGATGCCCTGCAGATGAGCGTAGCGTCGCGCGGCGGCGATGCACAGCGCGCCGGAGCCGCCGCCCACGTCCATGAGCGTCGTGTACGGCGAGAGGTCCACGGCCTGCACCAGCTCCTCGGCGGCGGGCATGGTGAGGTTGTGCATCCCCTGGACGAAGGCGCGGAGGCGCTGCGGGTCGGCCTCCATGGCCCGGAAGATGTCAAAGCCCGGCCCGAAGACCTGCTTCACGCGCGGGCTGTTCTCGCGGACGGCGTCGGGCAGGTGCTGCCAGAGGCGCCAGTGGAGGTTGGCAAGGTGCTCCACTTGCGCGCCGACGTACTCGGGGCTGCCCTCCGCCAGGTAGGCTTGCGACTCCGGCGTGTTGGCGAAGCGGCCTCCCTGCTTCTGCAGCAGCTTGAGCGAGACGAGGGCGTTCATGAGGCGCTCCAGCGCGCGCGGGTTGAGCTTGAGGCGGTAGGCGAGGACCTCGGCGCTGGCGGGGCCGCGGGCCAGCTCGTTGAACAGCCCCAGCTCCACGCCGGCGAACAGCGTCCTGGACACCCAGAACGCCGACATCATCTCGCGGATGCGGTCAGGGGAGGGGGGTGTCGTCATGGTCTCTTCCCAAGTTCTTAGGGAAGGGTCGGAGGGGAACCCTTTCTTATAAGAAAGGGTTCCCCTCACCTCTCCGAAAGAATTTTATCTTTCCCCGTCAGACTGAATACTCTCCGCCAAAAGCTCCAGCAGGTCCTTGGCTTGCTTCTGGTCGGCGACGCCCTTGGCCGAGATGCCCTCGGTCAACATCTGCAGGCAGAAGGGGCAGGAGACGCCGACCGTCTGCGCGCCCGTCTCCAGGAACTGCTCGGTGCGCACGTGGTTGACGCGCTTGCCGCCGACCTCCTCCACCCACATGTGGCCGCCGCCCGCGCCGCAGCAGAAGCCGCGCTCGCGGTTGCGGTTGCCGATCTCCACGAGCTGCAGGCCGGGGATGGCCCTGGCGATGTCGCGCGGCTGGTCGTAGATGCCGTTGTGGCGACCTAGATAGCACGAGTCGTGGTAGGCGAGCGTGGTGTTGACGGCCTTGAGCGGCTTGAGACGCTTCGTCTTGATCAGCTCATCCACGAACTGCGTGTAATGCAGCACCTCAAACTCGCCGCCGAACTGCGGGTACTCGTTCCGCATCGTGTTGAAGCAGTGCGGGCAGATGGTGACGATGCGCTTGACGTTGTACCGCTTGAGCGTCTCAATGGCCTGCTGCGCCATGAGCTGGTACTGGTACTCGTTGCCGATGCGGCGCGCGGGATCGCCGGTGCAGGTCTCCTCGTCGCCCAGGATGGCGTAGCGGACGCCCGCGGCGCGGAAGACGGCGGCGAGGGCGCGGGGAATGGCCTGGCTGCGCTGCTCCAGCGCGCCGGTGCAGCCCACCCAAAAGAGCACCTCGGGGCGCTCGGCCTCGCCCAGTTCGGCCAGTTGGGCCATCGTCTTCACGTCCAGGCCCTTGGCCCAGTCGGTGCGCGTGAACGTCGTGCCGCGCCAGGGGTGCCCTCGGCGCTCCATGTTCTCCAGGACGTTCTGTGCCGTCTCCGGCATCTTGGACTGCTCCATGACCAGCGCGCGGCGCATGTCCACGATCGTGTCAATGTGCTCCACCGTGACGGGGCACTCGCGGACGCACGCACCGCAGGTGAGGCAGTCCCAGAGCATCTGCTCCGGCACCGCGCCGCCGATGAGCGGTTCGGACGGCTCCTTGCCCGCGCGGATGCCCGCCGCGTTCCTGACCAGGTAGGCCTTGACGTTCTCCACCACGTGCATCGGCGAGAGGAGTTTGCCGCTGATGTGGGCGGGGCAGACGTCGGTGCAGCGGCCGCAGACGGCGCACGCGAAGCCGTCCAGCAGCTCTTTCTGGGTGAGATCCTGGACACGGCCCGCGCCGAAGTGCTCCGCCTGCTCAATGTTGAGGATGGGGTCCAGCGTGCCGGTGGGCTTCAGGCGGCGCAGGTAGGCGTTGAGCGGCGAGGCGATCATGTGCATGTGCTTGGACAGCGGGATGTAGACAGCGAAGCTGAGGATGATGAGATAGTGGGTCCACCAGAAGATGCCGTGCAGGGTAACGGCGGCGCTGCCGGTGACGCCGGCGTCGCGGAAGGCGCGCCCAATGCTGCCGCCGATGGGCGCCGCGGCGTGGGGGCCGCCGCCGCCTGACGCGACGTAGAACGCCTCGGCCATCCAGCCGGAAACCATCAACATGCCGATGAGGCTCACGATCACGTACGCCTCGGCGTGGCGGGTCAGGTCAAAGGTGAGGCGGTGCGGCGTGAGGATCGCGCGCCGCGCGATGGCCCATAGCACGGCAGCGAGAATCGCGGCCGCCATGACGTTGAGGTACCACGAGAAGACCTTGACGCCCGCCGTGGTCAGCAGCTTCTCGGAGAAGGGCCGCCACGCCGAGTCGGCGAAGATGAGCAGCGCATACCCGGCGACCATGCTGAGGAAGCCGTAAAAGATGGCGGCGTGGCCCAGGCCCGCGACGTCGCGCCATCGGCCGGAGACGCTCTGGAGCACCTTGGCCTGCCCCAGCACGATGCGCAACGCGCCGAGGAAGCGCGTCGCCATGTCGCCCTTGCGCGTGTGCGGCTTGCCCAGGGCGATGAGCGAGAAGACGCGCTTGTACAGCAGCCAGCCGTGCAGGCCTAAGGCCACGGCAGCGGCCACGTACACGACGACCCAGACGGGGATGACCCCAAAGACATCGCCGGGAGGCACCATGGGCTGCTCTCCTAAGAATCCTTTGTGTCGATATTCGCGCGCGCCAGAACAACCATCGTCACCACCACGTTACGTAGGGGCGGGTTTCAAACCCGCCTCTACACGTCGTCAAAGGCACTCCCATTATTGGAGGCTGAGCCAACCCATCCTCTATGTGGACTCCAAGCGGTCGCGGTACTGCGCCTTGAGCCGGTCCGCGGCTTCGACGCTTTCGGTGCTCACGAGCTGAACAAGCTGCCGTAGCAGGCCTGGCGACGAAGCCGCCGAGGCGAGCTTGCAGACCAGCTCGGCGGCCGCGGGCGGGTCCACGTCCTGCACGTCTTCCATCCAGAACTGTTCCGGGAACTCCCGCACCAGGGCGTGCATGGTGGGCAGCGCCGAGTCGGTGGTCACCAGCTCCTCGTCGTCCGGGCCAAAGCGGATGTGACCCACAACGTCCAGCACCTTCAGATCGTCGGGCTGGTTGCGCCAGTACACGCGGATTCGTTTCATCGCGTTCTCACGCAGCAGAATCAGGTGACCGTGCCATTGTACAATCTCTTGCGAGGAGTGAGAACGTAAGGCTGCGAATCCGCAGATTGCGCAGATGGTGGCGGCGGAGTTTTCTGAGGCGGGCGACGTTTATCTTACCGATGTACGACACAAACGGCATGAGGGCAGGACACGAGGAGGGAGCGATGGCGTCTCGGTTTGCGATCCAGGATGCGATGAAGGAGTCGGAGGCACGGCTGGCGAGGCTGGGGCCGCTCATGGAGACGTACGCAGGCTCGCCGCTGCTGGACGACGGGGGCAAGTGGACCGTGAAGGCTTGCCTGTCGCACATTGCGGCGTCGGGACGAGTGACGGCGGCGGCGCAGCGGGCGCTTGATCGGGCTTCCGGAAAGGCGCCTCCTCCCGCTCCCGGTGGCATGTCCGTTGACGAGCGGAACGAGCAGCAAGTGGCGGAGCGCCGGGGCAGGTCCATCGCGGAGCTGGCGGAGGAAACCCACAGGGGCCACGCTCAGGCGCTGGAAGACCTGAGGGGGATGGACGACTCGGTGCTGGGAAAGAAGGTCCCGGGCTTTGGGCCTAACGCACCGGAGCAGAGCGTCAGCGGGGTGATCATGCGGCAGATTGAGTACCACGAGGGCGGGCAAATGGACCGCATTGAGTACGCCTTCAAGCTGCACACTCGGTGGGTGTAGCAGAATGACCGCGACGGGACGAAGGTGGGACGCGGGCTGCCCGGCGCCTCCTGGCGGGAGAGTGAACACTGGTCTATCCTCCACGATGTGAAGAGGAAAATCGGAGGAACCGTTTGAAAATCCTCGTGTCCGGCTCGCTGGCCTACGACCGCATCATGGACTTTCCCGGGCGGTTTTCCGACCACATCGTGCCGGAGAAGGCGCACACGATCAACATCTCGTTCACGGTCACCAGCATGGTGGAGAAGTTCGGCGGCACGGCGGGGAACATCGCGTACGGCTTGGCGATGCTGGGTCTAGAGCCGACGGTCATCGCCACCATCGGCAAGGACCACGAGCGGTACCTGGAGTGGCTGTCGCAGAACCACGTCGGCACCGAGGGCGTGCGCGTCGTCCGCGAGGAGTTCACGGCGGGCGCGTTCATCACCACCGACCAGGCCGACAACCAGATCACCGGGTTCAACCCAGGCGCGATGAAGCAGCAGGCGCAGTACGATTTCAGCCACGTGGACCCAAAGGCCAGCTTCGCCATCGTCGCGCCGGGCAACACGCGTGACATGGTGGACTTCGCGCGCACATACAAGCAAAAGCGCGTGCCGTACATTTTTGACCCAGGCCAGGCGATACCGGCGCTCAGCGCGGAGGATCTCCGCGAGGGCGTGACGGGCGCGCGGCTGTTTATCGCCAACGACTACGAAACGGAGTTGGTCTGCCGCAAGATGGGCACGGACGTGGCGGGCCTGCTGCGGCTCGCGGGCGCGGTCATCGTGACCAAGGGCGAGCACGGCTCAACTGTGATCACGCGGGACGGCCACACGGACGTGCCAGCGGTGAAGCCCAGGCGCGTGGTGGACCCCACCGGCGCGGGGGACGCGTTCCGCGCGGGGATCATCAGGGGGATGGTGGACGCCCAGCCGCTGCCGCACTGCGCCAGGATGGGCGCGACGTGCGCGGCGTACGTTGTGGAGACATACGGCACTCAAGAGTACGCGTTCAGCATGGCTGAGTTCGGCGAGCGGTTCAGGGAGGCGTTTGGGGGACTGTCATCGTGATTGCTGATCCGATGGGTGCTGGGCTGGCTGGATAGCCGTTACCGCAGAATCGCGCTTATCCCTGCCATTCTGAGGGAGCGAAGCGACTGAGGAATCTCCCCGCGTTTTGTTACCCGCCCAGATACCTGGAGAGATTCCTCGCTCCGCTCAGAATGGCGAAAATAAGGTCGTTTCTCCTCGCCTGATTCCCCGCACACCTCAATCAATACCCCCTCGCGCGGTCCACGACGTTGATCAGAGGCTTGCCGTCCAGGTAGCGGCGCAAGTTCTCCAGGAACAGCTCCCGGATCGGCCCAACAAAGTCCCGGTCCCCGCCCGGGGATATGTGCGGCGTTAGCAGCACATTGGGCAGCTCAAGCAGCTCGTGGCGGGGTGGTTTGCCCCCTAGCTCTCCGTCGTACACGTCCAGCACCGCACCACCGATTCGCTGCTCCCGCAGCGCCTCCACCAGCGCGTCCTCGTCCACCTCCTCACCTCGTGCGATGTTGATGAGCACCGCGCTCGGCTTCATCACCGCCAGCACCGCGCGGTTGATGAACTTTTCCGTCTCCGTCGTCCGCTGCGAGCACACCGCCAGGAAGTCGCTCTGCGCCGCCATCTCCATCAGGCGGCCTGATGGAAGCAGCAGGTCAACCCCCTCCGCGTCCTCTTGCGGGGCCGTCACCGACCGCCGGGTGGCCACCACCCGCATGCCCAAGCCCCTGGCCAGCCGCGCGACTTCCTTGCCGATGCCACCCAACCCGATGACCCCCATGGTTGCTCCGCGCAATGTTGCCATCGCGCCGTACTGCGAGCGGTGCATCCGGCCCCCGCGCTTGTCCAGCGTGCTCTGATGCAGTCCCCGCGCGAAGAACATCGTCCCCGCGATAACGTACTCTGCGATGGGCCCGGCGCCCACGACGCCCCTGCCGGAGGTCAACACCAGGTCCGACGTCCAAACGTCCGAACCCCAGAGGTTGGAGACCCCCGCCTGCGTGTGGTGCAGCCACCGGAGCCTGGGCGCACGGGCCGCCACCACCGGCAGGACGGGGAAGCTCATGACGACCACCTCAGCCTCTGCCCAAAGGTCGTTGATAGGTTGTGGCGTGGCCGCGCCGGGGACCTGGTCAGCGGGACGCCATTCGGCAATCCCCAGTTTGGCCAGCTCGGCTGCGTACGCGTCGTTGCCGTCCAGCACGCGCACCCGCTCGCTTACCTCCCGGATGAAAGAAAGGTCGCGTCCCAGCATAGGCGCCATGACGAGCACGTTGACGGTGTCCACGTGGCATCCTCAAGCCGTTTGGCTCATTGTGGCCTGATCGGAGCGTCGGCGCAACACCGCGCCAATCTTCGCAGAGCGGCAAGTCGGCTTCCCAGGCGCGGCGCTGGTCGCCTAGGTGGTTATGTCGGCATCAGCTCCTGACGCTTGCCGAGCCACAGCGCGAAGGGGATGGACGCGGCCACGCCGGCCATGGAGATGTAGAGCGCGAGGTCGTATGCGCCCGTGACGTCAAAGATGCGCCCGTACAGGATCGGGCCGATGACGCCCGTGCCGACGGCCGCGCTCTGCGTCAGCCCGTTGATCGCGCCGAACGCGCGCGGCCCAAAGCGCTGCATGATCAGGAGAGGGCGGAGAGGCACCGTGCCGCCGAAGCCCGGCCCGAAGAGCGTGACAAACAAGACGACTAGCCACCAGTTATGCCCTCCCGCCAGGGTTAAGACGAGGAGAGCGCCGATTTGGAGCCCGAGCAAGCTGAGGATGATGAGGCGCTGGTCTAGGAGGTCAACAAATAGGCCGGCGCCGATGCGCCCGATGCCGCTCAGAAGGAACACCGCGCCGACGATGGACGCCGCCTGCTCCGCGCTGAACTGGCGGTCCTCCAACAGCGGGATCAGGTGCACCATCAGCCCGCTGGTGCCCAGCCCCTGAATGCCGAACAGCAGGGCGATGAGCCAGAATGTGCGGGAGCGCACCGCCTGCCGCGCCGTGAAGCCCCAGCCTCGGTCGTTCCGCCGCCGCTCCTCGGCCTCCGTCTCCCCGGGCCTCGGCCTGTCGCCGTCCGGACGGTAGCCGTAGCGCTCAGGGGACGTCCGCGCGAGCATCCCTGCCGGAATGCCGATGACCCACAGGCCGACTCCGAGGACGAGGAGCGAGGTGCGCCATCCCAGCCATCCTTCCAGAAACGCCACGGTGACCACGAACGGCCCGCCGACCACCGGCCCCAGTGTGGCGATGCCCATCGCGCGCCCGCGCAGCCGCCGAAACCATGCCGCGACCGCAGCCGGCCACGAGACGCCGTGGGAGACGCCGCTCGTCCCCAGCGACGTCAGCAGGAAAGCCAGGTAGAACATCCACAGCGAGTTGACGCGCGAGAGGAGCACTAGGCCCGCGCCGCTGATGATGACGCCCAGGATGATGACGGCGCGCGGCCCCCACCTGTCCACCAGCAGCCCAACGACGGGCGCGAGCAGGCCCGACTCCATCTGCCGCAGGGAGAAGGCGCCGGAGGTGGTTGCGCGGCTCCAGCCGAACTCCCGGACGATGGGCAGAAAGAAGACCTGGAAACCCTGGAAGTAGACGACCGAGAGGTAGAAGTTGACGATGACGCTGCCGAGGACGATGTACCAGCCGTAGAAGATGCGTGGCTGGCGCCTCGCGGGGGTGGGTGTCGGCATAAGGCCCTCTTAAGGTGCGCCCTCTGCGCTTCTCCGCGTGGGCGCATGCAGGAGGCCATTATATACGCGGCTCGGCGAGAGCGTGGCTCGCGTGCCAGTCTGGTGCGCTTGGAAAGCACGGGGTGAAAAGGCCACAAGAAGGGCAATATGGTGGGCAAGGAGAGTGCTTGGCGACGGCTAGGAGGCTCAGTACCTATCCAATAACCTTCCAGACCCCGCCCATGAGGGCGGGGCATATGCCGCGCCCCATTCGCTTCGCTCAGGGCATGCTCTCATGGGCGGGGCAGTTGCTGGATAGGTTCATGGCATCCGCGCTAATTCATGCCAGCTCCAATGAATCACAGCACGTTGTGGCGCGCATCCCTAGAGACCTCATCCCCAGGTATTCACGCGGCGCGTGGATGCCAGGCAGGGTCTTTCAATTCTGCCATGCCGAGCGGAGCGAAGCATCTCTCCTGGCTCCAAAGCTGTCACGTGACGCGCGATGAATCTAGGTTTCTGTTGTTTCGTCGGCCCCAGTATTTCTTACTTGCTGAGAATTGAAAGGCTCTGGGTGCCAGGGGGGGTGAGGTTGAAGGCCATTCGTTGCCATCTTTTCTCAGGACTGGCATTACACCAGTTTGTCGTTGAGGTGGCAGGAAGGGTTCTAACGTCACCCCTTCCCCTCTCCATGGTGCGGAGTGGGGCGCTGGCTCTCACCTAGCGAGGCAGGCACATGGGGTGAGCTCGTGCAAATCAGGAGCAGCCTGTCACCTTTGCCCAGGGATGGTCTTAGGTGGCTCTGGGGCATCGCGAAGGTCAGTCCCAGCGGCGGACGGCAGGCAGGGCCAGCGCGAGAACGGCCAGGGCGACGACGGCCAGGCCGCTCCCCAACAGGACATCGGTGGCGCCCATGCGGTGCACGAGGATGCTCAGCAACGGGACGCCGACGGGCACCAGGATGAGGGAGCCAAACCCGTCAACGCTGGACACCCTGCCCAGGAGACGGGTCGGGATCTTGCGCTGCAGCGTGCTGTTCCAGATTAGGACAAAGACGGCCAACCCGGCCCACCCGAAGAACGCCGAGGCGAGAAGCCCAAACGTAGTGGTCTGGAACCCGGTGGCGGCCAGGGCCAGTCCACCCAGGATAATGCCGCAGAAGGCGACGACTCCGCCCTGGCGAACCGACCGCGTTTGGCCGAGGACCAGCGCCGCTGCCAAAGCCCCCGCCGCGCCCGCAGAGTTCATGGTCCCCAGCACGGTGGCGTCCAGGTGCAGCTCCTCGCGGATGCGCACGGGTATGGCGACGTTCAGCGAGGCGGCGGCGAAGGCGTTGCCTAACGCGAACAGGACGATGGTCCCCCAGACCCACGGGATGCGCCTGACCGCCGCGATGCCCTCGCCAATTGGCCGCAGCCAAGGACCTCGGGGCTGGTCACTGGGCGGCTCGGTCGCAAATGATGGGCGGACCCCGAGAAGGCAGAGGGCGCTCAACGTGCCCAGGGCACCTTGAAAGGCGAACGCGCCTTCCGTGCCCCACAGATCCACCAGGATGCCCCCCAGGGCGGCGCCGACCATCCCGACCAGATGCGCGGACGACGCGATGAGCGCGTTGCCCTTGAGCAGGTCGTCCTTGGGCAGCAACGTCGGGCGAATGGCCTGGCTCGCCGGGGCGCGCAGGGAGGCCAGCGCGCCAAAGAACACCGCCAGCGCGTACAGGTGCCATATCTGCAGCAGGTCAAAACGGATCAGGACGCTGATGCCGATGCTGCTGAAGGCCGAGAGAAGCGCCGCGACGAGCAGGATGCGCTCCCTGGGAAACCGGTCGGCGACGATCCCCCCGAGCGGCAGCGTGACCAGGTTGGCCGCGGTGAGCAGGGCGACGAGCAAGCCCAGGTCAACCGCCGAGCCCTGCATGGTGAGGATTTGCCACGCCGTCGCGATGCTGGCCCCGGCGCCGCCAATCACGGCGAGCGTTGAGGCCGCCCACAGGAACGCAAAGCCGCGGTGGCGCAGCGGGCGCATGATCGGCGGAACGGCGGCACGCAACACCTGGGCCACCAGCCTGTTTCAGTCCTGTCAGCGCATTGTACCGCGCAGAAGGCGGCGAGCGGCAAGGCCCAGCGCCAGCAGCAGAGCCGCCTCTACGACCGTGGCGAGCACGATCAACATGGTGGCGTCAAACCAGAAGCCTTCCGGGAAGAGACAGACCAGGTTGTCGCCGGGGCAGGTGAGCTGCCACAAGTCGTTGGCGAAGCTGAGGCGGTGGAAGAGGAGGAAGAGCCAGTCAAACGCCGCCAGGAACGCCACACCGCACGCCGCCACGAGCGCCAGCGTGAGGCCGCCGCCCCACGCTGAGGCGCGCGTCAGCGCGCGGTGGTCCCGCGTCATAGCGTACCAGGCTGCTCCGGCCGCGACGAAGGCCAGCAGGTAGCCCAACGTGACCCAGCGCCAGGTCGCCACGCCGCGCACCAGCCCCTTCACGTCGCGGAGGTGAGTCAATTCGCGCTGGTTGAAGAACGGCTTGCCGGCGTAGCGCGCGTCAAGCAGCTGGGCGTCGTTGTTCCAGTACGCGCGAATCTCGGCGGCGATACGCTCCAGCTCCTCGGGGGGCATGACCATTTGTGGAGCGATCTCGTACTTCTGAAAGCCGTAGGTGTAGAGGTCCGGAAAGTTGAAGGCCCACGTCACGCTGCTGGTGACCAGAAACACGGGTGTAGCCAGCACGGCGAGCACGGACAGCCAGAAAACGAGGCGTCGTAGCGAGGCGGACAGGGCGGCACGTTGAGCCGGAACTTTCACGAGCATGGTCACAGTATCCGCGACGGGGTACCATGCAGACAACTGACAGGCAACTGGAACGGAGGTGCGGCATGGCCACATCACAGCCGGACATGGACTCGTTTGAGGGGCTGCGGCGGCTCCTGGCGCGGCTCCGGGCGTCCGGCGGCTGCCCGTGGGACCGGGAGCAGACGCACCAGTCGCTGCGGAAAACGCTCCTTGAAGAGTGCTACGAGGCGCTGGACGCGCTGGACCGCCAGGACGCCCGTGGCCTCGGGGAGGAACTGGGGGACCTGCTGCTCCAGGTGGCGTTCCACTGCCAGATCGCCGAGGAGCTGGGTGAGTTCACGTACGCGCAGGTGTTCAGGCAGCTCAACGACAAGCTGGTGCGGCGGCACCCGCACGTCTTCGGCGACGCGACCGCCACGACGGTCAAGGAGGTGGAGGAGCAGTGGGAGGCGCTCAAAGAGAAAGAACGCGCGGGCCGCGAGTCGCTGCTCGACGGGGTGTCGCCGTCCATGCCCGCGTTGGCCTACGCGCAGGTGACCTCGCAGCGGGCGGTGCGCGCCGGTTTTGAGTGGGAGGCGTTCAAGGACGTGACCGCAAAAGTGATGGAGGAGCTTGGGGAGCTGGAACGAGCCGGGACGCCGGACGAGCGGGAGGCGGAGCTTGGCGACGTGCTGTTCACGGTGGTGAACGTGGCACGCTGGATGGGCCTGGACGCGGAGAGCGCGTTGCGCGGGGCGACGCAGCGTTTCGGGAGGCGGTTCCGGCACATGGAGCAGGCCTCTCACGAGCGAGGCATGGCGTTCACCCAGTTGCCGCTGGCGGAGAAGGAACAGCTGTGGCAGCAGGCGAAGCGGGCGCTGCGGGAAGCTGGAAAGGACGTCAGGGACAGGTAGACACGCATCCGTCTGCACGTTAGACCGGTCTCAGACTAGTCTGATTGAGGTTGCCATGAAGACCGTAGGCGCCTACGAGGCCAAGACCCACCTGTCCAAGCTGCTGGACGAGGTGCAACAGGGCGAAACCATTGTCATCACGCGGCATGGCGTGCCGGTGGCGCAGCTTGTGCCTGCCCCTGGGATTGACAGGAAGCGCGTGGCAGAAGCAATAGCGGCATTGAAGGAACTCAGCAAGGAGAATACATTGGAAGGCATCACCATGCGTGAGCTGATTGAAGAGGGACGCCGGTACTGATGCCGTTTGTCTTAGATGCCTCGGTGACGATGAGCTGGTGCTTCCATGACGAGGCTACACCAGCAACATGGCGCGTTCTTGACTCGCTGGACGAGGACTTGGCCTACGTGCCTTCAATTTGGATTTTGGAAATTGCGAATACTCTGAACATGGCACGACGCAAAGGGTGGCTGGGATTGAATCAGTACCTCCGATTCATTCAGACAGTCCGTGAACTACCCATCAATGTTGACCAGCCAACGGTCGAACGTGTGCTAACCGTAGTACCTAGCATGGCCTCGGCTCAGCAATTGACGACCTACGATGCGGCTTACCTGGAACTCGCGGTGCGGATGGGATTACCTATCGCTACTACCGATGCTCGCCTGGCGCAAACGGCCTCCCGCCTCGGGCTGAGGTTATTGCCGTAACCTGCGCCTGCTGTTTATTGGCCCCATGCCTTCACCGCAGGTCGCGCCGTTGGAACACCGCGAAGGCCGCCGCCAGTGCCACACCAGCTACCGCCGCCAGCACGCCCATGTCCTGGACGGGAACTCCGCCAAGCGCAGCCGTGCTGACCGGGTTGTAGTAGTGGAACAGCGACAGCGGGGCTACCGCCTCAATTGGGGACCAGATCTCCGCCAGGAAGTCCACGAGGAACATTCCCACGGCGAGTGCAACGGAGAGGGCCGTCGCGCGTCCGCCGTCGCTCGTTGCGGCGGAGATGAGCAGGGCGCAACTGCTGAGGGCAAGGAACAGCAGGAAGGCGTTGAGGGCAGCCAAGCCGAAGCGTGTCGCGTCCAGCGCGCCGCGCAGTCCGCCGATAGCCTCGCCCAGCAGTGTCCCGGCGTACGCCAAGGCGAGCAGCGCGGCTAGGACGGCGACAAGCTCCGCCCACCGGCCAAGTAGCAGCGTTGAGCGGCGCACGGGCCGAGCCATGAGCAGCAGAATGCTTTTGCGCTCCACCTCCCGCGCCACGGCGCCGGAGGCGATGGCGACCACGAAGCCGATGGGGATGAGGAGGAAGACGGGGTGGCGGTAGCCTGCCGCAACATAACCGTTCGGGCCGGACGCGATCAGGAGCCCCCCCTGGGCCTTGAGGAGCGCCTCAATTCCCTTCGGTGGGTTCTGGAGCAGGCTGTTCAGCGGCCCCTGGCCAAGGCCTTCGTAGGTGGTGGGGATGAGGAAGTTGAAGCCGAGGAGCAGCAGCGCGCCCAAGGCGAGGGCGACGCGGTGACCGCGCAGCGCTTTACGGAAGACCAAGAAGACCATCGGCAAGTCTATTCTAGCGTTCGGACGAATTGCTGGAGGTCGCGGCGGTTCGCTGTTCCAGTCTAGCATCTCTTCCGTAGGGCAGCCCTGTCGGGAAACCGTTGCGTCGTTGGCTGACGGATGGCGGACAATACAACTCACCTATAGTCTGCTGGTAATGGGTATTTAGATTGCGGGCGCTCCCTGCTTGCTTGCGTGGCGTGTGCTCCGCGCTCATCCTTTCGGTTCGGTCACCTTAACGTCTATCACGTGATAGCCTGTGGCGCCGGACGGCGCGGGGTCATGGGGGGTGGAGATCTGCGGGACGCCCTTCCCATCTTCGGCGCGCACGGTCAGCTTGTAGCGCCCTGGGGCCGTAGGTTCCCACTCGACGGTCCACAGCACCCACGTGTACGGCGACAGGGCAGGCTTGAGCGTGGCCTTTTGCCAGCTCTTGCCGCCGTTCGCGCTGACCTCCACCTGTGTGATGCCCTTCGCTCCAGAGAAGGCTATGCCGCCGATGACGGACGCCTCCACAGGGACCACCGTGCCGTCGGCGGGAACGAGCGCCTGAGACGTGGTCTTGACCTCCGCGCGGTCGTCCCATCCGCGCTCCTCCCAGTATCCCCGGTAGTTTTTGTCGCTCGTCGTGCCGATCTCTTCCAGCCACTTGGGGCTTTTCATGCCGTAGCGGTCGGGGATGAGCACGTGCGCGGGGAAGCCGTGGTCGTTGCGAAGCGGCTCGCCGTTCATCTCGTACGCGATAAGGATTTCGGGCCGCATCGCGTCTTCCAGGGGGAGGCTTTCGGTGTAGCCGTCCGCGGAGCGAAACGTCATCCGCGCTACGTTCGGCTTGAGGCCCGCGCTCTGCAGAAGGTCGCGTAGCGGCACGCCCTTCCAGGCGGCGTTGCCGATGAGGTCGCCGCCGACGGGGTTGCTGACGCACTCCAGCGCCTGGTAGTGCTCGACGGCGGGGAGCGCGCGCAGCTCGTCCAGCGTCAGGCTCATGGCGCGGTCCACCATGCCGGTGACCTGGAGGCGCCAGCCTTTGCCGTCAACCTTCGGGTCCACGAAGTTCTTGGAGACCTTGTAGAAGCGCTCCGTGGGTGTCACCTCGGAGGGAAGGGCGCCCGCGTCGCGGGTGGAGACCGGTGAACCCGCCACGCGGCCCGCGCCGGAGACGAGCGCGCGGACACCGAATCCGACCGCGCCGATGGCGACTATCCAGAAGGCGGCGCGCCCGAGGAAGGTCCTGCGGGTCATGCCGGCGGGCGTCGTGGCGTCTGGGCCGAGCGCCTCGGGCGCGGGGTGCATGAGCCTCGACAGCATCAGACCGTAGCCGCACGTGGCGATGAAGCTGGAGAGCGAGAAGCCAACCACGCCGCCTGGAACGCCCGCGCCCCAAAACCCGCCGCCGAGGAGCGGCACAAGCGCAACGCTGAGCAGCACCCACATCCCAAGGCCGAACAGCAGGCCGCTCAGCAGTCACCAGCGGCGCGCCCAGCCCGGAGCGCGGCCGATGCCCCATCCGAAGGCGAGGCCGGCCAGGCCGCCCATGAAGGCCAACAGCAGCGTCGCGCCAAGAACGGCCAGCGGCTTGCCGAGCTCGTAGAGGCGCTGCAGGAGGAACTCAAAGGCGCGGGGCGGCAGGAACGACAGGAGCTTGTCGACGATGAGCTCCTGGAGCGAGGGGGTACCGATGGCGCAGCGCAGCGCCAGCATCGCCAGCGCGGCGGCGGTCCCAGCCACCAGGCCGGCGCCAAGCCCCCGGTCGAGCAACGCTCGCAAGCGGCCAAACATGGGTTCCCTTTCGCGGCGGCCTCAGGACCACTCGGCCGGCGTCTCTCCGCATACAATACTACGCAGAACGCCCGTCATGGGATGCGCGGACAGGACGGCGAGTATGGCGTGGTCATTCCAAGCCCGCCGATAGCGGGCGAGGAATCCGTAGCCGGAGCGCTGCGGATGCTTCGGCCCGCCTTCGAGTGAGCCGAAGCCCTGAGCGGAGCGAACGGGGAAGCGAAGGATCGTCCCGATGGAATCGGGACTCCCTTAGCATGACAGAAAGACAGGACGGCGGACCGTGGGAACGCTTTACGTGGTGGCGACGCCTCTTGGCAACCTGGGGGACATCACAATGCGCGCCCTCCAGGTGCTGCGCTCTGTGGGCTTGATCGCGGCGGAGGACACGCGCACGACCAGGAAGCTCCTCGCGAGGTACGAGATCAAGGCTGCCGTGACGAGCTACCACGCTAGGAACGCGCGCGCGAAACTCGGCGCGCTGGTGGCGGAGCTGGCGGAGAAAGACATTGCGCTGGTCTCCGAGGCTGGGACGCCCGGCATCAGCGACCCGGGAAGCGAGCTGATCGCGCTAGCGGCGGAGCAGGGGTACGCCGTCGTTCCGGTGCCGGGGCCGTCGGCCGTCACTGCGGCGCTGGCCGTCTCCGGCCTGCCTTCGCAGCAGTTCGTGTTCCTCGGATTCCTGCCGTCCCGCGCAGGAGAGCGACGAAGGGCGCTGCAGGCCGCCGCGAGTCTGCCAAGGACGCTCGTACTGCTTGAGGCTCCGCACCGCCTGCGCGCGATGCTGGAGGCCCTGCTGGCGACCCTGGGCAACCGGCGCGTGGTCGTCTGCCGCGAGATGACGAAGCTCCACGAGGAGGTGTTCCGCGCCGACGTGCAGGGCGCGCTGGACCACTTCCTGGCGCCGCGCGGCGAGTTCACGCTCGTGGTGGAGGGCGCAACGGCCAAAGACGCGTCACCGACCGCGGGCGAGGTTACGGACGCGCGCGCGATGCTGTCCAAGCTGCGCCGGAGCGGGATGACCGCTCGGGACGCGGTGGCGCAGGCATCGCAGGCCACCGGGCTCCGCCGCCGCGAGTTGTATCGGCTGTGGCTGGAGGGCAACCGTGGCAAACAGTGAAGAAGTTCTTCGGCGCGCGGCGATACTGCGCTTCCTGGACTCGCTGGAACCACCGCCGGGCGCAGTGACACTCGTGGTGGCCGCAGGGGAGACGACTTCACGAGCAGTTGCGGAACGGCTTGGGACGTTGCCGGACGAGCCGCGCGACGCGGCCCAAAAGCTGCTGGAACGGACCAGCACCGGCGCGGTGCTTTTCTGGTCCCCGGAGACGTTGCACATCATCGCGCCGCCGTTTCCGCTCCGCGATGGAGGCGCGTGGCAAGGCTGGCGCACCACGCCGCTGCGGGCGACGCTGACGGCGCGGCTCAAACTCGGGGTCGTGCTGGTGCGGCTCAGCGGCTACGCGGCGGGCGTGTTTGACGGCGACGCGCTGGTGGCCTCCAAGGTGAGTACGGCGCACGTCCACGGCCGTCACAGGGCGGGAGGGTCGTCGCAGCGGCGGTTCGAGCGGCGGCGAGAGAAGCAGGCCCGCGAACTCTACGACCGTGTCTCCGAGGCGGTGACGGAGCGGTTTGCCCCCTACGAGCGGGAGCTTGACTACGTGCTGCTCGGCGGGGAGCGGTTCACGCTCCAGGGCTTCGTGGCGCGCTGCTCGTTCTTGCAGCGGCTTGGGACGCGCGTGCTGGAACGGACGCTGCCGGTGTCCCACCCGAACCAGGCGGCGCTGGAGGGCGCGCTGGAAGAGGCGTGGGTGAGCAGGGTGCTGACGGTACGTGTTTCGGAGAACCGCTAGCCCAAGTTTGTTGCTGGCGATTTTGAAATGCTGTACTGTTCTGACCAATAGTGAACTAGAGGGCCGGCGTGCAGCGTTTTCTTGGCTTACTGACAATTGTGATATCGACGCTAGCCATTATTGGCTGTCAGGGCCCAGGCGGGCCCGCAGGGCCAGCAGGCCCGCAAGGTGTCCAAGGCCTTATTGGCCCAGAGGGCCCTCGTGGGCTGACAGGCCCCCAAGGAGTGCAAGGGCCTAAAGGTGAAGCGGCGGCAAGCTGGACACGGTTACTGGCTACACCGAAGGATCTTAGAGACAGTGTGGTTTATTTAGAAGGCTCGGCTTCTGCCGGTACAAGCCAGGGCAGTGGAGTCGTCTTAGGGCCTCAGGAAATATTGACGGCCTATCACGTCGTACGCGGTTTGCAAGGCGTCAACGCCAGCGTCAAGGGAGTGGGTCTTGTTTTTGCTACCATCCAGGGGTACGACCAGCCTCGCGATGTGGCTCTTCTCAGGGTCTCCGGACAGATCCCAACGAACAGCGTGGCAAATTTCCCGCTTGTTAACATAGGTGAGGGGATCGGAGTTTCAGGTACCCAAGTAATAGCTGTTGCATATCTCCCATCGAACTCAAAAACCACTCCTGTTGTAACCTTTGGTACCGTGCAAATAGTCTGGAATATTGTGCCAGGTGATTACAGCACTCTCCAAGTTCAACTACCTGCAGCACCAGGGATGAGCGGCGGGGGTATTTTCAATGCTAACGGCGAACTGATAGGGATTCTGTAAAGCGTGGACCCTGTGTTTGCGGGTTCTACATGGGCGCTTCGGTGGATTGAGATTCAAGAAGTTCTAGCTGACCTTAGAGCGGGCGTTAAACGCTAACAGTTGCGGGGGCTTTTGTGTCGCAGCGGCTAACTAAAGTCGTGCTCGTATCGCAAGCGTTTCCCACCGCGCTTGATTCAGCTTTGGAAGGTCTGAACATGGCAGCGAAGAAGCGGACGACCGTTTACAAGGATGCCGATTTGTACCGGGCTCTTCAGCTTAGAGCCGGGGCTTCGAACCGCACCATATCCGAAGTTGTTGGCGGTGCCGTTCGCATTGCACTGGCCGAGGATGCCATGGACTTGGCGGCCTTTGACCAGCGGGCCAGCGAACCCAATATCGCGTGGACTGTAGTGGTCAACGATCTGCGACAGGATTACAAGCTGTGATGATTGCCTTGGAACCAGCCTTCATCAACTGAACCGCGTCGCGTTGGCTGTGATATGGGATAGCCCACGTTCCAATACTCGCGCACGTGTTCCCGTCGCTGCTCTGCTTTCGGCACTGTGGCGCGACACGAGCCTACGGCTCATAGCCGGCGCTCTCATCCCCCTGTGCTACAATGGCCGTCGGCGCGCCTGGAGCGCGAGGAGAGCGCGGAATCATGCCTGACCGCATCTTTATTGGCGTGGCGTGGCCGTACGCCAACGGCCCGCTGCACCTGGGCCACATCGCGGGCTGCTACCTGCCGGCGGACATCTTCGCCCGCTACCACCGCCTGAAGGGCGACGACGTGCTGATGGTCTCCGGCTCCGACCAGCACGGCACGCCCGTCACCATCCGCGCGGAGCAAGAGGGCGTGACCGTCCCGGAAGTGGTCAAGAAGTACCACGACAGCTTCGTGGACTCGTGGGAGAAGCTGGGCATAGGCTTTGACCTGTACACCACCACGGGAACGGACAACCATCGCCAGGTGGCCCAGCAGATCTTCACGAAGCTCCACCACCAGGGCGACATCTTTCCGCAGACGACGGAGCTGGCGTGGTGCGAGAAGGACAAGCGGTTCCTCCCCGACCGGTACGTGGATGGCACATGCCCGCTCTGCGGCAACACGCGCGCTCGCGGCGACCAGTGCGAGAAGTGCGGACGCCCCATGAACCCGCAGGACCTAGTGGACTGGCGCTGCCGCCTGTGCGGGCAGACTCCCGTCCTCCGGAAGTCGGAGCACCAGTTCCTGCGCCTGAGCGCGTACGAGCAGAAGCTGGCGGACTGGATTGATCGCAACGGCGGCCACTGGAGGCCGAACGTCCGTAACTTCACGCGGCAGTGGCTTGAGGACGGCCTGCGCGACCGCAGCATCACCCGCGACATGGAGTGGGGCGTGCCGGTGCCGCTCAGGGGCTACGAGGACAAGCGCATCTACGTGTGGTTTGAGGCGGTCATCGGCTACCTGTCGGCAGCCATTGAGTGGGCGCAGCGGCAAGGCAAGCCGGAGCGCTGGCGCGACTTCTGGCAGGACCCGGCGTGCCGCGCGTACTACTTCATCGGCAAGGACAACATCCCGTTCCACACGATCATCTGGCCCGCGATGATCATGGGCTACGGCGACTACGACGGCCGGCGCAGCCGATACCTGCTGCCCTACGACGTGCCCGCCAACCAGTTCCTCTCACTGGAGGGCGACAAGTTCTCAACGTCGCAGAACTGGGCCGTCTGGGTGCCCGACTTCCTTGAGCGGTACGCCCCGGATGCGCTCCGCTATCACCTGTCGGCGACGATGCCGGAGACCTCGGACTCGGACTTCTCGTGGCGCGATTTCGTCCGGCGCAACAACGACGAGCTGGTGGCGACGTACGGGAACCTGGTCCACCGCGTGCTCAGCTTCACGTACCGCAACTACGAAGGGCTCGTGCCGACGCCGGGGCCGCTGGACGTGGACGACCAGAAGCTCCTCGCGCACGCGCAGGACCGCGCGCTGAACGAGGTGGGGGAGCAGATAGGGCTGTGTAACTTCCGGGCCGGACTGGGCGCCGCGATGGTCCTGGCGCAGGCGGCCAACCGCTACCTGGACGCCAAGGCGCCGTGGAAGACATTGAAGGACAGCCGCGAGCGCACCGCCACGACGCTTTGGGTTGCGATCGCGGTCATCTCCACGCTCAAGACGGCCTACGCGCCATATCTCCCGTTCAGCTCGCGGCAACTGCACGGGATGCTCGGCCTGCCGGGCACGGTAGAGGAGCAGGGATGGAAAGTGGCATTCCCTGCCGGCGGGCAGCCGATGAAGTCGCCCGCGCAGCTTTTCACAAAGCTGGACGACAAGGTCGTGGACGAGGAGATGGCGCGGCTGAAGGCCCAGCGTGTGACGGCGTGACCACGACCGGCCCACGTTTCTCCCTCGTCGTTCAAGACGACCTGCGACGCGTGGAGCAGCAGATCAAAGGTATTGTCCAACAGACGGCCCCGCGGGCCATCAGCCCCATGCTGGCGCACGCGCTTGAGGTGCCGGGCAAGCGGGTCCGTCCGACCCTCACGCTGCTCGCGTCGCGCTTCGGTCACGGCGTCAGCGACGACGTCGTCCTGATGGCCTCGGCGGTGGAGCTGCTGCACCTGGCGACGTTGCTCCACGACGACACGGTGGACGCCGCGTCTACTCGCCGTGGACGCGCAACGCTCAACGCGGTGTGGGGTCCGCACGTGGCGGTGCTCGTTGGCGACTACCTGTTCGCGGCCTCCGCGACGCAGGTCTGCGACACGAAGGACATCCGAGTCATACGACGGTTCGCGCAGACGATCATGGACCTCTCCTCGGGACAAATCCTGGAGCAGGTCCACCTGTACGACTCCGCCGTGCAGCGCCTGCAGTACGTGGAACGCATCAGCGCCAAGACCGCGTCGTTGTTCGCCACGGCCTTGGAGTCGGGCGCGTTGCTCGGCAGGGCTGAGGAAGCGACGGTCCAGGCGCTGGCGTCCTACGGCTGGAACCTCGGCATGGCATTCCAGGTGATTGACGACATCCTGGATTTTGACGGCGACGCGGAGGAGCTGGGCAAGCCGGTCGGCGAGGACCTTGCGAACGGCGTGCTCACCCTACCCGCCATCATGCTGCTTGAGCGATACCCGGAGAGTGACCTCATCCGCGCGTACTTTAGCGACCGCTCCCGCAAGGACTGCCTTGCGGGAGCGTTGAAGATTGTGCGAGAGTCCGGGATCATCCAGGAGTCGTACGTGGAGGCGATGGCCTTCCGCGACAAGGCGCTCCGCTCGCTGGAGGAATTGCCGGACAACGCGGAACGAGACGCCCTGCAAGAGATCGCCTCGTTCGTCGTCAAGCGCAAGAGGTGATCGGCAAGGGATCAGGGTGAGGCCCCATCGCGCCTCCCGAACTCTGTGCCGCTCCCGACTCTGTATAATCGGGCTACCCAATCCGATGCTGTGCCGGTGGTGGGAGCGCAAAAGAAGGAGTCCCCATCATGCCGAAGTACCTCGTAGAAGCCGTCCACGAGCCGGACCCTGCTAGTTGCTTGCGTCTTCTTGACGCCGTTCTCATGCAGGGAGCCCACTACCTCACCCACACCGACTGGGGCTGCATGGTGGGCGACCACCGCGCCTGGATGCTGCTGGACGCGGAGGACGACGCCGCGGTCAAGCACGTCATCCTTCCGGCGTTCCGCGACAAGGCGCGCATCGCCAAGCTGAACACGTTCACGCCGGAGCAGATACGCGCGATGCATACGCAGGCGCACTAGCGTAGCGTCTATTCGTTCGGCGGGTGTTCTGCGGTCCGGCGCAAAGCACCGGCCCTTGAGCAGGGGTTTCATGGTCGTCGCGAGTTCCTATGCAAACGTGTAGGGGCGATTTTTGAGTCACCCCTACATCTGTTTAGAAGCTCTTCTGCGAACCTAGAGACAGGTCAGGTTGGCATCCGAAAGACCGTAGGTCTCATCACATGGCCCAGCGGTGCGACCGCCCCCAGCGTTCGGATCACCGCCTGAAGGCAACCTTGCCACCCACAAGCGTCATCGTCACGTGACGCTCTCGCAAGGCAGCCGGCTCCCGTTCCCTGGGGTCCCCGTCCAGCAGCACCAGGTCTGCCAGCATGCCCGGAGCTATTGCGCCGACCTCTCTTTCCATGCCTGCCGCGAACGCGCCGCCGCGCGTGTGCATCCTCAGCGCCGTCTCCACGTCAACGGCCTCGTCAGGGCCGACGAGCGCGCCGGAAGAGGAGCGCCGCGTCACCGCGGCGGAGGTCTCCAGAAGCGGGTCGGGAAGCTCCACCGGCGCGTCCGAGCCGAACGCGACTGTCGCCCCCGCGTGATGCAGCGAGCCGACGCGGTACAGCCACGGAAGCATCGCATGGGGCGCCTCAGCCAGGTAGCGGTCGCCGCTGTGGTGGACGAAGCCCGGATTCGTGACCACCACCGCGCCGGAACGTCGCACGAGGTCCAGAACCTCAGGTGGGCATTCTGATGCGTGCTCAATGCGGTGCCGCAGGTCTGGACGCGGGCGTTCCTGTTGCACCATGAGGAGCACCTCCGCCGCTGCCGCGACCGCCTCGGCCTCCACAGCGTGGAGCGCTACGGGGAAGCCAGCTAGATGTGCGCGCCGGACTCGCTCAAGCAATTCGTCGCGCGGCGGGTGCAGCGCGCCCGTCGTCAGCGTGAGCACCGCCTTGGCAGGTCCGACGCGCAGCGTGCCGTCGCCCGCGCCGTAGCCCAGGCCCGCGTCAAGAAAACTCGGCAGGTGGGCCAGGCCGGGCATGAAGACGCATCGCGGGGCGACCATTCCCTCCGCATGGATGTGCTGGAAGAGCCGCCAGCGTTCCAGGCTGTTTGACGGCGTGGCGTCGTGGAAGCACGTGACGCCCCGCTCAACCAGCAGGCGCGAGGCGAGGCGCACGCCCCGGCCAAGCTCGGCGTCGGTCAGGCTGGGCACGCGCCCGTCCAGCCACGCGTCCATCTCAAACAGCACGCCGGTGGGCGCGCCGCGCTTGTCCCGCTCAATGACGCCGCCCGGAGGGTCAGGTGACGTTTCGGTGATGCCCACCTCGCGGAGGGCCGCCGAGTTGAGGACGTGGGCGTGGCCGGAGCGGTGTGCCAGGCGCACGGGGCGGTCGGGCAACGCCGCGTCAAGGTCCCGCCGTGTGGGGTGGCGACGCTCCTTGAGCTGCGACTCGTGGTAGCCCCAGGCGCGCAGCCAACGTCCCATCGTGGTCGCAGCGGCGCGGCGTATGGTCTCCGCCAGCGCGTCCATGCTGCGGCAAGGCGTGCAGTCCACGGCGAGCAGGCGGGAGGCGAGGCCGAGCAGGTGCATATGCGCGTCCTGGAAGCCGGGGAGGAGCGTGCTCCCCTGGCAGTCCAGGGGAGCGAGTCCGGCCTCGCGAGCTTGCTCCAGGACCACGCGCTCACCGACGTGGGTGATGCGTCCGTCGCGCGCGCCCACGACCGAGGCTCGGGGCCTGGCGGCGTCCAGGGTCACCACGTTGGCGTTGAACAGGACTAGGCCTCGCTGGGCGTCAAGGGTCACGTGGCGGCCTTTGAACAGGCTACCCGAAAGGAACCACAGGAGCACACAGTCCCTAGCTTTCCAGCCCCAGCGCCTTCGTCACGATTGGCATGTCCTTGTCGCCGCGGCCGCTCAGCGTGATGACGATGACCTGGTCTTTGCGCATCTTCGGCGCCACCTGCGCCACGTAGGCGATCGCGTGCGACGGCTCCATCGCCGGGATGATCCCCTCCGTGCGGCAGAGGAGCTGGAACCCCTCCAGCGCCTGGCCGTCGGTCACGTTCACGTAGGTCGCGCGCTCAATGTCCTTCAGGTACGAGTGCTCCGGCCCCACGCCCGGGTAGTCCAGCCCCGCCGAGATGCTGTGCGCCTCCAGCACCTGCCCGTCGGCGTCCTGCAGCAGGTACGAGTACGACCCGTGCAGCACGCCGGGTCTCCCGGCGGTCAGCGTCGCCGCGTGGTGGCCCGTCTCAACGCCCTCGCCGCCCGCCTCCACGCCGACGAGACGCACCGGCGCGTCATCCACGAACGCCGTGAAGGTGCCGATGGCGTTGCTGCCGCCGCCCACGCACGCCACCAGCTCGTCGGGCAGGCGGCCCTCGGCCTCCACGATCTGCTGCCGCAGCTCGCGTCCGATGACCGACTGGAAGTCGCGGACCATCATGGGGTATGGGTGCGGCCCGACGGCGCTGCCGAGCAGGTAGTGTGTCGTGCGGACGTTCGTCACCCAGTCGCGGATGGCTTCGTTGATGGCGTCCTTGAGCGTGCGGCTGCCCGACTCCACGGGCGTGACCGTTGCGCCCAGGAGCTTCATGCGGAGCACGTTGGGGGCCTGGCGCTTGATGTCCTCGCTGCCCATGTACACAATGCACTCCAGGTCCATCATCGCGCAGGCGGTGGCCGTGGCGACGCCGTGCTGGCCCGCGCCGGTCTCCGCGATGACGCGCTGCTTGCCCATGCGCTTGGTGAGCAGGATCTGGCCGACGGCGTTGTTGATCTTGTGCGCGCCGGTGTGGGCCAGGTCCTCGCGTTTGAGGTAGATGCGTGCGCCGCCGAGGCGCCGCGTGAGGTTGGCGGCGAAGTACAGCGGCGTGGGCCTGCCGATGTACGTCTTGTGCAGCATCTCCAGCTCGGACTGGAACGCGGGGTCACGTTTGGCCTCGGCGTAGGCCCTCTCCAGCTCCTCCAGCGCGCCCATGAGCGTCTCGGGCACGAAGCGGCCACCGTACTCGCCGAAGCGGCCACGGGCGTCGGGCAGGGATT
This sequence comes from Dehalococcoidia bacterium, assembly GCA_009693045.1. Classification (GTDB taxonomy): domain Bacteria; phylum Chloroflexota; class Dehalococcoidia; order Lucifugimonadales; family SHYT01; genus SHXZ01. The sequence goes on along the minus strand of SHXZ01000001.1, from coordinate 24,019 downwards.
GCTTGGATGTTGCCATAAGCTCCCTTTGTGTAGAGTTCTTAGAGGAGGGTGTGGGAACCCCTTTCTTGCAAGAAAGGGGTTCCCACCGCCCTTACCAAAGAACCTTGGCATTTTTGGGTCAACCAATAGACATCATACAGGGAAGGTGAGAGGGTTTCAGAGCGACTCAAAGCGGAGGAGCGACTCCATCTGTGCCATCTGCCTCTGCACGTGTTCCATCAGGTCGTCCAGCGAGCTGATGCCCTGCGGAAAGAACTGGCCCTACTTCCGCATGAACTCCTGGAAGTCGGGCTGCTCGCCGCGGAGCTTTTGCTGGAGCATACGGTTGAGGTCGCGCACCATCTGCTGGACTTGCCCCAGCGCCTCCGGCGTCATGGACTGGAGGCTTTGCTGCATTCCCTGGAAGTAGCTCTGTATGACCTGCTGCTGCAGCATCTGCAAAAGCTCTTCAAACTGCCGCCGCGCGTTCTGGTCAACGAACTCATACTCGCGGAGCTGCTGGATGCGTCCGCCGACGTCCGGGGGCAATTGGCCGAGGCGGTCCAGCCGCTTGCGGACGAGGTCCTGCATCGGCTGCCGCATCGTTCGGCCCTGCGCGCCGCGCCCCTGCTGCGATGAGGCCTGCCCCGGTGAGGCGTTGGAGGACGGCTGCCCCTCTGGCGACTGCCCGCCCTGCTCGCTGGAAGCACCGTCGTCCGGCTGCCCATCGCCCGGAGGAGCATCGCCCTGCAGGCGGTCCTCAAGCGCTTGCTGCTCGGCGCTGACGATGCTGTCCAGCCGCTTCTTGATGTCGTCCAGCATCGGCTCCAGGTCGTAGCGCTGGAGGTTGCGGGAGCGGGCGTTTCGCAGGCGCTCCAGCAGGTCCTGGAGGCCCATCATCCGCTGGCCGTTCGGCATCTGCATGCCGCGCTGGAGCATGCGGCGGAGCGCGCTGCGGAGGTCGCTGTCGCTGAGCAACTCGTCGGCGATGCGGTCCATCGCGTCGCTCGAGGTGACGAGGTCAACGTTCTGCGCGCCGTCCCAGCGCGAGTACTTGTAGACCATGATGCCTGCCTTCCGTCTGCACGCTCGGAGAATGCCCTGGCAATCAGCGCGATTGTAGGCACGGCTGGAGAAAGACGTCAATCAGAGCTTGGAGTGAGACCCGGCCGGTTCTCTTGCGTTGATATGGATACGCCTTCCTGGTGCTGTAGTCGTCCACGAGATTCCCCCTCTCCATCGCATGGAGAGGGGCTAGAGTCTGCCCCGAGTAAGCCGAAGCCCTGAGCGAAGTGAATGGGGTAGCCGAGGGGGGTGAGGTTGATGCGGTTGGGTAGGGGCGCCTTCCTTCCCCATCAACACGAACGCAAGAGAACCAACCGGCCCGCGTCGTTGTCCGGCGAGATCCGGATTCTCCGCCGCGCTCAGAGAATGTGCAGCAGTGCCCTTAGGAGCGCATGGCCTTGCCGTCGACTCCCGGTGTCCACGAGTCAACCTGTGGGACGCCTGCCGCCTCACCACCCACCCACTGCCATCCGCCACTTACGTTCAGCCATCCTCCTGGCCTACCTTAAAAGCAGTCTCCCCGTGAGGTTCAGGAACCGTACGTGCTGGTTTCGCCCGCCCACTGCCGGCGGGTTGCCAGGCCCTAACGAGAGACCCCCACCGATCAAGAAAGACTCCGAAGGAAAAAACTTTTTAGGAAGTGAAACCATCGCACCGCGCCGTGGCCTGGCGCATCGCCGAACAAGAACAAGTCAAGGCAAATCCGGCAAGCTGGTTGCAGGGCGAAGAGACGAACAAAAGCAAAAAGTCAAACGCGCGGGTAGGGTGAAAAGGAGGCCCACAGTCTTTCAAATAACGGGGCCGTCGTGTTTGCGTACCGCAGAGCGTAGCGGCCACCCAATAAATCCGTGCAATCTGCGTAATCTGCGGATTCGGTCGTGAACCCTACCGTCGCACCGACGTCGCCACGTCCGTGCGCACGATGCCAGTCACGCCCTTGATCGTCTCCAGCTTGGTGAAGAGCTTGCGGAGCTGGCCGATGCCGTTGGTCTCCACGGCGAGTGTGATGAGCGCGGTGCGGTCCGGGGAGGTCTCCACGGTGGAGGAGGTGATGTTCACGCCTTCGCCGGCCACGACGTTGGTGATGTCGCGCAGCAGGCCCACGCGGTCCCAGGCGGTGACGCGCACGGAGACGGGGTAGAGCTGCTTGGAGGCGCCCCACGTCACCGGCATGATGCGCTCCGGCTCGTCCTCGTGGGCGATGTTGAGGCAGTCCTTCTTGTGGATGGTGACGCCCGCGCCGCGGGTGATGTAGCCGACGATCTGGTCGCCCGGCAGCGGCGAGCAGCACCGGGCGATGCGGGTGAGCAAGTCGCCGACGCCCATGACCTGCACGCCGGATGGCGTTGGCGCGGCGACGGGCTTGGTGGGAGGCCCAGGAAGTTCAGGCTCCTCCAAAACGGTGAGGCGCGAAGCGACTTTGCCGATGCCGAGGTTGCCGTTGCCGATGTCGTCAAACAGGTCTTCGGGGGCGTCGTACTTGAGGATGCGGGCGACCTCGGCCTCGGTGTGGTGGAGAGCGAGGCGCCGCAGCTCGCGCTGCAGGAGCTCGCGGCCACGCTCAATGTTGGCGGGGCGCTCCTGGCGGCGGAACCATTGGCGCACCTTGTGGAGCCCGGAGTTGGTCTTGAGGTAGCCGAGATCGGGGTTGAGCCAGTCCAGGCTGGGGCCGCGGGCGAGTTTGCTGGTCATGATCCCCACGGTGTCGCCGTTCTGGAGTTGGTAGTCCAAGGGCACTATGCGCCCGTTGGCCTTGGCGCCGATGCAGCGGTGGCCGAGGTCGGTGTGGACGAGGTAGGCGAAGTCCAGGGGCGTTGCGCCGACCGGAAGCTCCTTGATCTCGCCCTTGGGGGTGTAGACGAAGACCTGGTCGGGGAAGAGGTCGGTCTTGACCGACTCCATGAACTCCTCGGCGCCGGAGACGTCGCGCTGCCACTCCAGGAGCTGCCGGAGCCAGGTCATGCGCTCCTCAAACTTGGCGCTGCCGCCCTTGACGCCCTTGTAACGCCAGTGGGCGGCCACGCCGTACTCGGCGAACTGGTGCATCTCGGCGGTGCGGACCTGGGCCTCCAGGGGCGTGGCGCCCTCGCACATGACGGTGGTGTGGAGCGACTGGTAGAGGTTTTGCTTGGGGTTGGCGATGTAGTCGTCAAACTGGCCGGGCATGGGACGCCAGAGGGTGTGGATGGCGCCGAGGGCGTGGTAGCAGTCGGCCTGGGTGTCCACGATGACGCGGAGGGCGTAGAGGTCGTAGATCTCGTCAAAGTCCTTGCCATCGGCGGCGTACTTCTGGGCCTTGCGGAAGACGCTGTAGATGTGCTTGGGCCGCCCGCTCACCAGAGCCTTGACGCCTTCCTGCTTGAGGGCGCTCTCCAGGGTACCGCTCACGTGTTTGAGGTAGGCCTCGCGCTCGTCTCGCTTGGTGGCGAGGAGGCGGACGATGCGGTGGTACTCGTCAGGCTGGATGTGGCGGAAGGCGAGGTCTTCAAGCTGCCACTTGAGGTCCCAGATGCCGAGGCGCGTGGCGAGGGGCGCGTAGATGTCCAGGGTCTCCTGGGCGATGGCGACGCGGCGCTCGGGGGGATGCGCGTCCAGGGTGCGCATGTTGTGGAGGCGGTCCGCGAGCTTGATGAGGACGACGCGGATGTCCTGGGCCATGGCGAGGAGCATCTTGCGGAGGCTCTCGGCCTGGGCATGGAGCTGCTCGGCGGCGCGTTTGCCGTCGCGGTCGGCGCCGAGGCGGGCGTGCTCGGCGCCGGCGCGGAGCTCCACGAGGGAGAGCTTCGTGACGCCGTCCACAAGCGCGGCAACCTCCTCACCGAACCTGGCGGCGAGGACTTCGCGGGGGACGCCGCAGTCCTCAATTACATCGTGCAGCAACGCGGCGGCGAGGGTGGAGGCGTCCAGCGAGAGGTCGGCGAGGACGAGGGCGGTGGCGAGGGGGTGAGTGATGTATGGCTCGCCGGAGAGGCGGGCCTGGCCGTCGTGGGCGGCGCGGGCGAAGTCGTAGGCCTCCCGGACGAGGCCCTGCTTGTCCGGCGGCAGGTAAGCAGCGGCTTTGGCGAGTAAATCGTTGACCGTGGCGGTGGTCATGGTTCAACCCCCCACGGCATCAGTATAAGGAATCATGGGCGGGCGCGCATGCGACGCACCCTACACCATCTACCGCTCCCGTTTCCACGCCATGTCCCAGAAGGCGAGCTCGTAGCGGCTGCTGGTGAGGAAGGCCCGCTCCATGCGGCGCAGCTCGGTGCGGGGGCGCGCCCTTGGCGGCGGCGTCAACCACGTCGCGGCACCAGGCGTCCTGCAGCGCGAACTCCTCGGAGGCGTATTGCTCCACCCACTCGCGGTGGGGGCCGGGTGGCGGCAGGCCACGCGCCTTGAGGCGCTGGCCGGCCTCGGAGAAGCCCCACATACACGGGAGGAGCGCGGCGACAAGCTCGCCGTACGTGCCGAGAGACGCGGTGCGGAGCAGGAAGTCGGTGTAGGCCTGGCAGGTGGGGGCTTTGACCTCGCGCTCCAGGGCCGCCTCGCTGACGCCGATGGTCTTGGCGTAGGCGCGGTGGAGGGACATCTCGGTGTGGAGCGTGGCGTGGGCCAGCTCGGCCATGCGCGCGGCGGTGTCCACGTCCGGCGCGCGGACGGATGCGATGGAGAGCAACCGAGCGTAGTCAATGAGGAACAGGTAGTCCTGGCGGACCCAGTGGCGGAACCGAGAAGGGGCCAGGTCGCCGAGGCCGATGCCCAGGACGAACGGGTGCTGGTGTTGCGCCTCCCAGACCGAGTCGGCAAGGCGGCGGAGGCGGTCGGTGAAACGAGCGGGCATGAGATTACCCTAGGTACGGCGAGGGGCTGAGAGCCCCTCGCCGTACCTTTCTCCTTGATTTACTGGACAGGGATAGAATAACGCTATGTCAGATACGGTGGAGTCAGCATGACGAGCGCAAGGGACAAGAGGCTGCGCGCGGAGAAGCTGTGCTACCTGACCACCTACAACGCGCAGGGCAAGCCAGGCACGGTGGAGATATGGTTCCTGCATCACGAGGGCAAGGTCTATATTGACACGGCTGTGGGGGCGCTGAAAGTGAGCAAGCTGCGCGCCGACCCGCGCGCGAGCGTGGCGATGGGCTCGCGGAAGGGGCCGGTGCTGTCTGGGACGGCGCGCTTCGCGGACGAGGCGACGGTGCGGCGTGTGGCGCCGCTGCTGAATGCCAAGTACGACGGCGCCTGGGGCGACGACGAGGAGTTTATCGGGCGGCACCTGGGGACGCCGACAGACGTGCTGCTGGAGCTGACGCCAAAGTAAGCCACCGTCCACCACTGTCATTCGCCCATTGCCCCAACCGCCATCGCTCTCTTACGGTATGACCATGAGCGCTCATACTCGTTGCGCCCCGCACCCAGGAGATCACGCCGTCGCCGGTAACTGGAGGCACCAGCGCCAAACACAAAAAACTTTTGCGTGCCGAATTCGCGTTGCTCCCATCACGACCACAGTAAAACCTTTGCGAATCAAATCGGCCAAGCTGCCCAATCAAAACAAAACAGTCCGGACAATGGATAGTCGTGCCGGCCCAATGCAGCCATGCACATGGTTGCTCAACCCGCAACAGTGCGGCGCATGCCGCCCAGTCCGCCTTCAGGAGCCTCAGGATGACACCAGACTTGCAACGCCTTCTCAAGTCCGAGAACCTGTGCTACATCACCACCTACGACGCCATCGGGAAGCCGAGGACGGTGGAGATTTGGTTTGTGTGCGAGCAGGGGAAGCTGTACATCTCAACTGGCGCGCAGAGCGTGAAGGTGAAGAAGCTACGAGTCACGCCTCGCGCCCGCGTCGCCATCGGCGGGTGGAAGGGGCCTGTGGTGGAGGGGCCGGCGCGGTTGGCGGATGACGCGACGGTCCGGCGGATGGTGCCGGTGCTTAGCCAGAAGTACAACGACTATTGGGGCAGCGTGGACACGTTTACCCGCAGGAATTTGGGGAGCCGCCCAAGCAGAATACTGATTGAAGTGACGCCGGGAACCCAGTTCCCCAGCACCTAACGCAAGCTACAGTAAGGGAGTGAAGCCTTGGATATTCCGCTGGGCGAAAGATGTAAGTTACTCCTTCATGGCCCCTATGTCTTGGGAGAGGACATCGACCTCCTGACTGGCATTAGAGCTGAATCTCCCTGAGGTCAGACGCAACGTGCAAGCGGGCGCCCGTCAGCGCCTGGATCTCCTCCACCGTCCAGCCTGGGGCGACTTCGCGCAGCAGCAGGCCTTTGGGCTGTAGGCGTCCGCGTGTGCCGCCGTCCATGACCTCAATCACGGCGATGTCGGTGATGATCAGGCTGACGCACTGGCGCCCCGTGACGGGGTAGGTGCAGTCCGAGAGCACCTTGGGGTGGTCGTCGTTGTCCGTGTGCTCCATCGCCACGACGATGCGTTTGGCGCCGGCGACCAGGTCCATTGCGCCGCCGATGTTCCCGACGGCGCGGGTCGGCAGGCGCCAGTTGGCGAGGTCACCCCTTTCCGAGACTTGCAGGGCGCCCAGAATGGCGATGTCCACGTGTCCGCCGCGAATCATCTCAAACGCCGCGACGGAGTCAAAGAACGACATGCCAGGCACCGGAACGAGGAATTGGAGGCTGGCGTTGATGAGGTCTTCGTCCTGCTCTCCCGGCCCCGCAAGCGGGCCGAACCTAAGCACGCCGTTCTCCGAGTGGAAGAGCACCTGCTTCTCGGCGGGCACGAACTGCGACGCGAGGGTGGGAATGCCGATGCCCAGGTTGACCACGGCGCCGTCCGGCAGCTCTCGCGCGGCGCGGGCGGCGACGGCCTCGCGGTCAAGGCGCGGTTTGCCGGTGGTCATCAGGTGACCTCCTACATTCGCGGAGCCCGTTGGCGGAACCCCTCGGCTGTGATGAGCGCCCCGTCCTTCGGGCGCACCACGATCCGGTCCACGTATAGCGCGGGCGTGACGATCATGTCCGGCGCAAGGTCGCCGGGCTCCACCACATCGTCCACCTCCACGATCGCCACACGGGCGCACGCGAGCATGACGGGGCCGAAGGCGCGGGAGGACTGTCGGTACACCACGTTGCCCATCGTATCGGCCTTCCATGCGCGGACGAAGGCGTAGTCGGCGTGCAGAGCGCGCTCCATCAGGTGCTCCCGGCCATCAAAGACGCGCTTCTCCTTGCCGCGCTCAACCTCCGTCCCCACGCCGGTCGGCGTGAAGAAAGCGGGGATGCCCGCGCCCGCGGCCCGCATCCGCTCCACCAGCGTCCCCATGGGCACCAGCTCCATCTCCACGGAACCATCGCGCACTGCCTGCTCCAGCGGCGTCACGATGGACGGACGCGGATAGACCGGATAGCAGGCAATCGCCTTCTTCACGCGGCCGCTCTCAACGAGAATGGACTGGTCAATGAGTTTTTTGCCGCCGGGTGAGCCGAGGCCGGAGACCATGGTGAGGCCGCCCGTGTTGGCGATGAGGGTGAGGTCTCTGGCGCCCTGCTCCCATAGCGCAAGGAGGAGGAAGTGCGGCATCCCGCCCGGCCCGGCGAAGCTGCTCACGGCGATGCTGGCGCCATTCGGCACGTCGGCGACGGCGTCGCTGGCGCTGGAGAAGAGCTTGCTGCGTGGCATCGTTGTCTCCTGGCGGCATGATACCACCACTCCGTAGAGAGGGCACTAAAGTGCTAAGATTCTTCGGGATGGGGTTCGGGGAAACCCCTTCTTGTAAGAAGGGGTTTCCCCGCGCCCTTTCCTCAAGAATTTTTCTCGGGAGCGACCAATGCCAATCGCGGCCAAGGCGCGCCAGGCGATGCAGTCGCAGTCCTGGATCCGCCAGATGTTTGAGCTGGGCCTTCAGCTCCGCGCGCAGTACGGAGCTGAAAATGTTTTTGACCTCTCGCTGGGCAACCCGGTACTGGAGCCGCCGGAGGCGTTCCGCCGCGAGCTCCGCCGCCTCGCCGACGACCCGTCGCTGGGGACGCACCGGTACATGCCCAACGCCGGGTACATGGAAACGCGTCAGGCCGTCGCTGACCGGCTCAAGCGCGACCTTGCCCTGCCCTTCACCGGCGAGCACGTGGTGATGACCGTGGGCGCGGGCGGCGCGCTGAACGTGGTACTCAAGGCGCTGCTGGACCCGGGCGACGAGGTGCTCGCGCTCGCTCCGTATTTCCCGGAGTACGTGGGCTACGCGGACAACCACGGCGGGGTGGCCCGCATTGTGCCAAGTGGCGAGGCGTTCCAGCCCGACGTTGAGGCGCTGGAGCGCGCCGTCACGCCGAGGACCAAGGCGCTCATCCTGAACTCGCCGAACAACCCTTCCGGCGCCGTCTATTCAGACGATGCCCTGCGCGGCGTCGCGCGCATGCTCGCAAACGCGGAGAAGCGCCTCGGCCATCCGGTCTACCTGGTGAGCGACGAGCCGTACGCGGGCCTGGTGTACGACGGTCTCCGCCTGCCCAGGCCGCTCCTGTGCCACTCCGCGAGCATCATCGTCACGTCCTACTCCAAGGACCTCTCACTGGCCGGTGAGCGTATCGGGTACCTGGCGGTCCGCCCGGACTGCCCCGATGCCCAGGAACTGGTGAACGCCTGCATCTGGGCCAACCGCGTGCTGGGCTTCGTCAATGCCCCGGCGCTTATGCAGCGGGTCGTGCGCGCCCTGCAGGATGCGCGGGTGGACGTGGCCTGGTACCAGCGCCAGCGCGACAAGCTGTACAACGGGCTGCGCGGCATGGGCTACAGCCTCCACAAGCCGCAGGGCGCCTTCTACGCCTTTCCCCGCTCCCCCGTCCCCGACGACGTCGGCTTCGTCAAGGAGCTGCTGGAGGAGCGGGTCATCGTGACGCCGGGCGTTGGTTTCGGCGCGCCCGGCTACTTCCGCATTTCTTATTCGGTGGAGGAGCGGGTGCTTGACGGAGCGTTGGATGGTTTTGCCAAGGTGGCAAAGAAGCACGGCCTGGGGTGACCGCGCATTCGCGCCACTCGCCCGAACGCCGCGCCACGCTGTCGTTCTGAGGGAGCGCCAAGACGAATATGGGGCGCTTTGTGAGACAATTGGTGTGAGAAGCGGATACTTGAGGACTTGGACAAGCCGCGGGAACCCGCGAAACATCTGCCGAGGCTCACAGACCGATGACCATCTCGTATAGCGACGCCATTCAGCGCGTGCTCAGCCTTGCGGACTTTGAGCGGGCGCCGGGAGCGCCCTCGCGGCGGCGCTACGACCTGTCGCGGATGCGCCCCTTCCTGGAGCGGCTCGGCAACCCGCACCTCAAAGTGCCCGCGGTGCACATCACGGGCACCAAGGGCAAGGGCAGCGTGGCGGCCATGCTGAGCGCGGTCGGCGCGTACGCGGGCTACGCCACAGGTTTCTACTCGTCGCCGCACCTGCACTGGTTCCGCGAGCGCATCCGCTTGAACGACAAGCCGGTCAGCGAGGCCACGTTCGCGGGCCTGGTGGAGCGGTTGTGGCCGACGCTGGAAGCGGTGGCGCGCGAGGACAACGTCGGGGAAGTCACCACGTTTGAGCTGTTGACGGCGATGGCGTTTGAGCACTTCAGGGACTCGCAGTGCCGCCTGCAGGTGCTGGAGGTCGGCCTGGGCGGGACATTGGACGCCACGAACGTCATCCAGGCGCCCATGGTGTGCGTCATTACGCCGATCAGCCTGGACCACACGCAGGTGCTGGGAGACACGGTAGAGGCCATCGCGCGGGACAAGGCGGGCATCATCAAGCCGGGCGCGGCGGTGGTCTGCGCGCCGCAGGCGCCGGAGGCGCTGGCGGTGATCCAGGCGGCGTGCCGTAGGCAAAAGGCCAGGCTCGTCCGCGTGGACGTGAAGTACCAGTGGACGCTGGTGGACAACGACCTCTCGGGACAGGTGGCGCTCTTCACCAGCCCTGACCACGAGTACCGCGTCCGCTTGCCGCTGTTGGGCAAGCACCAGCTGGTGAACGCGGCATGCGCCATTGCCGCCGCGGAGGAGCTGCAGGAGCGCGGTTTCGCGTTTCCCTGGGACAAGCTGCAGGACGGCCTTACGCGCACCGACTGGCCCGGGCGCCTGGAAGTGCTGCAGCGCTCGCCGCTGGTGGTGGCCGACGGCGCGCACAACCCGTACGCTATGAAAACGGTGGGCGAGTCGCTTGACACGTACCTGCCGCATCACCGCCGCATAATGATCCTGGGGATGACCTCGGGCCACGACGCCGAGGGCATTGCGGCGGAGGTCGTCAGGCTGGAGCCGGCGATTGTGGTCGCCACGCGGTCGCGGCATCCGCGTTCGCTGCCCGTGGACCAGGTGGCGTCGCTGGTGCGGGGCCGCGTGCCCCAGGTGGAGACTGCGCCCACGGTGGCGGAGGCGCTGGCGAAGGCGCGCTTGCTGGCGACGAAGGCCGACCTGGTGCTCGGCACCGGCTCGCTCTTCGTGGCGGCGGAGCTGCGCGAGACTGTGAAGGGCATCCCACCGGAGCTGTACCCCGACTTGGACACGAGCCAGCCCGCGACAAGGAAGGTATAAGCAATGGACGATCGCCGCCGCGTTGTCATCACCGGCATGGGCGTGATCAGCCCCCTGGGCGAGACGGTAGAGGCGTTCTGGAGCGGCCTCGTGAGCGGCACGTCCGGCGTCGGCCCGACGACGCTCTACGACGCCTCTGAGTTGCCCACGCGCATTACCGGCGAGGTGAAGGGATTCAACCCGGATACGTACCTGGACTCCAAGGAAGCGCGGCGCATGGCGCGCTTCAGCCAGATGGCGGTGGCGGCGGCCACGGCAGCCGTGCAGGACGCCAAGCTGGACATGGCGCGTGAGGACGGGGAACGCATGGGCGTGATCCTCGGCAACGGCAACGGCGGCTTTGACGTGATCGCGGAGCAGTCGAAGGTGCAGATGACGAAGGGCATGAACCGCGTGTCGCCGTTCCTGATTCCGATGATGCTGCCCAACATGGCCGCGGCCAACGTGAGCCGCCTGCTGGGCCTCAAGGGCTACACGGCGACGGCCGTTACGGCGTGCGCGGCGGGCACGCAGGCCATCGGGGAAGCGGCGGAGGTGATCCGGCGCGGCGACGCGGACGTGCTGGTCACCGGCGGCGCCGAGGCGAACCTGTGCCAGCTGGGCATTGCGGCCTTCTGCGTGATGCGGGCGCTGAGCACACGGAACGAGGAGCCGCAGAAGGCGAGCCGCCCCTTTGACAAGAACCGCGACGGCTTCGTGCCCGCCGAGGGCGCGGCGTGTCTGGTCGTGGAGTCGCTGGAGCACGCGGAGCGGCGCGGCGCGCGGCTGCTGGCGGAGGTCATCGGCTGGGGCGTCTCGTCGGACGCGCGACACCCCGTGGCGCCGGACGAGACCGGCGACGGCGCGCTGCGCGCGATGAAGTGGGCGCTGCAGAAGGCGGGCGTGCGTCCGGAGGACGTGGACTACATCAACGCGCACGGCACGTCCACGCCGCTGAACGACGCCGCGGAGACCAAGGCGATCAAGCGGCTCTTCGGCGACTACGCGCACAAGGTGCCGATCAGCTCCACGAAGTCCATGATCGGACACACGCTGGGGGCGTCGGGCGCGCTGGAGGCCGTTGCGTGCGTGATGACCATCCGCGACGGGACGATGCACCCCACGATCAACTACGAGACGCCCGACCCGGAGTGCGACCTGGACTATGTGCCGAACATGGCGCGGAAGAAGGACGTGCGGGTGGTGCTGTCCAACAGCTTCGGCTTCGGCGGGCAGAACGCGTGCCTGGTGCTCAGGCGGTGGGAGGGGTAGGACCCTCACCTCTGCCCTCTCCCAGAGGGAGGGACGATTTCAAGGATTGGGCGAACAGGATCCTTCGGCTTCGCGCAGAGCTTGCCCTGAACGAGGTGAACGAGGCAGGCAGCGATCGTTCTCTCTGTTCACGTCGCGCATTCAGGTCTGCGCGCCGAAGGGCGCGGCGACTGCGCTGCTGACGTGTGGGTGCGGTCAGCTACATCGCGCCGCCCCTGCCTGGGCGAGGCGCCACAGGCAATCCATACCGAATCTGCGCCACCCTTTCCCAGAGTTGGTATAACACTTCGTTATGGCAAAATTAGTCGGTACATTGAGACCAATCCGGTAGATTTAAATCTGACGAACGGATGCTCTTGAGAACAGCCCCGGCGGCGCAGTCGATGCCTACTGTACCGCGTCCCATCGCCGAGCGCTGCCTTCTCAGAACGGGCGTTTTGTGCTACAATAATTCCTGTGACGGAAGGGAGCAGCGGGCCGCGTGGCGTGATTGACTCCCTGGCTGCTGGCTTCGGTGTGATCACCCGAAGACCGATTTTGGCGCTCATCCCAGTCCTCGTGGACGTTGTGCTCCTCATGACGCCAGGGTTGCGCTCCGAAGCCCTCTCAAGCCAGGCCTACGCCTATTTCACTCGTGCGGTCACGATCTCTCCCTCCGGTCCTGACGCCCTTCTCGCCGCCGGCGTGCAGCTTGGGGAGGTGCGAGACGGCGTCGCCAACTGGAACCTCTTGGGTGTGCTGGCGTGGCAGGTGCCGACGTTGTCCGGTCCCGTGATTACCCTACGCGAGTCGCAGGCGGTGCGGACCGCGCGCAGCCTTGGGGCCACGCTGGGGCTGTTGGCGCTGCTCGCCTCCGGCAGTTTGCTGTTGGCGGGGCTGTATCTTGGGCGAGTGGCGGACGCGGTGCGCGCTGGGTCCGCGGGCGCGGCGAAGCCTGGCGGCGAAGCGACCACACCACCGCCGGAGGGTCCTTTGCCGACCACTTTGCGCAGGATGACGCGAAACGTGGCGCGCCTGACGGGCCTGCGGGCCATTCAGGGCGCGATCCTAGCGGCGCTTGCGGCCCTCGGAATCGGTGCGTTCGCGACGCTGCCGGTGGTCGGGACGAGCATCGCGCTGCTAGCGGTGTTGGCAGCGTTTGTCCTGGTCATCTTTCTGTTTGTGGCGGAAGAGGCGATCTTCCTTGGTGGCGCGACGGCGTGGGCCGCGGTCCGTGAGAGCGCGCGCATCGTTCGCGGGTGCTTCGGCGCGATGCTGGGGATGTGGGTGCTGATCGGCGTGATTGGGGTTGGCCTGCGGCTGGTCTGGTTCGCGATTTCGAGCACCACGGCGGGCGCGCTGGCGGCGATGCTGGGCAACGCGTACGTCGTCACGGGGCTCACCGCAGCGGTCTTCGTCTTCTACGGTGACCGGGCAGGGCACGCCTCTTCGGCAGGCTCAGGGCAGGCTCTGTACCAATCACCTCGAAGTGCGGAGAGGCGTGGCTCGTAGGTAGGACGCGCGGAAGGCGCGCTGAGGACCCTTCGGCAAACCATTCGCTGTGCTCAGGGCTGACGGCTCAGGGCAGGCTCTGCGCCCTGACTGGGACGCAGGATGGCGACGAGCATAAGAGGCGTTTCGGCGAGAACGCCGGACACTTAGGTAGCCAAGCGTCCTTAAGCGACGCGGACAAAAAGACGGGCCGCGCACCGGCCCTCACACAAGATGGAGGTAGATCGTATGGCGCTTGCGCATAGGAGCGACATGGCCCAAGAGAGCTATACCGCAAAAGACATTCAGGTGCTGGAGAATGTTGACGCGGTTCGGCGCCGGCCGGGAATGTACATCGGCAGCACGGACCAGCGGGGGATGCACCACCTGATCTACGAGATCGTTGACAACGCCGTTGACGAGGCGATGGCCGGGTACTGCGACGAGGTACTGGTGACGATCTACGCAGACGGCTCGGTGCGGGTGCAGGACAACGGACGCGGGATCCCGGTGGAGGTGCACCCTACGACGCGCGTATCGGCGCTGCAGACGGTGTTCACGACGCTGCACGCGGGGGGCAAGTTCGGAGGCGGGAGCTACAAGGTCTCGGGCGGCCTGCATGGGGTGGGGGCCTCGGTGGTGAACTTCCTCTCAGAGTGGCTGGTCGTCGAGTCCAAGCGTGGCGGCGGGCTGCACCGCATCGGGTTCCACCGCGGGAAGGCGGACTCGCCGGTGGCGCGGGTGAGCGAGGCGGAGGGCACGGGGACGATGGTGACGTTCATGCCCGACAGCCTGATCTTCGGCGCGCTCAGCTACGATTTCGCCACGGTGGCGCAGCGGTTTGACTACCTGGCGTACCTGAATCCCGGCCTGAAAATCACCCTGGACAGCAAACCGGACAACCTTGCGCAGACGTTCCAGCACGAGGGCGGCATCGTCAGCCTGGTGGAGCACCTGAACAAGGAGCGCGAGCCGCTGCACCCGGTGTTCTCCTGCCAGAAGACGGTGGACAGCACCGACGTGACCGTGGCAGTGCAGTACACCAAGTCGGTGGCGGAGACGGTGTACGCCTTTGCGAACTGCATCCACACGATGGAGGGTGGGACGCACCTGACGGGCTTCCGCAGCGCGGTGACGCGGGTGCTGAACGATTACGCGCGCAAGCAAAAGCTGGTGAAGGACGACGCGGCGAACTTCGCGGGGGAGGACGTGCGCGAGGGGCTGACGGCCGTGATCTCGGTGAAGCTGGCCGACCCGCAGTTTGAGGGGCAGACGAAGACCAAGCTGGGGAACGCCGAGGTGCGGAGCGCGGTGGAGACGGCGTTCGGCGACGCGCTGACCATCTACCTGGAGGATCACCCGTCCGAGGGCAAGCGCATCGTGGAGCGGTGCGTGCTGGCGCTGCGGGCGCGGGAAGCGGCGCGGAAGGCCCGCGAGATGGTCATCCGGAAGAACGCGCTGGACGGCTCCACGCTGCCGGGGAAGCTGGCGGACTGCTCGGAGCGGGACCCGTCGCTGTCGGAGATCTTCATCGTGGAAGGAGAGTCGGCGGGCGGCTCGGCCAAGATGGGGCGCGACCGGCGCTTCCAGGCCATCCTGCCTATCCGCGGCAAGATACTGAACGTGGAGAAGGTGCTGTTCCCCAGCGGGCGCACCAGGACGAGCGGCGGGGATGAGAATGGGAACGGCAACGGCGCGTACGTACAGATGGAGAAGGCGCGGCTGGAGAAGCTGCTGAGCCACGAGATGATCCGGGTGCTCATCAGCGCCATTGGCGCGGGCTTCGCCGACGACTTTGACACCGCCAAGGCGCGCTACCACCGCGTGGTGATCATGACGGACGCGGACGTGGACGGCTCGCACATCCGGACGCTGCTGCTGACGTTTTTCTTCCACAACATGCGGCCGCTCATTGAGGAAGGGTTCCTGTACATCGCGCAGCCGCCGTTGTACCGCCTGGCGAAGGGCCGGACGGAGGAGTACGTCTACTCGGACGCTGAGAAGGACCGGAGGCTGGACGAGGCCATGTTCGGCGACCTGGGCGTGAAGTCGGTGGACGGGGCCGTGACCGTGGCGGGGACGCCGGTGAAGCGGGCGATGGAGTCGCTGAGGCAGATGGAGCCCGCGATCGCGGAGTTGGAGCGGGTGGGATCGCCGCGCGAGGTCGCGGCGGCGCTGCTTCTCGGCAAGGCGACAGGGGCGCTCCATTTTGACTTCGGGATATCGGCGGAGCTGAAGAAGGCGCAGGAGTGGCTTGGCAGCCGCGGGTTCACGGTGGCCGCGCAGAAAGACTCGGGCGGCGCGCCAATTCTCTCAGTGAAGACGCCGGCGAACATCACAGCCATCGTGTCCAAGCAGACGGCGGCGACGCTGGAGTCGCCGCGCGTGGCGCGGAGCCTGGCAGGGTGGGCGGCGGTGCAGCAGCTGGTGGCGGGCGGGAAGTACGCCGTCACGAAGGGCGACAAGGACGTGGCGACGGACGTGCCCTGGTACCTGCTGGCGGAGACACTGGAGCGACAGGCGGAGCGGAGCGGGGTGGGAGTGCAGCGGTACAAGGGCCTGGGCGAGATGAACGCGGAGCAGCTGTGGGAGACGACGATGGACCCGGAACGGCGGACGCTGCTGCGGGTGAGCATGGAGGACGCTAACGCTGCGACGGATGAGTTTAACCGGCTGATGGGGGCGGAGGTGGCGCCGCGCAAGGAGTTCATCTTTGCGCACGCGA
Organism: Dehalococcoidia bacterium; assembly: GCA_009693045.1. Taxonomy (GTDB): domain Bacteria; phylum Chloroflexota; class Dehalococcoidia; order Lucifugimonadales; family SHYT01; genus SHXZ01. The sequence goes on along the minus strand of SHXZ01000001.1, from coordinate 8,007 downwards.
AGCAGGTGAAGAACCTGGACGTGTAAGTGGCGCGTGCCAGGATAACGCGACTGCTTGCGAAGTGGTGAGCGCAGAGCATAACGAGGGAGGGTGGCCATACGGCCACCCTCCCTCGTTATGCTCTGCGCTGCTTTTTCCGGAGTGTCCCCTTGAGAATCCGCGCGGTCCCCTGGAACTCGCTGGGTTTGGCGAGCGTGTGGAACGGCGGGCCATGCCCCGGCAAGACAAGCAGTTCGGGCCCATTTTCGATCGCCGCTTCGGCCGCCGCCAATGACGCGAGGTGTCGCTCCAACTCAACCGGCGGCTGACTTTTGGCGTGGAGTGCAGCGGACGGCGCTCTACTGCTATACTTGGCCGCATCTGACTGCTCCCTGGTGTTTCCATGCCCATTGTGCTTTTTCTGGCGCCTTCGGAAAGCAAACGCGAGCTGGTGACGGGGTGGTTGCGCGAGGCTGGCATCCAGGCGGACGCGCAGCCGGACGCGTCGCGGCTTGCGGAGCTGACGGGCGACGCTGCGCCAAAGCTGTTAGCGCTGGACGTGACGGCGCTGGGCGGCACGGTGGTGGAGTCGGCGCTGGCGCGGGCCAAAGAGTGGCAGGCGCCCGTGCTGGCCTTTGTGGGTCTGGACAACCTGGACAACCACTGGCTGCTGGGCCAACTGGGCGATTTTGCGCTGGAGCCGGTGCGCCCGCTTGAGTTCGTGATCCGGGTGCAGCGCTTGCTCCGGCCCGGCGACGGCGAAGAGGGCCACGAGGTGGTCAGGGTGGGCGATCTGTCCATTGACCACGAGAAGTACGAAGTCCGGGTCGCCGGGGTGATCAAGGTGCTCACGTACAAGGAGTACGAGCTGCTGCGGTTGCTCGTCTCCAACCCCGGGCGGGTGTTCACGCGTGAGGAGCTACTGTCCAAGGTATGGGGCTACGACTACTTTGGGGGCACCCGCACGGTTGACGTGCACGTGCGGCGCTTGCGGAGCAAAATAGAGGACCTCACGCACTCGTTCGTCGAGACCATCTGGAACGTGGGGTACCGTTTTAAGGCGCCATCGCTTTAGCCACCAAGTGCAGAGATCCTTCACCGCCCTCGCTGGTACCACGCTACCTCCCCAATTTAGCACATGGCGATCTATGTGTGACGGAACACTTCCGTAACACCCACGAAACTTTCTTGTTACGTATTGGAAACCTCTGCGAAACAGATCGCACATAAACTATTGTGTAGGCCCAGCCTATCCAGGCGGGCTTGTATGTTTGTGCCGCACGGAAGGATGGAGCATGAGGAAGTACTTACACCTGGTTTCGTTGCTGATAGCGCTAGTGGCGGCTGCGGCGAGCGTCGGCCTCGCGATCGCCGATGGTGACCCGAACGGCGCCGACACCCTGAAGGCGGAGCCCAACCTCGGAGTCAACATGGCGTGGACGTTGATGTGCGGCTTCTTGGTGTTCTTCATGCAGCCCGGCTTTGCGCTGCTGGGCGCGGGCCTGATGCGGGTGAAGCATACCGTCAACTACATGACCAAGTCCTTCATGGACTTCTGCATGACCGGGATCTCGTTCTGGGCCTTCGGCTACGCCTTCATGTTCGGCGGGTCAGCGTTCTTTGAGGGACTGGCGACGGGGAAGAACCCGCTTATTGGCGGGTCGGGCTTCCTCCTCCTGGGCGACGCCTACGACGTGAAGAACATCATGAACTGGTTCTTCCAGATGGTGTTCGCGGCCACGGCGGCGACCATCGTGGCGGGCATGGTGGCCGAGCGGATGAAGATCGCGGCCTATCTGGCCTACAGCTTCATGATTGGCGCGGTGATCTATCCCATCTACGGGCACTGGGTCTGGGGTGGCGGGTGGCTGAGCACGCTGCCGTTTGGCGCCGGGGCCAAGGACTTCGCGGGGTCAGGCGTGGTGCACGTCATCGGCGGCACCGTGGGGTTGATGGGCGCATGGCTCGTAGGGGCCCGCACCGGCAAGTACAACGCGGACGGCACGCCGAACCAGTTCCGGGGCCACAACGTGGTCTTCATCGTGACCGGCACATTCATCCTGTTCTTCGGGTGGTTCGGATTTAACCCGGGGAGCACGCTGGCGGCGACGGACCTGCGAATCTCCGTGATTGCGGTGAACACGTTCCTGGCGGGGGCCACCGGCGCGGTCGTCGCCATGTATCTGAGTATCGTGCGGACGGGCAAGGCGGACATTATCGCGGCGTGCAACGGCTCGCTGGCGGGCCTGGTCGCCATCACGGCCGGATGCGCCTATGTGGCGCCGTGGGCGGCGGTGATCATCGGCGCAGTTGCCCCCTTCGTCCAGCAAGCCGCCGCGATGTTTGTGGAGCGCAAGTTGAAGATTGACGACGTGGTAGGCGCGTTCGGGGTGCATGCGGGCTCGGGCCTGTGGGGCCTGCTGGCCGTGGGCATCTTCGCCGACGGCACCTACGGTGGCGTCTCAGGACTGGTGGACGGCAAGGGCGGCCAGCTTGTGGCGCAGCTCATCAGCATGGGCACCGTGTTGGCCTGGGGCCTCGGCGCGGGGTTCGTGTTGTTCTATGCGCTCAAGAAGACCATGGGCCTGAGGGCCAGCCGTGAGGAAGAGCTCCAGGGCCTGGACATCGCGGAGCACGGCATTGAGGCCTATCCAGAAGCCAACACCCCGGTGCCGCCCGCGGCGAGTGCGGCGCGCCGGTAACGAGTCTCTCGCAACGAACCTCGGCATCAGGGCTGGCCCTTGGGGGCCAGCCCTGATCGTTTCGTATCGAAGCGGTGAACGAATCACAGGCGACCAGAGTAGTGTTTCCCACGCTTCGTTACGTTCAATCAGGAACAACGTCTCACCCCACCGCGCTCCCCCTTTACGGGGGAGGAGATTGCTGCGTGGTTCCACTTCCCAAACCAACGGAATGCCAGAGGCACTCCACCAGGGGAGCTCAATTGTGACACGTGTAACAAAGATTTAACATATGAGAAACAGGGATGTAACACGGGAACCTTATTGTTGATCCCAAGCAGTGTTTTTAAGGAGCCACACATGACCGTAGAAATGCTCGCAGGGATCGGAGCCTTCATCGGTCTGTTCGTGATCTTCGTGGTACTGCCTTCCCGGCTTCGCAAGCGCACGCCCGACCAGGAATAAGGAACGTCAGAGTCCGTCTACAGGACGGGGCCGAGCCGCAGGGCTTTGCCCCGTTGCTTTTTGTGACGCGCGTGACAAACCGTTTACGTCTGGGAAACAGCCCCGTAATACTCGCCAGGTATAGTCGCAAGTGACACACCTTGACGTTATCAGGAGGGACCGGCGATGAGTATTGAGATGCTGGCGGGACTCGGCGCGTTTCTGGGGCTGTTCGTCATGTTCGTGGTGCTGCCGTCGCGGCTGCGCAAGCGGACGCAGGTGCGCGAAGAGTAAAGCCAGCGCGTCGCCAACCAGGGTCGCGGGCGGGCCGCCCTCGGGTAAGAGGTGAGGTCCGCCGCTGCATGTTACAATGTGTGGCTCACTGTCACCTTTTCTGCTTCAGGCTGGCGGCAATGCAGAGTCTTTCAAGCGAGGTTTCAACAGCGTGAAAAAGATTGAGGCCATCATACGTCCAGAGCGGCTTGAGCGCGTGAAAGACGCGCTGGCGGACTCTGGGTTCATCGGGCTGAACGTAGTAAACGTAACCGGCCGTGGCGCGCAGAAAGGTGTCTCGTATGAGGGGAAAGCGGGAGAGCGGTTCGTGGTGGACATGCTCCCCAAGATCAAGCTGGAAACCGTGGTGAGCGACGCTGATGTGCAGAAGGCGGTTGACATCATCCTGCACGCTGCCAGGATCGGCAATGTAGGTGATGGGAAGATCTTTATCAGCACCGTAGAAGACGTCATCCGTGTCCGAACGGGGGAGCGGGGAGAGAAGGCGCTTTAGAGGAGGAATGCTCCCAATTGCGACCTGACAACCTCGGAAACCAAGCTGCTGGAAGAGAACTCTATAAGGGAGCGCCATACCATTGAGGGCGTGGTTGGCTCTCGTTGGGTTTGGCATCATGGGCGCCATATGGGTAAAGCTGCCGATTCGTCGCAAGCTCTCCGATTAGCGCGAGGGCGATACTGAAGGCTTAGAGAGAAACAGGAGGTATCATGGCCACCAGCAAAACTCCGAGGGGAAGGCCACGCCGGCAGGGGCCAAAGCGGACCAGCCTCGGCGGTAGGACTCCGCAAGAGGTGCTCCAGTTCGCGCGGAACAACGCTATCCAGATGGTGGATCTCAAGTTCATTGACGTTCCGGGCACCTGGCAGCACTTCACCATCCCCGTGAACGAGTTGGACGAGGCCTTGTTCCGCCGCGGCTCCGGCTTTGACGGCTCGTCCATCCGCGGATTCCAGCACATCCACGAGAGCGACATGCTCCTGGTGCCTGATCCCAATACCCTGGCTCTGGACCCGTTCTGCGAAGCGCCCACGATAACGATGATTGGGGACGTGTTGGACCCCCACGCCAGGGGCATGGACAAGCCAGGCCCGTATAACCGCGACCCGAGGTACATCGCCAAGAAGGCGGAGCGGTTCCTGGCGCAGTCCGGCCTGGGTGACATCAGCTACTGGGGACCGGAGCTGGAGTTCTTCATCTTTGACACGGTGCGGTACGACCAGACGCAGAACAGCGGCTATTACTTCATTGACTCCGACGAGGGCAACTGGTCGTCGGGCCGTGAATTCCTGTTGACCGGGGAGTTGAATCTGGCGTACAAGATTCGCAACAAGGAAGGGTACTACCCCGTGCCGCCCACGGACACGCAGCAGGACATCCGCACCGAAGCAGTGCGGCGGATGCAGGAATTCGGCATCATCATAGAGAAGCACCACCACGAGGTGGCGACGGCGGGCCAAGGCGAGATTGACATGCGGTACGACTCGCTGACCCGCATGGCGGACCAGGTGATGCTCTACAAGTACGCGCTCAAGAACGTGGCGCGCGCGCACGGCAAGGTGGCGACGTTCATGCCCAAGCCGCTCTTCGGCGACAACGGCACGGGCATGCACACGCACCAGAGCGTGTGGAGGGCGGGCAAGAACCTGTTCTCGGACCCGAAGGGCTGGGCGGGCATCTCCGACTTTGGGCTGCATTACATCGGCGGGCTGCTGAAGCACGCGCCGGCGCTGCTGGCCATCTGTGCGCCGACGACCAATTCGTATCGCCGCCTGGTGCCCGGCTACGAGGCGCCGGTGAACCTGGCGATGTCCATGCGCAACCGGAGCGCCTGCGCCCGCATACCGATGTACTACCCTAACCCCGAGGCCAAGCGGGTGGAGTTCCGGTGCCCGGACCCGACGTGTAACCCGTACCTGGCCTTCGCGGCGATGCTCATGGCGGGCATTGACGGCGTGATGAATAAGATTGACCCTGGCGAGCCGATGGACAAGGACATCTACGCGCTCTCCCCGGAGGAGGCGGCGAAGGTTCGCAAGACGCCGGGGAGCTTGCAGGAGAGCCTGGACGCGCTGGAGGCGGACCACGAGTTCCTGCTCAGGGGCGACGTGTTCACGAAGGACCTGATAGAGGTGTACCTGGACTACAAGCGGACCCGCGAGGTTGACCCGGTGCGTCTGCGGCCCCACCCGTACGAGTTCAACCTGTACCTGGACGCCTAGCGAGTAAGGGTCTTCAGGGGCGCCCGTCCAGACCTGGACGGGCGCCCCTGCTTTTCGGCGGGCGCTCCACGGCGCGAAGGAGTGCAACCGGGGCATGCGGCTTTCCGCGCTTACCCAGGCCGTCGTGTCATGCTGAGATGATCCCGACAGCGTTAGGACGACGCTTGGGGTCGCTCAGGGCAGTCGCGGTAGCGTTCGCGGAAGTCGGTGGTTGCCGATGATTCGGGGCGCGTCTTCTTGACGCGGTGTTGATGATCGCGGGTTCTTGCGGAGTTTGCTCATTCCCTACGCTCAGCGCTTGCCCTGAACGAAGCGTTTGGGCTTAGAATAGCCGCACACTGAGCGGTATTTGCTCACCTTTGGCATAACCTGGAGACGCCAGTCGTGAGGGCGCCTCATTCGCCGCACCGCTCAACGACTTCCTGCGAGAGCGCGGGGTTGAGGAATACGTTGTCGTCCTTGCAGGTCCGTTTAGCCCTGGTGAGCGCTGTCGTTCTCTTGGCCGCGGTCGGGCCCGCTTGCCAAAGCAGTGACAAGGGCGCGCTGAGCCGGCAGGTGCAGGAGGAGGTTTCGCGGCAGGTTGCGTCGGTGAGGCAGGGTCCGCCTGGCCCGGCGGGAGCGAAGAGTGACCCCGGACCGGCAGGCCCGCAGGGCGACAAGGGCGATGTTGGCGCTCCAGGCCCCGGAGGAGGCGGCGCAGGCGTGGGGTCTGATCCCGCCGGCGCCAGTCTGACTCCTACGGGCGGGACGCTCACGTTCCGGGTTACCGGAGTAAGCTCCCAGCCGATAGGACAAGGCAACAACTGGTGTTTCTCGGCGAGGTCGTGCACATTGATGGGCAAATCGCGAACGACGTTACACTTGTCATTCGCGTCACCCGTACAGCCTCACGGGTGAGGTGGTGGGGTTCGCGCAGGACACGGTGACGTTCACACCCCTGGACAGGGCAAAGACGTTCGCCTTGAGGATGATAGCGCCGGAAGGCCGTCGCAATCGTGACCACATACGCGCGTGGGTCAGCGGGCTGCCGGTTGATCCGACGAGCGGCACGGTGAAGGTGGAGCAAGCGGCGACATCGGGGTCGAACCGCAGCCCGGCGGCACGATAGTCTGGCCAAACGCGGTGCAACCACGCGGTGTCCGTCACGAGCAGCCGGTGTGTAGGTGCAGGCAAGTATCTAAGGGCCTGGTACTTCGGAAACCTTGCAGGGGCAACCCATGGAGGGGCAATTCATGAATTGCCCCTCCATGCCTTCGGAGGCTGCTACGTGCGGGGAGGCGGCACCACTATGAGAACCGAGAGACCCTGGGCCTAAGGCGTTTTGCCTTTACAACCGGCGGGAATCGCCGTATAATGACGGCCAATTCTCCGATTGTCCAAAACTTCACAAAGCCATACCTGTTGCCTTTTGAAGGCCAGGTGGAGTGAGGCAGGGACCCATGGTTGCACAGCGTGACCGGTCGGCCATTGACTACGTGCTGCACACCGCTCGCGAGAACGATGTGCGGTTCATCCGCCTGTGGTTCGCGGACATCCTCGGCAACCTCAAAGGGTTCGCGATCACCGTGGAAGAGTTGGAGGACGCGCTGGAGTCGGGCGTCGGGTTTGACGGCTCGGCCATCCAGGGGTTCGCGCGGATGGACGAGTCCGACATGGTTGCCCTGCCCGATCCGACGACGTTCCGCATCCTTCCGTGGCGGCCCAAGGAAAATGCCGTCGCCCGCATCTTCTGCGACATCCTGACTCCGGACGGCCAGCCGTTTGTGGGCGACCCGCGGTACGTGCTGCGCCGGAATCTTGAGCAGGCCAGCCGAATGGGGTTGACGTACTACGTTGGCCCGGAGCTGGAGTACTTCTATTTCAAGGACGCCAGCTCGACGGCACCGCTGGACCAGGGGGACTACTTTGACCAAACGGCGACGGGGGTGGCAACCGACCTGCGCCGCGACACGGTGCTGACGCTGGCGGAGATGGGCATCCCGGTGAAGTACTCTCACCACGAGGGCGCGCCGAGCCAGCACGAGATTGACCTACAGCATTCCGACGCGCTGAGCATGGCGGACAATGTGATGACGGCGCGGCTGGTGATCAAGGAGATTGCGGCGGGGCGGGGCGTGTACGCCACGTTCATGCCAAAGCCTGTGGCCGGCTTCAACGGCTCCGGAATGCACACGAACGTGTCCCTGTTCCGGAAAGACCGGAACCTGTTCTACGACGAGAACGCGCCGCTCCGTCTATCCAATCTCGCGCGGTCGTTCATTGCGGGGCTGCTCAAGCACGCGGCGGAGATGACGCTGGTGACCAACCAGTGGGTGAACTCGTACAAGCGGCTGGTGCCCGGCTACGAGGCGCCCACGTACATCTCCTGGGCGAGCATCAACCGCGCGGACCT
>SHXZ01000005.1 GCA_009693045.1 Dehalococcoidia bacterium | reverse complement strand
AAGGGCCTGGTGGTCGTCAACACCGGCAACGGCAAGGGCAAGACGACCGCCGCGCTGGGCGTGCTCACGCGCGCCTGGGGCAGGGACATGCGGGTCATCATGTTCCAGTTCATCAAGCACACCGGCGCCCGCTTTGGCGAGCAGCGCGCCGCCCAGAAGATGGGCGTGGAGCTCCGCGCACTCGGCGACGGCTTCACGTGGCGCTCCCGCGACATGGAGCACACCGCCGACCTGGCCCGCGAGCAGTGGCGGGCCTGCCAGGAGGTCATCCGCGCGGGCCAGCACGACATCGTCATCCTGGACGAGTTCACCTACCCCATGACCTACGGCTGGGTGCCCGTGGACGAAGTGCTGGCGACGCTGCGCGAGCGCCCTCCTGCGATGCACGTGATCATCACCGGGCGAAACGCTCCTGAGCAGCTCATAGACTTCGCTGACCTGGTGACGGAGATGCGCGAGGTGAAGCACCCGTACAAGCAGGGCGTCAAGGCCCAACCCGGCCTGGAGTTTTAAAGCCCTGTTGTCATTCTGAGGGAGCGGAGCGACCGAAGAACCGGTACCCTCGTTGGCAGCCACCAGAACGCAAGTTTGTTGAGGGCGAGAGAGAGCATGCGCGGCATCGTCATCGCGGGCGTCAGCAGCGGAGTCGGGAAGACCACCGTGGTCACCGGCCTCCTCGGCGCGCTCCGAAACCGCGGCCTGCGCGTTCAGCCCTTTAAGGCCGGCCCCGACTACATTGACCCCACCTACCACACCCAGGCCGCCGGCACGCTGTCGCGCAACCTGGACACGTGGCTGTTGCCTCCCGAGGCCGTCCGCGAGCTGTTCCACCGCGCCATGTCCGGCAAGGACGTTGCCGTGGTTGAAGGCGTCATGGGCCTCTACGACGGCCGTTCCGGCCTCACCGAGGAGGGCAGCACCGCGCAGCTCGCCAAGCTGCTCGGCCTCCCCGTGGTGCTTGTCGTGGACGCGGCGAAGGCCGCACGCAGCGTCGCCGCGACGGTCATGGGCTTCCAGCGGTTTGACCCGTCGGTGCGCTTCGCGGGCGTCGTGCTCAACGGCATCGGCAGCCCGGGCCACCTGCGCCTCTGCCAGGAAGCCATTGAACAGACCACCGGACTTCCCGTCCTCGGCCACCTGCCCACGCTGCCTGAGCTCAAGCTGCCGGAGCGCCACCTGGGCCTCGTGCCCACCGTGGAAGGCCCAGCTTCACAGGAGTTCTTCACGCGACTCGCAGGCCAGGCTGCCCGCACCCTGGACCTGGACCGCATCCTGGCCGAGGCCCAGCCCATTGCAGGCCCCGCGACGCCGCCGCGCCTATTTCCACCGGAGCCGGTACCACCACAGGCACGCCTAGCCATCGCCATGGATAAGGCGTTCAGCTTCTACTACCAGGACAGCCTTGACTTGCTCCAGGCCTGGGGCGCGGAGCTAGTCCCGTTCAGCCCGTTGCAGGACGCCGCTCTGCCACGCGACGTCGCAGGGGTGTACATCGGCGGCGGGTTCCCGGAGATGTTCTGCGCCGAGCTGAGCGAGAACGCGGCGATGCATCGCTCGCTGCGCGAGGCTGCGGCGCGTGGCATGCCGATCTACGCCGAGTGCGGAGGCCTCATGTACCTGGGCCGCGCGATCGTGGACTTCCAGGGCCGCGAGCACGGCATGGTCGGCCTCGTGCCCGCCGTCTCGCGCATGAAAGGCACGCGGCTCACCATCGGCTACCGCACGGTGACAGCGCGAACGGACGGCCCCCTGCTGCGCTCGGGCGAGGCGGTCCGCGGCCATGAGTTCCACTGGTCCTCGCTGGACGCAGAGCCCGGCGACGACGGCACTTACACCATTGAAGAGCAGCCAGGCCGCAACGAAGGCTTTCGGTGCGGCAGCGTGTGGGCCTCCTACGTCCACCTCCACCTGGGCAGCGCGCCCTGGCTCGCGCCAAGGTTTGTTGAGACGTGCCGCCGGTACCAGCAGACTGAGAGGCGCGCATGACGACGAAGGGGGTTCGCGGCACGCGCTCCAATGCGCGGGCGTCCATGATGCCCCGCCCTTCAGGGCGGGGTGACACGTCCCCCGCCGAGAACCGGTCCGGCCTCCTCGGCGACACCCTCGCCCGGCTGTCGCCCTTGAACGCCGCCGCCATGAAGGCCGCGCGCCTCCGCCAGGCCACCCTTACCAAGCCCGCCGGCAGCCTTGGACGACTGGAAGACCTCTCCGTACAGCTTGCAGGCATTCTGCAGACGCCCACGCCACGGCTCGGCGGCAAGAAGGTCGTCATCGTTGCCGCGGGCGACCACGGCGTCACCGCTGAAGGCGTCAGCCCCTATCCCTCCGAGGTGACCGCCCAGATGGTGCTCAACTTCCTGCGTGGCGGTGCGGCCATCTGCGTCATGGCCCGGAGCGTCGGCTGCGAGGTCGTCGTCGTGGACGCGGGCGTCGCCTCAGACCTGCCCGTCCATCCCAGCCTCCGCCGCCTGGCCATCAGGCGTGGCACGGCGAACATGGCGCGCGGCCCCGCCATGTCCCGCGACGAGGCCGTCCGATGCCTTGAAGAGGGCATCCGTCTTGCAATTGAGCAGGCTGCGGCAGGTGCGGACGTGCTCGTCACGGGCGACATGGGCATCGGCAACACCACCGCGGCCAGCGCCATCACCGCCGCCATCACCGGCGCCGACCCGGAGTGCACCACGGGCCGCGGCGCCGGCGTGGGCGACGCCGCTCTGCGCCACAAAGTCGCCGTGGTGCGCCGCGCCCTCAAGCTCAACAGGCCAGAGCCCGACGACGGCGTGGACGTGCTGAGCAAGGTCGGCGGCCTGGAGATCGGCGTGCTGGCGGGCGTCATCCTAGGCGGAGCGGCGGCTCGGCGGCCCGTGGTCCTGGACGGCTTCATCGCAGGAGCGGCGGCGCTCATCGCGTGCGCCCTCGCGCCCCACGTCCGCTCGTACCTGGTCGCCTCCCACCGCTCAGCCGAGCAGGGCCACCGCATCGCGCTGCGCCACCTGCGCCTGCGTCCTCTGCTTGACCTGAAGATGCGGCTCGGCGAGGGCACCGGCGCGATGCTTGCCCTGCCCATCGTGGACGTGGCCTGGCGCACGCTCGCCGAGATGGCGACGTTCGCCGACGCCAGCGTCTCCGGCCGCGCCGACGGAGGACACGCATGAGCGCGTTCCTCGCCGCCCTGGGCTTCCTCACCATCGCGCCCGTGCCGGCGAGCGCCGCCTCCGCGTCGCGGCTCAGCGCCGCGCGGGGCTTCTTCCCGCTCGTCGGCCTCCTGCTCGGCCTGGCGCTCGCCGGCGTGGACGCTGGACTGCGCGCCATCCTTCCCGTGTCCATCGTCAGCGCCTTGCTCGTGCTGTTCCTCGTCCTGGTGACGAGGGGGCTGCACCTGGACGGCCTGGCGGATACCGCGGACGGCGTCATGGGCGGCCACACGCGCGAGCGCCGCCTGGAAATCATGCGCGACCCGCACGTGGGGGCCTTCGGGGTTGGCGTAACGGTCTGCATGGTGTTGCTCAAGTGGGCCGCCCTCGCCTCTCTGATCGAACCGTCCAGGTTCTGGGTCATCGCCCTCTTCCCCGTGCTCTCCCGCTGGGCGATGATGCTGGCCCTCATCGCGTTCCAGTACGCGCGCGATCAGGGGCTTGGCACTGCGTTCCAGAGCGAGCGGCCCGCCCTCGGCGTGGGCCTCGCAACGGCGACGGCGGTAGGCGCGGCGTTCCTGCTGGCGACGTGGGGCGGCTTGGTGATGCTCGGCGCTGCGTACGTCACCGCAGTGGCGCTAGGCGCTTTCCTTGCAAGGATGCTGGGCGGCCTCACCGGCGACACCTACGGCGCCATCAACGAGGTGACCGAGGTCGCGGCGCTCGTGGTGGCCGTCGGCCTGATGCCTCTTAGCTGGCTGCGCCCGGTTACGCAGCTCTAACGCTTGCGACGATGTGGCACGAGATTGGCCTCAACCTGGGCGTGCTGGGGCTGGCCGCCGCGCTTGACCTGCTGCTCGGCGAACCCCCCGCGCCGTTCCACCCTGTCGTGTGGATGGGCAAGCTGATCGGTGTGATGGAACGTCTCGCACCGCGAAAGGGGCGCACGGCGCAGCTTATCTACGGTGCGTTGATGGCTGCGTCGACGCCCGCGGCCGCTGGCGCGTTGGCCTTCGCTGCCGGATGGGGCCTGCACGCGGCGGGCGACGTAGCGTACGTTGTTGGAGGCGCGGTGTTGATGAAGACCACGTTCTCTGTGAGGATGCTGGCGCGAGCGACGCGCAAGGTGGGACGCGAGTTGGCGGCAGGTGATCTTCAGCGCGCGCAGCAGAGCCTGACCGCGCTCGTCAGCCGCGACACAGCCACGCTATCGCCCTCATTGAGCGCCTCGGCGACGATAGAGTCCGCGGCAGAGAACACCACGGACAGCTTCGTGGCGCCGTGGCTCGCTTTCGCGCTGTTCGGGTTGCCTGGCGCGTTCGCCTACCGCGCCATCAACACCATGGACGCCATGATCGGCTACCACGGCGCGTACGAGTATCTGGGCAAGGCCGCCGCCCGCCTTGACGACCTCGTGAACTTGGTCCCGGCGCGGCTCGCGGGTCTCGCCATCGTGGCGGCGAGCGCGTTGACCCACGCCGACGCCGCTGGCGCGTGGCGTCGCCTCCGTCTCGACCATGCCCGGACGGAAAGCCCCAACTCTGGCTGGACCATGTCTGCAATGGCGGGCGCGCTCCGTGTCCGCCTGGAAAAGCCCGGTCACTATGTTCTAAACGGCGACGCCGCGGAGCCGCAGCCCCGCCACGTCGCCGCAGCCGTGCGCATCACCTGGCGTGCCGCCGCCCTTTCCCTTATCCTGGCAGGAGGAATCGTCGTGGTGCGTTATGCCATCGTGTAAGCAGTCCAACCACATCCCGCTCCCTCCTACGGGCAGCCCAGCCGCTCTTCCCCCTTCCCATTCAGGGAAGGGGGCGAGGGGGTTAGGTCTTGACGGAGTCGATGGGTCAGGTCTTCACGACTCCCGGGGGTTAGGTCCCGTCCACGGCGGCCTGGACCCCCAGGAGCTTGAGGCGCTTGGACTCAGGCCCGAGGAGGTGCTGGACTTCAGCGCCAGCATCAACCCGCTCGGGCCGCCTCCGTGTGTACGAAAAGCCCTCGTGTCACTTGACCTGTCCTCATACCCAGACCGAGAGTGCCGCGCCCTCCGCGCCGCACTGGCGCGGCGTCTGGAGGTCAGCCCCGACTGGATCCTGGTCGGCAACGGCTCCACCGAGCTTATTCACCTTCTGGCCCGCGCGTTGCTCAGGCCTGGCGACCGCGCCGCCATCTTCACCCCAACCTTCGGCGAGTACGAGGCCGCGTGCCGCCTGTCAGGCGCAGAGGTGGTAGCCGTCCAGGCCGATGAGAACAATGGGTTCCGGTGGGACACTAAAAGCGCTGCGGCCTTTCTGTCCAACTTAGGGGCGCAACATGCTGCGCCCCTACCTCCCGCCCCACCGCGTCTCCTCTTCCTCTGCAACCCGAACAACCCCACCGGCGTCTACCTCTCGCGGGCGGAGGTGGAGCGCATCGTCACGGCCCTGCCGGACACCATCGTCGTGCTGGACGAGGCCTATGCCACCTTTGCCGACGAGCCGTGGGACAGCATCCCCCTGCTCAAGCACCCCAACGTCGTCCTGCTCCACTCCATGACCAAGTCGTACGCCATCCCGTCGCTGCGCCTGGGTTACGCCGTCACCCGCCCGGAGCTGCTCCGCGAGATGGCGCGATACCAGCCCTCGTGGAGCGTCAACGGCTTTGCGCAGACCGCGGGCGTCGTCGCCCTACGCGAGGACCCTTACCTCCAGGTCGCCCGCGCCGCCGTCCAGGAGAGCAAGGCTTATCTCCGCAACCGACTGGGGAGCGCCGGGCTGCGCGTCGTGATGGGCGCGGCCAACTTCCTGCTCGTGGACGTGGGCGACGCGCGCGCAGTGCGCCGCCGCCTTCTTGAGCAACGTCTCTGCGTCCGCGACTGCGCGTCCTTCGGCCTGCCGCGATACATCCGCATCGGCATCCGCACGCTGCCCGACTGCCAGCAGCTAGTCGAGGCGCTGCTCACGGCCTGCTCAGAAAAGACTCGGACGGCGGCACCCAATGCCCGCTAGGTGGTACCTCGTCCGCCACGGCGAGACCGAATGGAACCGCGCCGACCGCGCGCAGGGCCACGCCGACGTCCCGCTCAACGACGCGGGCCGCGAACAGGCGCACGCACTCGCAAAGGCTGTCGGAGGAATGCGGTTTGACGCCGCTTTCACCAGCGACCTGTCCCGCGCCACCGAGACCGCGCGCATCCTGCTGAACGGCGGCGCGCCTCAGCCCGTCGTCACCGCTGACCTGCGCGAGCTGTCCTACGGGCGTTGGGAGGGCTTCACCTTCGCCGACGCGGAGCGCGACGACCCAACGCTCTTCGTCAAGCTGGTGAACGCCGACCCGGACTTCGTTGCACCCGGCGGCGAGAGCTTTCAGCAGCTCATGGCGCGCGTCCAGACCTTTGCCGAGCGCACCCGTGCCACGCACCCGGAGGGCACGCTCCTCGTCGTGGCGCACGGCGGTTCGCTCCGCGCCCTTGCCGTCGCCATGCTCCACCTCCCCCAGGAAAGCTTCCGACAGCTCCGGCTCACGGCCGCCAGCCTCTCCGTCCTGGAGGTGCGGGAGCGCAGCTCAACGCTTCTTCGCTGGAACGACACCTCCCACTACCAGCACCCGCTTCACGCCCCGCGCGCCGCGCGCGCCGCCAACACATCAGCCCCTCTCCCTATCATTGAGGACGCGGGCCTTCCCTTGAGCCAAGCGAAAGGTGAGGGCGTGCAAAGTTCCCCCTTCCCCTTCAGGGAAGGAGGCCAGGGGGTTAGGTCGGAGGCCACGCCATGACCCGCTGGCTCCTCGTCCGCCATGGCGAGACCGTCTGGAACCGCGAGGGGCGGTACCAGGGCCACCTGGACGTGCCCCTCGCCGACGTGGGCCGCGAGCAAGCCGTGGCCCTGGGCGCGGCCCTGGCCTCAGTCCCCATCGCTGCGGCCTTCTTCAGCGACCTCTCCCGCGCCGCCGATACCGCGCGCCTCGCCCTCCATGGCCGCGACGTCAAGCTCGCCGCCAGGCCGCACCTTCGCGAGACGCTCTACGGCCAGTGGGAAGGACTCACCTTCCGCGAGGCGCGAGAGCGCGACCCGAAGCTGTTTGCCCGTTTGCTCCGTTGGGAACCCGGCATATCGCCACCGGGCGGTGAAACCGTTGACCAGGTCTTCGCACGGGTCAAGGCGTTCGTCGCAAGCGTTGAGCCCACGGACGGCGATGCAACGTTCTTGGTGGTGGCGCACAGCGGGTCGCTACGGGTGCTTGCTGGCGCTCTTATGGGCTTGCCCCCTGCCACGACACGGCGCTTCGCCCTGGACAACGCCAGCCTCTCGGTCGTTGAGACGCACCCAAAGGGCAGCGCCCTCACGCTCTGGAACGACACCTCCCACTACCGGAAGCACCCGTGACCGCCCGCGTTCTCATGGTGCAGGGCACGGCGTCCCACGTCGGCAAGAGCGTGCTGGTCACGGCGCTCTGCCGCATCCTCCGGCAGGACGGCTTTCGCGTCGCCCCCTTCAAAGCGCAGAACATGTCCAACAACTCCTCGGTCACGCCCGACGGCGGCGAGATCGGTCGCGCCCAGGCCGTGCAGGCGGAGGCGGCGGGTGTGGAGTCGTCGGTGGAGATGAACCCGATCCTGCTCAAGCCTGAAGCCGACAATCGCTCGCAGGTGGTGTTGCTCGGTAGGCCGCTACGCGTCGCCCCGGCCCGCGAGTACTACGCCATGAAGCCCCGCCTGTGGGAGGCCGTAACGCGCTCGCTGGACGCTCTGCGCGCCCGCTACGACGTGGTGGTTGTTGAGGGCGCGGGCAGTCCAGCCGAGGTCAATCTGAAGGAGCACGACATCGTGAACATGCGCGTCGCCCGCTACGCCAACGCGCCCGTGCTCCTCGTCGCCGACATTGACCGCGGCGGCGTATTCGCCTCGCTCATCGGCACGCTGGACCTGCTGGAGCCGGAGGAGCGCGCGCTCGTGCGCGGCCTCGTGGTCAACAAGTTCCGTGGCGACCCCACCCTGTTCGCGTCCGGAGTCGCCTTCTTGGAGCAACGGACGGGCTTGCCGGTGGCGGGCGTCCTGCCCTACTTCCGCGACATCCCCATCCCTCAGGAGGACTCCGTCGCGCTGGAGGCGCGCCCGGCGCCGACGCCCGCCGTGCTGGACGTGGCCGTGCTGCGCCTGCCGCGCATCGCCAACTTTGACGACTTTGACCCCATCGCTCGGCACCCCGGCGTCGCCCTGCGTTATGTAGAGTCAACCGACGTCTTCGACAACCCCGACCTTGTTATCATCCCCGGCGCCAAGAGCACCGTCGCCGACCTGGCGTGGCTGCGCGAGACCGGCCTGGCGGAGGCGACGCTACGGTTGCGTCAGCGCGGCGTCGCCGTCATCGGCGTCTGCGGCGGCTACCAGATGCTCGGCCAAAGGATCCTGGACCCGCTGGGCGTGGAGTCGCCCAAGCGCGAGACAGCGGGACTGGGCCTACTGGACGTGGCGACCACCTTCGCCGCGTCCAAGGAGACGCACCGCGTCCAGGGCCGCGTGCTCGGCGGACACGGCCTACTGGAGCTTGCCACGGGCGCTCAGTTCACGGGCTACGAGATCCACATGGGCCGCACGGCGGGTGACCGGGCCACGTCGCCGTTCCTGCTCACGCAGCGCTCCAACGCCGCCTGCGAGGACGCCGACGGCGCCATCAGCTCCGACGGGTGGGTGCTCGGCACGTATATCCACGGCCTGTTCCACAACCGCCCGTTCCGCGCCGCCCTGCTGTCCGCGCTCGCCTTGCGCAAAGGCGTCCGCCTCCCGCCGCCGCGCGACGCCGACAACCGCGACGCCGAGTACGACAAGCTCGCTGCGTTCGTCCGGGCGCACCTGGACATGGGCCTGGTGTACCGCGCCCTTGGTGTGGAGGTGGCGCGTGTCGGGTAAAGAGCTGACGCTGCTCCTCGGCGGCGCGGGCGCGGGCAAAAGCGCGCTGGCCGTGCGCCTCGCCTCCGCCGCGGCGGGGGACAGCGGCGCCGTCTTATTCGTGGCCACGGCCCAACCAAGCGACCCGGAAATGGAGGAAAGAATCCACCGCCACCAGGCCGCGCGACCCAAGCACTGGCGTCTGGTGGAGGAGCCGTTCGACCTAGTACGAGCGGTGGAGGCCCATGCCGCTGGCTGCAACGCCGTGCTCGTGGACTGCCTCACGCTGTGGGTGAGCAACCTGCTCCTCCGCCACGAGGGCGACCCCGCGGCCGATGAACGCATCCTGAGCCAGACCACCGCGCTGCTCGCCGCGTGGGAGCGGCTCGACAAACCCTGGTTCATCGTCAGCAACGAGGTGGGCATGGGCGTCGTGCCGCCCTCCCCGCTCGGCCGGGCGTACCGCGACGTCCTCGGCAAGGTGAACCGCGCGGTCGCCGCCAGGGCAACGAAGGCGTACTTCGTGGTCGCGGGCCTGGCGCTGGACCTCAACGCCCTCGGGACAGCTACAGTCGCTGGCGTGGAACACCACAACCCCCCCTTCCCCTTCAGGGAAGGGGGGCAGGGGGGGTAGGTTATGCGCGCCACCGTCCGCGCGACCGGCGCCTGTGGCGAGCTCGTCCAGGGCCTCATCGGCGGCGTCCTGTGCCACATCACGTGCCCCGTCGCGCTCTACGCCACCGTTACCGTGGAGCTTGGCGATGCGCCGGGCACCGTCCGCGCTCCGGCAGAGC
The DNA here is from genome assembly GCA_009693045.1 of Dehalococcoidia bacterium. Classification (GTDB taxonomy): domain Bacteria; phylum Chloroflexota; class Dehalococcoidia; order Lucifugimonadales; family SHYT01; genus SHXZ01. The sequence continues at coordinate 134,974 of SHXZ01000005.1, read as the reverse complement.
GGCCCAAGACGGCGCAGGCCGTGAAGACCACACTCCGGTTCCTCAACGCTCGATACACAGCCGCCGCCGTCATCGTGACGAGCGAGCTACCCGTCGGCAAGGGCATGGCCAGCAGCACCGCCGACGTCGCCGCCGCCATCGCCGCCACCGGGCTGGCGCTGGGCGTAACGCTGACCCCGGAGCAGATCGCGCGGCTCGCGGTCCAGGTGGAGCCCAGCGACGGCATCATGTTCCCCGGCATCGCGCTCTTTGACCATCGGGACGGCTCCGTCCGCGAGCCGCTCGGCCCTCCCCCTCCGCTGGAGGTGCTCGTGCTGGACTTCGGCGGCGCCGTGGACACGCTGGAGTTCAACCGCGTGGACCGCACCGCGCTGCTGCGGGAGCTTGCGCCGACGACGGAGCGCGCCGCTGATCTGGTGCGCCGCGGCCTCGCCGACGGGGACGCCGCGCTCATCGGCCAGGGCGCAACCGTGAGCGCGCTGGCCCACCAGCGCGTCCTATTTAAGCCCCAGCTTCCCGCCGTGCTGGACTTCGCCCATCAGATCGGCGCCGTCGGCGTGAACGTGGCCCACAGCGGCGCCGTAATCGGCGTGCTGCTGGACGGCTCGCAAACCGCTCCGTCGGGCGGTGAGGCCGCCCTCCACGCGGCTCGTCGCACCTTTCCCCACGCCGAGGCCATCCGCCTCACGAGCGTCATCGGCGGCGGACTGCACGTCGTGACCAGCGACCTCACTGCCGCTCCAGCGAAGCGCCGCTAGCACCATGATGAGCAGCGCGCGCACGCTCGTCACGGCGGCATTGCTCGCCGTCGCCTTCGTTGCTGCGTGCTCCCCACCCTCCTCGCCCCCACAGAACGCAGCCACCGCGCAGCCCGCCGCCGACTTCGTGTTCCAGCTTCGGCCAATCCTAAGCAGCTATTCGGACTGGAAGCGGGACTTTCTGCGCCTGCTGACCGTGGTCTCGTCAATGGACCGCCAGAGCGCCCTCGCGCGCCTGGACGAGATCGTCGCCAAGGCCCGCGCCAACGAGCAGGCGCTCCAGACCCTCACGCCGCCCTCGGACGCCGACGCCCAACGCACCCAAGCGCAGTGGCTCGCCGCCGCGCGCACCAATCAGCAGGTGCTCGCGCTCTTCCGCGAGGCTATCGCGTCCGGGAAGGGCTCGGGCGTGGACGAAGCGCGGCTGCAATCCCTCGTGGCGCAGGCCACCGTTGCCGAGGAGCAGGCCGACGCGGCGCTCACCGCCCTAAAAACCAGGTACAAGCTCGCGCCATGACACCAGGTTCATGTCCCTTCCCCAGCACGCTGTCATTCCGAGCGGTGCGAGGAATCTCCAGCAGGTAGCTTGGCGGGCAGCAATCGCGAGGAGATTCCTCGGTCGTGGAGTTCACGCCATTCACTTCGTTCAGGGCAGGCTCTGAACAGAGCGAACGGGCAACTTCGGAATGACATGCTGGCGTTTACCACACTTTTCAACGGAATTGGTATGGAGACTGCCCCGAGGAAAACGAAGAGATGGGGGATAAAGCCATGCCTGAAGGCAGCGTCACCATCGTCGGCGTTGGCCCAGGCGACCCGAACATGGTCACGCTCGCCGTCCGCGAGCTGGTACAGCACGCGGACGTCGTGGCGGGCTTCGGCGCCTCGCTCGCCATCGTGGACGGGTGGATCGCCGGGGAACGACTAGCGCTCACGTACCACAACCAGGAGGTCACGCTGGCATCCCTGGCGCGGCTCGCCCGCGACCGCAAGCGGTGCGTAGTCTGCGCCTACGGCGACCCCAGCGTCTCGGCCCGCGAGTTCGTGGAGCTGGTACGCAAGCACTGGCCGGACGCGCCCATGGTTCCGGGCGTCAGCTCCGTGCAGGTGTCGATCGCACGGGCGGGCATCGCCGCCGAGGACTCCATCGTCATCACGTTGCACCGACGCGGCGGCACCGAGCAGGCGCTGGCGGAACTGGAAGAAACAGCGCGGTCAGGGCATCGGCACATCGTCCTACTGCCTCGACCCCACGACTTCATGCCGCCTGCCATTGCCGCGTACCTGCTGGAGCAGGGCGCAGCCGACGCCTTCCGCGAGGTGCTGGTATATGAGCGCCTCACGCTCCCCGGCGAGACGGCGCTCCGCACCACGCTCGGCGACCTGGCTGCCAGCGCCCAGAAGTTCAGCAACCTCACCGTGATGGTGCTGCTCAAGTCGCCGGCGCCACCCTCACCTGCGCCGTCCGTGGACGGAGACGGGGGCGCCGATGCCTCGCGGCCCTAACGCCCCCCCAGAAACACCCTCTCCCTCTGGGAGAGGGTGAGGGAGGCCCGTTAGGGCAAGCTCCCGATGATCCTCTGGAACTCAGTCTCCTGGAACGCCTTCAGCGTCGTCGTCCTCACGTTCCCCTGGGCGCCTACGGTCAGGGCGAGCCGCGCCGCCACCTCATCGTTCGGCAGCTCAGCCAGCAACGCGAGATCGTACTGCCCCATCGTGAGGTAGACAAATACGACCTTCCCACCCGCCGCCGTCGCCGCTTGCTTAAATGCCTCCACCCGCTGCGGGCTCTGCTTGATCGTCCGGATCCCCTGGTCCGTGTAGTTCGCCAGGATCAGATAGCTCGGCATGGCCCCCTCCCTCTGCTACGCTGTGCGTTTCAAGCCACCTCTTTGAAGTGTGGAACGTCGGACTATACCACTCGGGACGGAGTTTTTCACCCCTCTACAAACGTGCTATCCTATCCCACGTCGCAGCCACGCAGCGCACCGCCAATCAGCCGGAGGCCCAATGACCTACCCCGTGCTCCCCAAGCCGGCCTCGGACCAGATGCGCGTCCGCCCCCACATCGCCGATATTGACCTCGCCCGCCAGGGCTTCACCTGGGACGCCGTCGCCAAGGAGCTGGGCTGGCTCCCCGGCGGCGACCTCAACAAAGCCTACCTGTGCATTGACCGGCACGCCAACGGCCCGCTCGCCAGCAAGCTCGCCATGATCTGGGAGGGCAAAGGCGGCGAGGAGGAGCGCTACACCTTCGCCGACCTCAAGGCCGAGACCAACCGAATCGCCAACGCGCTGGCCCAGCTTGGTGTAAAAAAGGGCGACCGCGTCTTCCTCTTCCTGGACCGCGTGCCCGAGCTGTACTTCACCTTCTTCGCGGCCCTCAAGCTCGGCGCCGTCATCGGCCCGCTCTTCTCCGCCTTCGGCCCCGACCCCGTCCGCGACCGCCTCCAGGACAGCGGTGCCGCCGTGCTCGTGACGCAGCCCGACCTTCTACGCAAGGTGGAAGGCATCCTGGGCGACCTGCCCGCGCTCAAGCACATCGTCGTGCTCAGGCGCAACACCGCCGAGCAGCCCGTCGCAAACCGCCGCTGCCAGGACTACGCGGCCCTCGTGCGCGGCGCGTCGTCCAGCTTCACCATCGTCCCGACCTCCTACGACGACTTCTCGGTGATGCACTACACCTCCGGCACCACCGGCAAGCCCAAGGGCGCCGTGCACCGCCACCTTGCTATCCTCCAGCAGTACGCCACCGGCAAGTGGGTGCTGGACCTCCATCCGGACGACATCTACTGGTGCACTGCCGACCCCGGCTGGGTCACGGGCACGTCCTACGGAATGCTGGCCCCGTGGTCCAACGGCGTCACGCAGGTCATCTCCCAGGCGGGCTTCAGCGCGCGCGGCTGGTACCAGACCATCCAAAAGCACCGCGTCACCGTGTGGTATACTGCGCCCACGGCCATCCGCATGCTGATGAAGGCGGGCGAGGCGCTGCCCGCGCGCCACGACCTCTCGTCGCTGCGGCACATCTGCTCCGTCGGCGAGCCGCTCAACCCCGAGGCCGTGATGTGGGGCATGAAGGCGTTTAAGCAGCCCATCCACGACAACTGGTGGCAGACCGAAACCGGCGCAATCATGATCGCCAACTACGCCTCCATGCCCGTGCGGCCCGGCTCCATGGGCAAGCCGCTCCCTGGCGTGGAGGCCGCGGTCGTGGACGCGTACGGCAAGACGACGACGCCCGGCACAGAGGGCGACCTGGCGCTCAGACCCGGCTGGCCCTCCATGTTCCAGACCTACTGGAACAACCGGCCCCTCTACGAGTCGCGGTTCCGCAACGGCTGGTACATCACCGGCGACCGCGCGCGCATGGACACGGACGGCTACTTCTGGTTCGTGGGCCGCTCCGACGACGTGATCAACACGGCGGGCCACAAGGTCGGCCCCTTTGAAGTGGAGAGCGTCCTCCTTGAGCACCCCGCCGTCGCCGAGGCCGCCGTCATCGGCAAGCCCGATCCGCTGGCGATGGAGATCGTCAAGGCGTTCGTGGCGCTCAAGGACGGCTACCAGCCCACCGACGAGCTGCGCCACTCCATCATGCAGCACGCCCGCGCGCGGCTCCAGAGCATCGCGCCCCGTGAGCTGGAGTTCCGGCCGTCGCTGCCCAAGACCCGCAGCGGCAAGATCATGCGCCGCCTGCTCAAGGCCCAGGAGCTCGGCCTGCCACTGGGAGACACCAGCACGCTGGAGGAGTAACTATGGTCCTTGAAATCATTGAATTACTTAAGTTGCGAGGATTTGACGTCACAAGGCCTGCGAAGCTCGTCCGCAACAAAGATTCCAGATATGACATGCACGACCTGATGCGCCGAGGATAGTTTGAAGCGTATCAGAGTTACCAGAGTCGGCCGGTCTTCAAAAAGTGTCAGCGCATCGTGTCTTTCATAGGGATGGAAGGTGGCAAGGCTCGTTTCGTAGGTGTTTACCAGATCATTGAGAAGCGCGACGGACGCGAAGTCCCTCTCCCTGCCGGCTGTCCTTACAACGAATGGACGCAAAACCATTACTACTATGTAATGAAGCGTGAACCTGGCTATGAGGATCTTGAAAACCGCATAGTAATTGATTGGGGCCCCGCTGCTTTAAGCTGACACCAATGGCTATCCGACAAGTCCAACAAGGAGGTCGTCGAAGTCCTACCGAAAGGACAATTGCGCCCGCCGTTCCGGGATTACTTGGAGTTTGTCTTGACGTGGTCTGAGCTGAAAGACCTCTACGAAAACTCCGAAGCCAACCAGGACTGGCGGGCCCGCCTTGCAGCAGTAGCAGGTATTTATTTGGTTCTAGCAACCACGACTGGTGAGCAGTACGTTGGTTCTGCATACGGTGCCGAAGGTATTTGGGGGCGGTGGGCCGATTACGCCCGTGATCGCCACGGCGATAATGTTTTGTTGAAGCAACTTGTTGCTCGCAACAGAGCCTATCCGGAGGCCTTTTTGTACTCAATTCTGCAGATTCTCCCAAGGACATCTCCGCGCGACGAGGTTCTACAGTGGGAGCACCATTACAAGAATAAGCTCGGTAGCAAGGCAAATGGTTTGAATATCAACTAAGCATTGTTTGTGATCTGCGTTTGCATCGGGTGACTTGTTGGAACACTTGTGGGAGATTCTAAACAGGGATGACTTTCGCGATGAGAACCTCCCGATGACCCTCCCCCAGTCCCTCCACCGCCTCACCGTCGCGCAGGCATCCGGCCTCATCCGCCAGCGCCGCCTCTCGCCGCGCGAGCTGACCCAGGCACTCCTGGACCGCATCGCCGCCCTCAACCCGCGCCTCAACGCCTACCTCACCGTCACCGCCGACCAGGCGCTCCAGCACGCCGCCGAGTCCGAGGCCCGTACCGCCCGAGGCGAGCTGCGTGGCCCCCTGGACGGCATCCCCATCGGCCTCAAGGACCTGTTCGCCACGAAAGGCGTCCGCACCACCGCCGGCTCCCGAATCTTCGCCGACTGGACGCCCGACCACGACGCCGCCGTGGTGGAGCGGCTGCACGCGGCCGGTGCTGTGTCCCTGGGCAAGACCCACATGCACGAGTTCGCCTTCGGCATCACCAACGTCAACCCCCACTACGGCCCCGCCCGCAACCCCTGGGACCCCGACCGCATGACCGGCGGCTCCAGCGGCGGCTCGGGCGCGGCGGTGGCGGCGGGCCTGGCCCTCGCCGCCCTCGGCTCCGACACCGGCGGCTCCATCCGCATCCCCGCCGCGCTGTGCGGCGTCGTCGGCCTGAAGACCACCTACGGCCTCGTCAGCAGGCGCGGCGCCGTGCCCCTCGCCTGGTCGCTGGACCACGTCGGGCCGCTCGCTCGCACCGTGGAGGACGCGGCGCTGATGCTCAACAGCATCGCGGGCCACGACCCGCGTGACCCCGGCTCCGCCAGCGTACCGGTTCCCGACTACACTCGAGGCCTGCGCGACGGCGTCCGTGGCCTGCGCTTCGGCATCCTGCCCCGTTCGGCCACGTCGGTGGACAAGGAGGTCGACGACGCGCTGGCCCAGGCCCACCGCGTCCTAGAGGGCCTCGGCGCGCGGTTGGAGGAGGTGGACTTCCCATCGCTCCAGTACGCCGCCTCGGCGAGCACCGTCCTCCTCTCGTCTGAGGCAGCGGCCTTCCACCGGAAGTGGATGGACGAGCGCCCCCAAGACTACGGCAACGACGTGCTCATCCGGCTTGCCTCCGCGCGACTACTCCCCGCCACGCTCCTCGTGACGGCGCAGCGAGTGCGGCGCATGGTGCGTCGCGAGCTGCTGGCGCTGTTCCAGCGCGTGGACGTGCTGCTCTGGCCCGCCGTGCCGGTCGCCGCGCCACGCATCGGAGAACAGGGCGAGGCTCACGGCAACGAGCACCGCCGCATCCGCGCCTCCATCACCCGCTTCACGCCGCTGTTCAACCTCACCGGCCTGCCCGCCCTCTCCGTGCCGTGCGGCTTCACCACCGAGGGCCTGCCCATCGGCCTGCAGATGGCCGCCGCGCCGTTCCAGGAACCCACGCTCCTCCGTGCCGCCCACGCCTACGAGCAGGCGACCGAGTGGCACACGCGCACCCCCTCGCTCTAGCAGGCCGGGGAGGCTGGCCCGCCCCTGCCATACTTCACCTCAGGATGCGCGCTCCAGAGGAAGTTCACATTCGCCATGCTATCGCCTCGCCCGCGCCACCACCACCTGGTCGCAGAACGCCCGGATTGCCTCCGCCGCCGGCCTCCACTGCATCACGCCGTGTCCAGCGCCCGGAACCGTCACCATCTTCGCGCCGGGGATGCCCTCCGCCAGTTCCACGCCGAGCGCATGCGGCACCTGCACGTCTTGATCGCCATGCACCACCAGCGTCGGCAACCGGACCTCCTTGAGCCTGGGCCGCAGGTCCGAGTCCACGTACGCGGCCTGGTTCCTGAGTTCCCCGATCGCGTAGCGGATACGGTCAGCCCGAGGTAGCACCGCCACCAGCCGCTGCACCTCGCGCTCGCGCGCCACGAAGGCCTCGCGTAGCTCCGGCGACCGAGGCCCGGAGCCGTTGGGCGCGAGCACCGGCGCGTTGGGCCGCGCGTTCTCCGCCTGGATCAGGCTCTCCGTCGCCTCGGCGCCCTGCTCCTTCAGGAACTGAGCGCGGTGCCGCACCGCGTCCGCGAAGCGCTCCCGCGTCTCGTGCCGCCACAGCCTCGCCGACGTGTTCGCCAGCACGAGTCCGATGACGCTCTGCGAATACGTCAGCACGTACGTCAGCGCAATCGGCCCGCCCGCAGACGAGCCGATGATGATAGCGCGCTGTATCCCCAGGTGCTTGAGCAGCAGGCGCAGGTCACCGGCGAACAGGTCCAGCGTGTGCTCGCCCGCCGGGTAGCCCGAGCGGCCCGCCGAACGCCGGTCGTAATTGACCACCGTGTACGCGTCCGTGAACGCGCCGACCCACGACTCCTCGCGCGGGAACACGCTGGACGCCGCGCCGCCGTACCCGCCGTGGATAAAAGCAATGGCTGGGCCGCTGCCAGACACTTCGTAGTACAGCTCACAGCCGTTCACCGTCACCGTAGGCATTGACCGCCTCCCACTGTCCCTGACGTTGTCTGACGCTCCAACCTATTGCTGGCTACGCCGCGCCCAAAGCCAGGGCGATCTCCTCGCGCACCCACGGGTCCTGTTCAACGGCTAAAGCCTCGGCCAGAGCACGCTGCGCCTCCGGTGTTCCGATGCGCCCCAGCCCCCACGCCGCGTGGCCGCGCACCAGCGGCGGCGCCTGCCCAAGCGCCTTCGTCAACGCGGGGACGGCCTCCGCCACCCGCAGGTTCCCCAGCGCGATGCAGGCGTTCCGCTGCATCCCCGTTAGTTTGGCGCGACGTATCGGGCTCCCCGCGAATCGCTCGACGAACTGCTCCTCGTCCATCTCCAACAGCTCAACAAGCTCCAGCGACGTGTTTTGCGGCGGCGAGAGCGGCGCAACCGCCGGCGCGGCACGGCGCAGGTTCACCGGACATACGTCCTGACAAATGTCGCAGCCAAACACCCAGTCGCCCATCAGCGGCCGCATCTCGCGGGGAATCGGCCCGCGGTGCTCAATGGTCAGGTAGGCGATGCACCGATTGCTGTCCAGCACGTAGTCGGACGTGATGGCGCCCGTGGGACACGCCGGCACGCAGGCACGGCACGAGCCGCACGACTTGACAAGAGGCCGGTCCGGCTCCAGCTCCAGGTCCGTGACGAGCTGGCCCAGCAGCACCCATGACCCTGCGCGCGTCAGGATGTTCGTGTTCTTGCCGGTAAAGCCGATTCCCGCGCGGCGCGCCACCTCGCGGTCCAGCATCGGCCCGTCATCCACGTACAGCTTGTACGCGAAGCTCTTCCCCAGGCCCTCCTGCAACATTCCGGCAAGGCCCTTGAGCCGCTTCTTGAGGACGGCGTGATAGTCCCGGTACCACGCATAGCGGGCCACGCGGCCATGCGACCCTACGCTGGGTATCGCTGGCGATTGCCCGTAGTAGCTGCACGCCACCGAGATGATAGACCGGGCGCCGGGGAGGATGGCCTGCGGATCGCAGCCGCGCCGGACGCGCGCCTCGGTGTACCACGGAAGCTGGCCCATCATCCCGTGCGCCAGCCGCTCCAGGACGACCGCCTGCTCCCGCGCAAACGGCGCCGCCGAGGCGACGCCGACCAGGTCGAACCCTGCCTCACGTGCGCACCGCTTCACCAACGCCTTGTCACTCGCCATCCGCTTCTCCGCCGGTCTGGCTGCCGCGTGTGAACTACTCAGCACAGCCGCTTTTCACCCACAGGCAACCATACTACATCCGCATATTGAGCGCGTTTCCTTACCCTCCTTACTGGGCCGCCTTTCACCCAAGGCAATCACCTTGCTTCTGCATCATGGTTGAATGGCCTCACTGGCGTTGACGCGCCAGAATCGCCCGTGCCATAATGGCCGTTAGCGGGGATGTAGCTCAGCTGGTAGAGCGCTGCGTTCGCATCGCAGAGGTCAGGGGTTCGAATCCCCTCATCTCCACCATTTTGCCCCTGTAGCTCAGAGGATAGAGCGCTGCCGTCCTAAGGCAGGCGTCGGGGGTTCGATTCCCTCCAGGGGCGCGGCCAACAACGCAGGAGCGTAGCTCAGCACGGAAGAGCGCCGGTCTCCAAAACCGGAAGTCGGGGGTTCAAGTCCCTCCGCTCCTGCCAATGACGTTCGGCGGCACTATTGCGGGGCTTGCCTCCCGCTCCGACGCCCAGGTGGTGGAATTGGTAGACACGCCATCTCGAGGGGGTGGTGGGGTAACTCCTGTGCGGGTTCAAATCCCGCCCTGGGCACCATACCTGTTGCCGAGGCGACGTAGCCAAGTGGTCTAAGGCGGGGGTCTGCAAAACCCCTATCGCCGGTTCGAATCCGGCCGTCGCCTCCATCTCTTTACCGCACCGATACCACAACAACGGCCCTGGGTTTGATACCGCCCAGGGCCGTTGTTTCGCTGAATGGTCACAGAATGGTCACGCGGCGCTCGGAAGCAGCCCGCGTATCCCCTGTTCCATGCGGGCCTCGCAGGGCTTGCTACGAAGCCACCGGAGAGGCACCGTACATGACAAGGATAGGCCAAGTGGAGATGCTCGCCCAATCGGAGGACGGTTTGGGCAGCGCACGTTGATAGGCGTAGCGATACTTTGGTCACAGAATGGTCACGGATTGCTTGGTACGAGCCAAGACGCCCTAGCACGTGGTATGATGCTCCAGGGCTTCGTTACCTGACTGCGGGGCACAGGACGCTATAGCCTGGAACGGGTCAACACGGGCGTGAAGGGACTGCAAAACCCCTATCGCCGGTTCGAATCCGGCCGTCGCCTCCAATTCTCACCGTTCCTTCCCCATGTCCGGCTTGCCTCCACCTCCACACCCTGCCTACAATGGCCTTGCCTGCTGGCCGGGGTGGCGAAATGGCAGACGCGGAGGACTTAAAATCCTCAGCCCGCAAGGGCGTGTGGGTTCAAATCCCACCCTCGGCAGGATACTGTGGCCCACGTCACCGACTTGCTTGAAGCGCCGCCCCCAGGGGAGAGAGGTGTCCTTCTCAGCTCAGGTCGCTGGGCATGCGGCTCTCAGCGCCGGCGCGCCGTCACTTCCACAAGCATGTCTTTGTTCGGGAAACCTGGCCTTCACCTCGTAGGCTTGCGACGTCCCCACCGGCGACTCCTTGATGGACTCCACTCGGCAGGCTTCACGTAGGTTAGAAGAGGCGGACATGACCACCAGAACACAGGTCCGATTGCAGCCGGTCTCACGCGAAGACGTGGAGCGCGTCGCCCAGTGGCTGGACGACCCCGACGTAGCCACGTCCTGGTACGGGCGCGACGAGGCTGGCGCCCCCATCCACATCGGCTACCAGCCGCACAAGATGGCGGACGCTCCGCCGGAGGACTGGGCCGAAGCCTTCCTCTCCCCCAATCGCCGCGTGCTGTCCGTCTACACCTCCGATGAAGGCCACGTTGGCGAGGTGCAGATTGAGCTTGAGGAGCCTCTCCGCAACGCCCAGGTGTTCGTCCTGATCGGGCGCAAGGACCTGTGGCACCGCGGCTTCGGCGGCACCGCGCTCGCCCACGCGCTGGACATCATCTTCGGCGAGCTTAATATGCACCGCGCCTGGGCTGACGTGCCCGAGTACAACAAGCCTGCGCTGATCATGTGCGAGCAGCTTGGCTTCGCGCTGGAAGGCAGGCTCCGAGGCACCCGCTTCAAGGACGGCCACTGGTACGATTCGGTGGTCATGGGGATGCTCGCCGAGGAGTACACTCGCCGCAAGGCATCCGGCCGCGTGCCAAAGTAGCCTGTGGAGCGGCCCCATCAGGGCTGCAACCCTAGCGACACAAGGGAGGGAACATGTACGCGCAGCTCAGGGTGTACACCGTCAATCGCGGCAAGATGGACGACTGGGTCCGATGGTTCAACGACAAGCTCACGCCCGTCGCCAAGCAGGCCGGCCACACCATCTTGGGGCCGTGGATCAACGAAGCCAAGACCGAGTTCGTCTGGATCCGCGCCTACGATAGCGCCGACGACGCCAAGGCGAAAGACGAGCGCTTCTACAGCTCAGCCGGGTGGAAGGCGATCGCCCCTGAGGCTGGCGCGTTCATCGCCAAGGCCGAGGTCACGATCATGAGCTCCGCCCAGGTGCCGGCAAGGACGGGATAGCCGCACCATCGCCGTTGAGGCAGCTCACCGCTGCGCCCAGGGGATCTGCTTCCTGTCGCCGAAGAAGCTGCCCGACACACTGCGAGGCTGACCGAGGAGCCACAGCAGGTCTTCCGCCGACCGTTTGGGGTCCCCCGGGGCATTGGGCGCCATGTCCGTCCGGACCCAGCCGGGCGAGAGGCAGTTCACAGCGACCTGCCCGCGCAACGCGTTGGCAAACGCAATGGTAAGCGCATTGAGCCCCGCCTTGGACACGCTGTACGCTCCCGACAGGCCCGGTGACAGCACGCCCATTGATGACCCGATGTTGACCACGCGCGGATCGTCCGACTTCAGCAAGTGTGGCGCCAGGCGTTTCGTGCACAGATACGGCCCGAAGAGATTGACCCGCATCGTCTCCTCAAAAGCCTCGTCCGGCTGCGCGACCAGGTCCGTGTCGTCATCCAGGAACACACCCGCGTTGTTCACCAGGACGTCCAGGCGTCCCCAGTGAGTTTCCACCCAGAGGGCAAGACGTTCAACGTCCTGGGGAACCGTGACATCCGCCTGCAAGGTCTCCAGCGACGACAAGGTATGCCTGGCCCCGTCCAAGTGCGCGCTGCTTCGAGAGACCGCGAGCACGTTCGCGCCGTTAGCCAGCAGAAGCCGCGCGACTTCCAAGCCGATGCCACGGCTGCCGCCGGTAACGACAACCTTCCTGCCCTTCATGAGCAAGACCCCCTTGCGTTGCTTCTTAGGTGGAGTTTCCGCGTCACGCCCATTCGTTCCCGCTCAGCGCTTCGCACGCTGCAACCCGGCAACCACCTTCACCGAAAGTTAGCAAACCCCTCCGGCATGGCCACCTCAATCAGGTGGAACTCCTCCCGCCCAAGCGCGCCCGCCAGCGTCCTCGTCAACTCCACCAGCGAGTTCACCCGCGACGCCGCCACGCCGTACACCTGCGCCAGCTTCACGAAGTCCGGGTTCCACAGGTCCGTGCCGAAGTACCGCCGCTCATACCGGTCGCGCTGCATCCCCTTCAGCACCCCCCAGGCGTTGTCGTTCCAGATCACCGCCACCACGGGGATGCGCTCCTGCACCGCCGTCGCCATCTCCTGCAGGTTGAGCTGAAACCCGCCGTCGCCGCTCATCAGGACGACTTTCCGCTGCGGCATCCCCACCTTGGCGCCCAGCGACGCGGGTCAGCCGAATCCAATGCCCGCCCAGCCGTGGGGGCTGATGTACGTCCGTGGCGCCTCAACCGCCCACCCCTGCGCGGCCCAGTACGCCGGCACCGTCGCGTCCGCCACCACAATCCCGTCCGACGGTATCACCTCGCGCAGGGCGTCCATGGTGCGCTGCTGGTTCGGGCCCGCCCGGTGGAGCGCCTGCGCGGCCCCCGCCTTGACCTTGGCGATCTCCCGCCGGAACGACTCCGACTTGGCAAGATCCTTGCCTTTGAGCATCGCGCCGAGCCGCCCCATCACCACCTTCACGTCCCCCTGGATTGCAACGGACGCGGGATAGTTCTTATTGAACACCTCGTCCGCCAGGTCAACGTGAATGATCGTTCCGGGAAGGCGCATGCCCACACCGGACGTCAGGCCGTGCGCCAGCCGGCTCCCCACGACCAGAACCACGTCGCACGACGCCACAAACTCGTGCAGGGGGTTCTCACCGTACGCGCGTCCCCCTCGGATGCATCCCAGCGCCAGGGCGTGGCTGCTCGGAATGGCCCCCTTCCCTCCCTGTGTCGTGACCACCGGAGCGTCAAGCAGCTCCGCAAGCTGTCGCAGTTCCTCCCACGCGCCCGCCGTCAACACGCCGCCGCCGGCCCACAGCAGCGGCCGCCGCGCCTCCGCGAGCGCCTGGGCCGCACGCTCCACCAGAGCCTGGTCCCCCACCTGACGCGGAAAGTCCCTGGCAGGCAAGATCTCCGCCTCGCCAGTCTTGTGGATGGCGTCCGTCGCCATCTCAATCGCTATGGGCCGCGGCCGCCTCGTCTTGAAGCGCTCAAACGCCTCAAACACGGCCCTGGGCGCCTCCTCCACCGTCCGGCAAAGCGCGGTCCAGTCAGTCACCGAACCGAACATCTCCCGCTGATGGTACGGCTCGTGCAGAGCGCCTCGCCCGCCATCAATCAGCGCCGCGTCCACGTTGCTCGTCACCTGGAGCACCGGGATGGACCCCGCCCACGCCTCACCCATCGCCCCCAGGGTGTTCGCCGCGCCGGGGCCGGTTGATGTGAAGCACACGCCCGGTTTCCCCGTCGCCCTGGCATACCCATCCGCCATGAACGTCACCGCCTGCTCGTGCCGCCCGCCAACGAACCGGACCCGGTCTCGCGCGCCATACAGCGCGTCGTAAACGCCCAGCATGTGTATAGAAATGAGTCCGAAAACCGTGTCCACGCCCTGGGCCATCAGCGACTCAACAATCGCCTGTCCCCCGGTCATTTGAGTCATCGTTCCACCTCGCTCCGCTGCCTGGCTGCATCATAGCCCCGCTGCTCTACCCGTTCAAGGAAACAGAGCTTGCTCCGGACACCGCCAAACGAAGGGATCGCAGTAGAAGACCAAGCAGCCCATCAATCGTGGGGCGGGATGGAAGAACAGGCTGTGGCTTCCCGGCTGCGTGTGACCTCTCCCCTGCCCAGCCCCTCAAGGGGAGGGGAGCATGTTGTCCCCCTTCCCTACAGGGAAGGGGGCAGGGGGTTAGGTTCGCAAAGCGCCGATAAGCGGTTTAGAGTGCCAGTACAGCGAATTATGAATGAAATCGGAGTTGGTTGGGACCGATGGTTTCAAACCCAGCCCTACACGTTGCAGTTAGCTCGCAAGAATTGCCCGATATCGGTTCCAATCGCAGCCTAGGAGCGGCCCCGTGTGGCCGCCCCCCTTCGTTCGGCGAACCCACACGCGCTAACCGCTCACCCCACCTTCCGCCACGCCGCGCGAGGGCTTGGCGCCAGCCCCAGCTGCGGGTGCAGCAGCGCCGCCATGGTCTCCGCCACGTCCACCAACCGCGGCCCGTGTCGGCTCGGCACCCGTCCGTCCAGCGCGAACACCTGGCCGTGGCTCGCCGCGGGCATGGACCACCACTGCGAGAACCGCTGAAGCTGGAACGCCTCAGCCGCCGAGGCGTTCAGGTCCATCCCGCACGGCATCATCAGCACCACGTCCGGCTCGGAGCCGACCATCTCGCTCCAGGAAAGCACTCGAGACCGTTCGCCCGGCGTCCCCAGGCCGTCCTTGCCGCCCGCCGTCGCAATCAGCTCCGGCACCCACAGGCCCGCGTTCCGTAGAGGCCGCGCCCACTCCACCGCCGCCACCCCCGGGCGGGCTTGAGTGCGCGCCACCGCCTGCGCCACCCGTCCCAGCCGCTCCCGCATCGCCCCAACCAGCCCCTCGGCGCGCAACTCCGCGCCCGCCGCGCGGCCTATCTCCACCACGTTCCCCAGCACGTCCTCCACCGTCGCCGCGTTCAGCGACAGGACCGCCGGCGAGTAGTCCAGCGCCTTCCCAGCCGCCTCAAACACCGACCCACCGTCCGCCGCGCACACATCGCAGATCTCCTGCGTCAGGATCAGATCAGGATGGAGGGACCGCAGCAAGTCCCCATCTATGAGGTACATCGGCCCGCCCTTCGCCTGCGCCTCCGCCACCGAACGCCCCTGGCGACGCGCCTCCTCGCGCAAGCTCCGGGTCAGCACCGGCAACCGCCTCGCCTCCTCCGGGAAATCGCACGTATGCGACACCCCAACGAGCTGCTCGCCCAGCCCCAGCGCAAACACGATCTCCGTGGCGCTGGGCAGCAACGAAACGATGCGCAACACACACCTCCTGGCAAGACCAACTCCGCAACGACCTCCAACCTCCTTTGCCGTGAAGGGTGAAGAGCCTGCCCCGAGCTTCCCGAGGGGGCCGCGCCCTTCCTGGCGCTCGGGCAAGAACACCCTGGTCCCAGCCCAGTGTAGAATGGCCTTGCCAAATGTCAACGCTGGCGGCCCGCCGTCTCGCGCCGTCATCCACGCGCTCCCCACCTCAAAATCGCGGGCCGCCAGCGTTGACAACGACTCTCGTACTAGCTACACTGAAATTCCGCACTTAGCGATACGAGACGGTGATCAGGATACGGAGGGTATGCCAGGACCTAAGCTGGCGCCAGCGGCGCGACGGGGAAGGGCGGCGGACACCAGTACACCTTCCGTACTCTCTCCATTCTCCTCAAGAACTCTTTCCTTTGGTAAACCCTCGCGACCCTTCTACGTGAAGCAACGCCCACAGGATATCCACGCCACGAATCGCATCGCGGCGCTGTGAGAGGGAGGACAGAGTGCCAAAGCAGGACTTCGTTGTCCGATTCGCCGCCGAAGGAGGCGCGGGCGTCGTAAGCGCCTCGGAAATCCTGGCCCAATCGGCCTCGCAATACGGCTACCACGTCCAAACCTTCGCCACGTTCCCGTCCCAGATCCTGGGCGGCCCAACGTGGACACAAGCCCGCGTCTCCACCAGCCGCGTCCTCAGCTCCGGCGACGAAGTGGACATCCTCGTGGCCTTCAACAAAGAGGCCTACCAGACGCACCGCTCCGAGGTTCGCCCCGGCGGCGTCGTCCTCTACGACTCCGCCTCCTTCACTCCGGACAAGGACAAGCAGGCCATCGGCCTCCCCTTTGACGAGCTCGCCAAAAAGTCCGGCAACCTCCGCGCCGGCAACATGGTCGTCCTCGGTGCCCTCACGCGCCTCGTCAACTGGGAGCTGGACTTCCTGGAGCAGTTCAACGCCAAGCGCTTCAGCCGAGGCCGCCCCGGCGACGAAGCCATCGTCGCCGGCAACAAGCTGGCGCTCCGTCTGGGCCGTGAAGCCGCCGCCAGCGCCGAGATGCAGGTCGGCCAGCTCCCCCCGCCAGTGCCCGTCAGCTACGCCCAGATCCTCCTTAACGGCAACACCGCCATCGCCCTCGGCGCAATGCACGCAGGCATTGACGTGTACGTCGGCTACCCCATCTCACCGGCCACACCCATCCTCGTCTTCATGGAACGCAACCTCATGGGACCTGGCAAGTTTGCGTACCAGGCCAGCTCCGAAATTGAATCCATCAACACCATCCTGGGCGCGGGCTTCACCGGCAAGAAGGCCATGACCGCCACCGCCGGCCCCGGCTTCTCCCTCATGAGCGAAGGCCTCGGCCTCGCCTGGATGTCGGAAATCCCCCTGGTCGTCGTTGACGTCCAGCGAGGCGGCCCCGCCACCGGCCTCCCCACCAAGACCGAGCAGTCCGACCTCCTTGCCGCCCTCAATCCCGCCCACGGCGACGTCAGCATGCCCGTCATCGCCCCTGGCACCGTGGAAGAGTGCTTCTACGCCGCCGTCAAGGCGTTAAACTGGGCCGAGCGGTACCAAGGCCCCGTCATCATCCTCAGCGAAATGATGCTCTCCGAGCGCTCCGAGAACATCCCGAAGCCCGACCTGAGCAAGGTCCTTGTTGAGAACCGCAAGGTCTACACCGGCAACAACGGCTACCGCCGCTACGAGGAACACGGCGTCTCCCCCATGCCGCTCCCAGGCGGTCCAGGCTCCTACATCGCCAACGGCAGCGAGCACGACCCCTTCGGCGACACCACCCACCTCCCCGATCGCCACATCCACATGACCGAGCGCCGCTTCGCCAAGCTCAAGCTCCTGGAGGACGGCGCCTGGGAGAGCAAGAACACCCAGCACTCCATCGCCGTCATGCCCTGGGGCGGCGAGAAAGGCTCCGGCATGGAGGCCTACGCCCAGCTTGAGGCGGCCGGCGTCCCCGTGGCCTGGTACTACACCATGTTCCTCAACCCGCTGCCGCCCAAGCTTCTGGAAGAGCTGCGCTCCAAGGAGCTCGTCCTGGTGCCTGAGCTCAACTACATGGGCCAGTTCGCCAGCGTGCTCCGCTCCCACGGCGTCCGCGCCGAGGCGATCACCCAGTACACTGGTCTGCCCTTCAAGGTCCGCGACCTCGTCCGCCGCGTCACCGAGCGCGTCCAGGCTGGTAACAAAGGGAGGGTGAAGGTATGAGCGCCAAGAACCCGGAATACGACTTCAAGTGGTGCCCCGGCTGCGGCGACTTCGGAGTCCGGCGCTCCATTGAGTTCGCCCTCAAGGAGTGGTCCGTCACCAAGTCCGTTCCCATAGAGAACACCGTCGTGGTCGCCGGCATCGGCTGCTCAGGCAACCTCGTCCACTTGCTGGAGGGGCCTCAGCCCTTCGGCATCCACGGCATCCACGGGCGGACGCTGCCCATCGCCTTTGGCGTCAAGATGGCCCGTCCGGAGCTCAACGTCATTGTCGTCGCCGGCGACGGCGACTTCCTCAGCATCGGCGCCGAGCACATCGGCCCCGCGGCGCAGCGCAACCTGAACATCACCTGCGTCATCATGGACAACGGCGTGTACGGCCTCACCAAAGGCCAAAGCTCCCCCACCACCGTATTCGGTACGGTCACCTCCAGCACCCCCTTCGGCAAGGTGGAAGGCAAGGTCAACCCGCTGGAGCTCTTCCTCGGCCACGGCGCAAGCTTCGTCGCCGGCGGCTTCTCCGGCAAACCCAGAGAGCTCGCCAAGCTCATCGTCCAAGCCATGGACCACCCAGGCTTCTCCATCGTCAACGTCCAGTCCCCCTGCACCACGTACAACGACACCTACGACGCCATCAAGGGCGACCCAAAAAAGGGCATCGCCCCGTTGCTGTACGACGTCCCCCCCACCCACGACACCGCCAACTGGGAAGCCGCCTACAAGCTCGCCCGCTCGCCGGGCGTCCCCGTCGGCATCCTCTACCAGAACCCCACCTCCGAGCCATTGGAGCGCCGCATGGAGACCATGAAGAAGAAGGCGCGCCTCCAGACCACCCAGCAGTTGGTGGACGCCCTCAACGTCTAGCCCAACCTCGCGAAGGCCACACACGAAGAGGGGCGGCCACGTGGCCGCCCCTCTTCGTTGTCCCACTGATGTCTCTCGCCCCTCACGCTTTTCTGTCATTCCTCGCGCCCCCTGTCATTCCGAGAGCAGCGAGGAATTTCCCACACGTCGCCAACTCATACACATAGCCGACCCACGCCTTCACCTGCCAAACGAGTAGGGGCGCACAAACCGTGCGCCCCTACATCGGTCATCCCTTTCGCCAACCCACGCCCCCCTACACCCCTTCGCCCGCTCCTTCGCGTACGACGACAGGTGCTGCCTCAGCAACACACAACAGTTGCGGAGCCAGGGTCGCTCCCTGGCTCCGCAGCCGCGTTGCACATCAAGCGCAGAAGCTAGCCGGCGCTTCTGCTCGCCGCCGCCGGCCTGCGCCGGGGCGATGGCGGCGGCTCCGGTACTGGTTCTGCCGCATCACGATGGACGATACGTGCCTTGAACGCCAGCAGGGGTATCGTGACGAGCATCACCGCCAGAGCGATGAGCTGCGCCTCTTGAAGCCCCGCAAACCAGATGCGGTCCACGCGGTAGTACTGGATAAAGTACCGCCCGAACGAGTAAAACCCCAGGTACGCCACGAACAGCATGCCGTCCGGCTTGAGCCGCCCTCGCACGAACCGCCACAAGAAGAAGAAGAGAAGAAGGTCCCAAATCAGCTCATACACCACCGCCGGGTGGGTGGCAGCCAGCCCGTACGAGCGGAACGTGGGGCTTTCCGGGTTGCTCCACACGAATCCCCACGGCGCGTTCGTGACCTTGCTAATATGCTCGCCGTTGATGATGTCGCCAACGCGCCCGATGGCCTGCGCGAGCAGCATGGTCAGTCCCGCAAGATCGGCCATCTTCCCGACCGGCACTTTGTACAGCTTCGCCGCCAGCAAGCCGCCAAGGAACCCGCCCAACAACGCGCCCCACAAACCAATGCCGCCGTTCCAGATGGCGATGATCTGGCCGGGGTTCGCCCCATAGAACCGCCACTCATCAACGACGTGGACAATCCTGGCGCCAATGATGCCGCCCACGATGCCCCATATCGCAACGTTGTAGACGGCTTCCACCGTCCTCGCTCGCACTCCGGTCGCGCCCCCGGTCGGGACCGTGATCCGGACCGCCCCACCCACAATCCGCTCGGTGCGCTCCATCAGGACGTTGACTCTCGCCTCGCCCGTTCCGCCGCCAACCTCCACCTTCGTCGCCACGGGCCGCTCCACAATCACGGGATACGTGAAGACCGCGTGCTCCTCTCTATTGACGGTCCGGACCGCCATGCCCGGAAAGCCGTTGAGCACCGATCGCGCGTCTCGGAGCACCGCGGGCATGTCCCGCACGCCGGGGTCATCAGCGGTGTCCGCGACCACGCCGCCGTCCCTCGTCACCACCGTGACCCGCATCCTCTCCTGTAGGGGCAGCTTCTTGATCATGTCGGGCAGCTCGCCGGAGGCAAGCGCGATTCCCTGCGGCGTCTCCGCCACTTCCCGCAGCCGTATGTCCTTGAAATACTGCGACGCCGTGTCCCGGACCTGCTTGATGGCCCCCTCAAGCTCCTTCTCCAGCTTGCCAAGAAACAGGTCGCTTTCCATGCCAAGGAAACCCCGCGCTGACCTGCCGATCCGCCCTAGCAGCGTCTTAGGCTTGGCGGGGTTCGCCACCTGCGGGCTTGCCCACCGGACCACGAGAAGCACCGCGACCAGCGTGCCAACGAAGCTGAGGAACCCGTGCCAGCTTATGACAAACCAAGCTGTCCGCAGGATGTCTGCGCCCATTCCTATCTGGATCATGGACTGTTTTACCTTCTTTCCACGCTTGCTCAGCGCTAGGCAGTACTCGGATAAACGCTTGTCTGCCTAAGTAAACGAAAGGAACCACACTGTCGGATGATTCCTTGGCGCAGCTTTTTGTAGGGGCGATTCATGAATCGCCCCTACAACCGCCATTTCTCATGGGCCCGACCATCGCCGGCAGACTTACTGCACAACGCGGGCTTGGCTTCCTTTAGTGGACCTGCACGCCCACTTTCATAAGCACGCTGTACGTAGTCTGAATGTGCCGGCCAAGTCCCAAAACGTTGGAGTCAAGCCCCAGCGCCAGCCCCACAAGCTGCGGCAGGTGCAGAATGGGCAGGTCAATATCCTGGCTCGCTGCCATCGCCGCCTTGGGCTGCTGGCCGTCCAGGTTCAGGTGGCACAGCGGGCACGGCGTCACCATGCAGTCCGCGCCGTGCTCCTTGGCCTCCAGCGTGTGCTTCGCCACCATGCGCATGGACGCCGGCTCGTTAATCGTCAGAATGGGGAACCCGCAGCACCGCGTCTTGCCCGGAAAGTCAGCAACGGTGGCGCCAACGGCTTCAATCACCCGCTCCAGCGACTCGGCGCGCTCCGGGTGCTCGTCGTAGCCGAGCGGCCCGCTCGGCCGCACGATGTAGCAGCCGTAGAACGGCGCAACGCGGAGCCCTGAGAGCGGCCGCACAACCTTTCTCCTCACCTCTTCCACGCCGATATCCTCGGCCAGCACCCAGAGCATGTGCTTGACCTCAACGGTCCCCTTGTACTCCAGGCCCTCTTCCTTGAGCACCTCGTTGACCTGAGCGCGGTAGGCCTCGTCGCGCAGGCGCTGGTGAGCCTGCGCCATCACGCCCTGGCACGTGCTGCAGATGGTCATGATGGGCAGGCCCATCCGCTCCGCCATCGCAAACGTCCTGGCGTTCAGGCTGTCGCCCAGAAAGCGGTTCTTCTCCTGCAGCACGCCCGCGCCCGTGCACGAGGCGCCCACAATCTCGTCCAGTTCAATGCCAAAGCGGTGCGCCACGGCCAGCACGGACGGGTACAGCTCGGGGCAGCCGCCGCGGGACACGCAGCCGGGGTAAAAGGCAAACTTCACGTTTTTCTCCTCAAAGCCCTTGTTTTGCCACCTATGCGGATGCCATCGCGGGGGCGTACGGATGTTGAACGCAGCACGCCCACTAGCCGCGCGCCGCCTTTTGCTGCTCCTCGGCCTTGTGGAAGATCCGCCGGACACCGGCTATGCCCTCGACGGGCTTGTGGAACAGCGGCGGCATCTTGCGCTTGTAGCCCGCCCGGATTGCCAGCGGCAGCAGGCCCAGCAGCTTGGGAAGGTTGAACATGCCGAACGTGTTGACCACCAGCGACATCTCGTTCACCGTCCCGCTGTGCTCCACGCTACTCGCGAAGGCTTCCGCGTGGCGCGCCCCGTAGCTGCCGATGAACCCCGCGTCAATGGCCTGATCCCGCAGCGCCATGATGCGGTCCATCGGCGCCACGCCCTTCGGGCACACTTGCACGCACTCAAAGCACCTCGTGCAGTCCCAAATGCCTCCCGCCTTGTTATACAACCCGAGACGGTCCTTCGCGTGCCCGTCGCGCGGGTCGGCCACGAACCGGTAGGCCTTAGCCAGCGCCGCCGGCCCGATGAAGTTCTTATCCACTTCTAGCACCGTGCAATCGGAGACGCACGCGCCACACATGATGCAGCCCATCACACCGACCAGGTGCTGCATAGCCTCGTTTGGCGCGACGTACTCCGCCTCCGGCTCCGGACCCTGCGGCTGGAGCCACGGCTGCACTTGCCGAATCTTGTCCCAGAAGACCGTCATGTCAACCACCAGGTCCTTGATGACCGGCTGGTTGCCCATCGGCTCCACGGCGATGACGTTGTCCTTGCCCAACAGCTTCTGGACTTTGGACTTGCACCCCAGGGCCGCGTGGCCGTTGACCCGCATCGCGCACGAGCCGCAGATAGCGCCCCGGCACGAGCAGCGCAGGCTCAGGCTGTCATCCACGTACTCCCGCACCTGGATGAGGCTGTCCAGCACCGTGGAGTCCTCCGGGACGTCAACCTTGTAGTCCTGAGTCCAAGAGCGGCGCTCTTCCGGCGCCTCCGGGTTGTAGCGCTTAACGCGGAGCGTGATTTGCAAGCTAGTGCCTCCTTGGTTCCCTCACCTGCTCCCTCCCCGGGGAGGGAGGGTCGGAGTGAGTGCGTCAACTAGTACACCCGCTTCTGCGGCTGCCACTGCGTCATGGTCACGGGCAGCCAGTCAATCCGAGGCCCGCTCTCCGTCCTGAACACCAGCGCGTGCTTCAGGAAGTTCGCGTCGTCGCGGTCGGGCATGTCCACGCGGGCGTGGGCGCCCCTGCTCTCCTTGCGAGCCAGAGCTCCCGCCGCAATCGTCTCCGCCACGTCCAGCATGTAGCCGAGCTCCAGCGAGAAGATGAGGCCCGTGTTGAACACCTTCCCCTTGTTCTGGACGCCCACCCTGGCGTACCGCTCCTTGAGCCTGCGGATCGTGGTCTGCGCCTTCTTCATCCCTTCTTCGTGCCGGAAGACGGAGATGTTGTCGTTCATGACCTGGCCCATCTCCAGGCGAATCTTGGCCACGCTGTCCCCGTCCGTGGACCGGGCCAGAATCCCCTTAATGCGCGCTTCCTCATCAGCGACGAACGCCTCGGAGACGTTCTTGTGGCCGCGCTCCTTCGCGTACGCCGCGCTAGCATCGCCAGCCCGCCGCCCGAACACCACCGTGTCCAGCAACGAGTTCGCGCCCAGGCGGTTCGCGCCGTGGACGCTCACGCAGGCCGTCTCGCCCGCCGCGTAGAGCCCTGGCACGCGCGTCGCTCCGTGCACGTCCGTCTTGATGCCGCCCATCATGTAGTGCATCCCGGGTCGGATCGGGATCGGCGCTTCGGCAAGGCTGATCCCCAGGTAGTCCAGCGCCACCTCGTTGATGTACGCCAGCTTGGTCTCGATAACCTGCCGTCCAAGGTGACGCAGGTCCAGTAGCACGCACCCGTTGACGCCGCGCCCTTCGTTGATCTCCGTCTGCTCGGAACGTGAGACGACGTCTCGCGACGCCAGTTCCTTCATCGACGGCGCGTACTTGTCCATGAATCGCTCGCCCTTGCCGTTCAGCAGGTAGCCACCCTCGCCGCGCGCCGCCTCGGTAATGAGAATGCCGTTCTGCTTGAGGGTGGTGGGATGGTACTGGACCATCTCCATGTCCATGAGCGGCGCGCCCGCCTTGTACGCCAGCGCCATGCCATCGCCGGTAACGATGAGGCCGTTGGTGCTCGGCTCGTAGATGCGTCCGCAGCCGCCGGTGGCGAGCACCACCGCCGGGGACGTGATCAGCTCCAGCTTGCCGCTCTTGATCTCCAGCGCCACAACGCCGCGGCACTGGCCGTCTTCCATGACCAGCGACGTGACGAACCATTCCTCGTATAGCGTGATGCCGGACTTTAGGAGCTGCTCAAATAGCACGTGCAACATCGCCTGGCCGGTGATGTCCGCCACGAAGAACGTGCGCGCCCGCTGCTGCCCGCCGAAGCGCCTCGTGCCCAGGAGCCCGTCCGGCCCGCGACTGAAGACGACGCCCATGTGCTCCAGCTCAATGACGGCGCGGCCGGCGTCCTGGGACAGGATTTCGATGGCGTCCTGGTCGCCCAGATAGTCGCTGCCCTTCACGGTCTCGTACGCGTGCTCTTTCCAGTCGTCGCCGCGGTCCGTGAGCGCGGCGTTGATGCCGCCCTGCGCTGCGTTGGAGTGGCTGCGCACGGGCGTGACCTTGCTGATGATGGCGACGTTCGCGCCAGCCTGCTTCGCCGCCAGCGCGGCGCGCATCCCAGCCAGCCCCGCGCCCACCACAAGCACATCGTGTTGCAGCATGACCTTACCCCCGATGGACTGCCATCAACTCTACCACGCGGCGGTTTCCGCCACAACGCCGCCTTGCACTTGGCCCTCTATCCCCCAACGCACCGCCTTACGGCTGCGCTTTGGAGCAGCGAAATGCGACCAGTGCGCGCTATTTCAGCTCATACAGATGCAATGCCATGAGCAGCGCCGCAATCGTCTTTGCGTCTCTAATTTCGCCCCGCTTAATCATGCTCGGCAGCTCAGTCAGCGGAACGGGGACAAGCTCAATGACCTCGTCCTCGTCGGCGGCGCGCCTGCTGGGCCGGAGCCCTCGCGCCAGGAACGCATGCATCTCCTCCCGCAGGAACCCGGGCGACATCCAGAACCGCCCCATCGGCGTCAAGTCATCCGCCGTAAAGCCCGTCTCCTCCTGGAGCTCGCGCCGCGCCGCCGCCGCCGGCGACTCGCCGGGCTCAATCCCGCCCGCGGGCAGCTCCAGTAGCTCCTCGCCGACCGCGTGGCGGTACTGCCTGACCAGCAGCACGCGGCCCTGCGAGTCAACCGGCGCCATCACCACCACCTGCGCGTGCTCAACGACCTCGCGCGTCGCCTCAACGGGCTTCCCGGCCTTCTCCAACCGCACGGTGTCTACGCGGACGTTGATGATCTTCCCCGCGTACACACGACTGCTCCGCAACACCGTTTCCTTCGCCATCACCTGGCCCACACCATCCCTGACGGCAGGCTCCTGTGTTGGCGCATCAGTCCTTTTTCCGCGAATGTTCTGGTCACTTTTCGCCCGTCATTCCCACGCGCGTCGTCCTTGCGTGGGCTCACCTCATCCCTTCGCAGTGAAGGGTCTGCCCCGGCGAAGCCGAAGGAGTCGAGGGCCACGTCCTCGAGACGGATCACGAGCCGAGCCCCAGCCGGTCTTGTTGCGGGACGCTTTTGCCGTAGCCAAGCCGTTTGAACAGCGTATCGTAGAAGTACGCGCGGGGCCCCATGCGCAGAAACCGCGCCACGTGGGGGCTTGCCTTGATCTCCAGCGTGTCCCCTTCCGCCAGCGGAACGTTCATCAGCCCGTCCACGCTCAGGTTCGCCTGGTCATCACGCCCCAGCGAAAGGGTCACCACCGCGCCCTCGTGCAGCACCACCGCGCTGTTCAGCGCTATCTGCGGCGCGACGGGCTTCATGAGGAACGTCTTCGCCAGCGGGTGGAGGATCGGGCCGCCCGCGGAGAGCGCATAGCCCGTGCTCCCCGTCGGCGTGGCGACGATGACCGCGTCCGCCGCATAGGTAGCCATCGGCGTGCCGTCCACCGATACGGCAACGAACACCAGCCGCGAGACGCCCGTCCGGCCCAGCGCGGCGTCGTTGAGCCCAAAATACACCGAGAGGCCGCTTCGCCGCCTCACGGCCGTGCGCGGCAACACCGCCGCCTGCACCATCATCCGCTCCTCCACCCAGGCCTGGCCGTCCAGGTACAGCGGTACTTTAGCCAAGGCGTCCGCTGGTTCCAGCTCGGTCATGAAGCCCACTCGCCCCAAGTTCACCCCGACCAGCGGGACCCCGTTCGGCGCCGCGACGTGGGTCGCCCGCAGGATGGTGCCGTCCCCGCCGAGCGTAACAACCAGACGAGTCTTGTCCATGGGGACCTTCGCGCCCACCACCTCGGCGGCGGAGCACAGCCACACCTCGTGCTCGCCCCTGAGCCGCCGCGCGAGGCGCTTGCTCAGGACCACCGCCTCCGGGGCGCGCTCGTTGAAGACAATGCCAACCTGGTCCTTGTCGCTCACACCGTTCCCCTGGCTTTTCGTCACACCCGCGCGTGCTAGACTCCGGCCCTGATGAAAGACGACCGCCCGCAACGCAGGGCCGCGGGCTCACCTACCGGCAAAGCCGAGCAACGCCTGCGCCGCGAACGCGAAGAGCGGCCACGGCGCCATCCCCACGAACGCCACGCCCAGCGACGCGCTGCCCAGCGCAGCCCACAGCGCCGGTGAACACGTCACCCGTTCCTGCGACGCCGGCTCCTGGAAGTACATGACCTTGACTATTCGGAGGTAGTAATACGCAGAGAGCACGCTGTTGATGACCCCGACGAGCGCGAGCCACGCCAGGTCGGCGTTCACGGCAGCGCCGAACAGGAACAGCTTCCCCATGAACCCCGCCGTCGGCGGAATGCCGATCAGCGAGAGCAGGCTCACCGTGAGCAAGAACGCCAGCCACGGCGCCCGCCGCCCCATGCCGGCGAAGTCGCTGATCTGGTCGCTGCCCGTGCGGTTGGCGATGGCGATGACAGCGAAGAACGCCGCCAGGTTCGTCACCGCGTAGCCCCCCAGGTAGAACAACAACCCCTGCGGGCCTTGCAAAGAGCCGTCCCCCGTCCTCCCCGCCACGGCGGCCACGCCGATCAGCATGTAGCCCGCGTGGGCGATGGTGCTATACCCCAGCATGCGCTTGATGTTGCTCTGCGCCACCGCCACCAGGTTCCCCACCGTCATGGACGCGACCGCCAGCGCCGCGAAGAGCACGCTCCAGTGCAGGTCTGCGGGCCCGAACGCCGTGGTGAACACCCTCAGCAGCGCGGCAAATCCCGCCGCTTTGCTCGCCACGGAGAGGTACGCGGTGATGGGCGTCGGCGAGCCTTCATACACGTCCGGCACCCACATCTGGAACGGCACCGCGGCGATCTTGAAGCCGAACCCCGCGGCCATCATCACCGCGCCCGCGAGCATCGCGTACGAGCCGAACGGCACGTCGCCCGGCGTCGCCGTGGCGACCGCGCCCGCGATGTCGCTCAAGTACGTGCTCCCCGTCACGCCGAACACCAGCGCCATGCCGAACAGCAGCACCGCCGAGCTTATTGCGCCCAGCAGCAGAAACTTGATCCCAGCCTCCGTGGAGCGGCCGTCTCGCAAAAACGCCGCGAGCGCCACGAGCGGGAGCGTCGCCAGCTCCAGAGCAATGTACAGCGAGAGGAGCTCCACCGTAGCCGCCAGCAGCGTCATGCCGCCCGCTGAGAGCAGGATGAGGCCGTAATACTCGCCCTCAAGCCTGCCCAGGCGGCTCCGGTAGTCCAGCGACGCCAGGAGCACTAGGCCCAGCGCGCCAAAGACCAGGTACTTGAAGAACAGCGCGTATCGGTCTACTACCAGCGTGCCGAAGATGCCTGGGATCGACACTCCGGCCACCTCGCCGGGCTGCGGGCCGATGGCGTTCACCCAGCCGGACAGCTCGCCCCACAGCAGTGTGGTGAACAGGAGAGGCAGGACGAGTCCAACCAGCGACACCGCCGCCACGTACCCCTTGCGCCTCGTGACGAGGTCAACCAGGAACGCCAGCATGGCGACGAATGCCAGGCTGATCTCCGGCGAGAGCAACCACAGCGCAGAACTGTTCATGGCTGCTTCACCGCGCCCGCCGCGACCATCATCCGCGCTGTCATCGCAGTCCACCCACCACCGTCGTTATGCGGTCCGCCAGCGCCTCTCCCACGCCGGAGCTCAGAGCATCCGTGATCAACGCGGGATACACTCCGACGGCAACGACGGCAATAATGAGCAGGGCAGGCGCCACCTTCTCCACGAGCGTCGCGTCGCCGATGTGCGCCCAGCGCTCCTTGGCTGGCCCGAACATCACACCGCGCAGCGTCCACAGAATGTATCCTGCCGAGACGACGACGCCAAGCGCGGCCAGCGCCGTCAGCACACCGTAGACCGGGAACGTGCCAAGAAACACCATGATCTCGGCCACGAATCCGCTCAGCCCCGGCAGGCCCAGCGACGCCAGACCCGCAACCATGAGCGCCACCGCCGCGTAGGGCATCCGCGCCGCAAGGCCGCCCAGGTCGGGGATGTGCCGGGTGTGCGCCTTGTCGTACACCACGCCGACCATCACGAAGAGCAGGCCGGTGATGGTGCCGTGCGTGAACATCTGCAACGCCGCCCCCGTCAAACCAACCGACGACAGCGCGCCCCCCGTGGCGCCCACCGACGCCACGCCCAGCAGGACGTACCCCATGTGGCTCACGCTGCTGTACGCGATGAGCCGCTTCAGGTCCGTCTGCCGCAGCGTCACCATCGCGCCAAAGAGGATGCTGATGACCGCCAGGATCGCGAAGGGAAGCGCGGCCTGCTGCGTCACCTCCGGGAACATCGCCACGTTCACGCGGATCAGCCCGTAGCCGCCCATCTTCAGCAGCACGCCCGCCAGCATCACGCTCACCGCCGTCGGCGCGTCGGTATGGGCGTCCGGAAGCCACGTGTGCACCGGCCACACCGGCAGCTTGATGGCGAACGCCGCGAAGAAGAGCCCGAAGACCACCGTCACGGGCGCCACCAGGTTGCGCAGGTCGCTTTCCAGCAGCACGCGCATGTCAAAGGTGCCCACCGAGAAGTACAGCACCAGAATAGACACGAGCATGAACGCGCTTCCGACAAAGGTGAACACCAGGAACTTCATCGCCGAGTACTCTTTGCGTCCCGTCCCCCAAATGGAGATCAGGAAGAACATCGGGACCAGCTCAAGCTCCCACATGATGAAGAAGAGGATGAAGTCCAGCGACGCGAACACCCCCATGACTGCGGTCTGCAAGAGAAGGAGAAACACAAAATACTCGCGGACGCGGTGCTGAATGTTCATGGACACCAGCATCGCCGCCAGCCCGAGCAGGCCCGTCAGTAGCACCATCGTCGCGGAAAGGCCGTCCACGCCCAGCAGGTACTGAAACACCACCGACTCGCCGGGGAGCCAGTCGTACTGCTCCACCTGCTGGAAGCCGCCGTCGCCGGTGTTGTAACGCGCAAACACGGCGATGGCGAGCGCAAAGTCCGCGACGAAGGCCGTCAGGGCCACGCCCTTTACGGCTCGCGGACTGCGCGCCGCCAGCGCGATAATGATCGCCGCCGCAACGGGAAGAAAAACAACCGCGGTCAGCACGCTACACTACTCCGTCGCACCATTCTGAGGGAGTCCCGACGCAATCGGGACGACCGAGGAATCTCCAGCACGGCGCGCTGGCATCTCATGGCCACCAGAGGGGGTTCCTCTCCCTCGCTGGTCTTGTCCCCAGAAAAACCGTGAAATCAGCACGCTACGTTACCCCCAAAGGATGTACCCTACCGCCGTCAGCACGACGCCTATCCCAAACACCATCGCGTACGTCTGAGGCTGCCCCGTCTGGATCTGCGCGACCGCGCGTCCCAGGTTACGCCCAAACCATCCGACCGTGTCCGCAAGGCCGTCCACCACGTTCCGGTCAACCCAGTCCAGGGTCGCGCACGCCGCGCCGTAAAACACCCGGCCCGTGAAGACCTTCTCGTACAGGTCGTCCATGTAATACCGCCGCGCAATAAGCTGATAGACCGGCTTGATGGTCAGGCTCTCAGGCGCCACGACCTTCCTTCGGTACAACGCCCATGCGCCCAGAATACCAGCCGCAGCCACCAGCAGCGACGTGACCGCCACGCCGAAGTTGAACGGCATCCCCTCAAACTCGCCGCCCGGCGGCACAAGAAAGTGGCTGAACCAGTGCGACGGGATAGGCCCCAACGCAACCGGCGAGTTGAACAGCGCGCCCGTCCCCACGGCAAGCAGCGCCAGCACCACCATCGGACCGACCATCACCCAAGGGGACTCTGCTAGGTGGCTTCCGCCGTGCGCGCCCGCCGATGTCCCGTGCACAAGGCTGCCGTGGTCGTCGTGACCGGCGGGAGCAGGGACCGGCTCCGGCAGCGAGCCGGGATGCGCCTTCTCCTCCGCCTCCGCGCCACCACGGTACTTGCCCGTGAACGTGAGATAGAACGCGCGGAAGATGTAGAACGCCGTCATCAGCGCGCCGATGACGCCCAGCGCGAACACCAGCAGCGCCACCGCGTCGCCGTTGTGCAGCGCCTCGGCCAGGATCTCGTCCTTGCTCCAGAACCCGGCCAGCGGGAAGATGCCCGCAAGGCTCAGTGACGCCACCACGAACGTCGCCGCCGTCCAACGCTGTTGGCGGCCCATGCCTCCCATGAAGTCCATGTTGAACGTGCCGGTGGCGTGGTTCACGCTGCCCGACCCAAGAAACAGCAGTGCCTTGAAAAAGGCGTGGTTGAACAGGTGGAAGATCGCCGCCGAATACGCCCCAACTCCGAGCGCAAGCATCATGTACCCGAGCTGGCTGATGGTTGAGTACGCCACCACTCGCTTGATGTCCTTCGCCACCACGCCCATCGTGGCCGCGAACACCGCCGTCACGCCCCCGATGACCGCGACCAGGTTCATCGCCGTGTGCGACGCCTCAAACAGCGGGAAGAAACGCGCCACCAAGAACACGCCCGCCGCCACCATCGTCGCGGCGTGGATCAGGGCGCTGACCGGCGTCGGGCCTTCCATCGCGTCGGGCAGCCACGTGTGCAGCGGGAACTGCGCCGACTTGCCCGCAGCCCCCGCGAACAGCCCGATGGCAATCCACGTGATGGCGGTCTGGCCGAGCACGCCCGTCCGCACCGCCTCGTAGATGTCCGGTATCTCCAGCGGGTTCAGGCCTTGCGCCGCGAAAGCACTTTGATGGAAAAACAGGTACAAAATCGCGAGGAGAAACCCAAAGTCGCCGAGCCGCGTCACCAGAAACGCCTTGACCGCCGCCCGCGACGCCGAAGGCCGGTGGTGCCAGAAGCCGATGAGCAGGTACGAGCTGACACCTACCAGCTCCCAGAAAGCGTACATCATGACGATGTTGCGCGACATGACCAGGCCCAGCATGGACGCGGTGAACAGCGACATGAGCGCGAAGTACCGGACGTAGCCGGGGTCGCCCTTCATGTACCCCTGGGAATAGATCTGCACCAGCAGGCTCACACTCGTGACCACCACCAGCATGATCGCCGTCAGGTGGTCCAAGTGCAACCCGACGTTAAAGGACAGGTTGCCCACGGTCAGCCACTCGTGCGGCGCCCATCCCACGATGCCCGGGCTGCTGATTGCCGCGCCCATCGCCGCAATGGACAGCCCAAACGAGCCGCCGATCGCGCCGATGGTGACGTACCCGGCCAGCTCCTTCTTGCGGTTGAGGAACGGGCGCAACACCAGCCCGATGAGCACAAACGACGCCATCGGCAGGCCGATGATGAGCCATCCAGCGGCTTCAGTCATGAATGTCACATCCTGTTGTCATGCTGAACGAAGCGAAGCATCCGTCCCTCTCGTCTTGTCTTGTCATCGCGCTCTTCGCTCGGCATCCGTTCCCTTCGTTCGCTTTCCAGGACGAGGTTCCCCTTAGTCACAGTTTCCGCAGGATTTCCTCGGCCACGTGCTCGCGTCCCTTCGGCACGTACACAATGAACGGCACGTGCTCGCTCCACGTGCAGATGTCCCCTTCCGGCAAAATCCGGCACGGCAGCCCGTCGCCCTCCAGCGTGTCCTTCCACAGCTCCGCCAGCATCAAGCTGTCCACTTTCTTGAACGGCACCCACATAGCCTGTTCCAACCCTTTCCATGATTCAGGGAGCAGCTCCCCATCCTACCCTTCCCCCTACGGGGGGGGGGGGGGAAGGGTAGGATGGGGGTCAACCTCACCTGCTCATCAGCTTCAGCTCGTTCGTATCTGCCGTGCGCCGGGTCCGGTAAATGGCGATGACGATGCCCAGCGCCAGCGCCACCTCCGCCGCCGCGACCGTGATGACGAACACCGCAAAGACCTGCCCGGTCAGCAACGTCTGCGCCACCGCGGCGTCGGTGGAATCCGGCGCCCTCTGCATCGCCAGCGGCACAAGGTACCTGGACATCGCCACGACCACGATGTTCACCGCGTTGAACATCAGCTCAATGCACATAAGCACGACGACGAGGTTCCGCTTCGTCACCGCGCCGAAAAATCCGATGGCGAAGATCACCGCGCCCAGGGTCAAGAAGTGCTGGAGCCCTACCACGTTACTCCTCCCTCAGCAGGGCCAGCGCCCCGATCACCGCGGCAAGCAGCAGCACCGACGCGACCTCAAACGGCAAGACAAACTGGCGCATCAACAGGCCCGCCAGCCAGGGCGTGCTGTTGGCGAACACCTCGGCAGCCCGCTCCTGCGCCGCAGGCGCGAGCCGCGCCGCGCTCAGGAGCTTCCAGTCCGTGTTGTTGATCACAAAGGTCATCACCGCAAGCAGCCCAGCGCTCAGCAAGAACGCCGGAACCTGCAATGCGTTGGACGGGCTCCCTTCGTGCACGTCCCGCGTCAGCAGCACGGCAAAGATGATCAGGATGGAAATAGCGCCGCCGTAGATGAGGAGCTGCGCCACCGCCAGCAGCTCCGCGTTGAGCATGAAAAACAAGAACACGACCGAGATGAATACGCCGACGAGCGCCAGCGCGGCCCTCAACACGTCCTTCAGCCGCACCACAAGGGTAGCGGCGATGACACTCATCGCCGCTACCACCCACCAGATCACCGTGAACGCCGTGGACTGCTCCAGACCGCTCGGCGTCATTGCCGCTCAACCCACCTGCTGTCCATCTCTTCCTTCGTCGGATCGTTTTTGCTGGCGCGGCTCACGCCCTGCCACGGCACTGTCTCGCCGGAGAACGGGTCGTACCCCTTCGCCTCCAACTGCGGGCGGAACCAGGTGCTTGGCCTCTTCGGCGCGCTCTTCAGCTCGTCAATGTGGATGGTGAGGTCGTTCCGCGCGTAACGGCCCCGCTCAAAGCCGCTCCCCATATGGAGCGCGTCGTAAGGGCACGCCTCAACGCACAGCCCGCAGAACATACAGCGCGCGATGTCAATGTCAAACACCTCAAGGCGGTACTTCTCACCCTCCTGGGTCTGCGTCCCGCTCGGCGACGTGACGATTTTGATGATGCCGAGCGGGCAGTACTTTGCGCAGCTTGCGCAGCCGGTGCACCGCTCCTCGTACCACACGAAGTCCTCGCCCCGGAACCGCGGGTGCTGCGGCAGCCGCTCCTCCGGATACTGAACGGTGGTCGGCTTGCGGAACAGGTTCCGCATCGTCACCATCAGGCCCTTGGCGATTCCAGCGCCGTAGGTCACCGGACCACCTCCGCCTGGAGCGAAACCAGGGTCACCGAGGCCGTAGGATTCGTCCGGCGTCTTCCGAACGCTGCGCCAAATCCTACCACAGCACCCACCGCGACCGCCAGATTGATGGCGACCAGCACCCAGAGCTGCCACGTGTTGGGGTTCGGAACGAGCTGCACCTCCACCGCCGTGACGACTAGGTTCAGCAGCGCCAAGGGGAACAGTATCTTCCACGCGAACCCCATGATCTGGTCAATCCTCAGCCGGGGGATCGTCGCGCGGACCCAAATCAACAGGAAGAGCACCAAGCCGACCTTGAGCAGGAACCAGAGCTGCGACGGCAGCACCTGCGGCCACCCCTGGGGCACGAACGGATTCTGCCATCCGCTCAAGAATACCGTCACCAACACCGCCGCGGAGACGATCATAGCCCCGTACTCGGCGAGCTGGAACACCCCCCACTTCACCCCCGAATACTCCGTGTGGTAACCCGCCACGATCTCCGAGTCGGCCTCAACAATGTCAAACGGAGCGCGGTTCATCTCCGCCGTCGCGGCAATGAGGAACACCAGGAAGCCGAGCGGCTGCAAGAGTATAAACGGAATCCGCTGTGCGTCAACGACGCCAACCAGCGAGAGCGTCCCTCCAAGCAGCAACACCCCTACCAGGGACAAGAGCATCGGGACCTCGTAGCTCACCAGCATCGCCACGCCGCGCATCGCCCCCAGCGTCGCGAACCGGTTCGCCGAACCCCAGCCGGCCATGAAGATCCCCAACGAGCTGACGCTCGTGATGGCGATGGCGAACAGAATCCCCACGTTCAGGTCTGTCACGAACGTGTTCTTGCCGTAGGGTATAACGGCCATCATCGCGAGCGCGGGCACCACCATCACGATGGGCGCCGCCGCGAACACCAGCTTGTCTGCTGCAGCCGGCACCACGTCCTCTTTGAACACCATCTTCAGCAGATCGGCGATGGGCTGGAGCGCGCCGAACGGGCCCACGCGGTTCGGGCCGAGCCTTGACTGGAACCGTCCGAGCACGCGCCGCTCCAGATACACGACTCCCGCCACAAAGATCATCAGCGCGTTCACGAAGACAAACGCCAGGATCAACCCCGTTATGACAAGCCCAAGCCACGACAGCCCGTCCGGAAGCAGTCCGACGAAGAAGCCGTAGATGTTCCGGTAGAGAGAGTTGCCTGCCAGAATCACGCCCATGTTCCTGCCCATCTTTTGATTGTGTTAGTGGTTCTCTGGGCGTCGTTACTGCCGGAACTGGTCCGTGCCAATCAACCCCATAACTTCGTCGTGAAGGGTAAAGGGCCGCGCCCTTCTTACCGGTCCACTTCCCCCATGTTCACGTCAATGCTGCCGAAGATCACCACCAGGTCGGCCACCTTGTAGCCCACCAGCATCTCTTTCAGCGCCGTCAGGTTGATGAACGACGGCGAACGGATCTTGCACCGGTACGGCGAGATGCCCCCCTGGCTCACCAGGTAGAACCCCAACTCCCCCTTCGGCGCCTCCACGTGCCCGTACGCCTCGCCCACCGGCGGCCGGATGAAAAACGGCGCCTGCGTGCGCACGGGGCCGCCGGGAATCTCCTTGCGGGCCTGCGCCACAATCCGAAGGCTCTGCCGAGCCTCGTACAGCCGCACCAGCAACCGGTCGTACGTGTCGCCGTTGGCGCCCACCGGAATGTCAAACTGCATCCGGCCGTACACGTCGTACGGGTCCTGCTTGCGCAGGTCCCAGGCAACGCCGCTCGCCCGCAGCACCGGCCCGCTCATGGAGCAGTTGATGGCCTTAGCCGCAAGCAGCACCGCAAGGCCCTTGGTCCGCGCCACCACGATCTCGTTCTCCGCGATCAGACCCTGAAGCTCGTCAAGGTAGTGCGGCATGTCCGCCAAAAATCGGTCCAGGGCGGGCCAAAAGTCCACGGGCGCGTCCTGGTGCACACCCCCCGGCCGCATGTAGCTCACCGTGATGCGCGCGCCGCACAGCATCTCAAACAGGTCCAGAATCCGCTCCCGCTCGCGGAAGCCGTACAACAGCGGCGTGTGGAACGCCCCGAGCTCGTCAAGCGAGAACCCCACAAAGATCAGGTGCGCCGCAATCCGCTGGAGCTCCGCCGCAATCACGCGGAGATACATCCCGCGCTCCGGCACCTCAATCCCGGCCAGCTTCTCCACCGCCAGCACGTAGGCGAGGTTGTTACTCATCGCCGCCGTGTAGTCCAGCCGATCGGTGAGCGTCACCACCTGCGTGTAGCTCCGCTCCTCGGCCAGCTTCTCCGTGCCCCGATGCAGGTAGCCGAAGATCGGCTCCACGTCCTGTATCGTCTCGCCGTCCATGATGACGCGGAGCCTGAACACCCCGTGCGTGCTCGGGTGCTGCGGCCCCAGGTTCACCACGACCGGCTCGGCTTCCAGCTCCGCCGGCGGCTCAGGGTGCTGTTGTAGATTCGTCACGCGCTCTTCTCGCTTGCAAACTAGCGAACTCTATGTCCTCGCTGCCGAACCACATTCTTCTCCCACTTCCACGTCACTTCGGCGTGAAGAGTGCAGGGCTGGCCCTGCCCTTGCTCAGCCTCCCAGGTGGTCTTTCCGCAGCGGGTGGCCGGGAAAGCCCTCCCATGTGAGGATCCGCTTCATGTTCGGATGCCCCTCAAAGGCCACGCCCATCAAGTCCCACACCTCGCGTTCCTGCAGGTCCGCACCCTGCCACAGAGATGTGACGGACGGCACGCTCGGCGACTCCCTGCCGTTGGCGCGCACCTTCAGCACCAAAGCGTGGTTGTGCCGGAGCGACAGGAGGTGATACACGACCTCAAAGTACTCAACGTAGTCCACGCTGGTAATCGCTACCAGGAAGTCCGTGGCGTAGTCAGCCGAGTCCTTAAGGGCCTTGCACACGGGAAGAAGGCTCTCACGGTGGACGACGACGCCCGCCGACCCCCAAGACGCGACTGAGCCGGGCGCCGCGCCGCTCAAAAACCGCGCCACCTCTTGTGGGGCGAGCTGGCGCGTCATGGGCCGCTCGAACGCTGCGCAATCGTGTAGCGGCGGATCTTGTCGTGGAGCAGCATGATGCCGTAGAGCAGCGCGTCCGGCCTCGGCGGGCACCCCGGCACGTACACGTCCACGGGAATGATCCGGTTGACGCCCGGCACCACGCTGTACGACTCGTAGTACGGGCCGCCGCACGTCGCGCACGCGCCCATGGAGATCACCCACCGTGGCTCGGCCATCTGCTCCCAGAGCCGCCGGATCGCCGGCGCCATCTTCCACGTCACCGTACCGGCCACGATCATCAGGTCGGCCTGCCTCGGCGAAGCGCGAAACGCCTCCATGCCGAACCGCGCGATGTCAAACCGCGACATCGCGCTCGCCATCATCTCAAATGCGCAACACGCCAGCCCAAAGCTCAGCGGCCACACCGCCGACTTGCGGCTCCAGTTCATCAGCGCGTCCACGCTGGTCACCGCCAGGTTCTTGGGCAAGCCCTCGGGCACCTGGAGCACCGGGTCCGGCACTTGCTCCTGGTGCGTCGCCTTCATGGTGTTGACCGCTCCGCCCTCCCTGGCGTCCTGCGCCCAGGTGGTCTGACGGAGCGGGATGGTAATCACTCGTTCTTGTTGAGCCATGGCTAGCCCCACTCCAGCGCGCGCTTGCGCCACGCGTACGCCCAACCAAGCGCGAGAATGCCGAGAAAGACGAACATCTCCACCAGGGCGAACAAGCCAAGCTGCTTGAAGTGGACGGCCCAAGGGTAGATGAACACCGTCTCAACGTCAAAGACGAGGAACAGCAGCGCGTAGCGGTAGTACCGGAAGTTGAAGTGCCGCCACTGCCCCCCCACCGTCTCCACCCCGCACTCGTACGTCTCCTGCTTCACCGGCGAAGGACGATAAGGTCGCAGCCCAAAAGTCTGCGCCACACGCGAAGCGAGCAACAGCCCGATCGGCATCGCGGTAGCAACGCCCAGCAGGATGAGAAGCAGCGCGTACTGGCGGAAATAATCGTCGAGCATCAGTCCCCACTCCCGGCTGAGACTATAGCACAGGCCCGAAGGCCATTCAAGTGAAAATCCGCACAATCAGGGTCTTTCAATTCTGCCATGCTGAACGGAGCGAAGCATCTCTCCTAGCTCCAAAGCTGCTACGTGACGCGCGATGAATCCAGATCTCTGTTGTTTCGTCGGCCCTAAGATGCCTTACTTGCTGAGCACTGAAAAATCCTGCCTCACAATCAGGGCTGAGAGGAGCCGACGCCCAGGCTTGCGGGGCACTCTTCGCGCAGGCCCACTTCTCCGCCTCTGCACAAGCGCAAAAACAGGACGACCTGCCGCAAAAAACCACGACGTACATGGATTGCTGTTATTGCCCACGTCTAGCATAGACACAGACGAAACAATTCGGTAAGGTAAAGCACACTCTACTCAGGGGGATCGCATGTTTCGCAGAACCACGCTCGCAGGGCAACGCTGGTCGGCCCTTTGGAATGGACTCGTCGTCGGCATCGGGCTGGCCTGGATTACTACCCCTTACCTCGTATACGGCGTCATCCTCATGATCGTCGGCGGCGTGCTTGAGTACTGGATGCGCCGTCGCCAGCGCGAAGTCCCCGCCTGCCCCGAATGCCACCGCCCCTGGGACGCCTGAAGCACAGATGATCACGCGTGGCTTGCGTGGGATGCTCTTGGGTTGCTATGGATGTGCATTCCTGGTGCTGTAGTTGTCCACTACATTCCCCATCTTCATGCGATGGAGAGGGGTTAGGGGTGAGGTTGGGGCGGTTGAGTAGGCCCGCCTTCCTTCCCCATCAACACGAACGCTGGAGAACCCCGCGTTGCGGTTTCCGGCGAAGGACGAGTGACCCCAAGGACGCGACCGTCGTCAGCGCCTGGGCACCACTGGAGTCACGCTCAACAAGCGATTTGTCTGACGGACTCACGCCGATGCGTCTCAGCGCCCCCGCTAAGCGCGTCCCACCGCAGCTGGCCTGGAGGCCCGCCACCTCACGGCGACAGCAACCCGACCTCCTGGAACTCCAGAGCCCCAACCTGCCCGTCCGTCAGGCCATTCACCAGCCGCCTCTTGCTCATCGAGCGGATGGTCGGCAGGAAGGTGTCCACCTTGTCAATCTTCCCGTTCACGTAGGCGTCCACGTCCTTGGCAGCAATCGCCATCAGGTACTCATACACCGTCCGCGCACTCTGCCAGGTCAGAGAGCCGTTCCGGCGAAGCTCCGCCCCCTGCGTCGCGAGGTGCGGGTCATCAAGCACCGCCATCCACAGCAGCAGCCGTCCGCGGGCGTGCTCCTCCGTGTCCATCTCGGCCACGTAGCTGGCCAGACTCTGCTCCACGCCCTCGGCGAAATCTTCTCGTCGCGGGTACAGCAGCAACGGGCGTCCCAGGACCGACTCTATAGCGCGCAGGAACTCCACCTCGTGGGCGTAGGCCTGCGCCTCTCGCAATGCGTACAGGTTCAGTGATGCGTTCCTCACATCCAGGTCAGGCCGCTGGACGCTCTGGCGGAAATGGCCAAGCTCATGTGCAAGGTTCAGCAGCACCTCTGCCTGCGTTCTCTCGCTTCGCAGCACGATGCGGTTCTGGTACTGCCAATTGCTTGCGTAACCAGCAACCACAGCCTCACCAGTGGCCGTAACCCCGGCAATTTGCCCGCACCTCTCACCGTAGACCTTCCCCATCCCTCCACCTAGCCTCTCGGCGCGATCCGTGCACTCCACTTTGACCCACATTGAGTAGTCCGCGTCGTTCAGCAAGTGCACCACCAGCGGCTCGTCATAGAGGCTTCTGGAGTACAGCGCGTAGTACACCGCGTCCGCGATGTCCAGCACGTCCTGCGCCCTCTGCGGCGACGCGGATACCATCTCGCCGGATGCCGAAAGCTCGTCAACGCCCCCAATCTGCTGCCGGATCTGCGCGGCGGCATAAAAACGTGGCGTGGGGGCAGACTGCGGCGCCGTCTGGCCCCACACAAACTCCCGATAGACCGTCTGCGGCGCCAACGTACTCGCTGCGGCTCCCGTGCCCCGCACCTCCAGAGTAAGACGGTGCGCCCCCGTGAACTGGTGCGAATCTCTCCACACCAGTGCCCAGTCCAGCACCACGTCAACGCCGCCCGCGTTCAGGCCGGGACGCTCCCAGTTGGCTAAAGGCTCGCCGTCCAACCGCAGCGATACGTTGTACGGACCGCTCGCCTTCTCGGTGCTTGCGTTGCGCACAGCCCACTTGATCCACGTCTGCTGTCCGCGGTCCAACACCTCTGGCGATGAGAACGTTCCCAATCGTTGGGTAGCGACGATCGGCCCATCCCACAGCGGTGGAACGAAGGGCAGCACTTGCGCAACAGGCGACGGGGCAGACAGCGACCGTTCCGCTTCCGAGGGGGGCCCTCCTACTGCCGCGCCAACCTCTCTCAGGCTAGCGGGCTGGAGCGCCGGGAGGTCTTGGGGAGTTGCTGAACGCGCCGTTTCAGACGGCCAGCCGCTCGGAGAAGCAGCGGATAGCGCAGGTGGCGACGCGACCGCTGCCGTCCCAGCACTCCCACGAGCGAGGGTGGTCAAGACCGGCGCGCTTGAGTGCCGCATCAGCAGCAAAAC
The DNA here is from genome assembly GCA_009693045.1 of Dehalococcoidia bacterium. Classification (GTDB taxonomy): domain Bacteria; phylum Chloroflexota; class Dehalococcoidia; order Lucifugimonadales; family SHYT01; genus SHXZ01. Next base: position 95,281 of record SHXZ01000005.1, on the reverse strand, counting down.
AGCAAGAGGGGTGACCGCGACGATAAGCGCGGCACCCAGGAGAATGTTCCGGCTCTTGAACAAGCTAGGCGCCGCCACGTCACCTCACTTAGCAGGCCCGCCACTGCGCCACTGCTAGCAGTGTATCACCCAAGAGAGAATCGCAACAACGGGGCGAAAGGGTAGCGCAGGGTCGTTTCATTGTCATTCCTCGCTGCGCTCGGAATCGCCGAAGCTACGTTGGGCGGCAACCTAAGAAGCGGAGGTTCTTCAGTTTCTCCCGGTGCCTCAGAATAACAACAGTTGCGTCTGGCAACAAGCCTGCGAGAACGAAAAGGCTCTGCGCTACCCACAGGGCCTTTTCGTTCTCTGATTTCTTGCCACAAAGGAATGTAGGGGCAATTCATGAATTGCCCCTACAACTCTCCAGAGACTCGGCACTTTGACCGAGATGATGAGTCAGGTTCTACAGGAACAACGGCGCCATCACCAGCGTGATCGTGCTCAGCAGCTTGATCAGCACGTGCAGAGACGGCCCAGCCGTATCCTTGAACGGGTCTCCCACCGTGTCGCCGACCACCGCCGCGGCGTGGGTCGCCGACCCCTTCTTGAGCACCTCTGTTGTCCCCGGCACGGTGTATTCACCCGTCTCAACCAGCTTCTTGGCGTTGTCCCAGGCTCCGCCGGCGTTGTTCATGTACGTTGCCAGCAGAATGCCGCCGATGGTCCCCACCATCAGGAAGCTGGCCATCGCTTCCGCCCTCAGGACCACACCCACAATGATGGGCACGCTAACGGCGAGGAGCCCAGGAAGAATCATCTCCCGCAGGCCAGCCCGCGCCGTAATGTCCACGCAGCGGGCGTAATCCGGGCGCTGCGTGCCAAGCATGATGCCAGGCATCTCCCGGAACTGGCGCCGCACCTCATCAATGACAGCGCCGGCCGTGCGGCCAACCGCCCGCATCGTCATCGCGCTGAACAGGTACACCAGCATCCCGCCCAGGAGCGCGCCGATGAACACCTCCGGCTTGGCGAGGTTGACCACCAGGAAGTAGCCTACCTCCCCGAGCGTCCCTACAGACTCGAGCGTCCCCGCAGACAGCTTCTCCACCTCCTCCAGATACGCGTTGAACAGCAGGAACGCGGCAAGGCCCGCGGAGCCGATGGCGTACCCCTTCGTCAGCGCCTTGGTCGTGTTACCCACCGCGTCCAGCCGGTCGGTGACGTGCCGCACCTGCGGCCCCGCGCCGGACATCTCCACGATGCCGTTCGCGTTGTCCGTAATCGGGCCAAACGTGTCCATCGCTAGGATGTACGCAGCGGTCATGAGCATCCCCATCGTCGCAACAGCCGTGCCGAACAAACCACCGTTGGGGACAGCATCCCCATTGGGGAAGGTAATCTGGTTCCCAAGCGTGTACGACGCCCAGATTGCGACGCCAATTGCCACGGCGCTGGCGAACGTGGTCTCAAACCCCACCGCGGTGCCCGCCACAATGTTGGTGGCCGGCCCGGTCCGGGAAGCTTTAACAATGTCCCTGACTGGGCCGTACCTCACCTCGGTGTAATACTGCGTTATGAACACGAAGGCGATGCTCGTGCCGATGCCCACGAGGCCCGCCAGGAACAGCCAGACCGGTTGACTCACAACGTCGCCGAGCATGACCCACGATGCAATCGCCAGCCCGCCCACTGAGAGCAAGACCGAGAGGAAGTATCCCCGGTTCAGCGCGTTCATGGGGTTCTCATCCTCTTTGGCGCGGACGGACATGATCCCGGCCATGGTCGCGAAAATGCCGAAGGAACGGATCACCAGCGGGAACAGCACCCACACCTCAGGGTGAGGAAGGCCAGCCTTCTTGGCGGCCACAAACGCGGCGACACCCAGGATCATGGCGCCGATGTTCTCCGCCGCGGTGGACTCAAACAGGTCCGCGCCACGGCCTGCGCAGTCGCCCACGTTGTCGCCCACCAGATCCGCGATGACCGCGGCGTTCCGCGCATCGTCCTCTGGAATGCCAGCCTCCACCTTGCCCACCAAGTCCGCACCCATGTCGGCGGCCTTGGTATAAATGCCGCCGCCAAGCTGGGCGAAGAGAGCCACAAAGCTAGCGCCAAAACCGAATCCCACGATCAGGAAGGGCACCGCGTCGGTCTTGGATGCCCCGCCGTACGCGTAGAAGATGGCGGCCACACCCAAGAGGCTCAGCGCCACGATGAGGAACCCGGAGACGGCCCCCCCGCGCAGCGCCACCGCCACTGCCTCGCGCACTCCGCCGCGCGCCGCCGCCGCCGCCGTCCGCAGGTTGGCGCGCACAGCCACGTACATCCCAATGTATCCCGCCAAGCCGGAGCAGAACGCGCCGACTAGGAAGGCCACCGCCGTTCGCCAACCCATCCCTATCTGAGTAACGCCGGTAGACTCCGGGTCAGAAAGGAACGCCAGCAGCACCCCGAGGCCGATTGCGGCAACAATCGCCAACCCGGCAATCGTTATGTACTGGCGCTTCAAGAACGCGTTGGCGCCCTCCACGATGCGGTCCGAAATGTCCTGCATCGCGGGTGTGCCCTTGTCGCGGCCGAGCACGTCTCGGACCAGGTAGAACGCAAACAGGATGGCCGCTATCCCACCCGCCGGGACCAGCCAGACCAAGCCCATACAGCACCTCGCCTCTCTTAGGTGGGTCGTGCCCCAGGCTTACACAAGCCGGCAGGCCTGAGAACACGCCGCAAGGTTGGAAATGTAACAGAAACCGTCGCCCTAGTCAACATGCTGGGCCAATAAACCTGGTGCGCCACCCCACAAACAGCTGCCCAAACACCGCCGAGACCATCCCCGGGCACTTCAGCAAGGTCTTCATGGACGGCCACGCCGGCATCTCGCCCCCCTCGTTCTCCAGCGGCCTGCTCATGAACTCCTGAAGAACAGCACCGTCACCAGCAGGAATAACGGGAGGAGAATAGCGCCGGACCAGGCCATGTACCCAAAGAAACTGGGCATCTTGATCCCAGCCTCTTCAACAATCGCCTTCACCATGAAATTCGGCCCATTGCCAATGTACGTGTTGGCCCCCATGAAGACCGCCCCGGTGGACACTGCGGCAAGGTAGAGCGCGCCGGTGGCGCTTTGCGCCAGTGCGGCAAGCCCGCCATCGGCCGGCAAGGCAAGGACCCCCTTCGCCAGGCTCGTGAACGTCAGATAAGTAGGCGCGTTATCCAGGAAGCTTGACAACGCGCCGGACATCCAGAAGAAGTGCCACGCCCTGCCCACGCCGAGCTTCCCGCCCTGAGTCTCCAGGATCAGCAGAACCGGCATCATCGCTGCGAAGATGCCTGCGAACAACGTCGCCACCTCAACGATGGGGGCAAAGGTGAACGTGTTGCGGAGCCGGACCCCGTGCTGCGTGAGTCGGTAGGACACAAGCGCGATTAAGCCCATGCCCAGTATCTGGACCACCTTGGAGACCACCCCGCCAAATGGCTCGCCAAGAAGCTCCGGCCCGTCAAGGGGGTAGAGCACGTAGCCGCTGAAGATGATGAGCCCCACCACCAGCGCCAGGAAGATGAGGTTGTGCGCGCCCTGCAATCCCAGCCGTTCCGGCGAGGTCTCTTCAAACGCCCCCCGCTCCGCCCCCTCCCGCTGGATAGCGCGTTCCTCCGGCCCCGCGACAACCGCTGCGCCTGCGCCCCCGTGCGCACGCGCCTCCTTTCTGGACTGGCGCCGGTCCACCAGGTAAAACAGCAACAGCAGCGCGCCCACAACAACCAGCCACTGGGGCCAAAGCCGCAGCGTCCAGCCGAAGCTGACGCCCCTGAGGAAGCCGAGGAACAGCGGCGGATCGCCCAGCGGAGTCAGCAGCCCCGCGCAGTTGGAGACGATGAAGATGAAGAAAATGAAAACGTGCACTTTATTGCGGCGGGACCGGTTGGCGCGTATCAGCGGGCGGACCAGCAGCACGCTCGCGCCGGTGGTGCCGATGACGTTGGCGAGCAGCGCGCCGGCCAGCAAGAACAGCGTGTTCACCCTGGGGCGGCCCGTGAAGGAGCCGCGGACGTAGATCCCGCCGGCTATGATGAACAGCGCCCCCAGCAGCGCAATGAACGCGCCGTAGTCCAGCGCCGTGTTGGCCAGCGTCTCCAGGTCCTTGTACAGGAAAAACGCCGCCACCGGCGCGCCGAACCCTACCGCGACGAGCGCCTTGTTCCTGTTCTTTCCCCAAAAGTGCGGGGCAACCAGGGGCAACGTCGCCAGACTGAGGAGCAATAAGACGAAGGGCGCCGAGAGCAGCACAATGCCACCCGGGCCGAGTCCGTCAAAATAGCCTTTGATTCCCTCAAGGGCCTGGTAGTGCTGCTGGAGGATTGCGCCGGGCGGCGGAAACAACTGGTGAGCGCCTCCATCGCACATTACGGCTTCAAACGGTGTGGCACGCTCACAAGCGGAGTCCTCATCTTTGAGAGCGATGTTAGGCCAGAGGAGTCCAACTGGGCCGGCATCACCCTGGAGCCCGAGCCCGCCGGAGCATATTAACGGCAGAGCATGGTGATCGCCGCCGCAGGGTTTGGAGACATGGCCGCAACGAACTTGGTGCGACCCATGCCCCGCGCAGCACTCTACCACGGGCACACGATTGGGTCAACGAAACTCGTAGCGAGGTTCTCTTGCGTTGATGTGGATATGCCTTCCTGGCGCTCTAGTCGTGCACGAGATTCCCCCTCTCCACCACATGGAGATGGGCTAGAGCCTGCCCGAGCGTAGCCGAGGGGGGTGAGGTTGGGGCGGTTGGGTGAGGCCACCTTCCTTCCTCATCAACACGAACGCAAGAGAACCCTTAGCGCATGCCTGGATTCTTCCTCGTCGGGCGCCGTTCGTCGCTTCCCCCCAAAAGACCCGCGAGAGAAGAAGGAGCCCGCCCTTTATCAGGGCGGGCTCCTTCAAGCTGATGGCGCAGCGGTTACGGCCGGGACCACTTGCCTACCCCCGGACAATGAGCGCGGGAGCGCCCGCGTTCGTCACAACCCGGTCCGCCACGCTGCCGAGCACCCAGCGCCCCACGCCGGAGCGCCCATGCGAACAGATCGCCACGAAGCTCCCCCGCATCTCCTTCACCAGGTCCACGATCTGGATGGCCGGAGCGCCACGCAGGTGCTGCACAGTCACGTTCCGAACGCCGCGGGACTTGAGCTCCTGCGCCTTCTTCTCAAGGTATGCCTTGGCGTCGTTCTCCAGCTCGGTGACGAGGTCCACGGGATACGTGTAGAACCCCTCTCCGGCGTAGTACTCGGTCATCGTTGAAGTTACGCGGACCAGGTGCACCCTGAGTTCCAACGCCTTCGCCAGCTCCTCCACGTGAGGGAGAATGCTCTCGGCCATGTCTGACCCGTCCAGTGGCACGACCACCGTCGTGAGTTCACCCCGCTCGCCGCCGTCCTGCCGGGCCCGGTACAGCAGCAGCGGGGATAACGTCCCGTGGAGAACCTTGTCGGCCACGCTCCCAAGGACCCAACGGCCAATGCCAGAGCGCCCGTGCGTAGACATGGCAATGAGGGTGTCCGGCTCCTTCGCGGCTTCTGCCACGATTGCCTCGGGCACGATGGCAACTTTGGCCGTGCACTTCACCTGCTCATTCGGTAGCTTGATCTGCCCGGCAACGTTCGTCAGATAGTCACGTGCCACAGTCTGAGCGCTGGTCCCGACTTGGTCCTGGTATCTCCCCTTCATCGGGCTGGCAATGGCCGCCACGACATCCTCTTCCACCACGCTCAAGAGTTCCACCCGCGCCTTAAGACCGCTGGCGAACCGCGCCACGGTCGGCAGAATGCCCTCAGCCAGTTTGGACCCGTCAAGAGGCACCAGAATCCGCTTGTACATGTTCTGTTCTCCTCCCGCTTGTCGCTGGTGTTTCTAGCAGTATATCCCAAGACAATCCGTGACTAGCAGGGTGATGGAAAACTCTTGGCCGAAGTTACTGTTGATACGGGCATTTCTGAGGGCGCGGTAACGAATGGGCCCGGAATGACCATGAAAAGACCCTGCGGTAAAGCACTATCCGGTTGCGCCCCTCCTCGCGGTACGCTACGATACCCGACAACGTCCGCAGCGAACGACGACCTCGCTCCGGCGTTCGGAGGCGCGGTACGACAGCTACCACAGCTCGGCCTGAGTCTCTGACCAGGCGCAGCGGAGCGCAATGACGTGAACCCGTTCGCATGGGCCTCCCGCCGCCCGACCGCAATCCTCCTTGTCGCTGCGCTCCTCATCGCCCTCGGGGCCTACCTCGCCTTCCGCATCCCCCGCCACGACGCGCCGAGCGTCGCCGCGCCACGCGTCGTCATCACCACCCTCTCGCCGCAGACCACCCTGGAGGACATGCGCGACCACGTCACACTCCCCCAGGAACGGACGCTGGCCGACCTGAACGGCCTGGCCCGCCTGCGCTCCGCCACCCGCACAGGAGAGAGCATCCTGGTCGCCGAGTTCGCCACCGGCGCCGATCTTGAGCGCCTCCGCATCGAAGTCAGCGCCCGCGTCTCGCGCGTTCCCCTTCCCGCCGACGCCGCCTCACTTGAGGTTTCCGCCGAACCGAGCTCCCTCTCGCAACAGCCCCTCGTCCTTCTGGCCCTCACCAGCCCCGACGGCGGAAAGGACCTGGAAGACCTCGCCGGCGCCGCGCGCAAAGCCCTGCTGCCCACCCTCCAGTCCAGCGCGGACGTGCGCCTGGTCCGCATCCTCGGCGAAGACCACCCCCAGGTGATCGTGGAGCTGAACCCTGAACAACTGCGAGCCGCCAACATCAGCTACGACCAGGTTTCGGCGCTCATCCGCTTCAACAACGTCGCCGTCGCCACGGGCCGGCTTCGCGCGCACGACCAGGACCTCCCCGTGGTCACCTTCAACGAGCCGGCAACCGTTCAGGCGCTTGAAAACCTCGTCGTCGGCCTCGCCCAGCCGAACCCGTTCGCACAACCCGTGCCGGTCCGCCTGAAAGATGTGGCTAAGGTCAGCGTCTCCTCGAACGACGCGGCAGGCCTCTTCCGCGTTGACGGGCATCCCGCCGTCGCGGTCCAGGTCTTCGGCCACGCCGGCAAAGACCCCATTCAGGCGGCCAAAGCAGTCTCCAGTCTCGCCGACGAGGTCAGCGCCGCGCTGGACCCAGGGATCGCGCTCGTGACCATTCACGACGGCGCACAGGCCACCTCACGGGCCATCGCCGGGCTGGAATGGCTCATGCTCATCGGATCGCTGGCCGCGCTGGGGCTCGTGGGCCTGCTGCTCTTCAGCCTCCGGGCCACGCTGGTGGCCGCTATTTCGCTCGCCGCCGCCGTGTCCATCGGCATCGTGCTCGCGTATCTGGCCCGGCTGCCGCTCACCCCGCTTTCCGGCGCCGGCTTCGCCCTCGCTATCGTCTTCGCACTGCCCCCCATCGCGCTCAGCGTGGAAGCCGCCTGGCGCCACGCCCGCGATGGCGAACCGCCCCACGGCGCCCCGTGGACTGCCGCGCGCGACATGGCGCTGGTCATCCCAGCCGTCGGCATCCTTGCGCTCCTCGGCCTGCTCCCCCTCGCGTTCCTGAGCGGCGGCAGCGGCCCCATCGTCAGGCCGTTGCTGCTCCCGATAGCCGCCACGGCCCTCGCGGCCATCCTCGTCGCGCTATTCCTGGCCCCCGCCTTAGCGCAGCTGATGCTCTCCTGGGCGCGCCCGGGAAAGCCCCACGGCCCTGGGCTTTGGCTCGCGAGCGTAAGCGTCGGTCTCTTCCGGCTGGGGACCGCGCACCCCGTCGCCGCGCTCATCGTCGGCGTCGCGGCCTTCGGGGCGAGCTTCGCCCTCCTGCCGCCCCTCGCTCGAGCCTGGTTGCCGCAGGGAACACAGGACCAGGCCGCCGTTGAGCTATTCGCCAGTCCTGGCGCCACCCAACCGCAAAAGTCGAGAGCGGTCCAGGCCGCGGAGCGCGCCGTCTACGGCGTAGACAGCGTTGCCTCCGTCGCCACCATCACCGGGCACGCGCAACGCAGCCTCGGCGCTTCGTTCAACCGCGACCCGCTGCGCCAAACGCCCGAAGCAACCCTCGTCGTGACCTTCGCAGGCCATTCGTCGCCGCGCGCGCTGGCCAACGAACTTGGCGAACCCCTGGCCGCGATTGCCGGCATCTCCTACGCCATCGCGCCGATAGGCATTGCGCCGGACGCCACCAGTTTTCAAGCGACCGTCTTGGCCGACTCGCCACGCGCCGCGCGGGAGGCTGCGCTCGCGCTCTCCAAGGAGCTCGCCGAGACCGCGGGCGTGGAAGACCTCGTCGTCTCCCCCGGCGCGGAGCAGACCATGATCACCGTTGAAGTTGACCCGGCGCTCGCCATGGAGGCCAGAATGGGCGCCCTCCAGGTCTCCCAGCAGGTGACCCAAATGCTGGGCGGCCAGCGGATCACCCAGGTGCGCCTCAACGGCGGGGAGCCTGCGGACGTCCTGCTCAAGATGGATCCCGCGTTTGTGGACAACCTGGAAAAGCTGCGCGGCCTGCCGGTGGGAGTCACCCAGCCCATACCGTTGACGGGCGTCGCCGCCGTGGAGCGGACCAACGCGCCCGCCGAGACGCTCCGTGAGGACGGACGGTACGCCGCCGTCGTCACCGGGCCCCTCCTCGCCAGGCCTCAGGCGAGGCTCACGGAATCCGTGGTCCAAGTCGTCAGCGACTTCCAGGCAACGTCCAGCACTCAGGTGCGCCTGACCGGGCTGCCGCAGGCCCAGCGCGATGCGTTCCGCTGGCTCTATCCCGGCCCCGCCATCGCCGCGGTGCTCGTCCTCGCGGGGGCCGCGGTTTTCCTCGGCTCGCTCCGCGCCGCGCTGCCCGCAGTCGTCGGAGCGCTGCTTGCATCCCTCGGCGCGCTGGCCGCCCTCGTGGCGTTCGGCAGGCCGCTTGACCTCCCCGCCTTCGCGGGGCTGGTCCTCCTGCCTGGCCTCGCCGCAGGAAGGGCAATCGTCCTCTCCGGCGCCGTCAAACGGCTGCGTTCCCGTGGGCTTCCTGCGCACCAGGCATTACAGGACGCCGCGCGCCACGCTTCCGGCGCCCTCATCATCGCCACCTGGCCCGCCGTCTTCGCGCTCCTGCCTATGGCCGTCGGTTTCTTGGCCACAGGGTACATAGGAAGCGAGACTGCGGGAGTTCTGGCCGGTGGCCTCGTCAGCGCATCGCTCCTCGGCGCGGCCTGCGTGCCGGCGGCATATGCCATCGCCAACGGCGTCACGCAAGCAAGATCGCGACCCGTTCCTGCAGCGCCAACGGCCCCACCGCAAGCCCCGTCAGCGCCTCCCCCTAAGAACCTGTAACAAAACGCAAAGTGTTTGATACACTACACGGTTCATTGACCTGCACTTTCATCAGCGTGCAAACAAGTCCCTTCCCCCTTGAAAGGGGAAGGTTAAGATGGGGATGAAACGCGTCTTCCGCAACCACATTTCAGTCTTGTTAGGCGCTCTCAAGCCCCCAACTCGTAACGGCCCCACCTGAACGATGCGCCGCTCCAGCGCGCCTACCCAGCCCCACCTTTCCTCACTGCACGAACGGCGCCCAGCAAGTAGGTCACCCACGCCGGAAGTGCCGCAACGGCGAACGCCAGGTTCTCTCCCGGCGGCCGCCGGCCGTCAAACTCACTGAGCGGCTCCAGCACATAGAACCTGACCAGCCCGAAGATCGCCTGGGGCAGGTTGACCAGGACGATGATGAAGAAGATGGCGGCCACAAGCACCAGGTATCCCCGGCTTAGCGAGCCTTCCCGCTCTTCCGCCGTCTCAAGGCGACGACGCGCCAGCACGTGGACGCCCAAGATCACCGCCCCCACGAGGGTGTAGCTGATGCCCTTGAGCAGCCCCTCCTGGGCGGCGCGGTCCAAGCCCTTGGCTCGCGTCTCTCGCTCCTCCTCCAGCGTAGGGGAGGCGAGGGGCATCTCCTTCTGCGGAGGTGGCGCAACAGGCTCCGGAACGCGGAGAGGCGCTGAGGGAAAGTACACCGGGTAGTAGCTGAACTCCTTGTCCAGGCCATACCCTAGCCCCGCCCGGACAAGCCCCGCCGCGCCTATAGTCAGCAACACCAGGCCCGCAATGACCCCAGCCAAAAGATAGAGGCGCAACGGCAATCGGAGCGAAACCTGGAGGGACTCGCCGCTGCGCGACCGCATGACCACGTAGCTGATGCCAACCACCAGCGCTATGACGACGCCAACGGCGATGGCAATGGGCGCAACAGCTCCCATACCTGCTACCCTCCAACCTTTCGTATGGCTTCAAGCAGCTCCTGCCGCGTCAGCAGCCCCTCAAACTTCGCGGCAATCTTGCCCTGTTTATCCACCACGAACACCCACGGCTCGCTCTGCAAGGCCCACTGCCTGGACACCGGCGTCAGCTCCAGTTTCCCCTGAGTCCTCGCCTCCGTGATGTCGTACGGCTCAATCTGGACGAACGCCGTCTCGTCGCCGACGCCGTCGGCCACAGACCGCACGATCTCCAGCACTGGCCCGCAGATCCGGCTCACACAAAAAGCAGGGGTGGAAAACGCCACGACCAGTGGCCTGTGCTCCTGGATCGCCTCAGCGATGGACACCTGGTGGAAACGCGGATACGGCGGCGTCCGCGTGGTGAGCTGCGTGAGGTCTGGAACGTCCTTCGCCGCCAGGTTCTTGGATGCAGGCGCGGGCGCGCCGACGGCCGGCGTCTCGGTCCCTGCCTCCACCTGGAACGCAAGGCTGCCCTTCCGCTCTCCCGTACCCAGCGTAACGTCAGCCCTCCAGACCCCCGTCGAATCAAACTCCGCTTGCGGCACCAGATAAAAGCCCTTCACGTCCTGGTGCCCGTGTACCTCACCCCCCTCGTGGAGGTGCGGCACCTCAATCTCCAACCGGTAGAACGTCGCCTGATAGCTTCGCTTCCGTACGTCCTCTTGGCCTTTGAGCAGATAGAACTGCACCGCCGCCTGTGGCGTTTCAAAGAGGTCCCCATCCTTGGTGAATGCCGCGAACGTGAACCGCTGCGTCCCGACGGTCACCTCGCTCATCGCGGGGATGACGACGGTCTCGTCCCCGGAAGCGGGTGGCGCGCTGCTTCCGCCCTGACTGTCTGACGAACACGCCGCGAGCGCCACAATGGCGGCTATGAGGAACGTCAACGTCCTGATTCGCACCAAGCACCTTCCAACGACGACAACGGGGTGCGCCCGAGGCGTCGCACAGCCCTCAGGCGCACCCCTTATGGTATCATGCCTTCCTACGCTAACCTCTTACGGGTGGCCTGCAACGCACATTCCTCCCAGGCCGAGACCGCAGCATCAACGCACCTGAGAGACGGAGTTGACAATGATCGCGGAGCTTGAAAAAGAAAACGTCCGGTCCTTCCTGGCGCGCCCGCTGCTCGCGAAACTCGTCACGCTCAACCGTGACGGCAGCCCGCAGATCACCTTCATGTGGCACGAGCTGCGGGACGGCTGCTTCTTGTTCTCAACCACCAAGGAGCGGCTAAAGTTCAAGAACCTGTCACGCGACCCGCGCATCGCCGTGGCCATTGACGACCCGCAGAACCTCCAGCGCGGCGTCATCGCCCGAGGCACCGCCACCATCACCGAAGAAGGCGCCGTTGACCTCGTCGTCCGCCTCGCCGAGCGCTATTCAGGCCCCGAAGCCGCCAGCCGCACCCGCGAGCGTGCGCTCAAAGAGAACCGCATCGTCATCCGCATGGACCCCAAGCGCGTCCGCCTCACGGGCCTGTAACTAACCACGCCGCTCGTCCTTAGCCGCGAAGCGCCCTGAGCGTCGCGAATGAGCTTGTCGAAGGGACCTCCCTAGCCTCCTTCCCGACGCGGGAAGGGGGCTAGGGAGGCGGCACGTCCCGCTTTGGAAGGCTGTAGGAACTCCTTCCCCCTGGTAGGGGGAAGGTTGGGATAGGGGTAAACGACCCATGCACCACAAGCTCCCCCTCATGGTCATCTTCGGCCACCCCGATGACGAGGCGTTCACCTGCGGCGGAGGCATGGCCATGTACGCCGCACAGGGCGTGCCCGTGCGCATCGTCTGCGCCACGCGCGGCGAGGTGGGCGAGATCAGCGACCCCAAACTCGCCACGCCGGAGACGCTCGGCCAGGTGCGGGAGCAGGAACTGCGCAACGCCGCGAGCATCCTGGGCGCTCAGGAGCCGTTCTTCCTCGACTACCGCGACTCCGGCATGCGCGGCACGCCGGAGAACGCCGACCCACGCTCGCTCCACCTGGCGCCCTCGGCAAAGGTCGTCGAACAGCTCGTCGCCATCATTCGCCGAATCCGCCCCGGCGTCGTCGTAACCTTTGACGAGACCGGTGGCTACGGCCACCCCGACCACATCGCCATCCACTTCCACACCTCCGCAGCGTACTGGGCCGCGGGCCGCCGCGACTGCTTCCCCGAGCACTTCGCCCAGGGTCTGGCGCCGTGGCAGCCGCCGAAGCTTTACTACACCGCCGCGCCGCGCAGCTTCTGGCAGGGCCTCTACGACGCCGCCGTCGCCGCGGGCATTGAGCCGCCACCCTTCATGCGCCGCCGTGGCCTCCTCGGCACGCCCGACGAGTACGTCACCACCCGCGTGGACGTCACCGCGTTCGTCGACACCAAGCAGCGCGCCGTCCTGGCCCACGCCACCCAGATCCAGCCCACCAACCCCTTCACCAACCTGCCGCGCAACCTGCGCACCCAGTACCAGGGCATTGAGCACTTCCAGCGCGTCTTCCCATACCCCAAGCCCGGCGAGCGCGAGACCGACCTGTTCGCCGGCATCCAAGACCTCGTGGCTGCGCCGTAGAGACGACCACACTGATACCGCCATCGCAACCGATCATCACCTTGCTCTGAGCCCAACGTCTCCCCTCTCCAAATCATTGGAGAGGGGTCGGGGGTGAGGTCGCTCACGCACAGCGCGGAGCTTCTAGGATGACACAGTGATTACTCCCACCACCGCCCGGTCCTTTGCCCCCGTTCGTCCTGAGTGCCCTCCCGTTCGTCCTGAGCTTGTCGAAGGACCACCAAGCTGGAAGCATAGCCCATGACCTCCCAGCCCCCCCCCACCCCGTCCGGCAAAACCCCCGTCATCATCGTGGACTACGACCCGCGCTAGCCCTTGCTCTTTGAACAGGCCCGAAGAGAAATCCTGCACGCCATCGGACCATGGATCGTTGCCGTGGAGCACATCGGCAGCACCGCCGTGCCGGGCCTCGCCGTCAAGCCCATCGTGAACATCATAGCCGGCCTGCGCCGCTTGGAAGACGCTCCGCAGTACATCGCAGCGCTGCAGCCCCTGAGCTGGCGCTACGCTCCCGAGAACGAGGCGTCCTTCCCGGAGCGCCGCTACTTTGACAGAGACCTGGCAGGCGTGCGCGCCGAGCACCTGCACATGGTGGAGACGGCCAGCGAGTTCTGGGAACGCCACCTGCTCTTCAGCGACTTTCTTCGCGCTCACCGGGACGTGGCCCAGGAATACGCGCAGCTCAAGCGCGAACTGGCGAACAAGTTCCGAGACCAACGCGACACCTACACCGACGCCAAGGGGCCTTTCATCCGGCAGGTGGAGGCGAAGGCGCGGGCGGAGCGCCGATACTCATAGAGCAACACGCTGAGCGTCAGCATAGGAGGACCTGTGCACACGAGCACCAAGTGGCTTCTGGGCGAGCTTGCCGTCATGGGCCTGGCGATGGGTGTCCTTGGCGCCCTTGGCTATCCGCTCCTCATGCCTTACCGCTGACACCTGCTCCTCCACATTTTTGGGGCCATCATGCTCCTCGGCAACATCATCGTCACCGGAGTCTGGATGGACGTGGGCTTCACCGTCCCGGGGATCATTCTCATCGTCTGGAACGGCCTCACCATGGTTGACCGCTGGGGAGGCGTCTTTGGACAGAGCTGGATCGTCCTTGGCGGCATACTGTTCTCCGCCTCAGGAGTGGTCTATGTCACCCTCACCGTGCCGGACCAGGAGCGGCTCATCCGCCTGGCCGCCTCCGTGGAGGCGCCGCGCGGGCCGGACCAGCACTTTCTGCGTGTTTTCAGACGGTGGGGCATCTTCGGACGCATTGCCATCATCCTGCCCCTCACCGCCTACGTGCTCATGGTGCTGCGGCCCAGCATCTGGTAGAGGAAAACTGGCGCTTGTGGCAAATTGAATCGGAGAAGCAGGGCGTCGTTTCTCCACAGACGCTTCAGGGCAATGCGAGGAGGGGCGACCGATCGGTCGCCCCTCCTCGCATTGCTAACGCCCGCGAACCCGCTTACTGCGCCGGCTTAAACACCGCGAACGCCCCGCCCTGCGGGTCCAGCAACCCCGCGATCCGGCCAACACCCGGTACGTCCATAGCAGGGAGCCTGAGCTTGCCGCCGGCCTGTGCCACCTTCTTGACCGTCTCGTCGACGCTGTTGACGGCAAAGAAGATCCGCCAGTGCGTCGGCACGTGCTGCGCCTTCTCCTCAGGACTCTGCTGGGCAATCGCGCAGACCTCCAGCCCCCGGATCTGCTGCATGTAGTAGAACTGCCCCGGCCCCATCGGTGCGGGTCGTCCTTCCACCCGAATAGCCCGCTGTAGAACGCCACCGCGCCCTTCTCGTCCATCGTGGACAGCCCCACCCAAGAAGGCATCCCTTGCGGGTGCGACTTGACCTCAGCCATGAAGCCCCCCCTCTTTTCGCGTTGCTGATGACCCGCTCCGTCTCTCGGTGGGGGGGGGGGGGCACCCATACAGTTCGCCTCTCCTAAGCCTGCGCCTTAGCCAGCGACTTCTCATGCTTGAGCCGCATGCCGTTGTCCAGCACCTTCTTGCGGACCCGCAGGTTCTGCGGTGTCACCTCAAGCAGCTCGTCGTCCACGATGAAGTCCAGGTGCTCCTCCAGCGAGTACTTCACCGCGGGCGTGAGCCGCACCGCGATGTCCGACGTTGAGGAGCGTATGTTGGTCATCTTCTTCTCTTTGCATACGTTGACGGCAATGTCGGTGTCCCGCTGGTGGTAGCCGACCACCATCCCCTCGTACACGTGCGTGCCGGGCTCCACCATCGTCATGCCGCGCTCCTGCGCGTTGCTCAGGCCGTACGCAACCACCACGCCCGGCTCGGTCGCCACGAAGACGCCGCTCCTAGAGGAGCGTATCTCCGCGCCCATTGGCTCGTAGCCGATGAACTTCGTGTTCAGCACACCGTTGCCCCGCGTCGCCCGCAGGAACAGGCTCCTGAATCCGATGATCCCTCGCGTCGGGACCTTCAGCTCCATGTGCATGTTGCCCGCGCCGTCGTTTTTCACTTCCAGCATCTGGGCGCGGCGCAGCGCCAGTTCCCGCGAGATCGCGCCCCGGTACTCCTCCTTGGTGTCCAGCAGCAGAAGCTCGTACGGCTCCATCAGCACGCCGTTCACCTGCTTGGTGATGGCCTCCGGCTTGGAGACCTGGAACTCGTACCCCTCGCGCCGCATCGTCTCAATCACGATGGCCAGGTGGAGCTCGCCCCGCCCCGAGACCATGAACTCGTCGGCGCTGCCCGTCTCCTGCACGCGCAGGCTCACGTTCGTGCGCAGCTCCCGCATCAACCGCTCGCGGAGCTGTCGTGACGTGCAAAACTTCCCCTCGCGACCCGAAAACGGGCTGCTGTTCACGCCGAAGCTCATCTTGACCGTTGGCTCCTGGATGGCGATGTCCGGCAGCGCCTCCGGCGCGTCCGGGCTTGCCAGCGTCTCGCCGATGACGAAGTCCAACGCGCCCGTCATCGCGATGATGTCGCCCGCCGACGCCACGTCCGCCGGCTTCCGCTCCAGCCCCTCAAACAGCAGCACCCGCGTCGCCTGGAAACGCGACACGCTCCCGTCCCGCTGGATGCGCGCCACCTGGTCGCCCGGCGAGACTTTACCTCTGAAGATGCGCCCAATCGCCACCGGCCCCAGGTGGTGGTCATAGTCCAGCGCCGCAACCTGGAACTGGAACGGCCCATCCGGGTCGCCCTTTGGCGCGGGGATGTTCCTCACCATCGCCTCGAACAGCGGCTCAATGTTCACGGCCGGATCGCCCATCTTGACCAGCGCGTAGCCCTCCTTGGCCGCCGCGTACAGGATGGGAAAGTCAAGCTGGTCCGCGTCCACCGCAATGGACAGGAACAGGTCCTGCACAAGGTTCACGACCTCATCCACGCGAGCGGCGGACCGGTCAATCTTGTTGATAACGACAATGGGCTTAAGATGGTGCAGCAACGCCTGGCGCAGCACGAACTCCGTCTGGGGCATCGGGCCGTCCACGGCGTCCACCACCAGCAGCACGCCGTCCGCCATGTTGATCACCCGCTCCACCTCGCCGCTGAAGTCGGCGTGGCCGGGCGTGTCAATCACGTTGATCTTGATGCCCCGGTACGCGATCGCTGTGTTCTTCGCCAAGATGGTGATGCCGCGCTCCCGCTCCAGCTCGTTGCTGTCCATGATCAGCACGCCCACCTTCTGGTTCTCCCGGAAGATGTGGCTCTGCTTCAAAAGCGCGTCCACCAGCGTGGTCTTCCCGTGATCCACGTGCGCCACCACGGCGACGTTGCGGATGTTCTCAGGTTCGGGTGACTGCATGCGTTGCTCACTTACCAATAGGGCTTACGCCCGATTACGTTTCTTGCCCTCTATTCTACGATATTCGGCACGCCCGTGCCGCGCTAATGCTCTGAGCTTGCGAGTGGGTCTTTTCCGGCAGGTTGCGCTACACTGGTGAAGGGACGACACACCCGGATAGCACCTGATGAGGACGAAGGCAATGGCTGTCCAGCGCCAGCGGCGCCTCTTCACCGTGGACGAGTACTACACGATGCTCGGTGCTGGCATCCTCACCGAGGACGACCGCGTTGAGCTGCTGGAAGGGGAGATTGTCAAGATACGGCCATCGGTAGCCGGCACGCGGGCTGTGTGAATGACCTCAACCACGCGTTGACAGTGCAATTGGGGCCGCGCGCCATCATCGCCGTCCAAAACCCCATCCGGCTGAGCGAACGGTCCGAACCGCAGCCGGATCTCGCCGTCCTCCTGCCTCGCTCCGACTCGTACCGTCGCTCACATCCTGGACCCGCCGATGTCCTCTTCCTCATAGAAGTCTCAGATACAACCGTTGAGGTGGACAAGGACGTCAAGCTCCCCCTCTACGCCCGCCCAGGCATCCGCGACGTCTGGCTCGCGGACCTGGTGGCCCAGCGCGTGGAGGTCCACCGGGACCCATCGCCGAACGACTACCGCTCCATCCGCTATGCCGTGCGCGGCGACACCATCTCTCCACTCGCCTTCCCCGACGTGACCTTGCGCGTCGGCGACATCCTCGGCGAGGAAGAAACGTAACGCCGCCCTCTCACCTGTTATACCAACTGTACGTGAAGGCGTCGTGCACGTTTTACTGTCATTCCTCGGTCGCTGCGCGACCTCGGAATCTCCCCGCGACGGCTGACGGCAACATGGCTGCGGACATTACTCGCCGCGCTCGGAATGACAAAGAAAGGCCGTCGCCATTCTATTTATGACACGTTCAAGTAGAATGGTATTAGTAATAGATTCCCCGCCCCACACCCCCGCCCGCCGCGATCGCATCCCCGTTGATCGCTACCGAAAGCGGCGACGCCAGGAACGCCACCACCACCGCAATGTCCTTCGCGTCAATCACCCGCCGCACGCTATTGTTCTGCGCCATGCGACGCTCCGCCTCTTCCACCGCGATGCCCTGGCTGGCCGCCTGACGCGCCAGCACCCCCGGCGTCTTCTCCGTCCACGTGGCGCCGGGGTGCACCACCGTCGCGTTGATGCCGTGCGGCCCCAGCTCGTCGGCCAGGTTCTTCGTCAGCGCCGCCACCGACACGTTCCGCATGCTCCCAATCGTCGAGCCGCTTTGCCGCGCCGCCAGCCCGCTGATGTTGATGATGCGCCCCCACCCCTGCTTCTTCATCAGCGGCGCAACCTCGCGCGCGCACCGAAGGTACCCCATCACCTTCACGTTCATGTCCGCCCAGAAGTCCTCGTTCGTGATCTGCTCCAGCGTCGGCGGCGCCGACTGCCCTCCCGGCTGCGCCGCGCAGTTCACCAGGATGTCCACGTTGCCGAACGCGTCCACCACCGCCTTCACCATCGCCCGCACCGACTCGTCGTCACCCGTGTCCGCCTGCACCGGCACGATGCGGCGTCCCGTCTCCCGG
This sequence comes from Dehalococcoidia bacterium, assembly GCA_009693045.1. Lineage (GTDB taxonomy): Bacteria > Chloroflexota > Dehalococcoidia > Lucifugimonadales > SHYT01 > SHXZ01. Next base: position 77,117 of record SHXZ01000005.1, on the reverse strand, counting down.
GCCAGCTCCTGCGCCGTCGCGTCAAGCTGCCTCTTGTCCCGCGCGGCGATGGCCACGTCCACGCCCTCCATCGCCAGCTCCCGCGCCACCGCCTTGCCGATCCCGCGGCTGCCCCCCGTGACGATCGCGGTCTTGCCAACCAGTTGCAGGTCCATTGCGTACCCTCCGAAGCAATCAATCTGCCTGAAAACCGTAGGGGCGAGGCACGCCTCGCCCCTACTTGGCTGCGAGGCTCCCCTGCTCTAACGGCGCGTAGCCGATCATAAAAAGAGCAGACTGTAACGCTAAAAGCCGTCGTCCAGCAAGCAACTACCCGAACTGGCCTAGCTCCGCCAACGGTTCAAGCAACCAGGCGACCATCAGGTTGGAAGTCGCGTACTTCCTAACCTGTCCCGACCCAAGAGTATGAAACTCAAGAGTCCCCGAAGAGGGATTCCTGACCGTTTTCTCTTGATTGAGCAGAACGCCAAACGCAAGTTGGTCCGGCACAGTCTCCAAGCATCTCTCATGACAATACATCCTGACAAACGAGCCTAGCCCACATGCAACGCGACTGTCATATATGGGGAGACCGTCAACGAGGAGAGAGTATATTTTACTGAAACCCAAATTCATGAACTGGATTCCCGATAGTTTCCTCGTGTCCGCAGACCTTGGATCAAGCAACCTTGCATCTGCCTCAATCTTGGGAAGTGCATCCTTCCCTAAGTTGCGTAGTTTCCGCTGACGGACGCCTCCCCATTTCACCACATCAATAGCTGCTTTGAGAAATCTATCGGCGTCCCGCGTAGCGACGGCGTCTCGCAGCGAACTCTTCAGAGTGTCCAGCACAGCCACGTTATCGTCGAATGACTGCCCTCGCCATTCGAACTGAAGGTATGCGTCGAAAAGGGAATTGCAGGACCATCTCCCCCATTTGGGACTATATCATCCATGCTTTAGGACCTGATCGCCAGTGACGAATGGAGTAACCCAGATGACGAAGTCGCACACCGTGGGATCACTCTGGTACTCCAAACGGTTCATCCGCGTGCCCACATCCCTCGTAAGCTCACCACCGTGAGCAACTCCGCAATTAAGACCTCTCTCGCGAGCCAGTTCGCTCATCATGACCAACATCCTTCGCGGTGAAGGGTGCAGGGCAAGCCCTGCCGCGGTTGTTCGGTCAAGAGCCTGCCCTGAGCGAAGCGAACGGCGCACTGCCCTTGCTATGCGTGCGACAGCGCACCCCCATCCACGTAGATCACCTGCCCGCTCATGTAAGAGGACGCGTCCGCGCACAGGTACACCATCAGCGGCACGATGTCCCGAGGGTGACCCAGCCGCCGCGACGGCAGGAACCGCACCAGGTTCTGCTCCCGCTGCTTCTCCAGCGGAATGTCCTCCGTCGTGAACCACCCCGGCCCGATGCCACTCACGTTGATGCCACTCCGCGCCAGCTCCAGCGACAGCGCCATCGTCAGCTGCGCCAGCGCGCCCATGCTCGCGCAGTACACCGTCTCGTTCCACTGCCCCCGCTGCGCCAGCGCCGAGGCGATGTTCACAATGCGCCCCTTCTTCTGCTCAATCATGAACCGCGCCGCCTCCTGGCAGCACAGCAAGGCCGCCTTCACGTTCCGGTCCATCACCCGGTCGTATTCGGCGGGCGTCACCTCCATGATCGGCTTCGCGAACTCCACCTGCGCGTTGTTGACCAGGGCGTCCACACGCCCCAGCGCGCGCAGCACCCGGCGGAACGCCCCCCGCACTGACACCTGACGCGTCAGGTCGGCCGCGTACGTCACCACGCGGTGCTCGTACTTCTCCGCCGCCTCCGCCGAGGCCGCCAGCTCCTTCTCGTCGTGCCCGATGATCGCCACATCTGCGCCCGCCTCGGCAAGCCCCGAGGCCAGCGTCGGCCCCCACCCGCGGTTCCCCGTAGCGAGCACCACCACCTTGCCGGTCAGGTCCCACTCTGCTGGAATGGGCATATGTCTCTCCTCAATATCCCTTCCCCCTTTGAGGGGGAAGGTTAGGATGGGGGTGTTTTCCCCTCACTCCTTCAGCGGAATCACCGGCGCATAGCCCGTCGGCGACGCCCCCGCCGCCAGCGCCCCCCCGTCAATGGCGAAGATCTCGCCGTTCATGTACTCGCAAGCGTCCGAGGCCAGAAACACCGCCAGCGGGCCGATCTCGTTCGGAATGCCCGCCCGCCCGAGCGGAATGAACTCGTTGCGCGCGCCAAACCCCGTCTGCGTGGAGGACTCCGTGGGAATGACCCCCGGCACAATGCACGTGCTCGTCACGCCCGCCGCCCCGTAGCTGAACGCCAGAATGCGCGTGAGTTGTACGACCGCCGCCTTGCCGCAGCCGTACATGTAGTTGTCCCGCCCGGCCCGCAGCCCAAACCCCGACGACACGTTGACGATGCGCCCCTTCCCCCGGTCCACCATGTGCTTGATGATGGCCCGCGAGCAGTAGAACGCGCTGCTCATGTTCACGTCTATGCCCACGCGCCACTCCTCGTCCGTGATCTCCCACAGCTGCTTGCGCCGCTGCCCCCGGACGATGCCCGCGTTGTTGATCAGCACGTCCACCTTGCCAAACTCCCTGATCGTCTGCTCAAACAGCGCGGCTATCTGCTTCGTGTCCGTCGCGTCCGTGGGCAAGGCCAACGACCGCCGGCCCATCGAGCGCACCTCCTCGGCGGCCTCCTCAATCGGGCCCAGACGCCGCGCCGCAATCACAATATCCGCCCCCGCGCGCGCCATGTGCCGCACCATCTCCCGCCCCAGGCCCGTGCCCCCGCCCGTGATCACCACCACCTTGCCGTCCAGGTTCAGCTTCTCAAGCACGCAGACCTCCTGTTCATCAGACCCCGCAGATGGGCCGTCGCAATCTGCCAACCAGCCTCGGCGGCGTCACTTGCGAGCCTTGATAACCTTCCCTCCAGAGAACACCACCTTGGAATCTGGTCTCCCACTTGCCCCAAGCGTACCATCCGGCCGCCGGTATTGATGCACAAGCGCCATAGGTTCACCAACCCTCGTGGTGTAGAGCGCCATTTGGCTTCGCGAGCACTCGGGGAGACACCTTGAGTCATCGGTTACGGCCCTGTTGAGCCGCTCCCGCTGATTCCGCGTGAGATGGGTATCGTAGTGGAGTGTCCGCCGGACCAGTTCACCAGTGCTCACCCGATCTGGAAGCCGCTGCTGGTTAAACATTGCTCGCAGTTCAGCTTCCGTGACCTACTCTACAGTAGGTTCGTCGCTTGGTGGTCGTGTTGTCATGGATGCTTATAGTGCTCTCCTTAGCAAACTGGACCAATACTTGGCGAAGGAGATTGATCTAAGCGGTCTGGTCGCATGGGTGGACGCTAGACTCCCAACCTACATCATCGACCCTGACAGCCCCTCCTCTCGGTTGGCTGGCGCAATTGAACTGCTTACATCGGAAGTGGAAGCTGGCTTGCGGTCTGAACGCAGCGTGCGGACCCTCCTGTCCAAGTACAAAGCAAAACCCACAAGCGTTCGCATAAGCACACTCAGTAGCTAGCTCACACCTGCAACGTCACTTCCCCCGCCACCAACGTCACCATCGTGCCGTCCGCCTTCGTCAGCACCAGGTTGCCCTGCGTGTCCACGTCGCTCGCCACGCCCTCGTCCACCGTGTCCTGCCACCGCACCTGCACCCGCTTCCCCAGCGTTTCCAGGTTGGCGCGCCAGTCCGCGTACGGCGATTCGCCCCGCCTCATCGCCACGTACAGCCGGTCCATCTCCTGCAGCAGCGTGCGCAGCACCAGCAGCCGCGAAAACCGCTGCCCCGCCGCCGTCGCCAGGCTCGTGGCCGTCTCCGCGATTTCCGGGTACCGCCTCGCGTCCATGTTCACGTTCAGCCCTACGCCCACGATGGCGAACCTGACCTCACCCTTCTCCAGCACGTCCTCCACCAGAATCCCGCACAACTTTTTGCCGTCCACCCGCACGTCGTTCGGCCACTTCAGTGTTGGCGCAAGGCCCGCCACCTTCTCCGCCGTGTGCAGGACAGCCAGCGTGGCGGCCATGTTCACTCCAGGCATCTGGTGAAGCCGTGGCCGCAGCACAACCGAGAACAGCAGGTCCTCGCCCCTCGGCGAGAGCCACTCCCGCTTGAACCGCCCTCGCCCGGCCGTCTGCTCCTCGGCGACGACAACCATGCCGTCCGGCGCGCCCTTCTCCGCCTCCGAGCGCGCCACGTCCATCGTGGACGACACCCGGTCCAGGCACACCACCCGCTGCCCGATCGCCTGCGTCCCGAGGTTCAACCGCACCTGCTCCGCGTCCAGCCGCTCCGTGGTCAACGGACCCCCAATCTCTTCGCCGCTTAACGCACTCCACGAAGATTGTACCAATTCGCCGTGAAGGAGCCACAAACCCCAAAGAAGGGATGTCCCCCTTCCTTTTAGGGAAGGGGTTAGGGGTTAGAGCATGCCCTTGAGCGAAGCGAAGGGTCGGTGGGGCGGAAAGGCCTGACACCCAGATGACGTGATGCTCCGGTATAATTCATGGCGTTGTCAATGCGAATCGGTATGAGATGCGACAGGCATAGCGAAACCTTCTTCGCAGTATAGAGGGCAATGCAGGCCGTGGAAGGCTGGCCCGATGGTAGACGGAGCAAGAGCGCCGTATAGAGCGGCGCTTGAAAATGGAGCCGCTTCAATCGCTGCACGGCCGGGTATCGTTACTGAGCAGAACAGCGCCTGCTACCGCAAGAACCGCGAAGTGTATGGGGACGTGTCTGTAGAAAGCCCCCCACCCGCCCGCACGGCACGCGATGCCCCATTACTCTGGGGCATCGCGGCCTAAATCAGCACCGCCGCGTCCAGCCTCACACCCGTCTCGTTCGCCCCCACACGGTTCGCTCCGCGCAGGCCCACGCCATCAAGGCCATCCCGCCCAGTCCTCGTGGTCAAGAAGGGCAACGCCCCATAACTCGCTCCTGGTCTGTTACGCGATCGGAGACGCCTGCGGGGCCGCGCCTGACTCGGACGCGGACGTCGCGTCCTGAGCAACCCCAAGGACTCGGCGCAGCTCCTTCCGGATCGTGCCCTCGCCCGGCACGTCGCGCAGGTTGAAGCGCAGCATCGCCGCCGGCTCCGAAAGGCGCTTGGTCACCTGCGCGTACGTCAGGCCTTCGCGCCTCCAGAGCGCCACCTGCTGCCACATCTCTTCACCCCGCCGTCGCTCCGTAGCCATGCCTTGACGCTCCTTCCTCTCACCCGACAGTGGCGCTCACAAACTCGTTAGGTCATCCGGCTCACCGAGCATGGAAAGCCGGGATTCCTCGCCAGTTCCAGAAGTAGTCCCACGATTCCTTCTCCACTGACTGATGAGAGAAGGTTAAAGCCTGCCCTGAGCCGAGACGAAGGGATGAGGGTCAAACGCCTGCCTGCCAACTTCGGGTCATCCTTGCCGAAAACCCTTTGGGTAGGCAACCGTTTTTGGGGACGGGTTCTAGTCCCGGCCAGGCTTGGCCCGATCAAACGGCCTTGCGGGGAAACATCGCGCCGGGCCGCCCGTTCCAGACTGGTTGCTCCTCGTCCTTCTTCTCCGGGAGCTGCTGCACCGCCACGTGGGTGACATTCACTCCCCGTCTGGGCCGCGCCAGACCGTCCGCAACCGAGCTCATGGCGCTCGATCCGAGGCGGAGAAGGCGCTGCAACAGCTCCGGGACGACGAGCGGCACGGCAAGCAAGCTGAAAAAGAGGCTGAGGGCGAGCAAGAAGGTCTGAAGTATCGTCACGAGGAATCGCAGAAGCAATGAGACGGTCGGTAGCAGCGCGCCCAGCGGCCTGGCAACCTGATAACTGGACGGAACAGACATGGCTCCATCCTCCTAACGGGCCTCGGTCGAGCCGAGGCGCAAACTTATCTCATAGTATAGTCCGAGAACGGCGACGATTCAAGAGGCGCTCTGCGCACTCGTTCCACGGATTGTGCCCACAAAGAGCGGCGCCAGCACTGGCGCCCGCCTAGCAAGCCGGTGGTGGTGGCCAGAATAACTCGTGCAAGAGAGACGAGAGGAAATGAAGCCGGTGGGCCTGTAAGCCGAATTCTGTGTCCCTCCCTCGCGGGAAGGACGGTGGCCATCCATCTTGTCCCGATGTTGCCATCGGGATCGTGCGGCCAACCCGGGGACAGTTCAGGCGCCTTGCGTCCCCCTATTTGGCCTTGCTCCGGGTGGGGTTTAGCCGCCCCCGGCGTCACCGCCAGGAGCCGGGAGCTCTTACCTCCCGTTTTCACCCTTGTCCCTCCCTCGCGGGAAGGACGGTTTCGTCTCTGTGCCACTTTCCGTCGGGTTACCCCGCCTGGGCGTTACCCAGCACCCTGCCTGAAGGAGTTCGGACTTTCCTCTCCCCGCCCGCTTGACGCGAACGAGGAGCGGCCACCCGGCCCACCGGCCTCATGAGTATTGTACCCTGTCCTCGCCGCCGTAGCATGGTATCCGCCGCCCGTCGCGCCGCATCCAACAGGTGGCGAGACATCGGACGATGGAGGTGGCAGAATGCGGGTGCAGTTCCTCTACTTTGAAGGGTGCCCCAACTGGCGGCAAACCCTCGCCGACCTGCGTGCAACCCTCCGCGAAGCCGGCCTGCCAGACGCAGTCGAACTGCTGCAAGTGACCACGCCCGAAGACGCTGCGGGCCTGCGCTTCGTCGGTTCGCCAACAGTGCTCGTCAACAGCCGCGACGTTGAACCCAACCTCCCCGACGGCCCCTACGGCCTGGGCTGCCGCGTGTACTGGGTCAGCGGCCGTCCGGGCGGCACACCGCCCGCCGAGTGGCTGCGCCCCGCACTCGTGCCGTCGTCTGCCTAGTGTAGTGCCTCTGACATTCCGTTAGTTTTGGAAGTGGCGCTCGAGAGCAATCTCCTCCCCCGTTGAGGGGGAAGATTAAGAGCCTGCACTGAGCGAAGCGAATGGGGGTGGGGGTGAAACGTAGCACCTGATCCAACGTAACGAAGTATGAGAAACACTATCCTATAACGACGTGCAAGACCACCGTTCTTCACAGGCAGCCTACTCCCCTCTCCCCGTCCCGCGCCTCTGCACCGGTGTCGCCCTCCCCTTCCCACTCACCTTCCGGTCGTGCCACGACGGCACGTCCTCTCCAACCGAGTACAGAAACACAAACGCTCCCGTGTCCCCAACGTGCTTGAACCGGCGCTTCAAGTCCTTCACCCTCGCCGCGTACGGCATCTCGTCCATGCTCCGCAGATACGCGCGGAACGAGCCGAACTCCTCGCGCACCTCCACCACCTTCGCGGCGTTGTGCAGCGTCGCCGAGACCTTCTTGAAGTTCCGCACAACGCCCGACTCCGCGCTCAGCAGGTAGTCCACGTCGTCCGGACTGAACAGCGCCACCTTCTTCGCCGAGAACCTCTTAAACGCTTTGCGGAACGCGGGCCACCGTTTCCGGATCACGCCCCAGTCAATCCCAGCCTGGAAGACCGCCCGCGTCATCTCCTCAAAGTACCCGTCGTCGTTCTTCGGAACCGTCACCTCGGGCCGCGTGCGTGGTCGCTCCATCTCTCATGCCTCCAAGCGTGCCAACCTGGGCGGGCCTCACCCTCAAGCATAGTAGCAGTAGCATAGGGAGACACAAGATTCCGCCCCTTGGTAAGGGGAGGTTAGAGCCTGTCCTGAGTGAGCCGAAAGCCTGCCCTCGAGCCGAAGGCGAAGGGCCTGAGCGAAGCGAACGGGAAGCCGAAGGATGAGGTAGAGGTCTTCGCGGGAGCCCATGTCGTGGAAACGGACGAATCGTGCGCTCCACTTCACATAGGACCGCTCGGTGTGAATAGAGTAGTGGTGCAGACGGAGCACCTGTCGCACTTCATCGAGGGGTTTGGGCTGTTGAGACCTCGTCGAGGCAGGCATAGAATACCTGCGTGGTGGTTTGGGAGCGCTGATAACAGGCATCGGGCAAAACTGCCTGAAAACCTGTCCAATAGCGCGTTATCAGGGCAACATGGCGAGTCAATCAATGGTTAGGAGACATCGCAATGGCGCGTACACACGGACACGGCAATCCGAAATGGACGCGGGATGAGACAGTGCTCGCTCTTGATCTTTACTTTGATCTAACGCCGCACATTCCGTCTGAAGGTGACAAACGCGTTCAGGAGCTGTCTGGTCTACTTCGCCGCTTTCCGCATCACGCCCTCGCGTCCAGGAAGGAGTCCTTCCGCAACCCAGCCGGCGTGGCGTTCAAACTGCAAAACATTCGCCAGGTTGCGACCGGAAAAGGTTTGGACAACGTATCTGAAATGGATCGTCTGGTGTGGGAGGAACTGGGCGGCGATCCTATGCGTACCAAACAACTGTCAAACCTCACCAAAGTCGGCATAAGCGCAGCAGAGTCCTTGCCCGAAAGCTTTGAATCAGAGCCTGAGTTTCCCGAGGGGCGCCTGGTCACAGAGCTTCACAATCGCCGGGAACGTGACCCAAGGATACGGCAGCGATTACTAGCGGCACGACGTCGCAATGGCCCCCTCTCCTGTGACATGTGCTCGACCAATCCTAATTCAAAGAATGGCCTCCTCGAGGATGCAATGTTTGAAGCACACCACCTTGTTCCTTTATCGCGTTCAGGCGCACGCATTACGAAGCTGGGAGATGTGGTGCTTCTCTGCGCTAACTGCCATCGCTTACTGCATCGAGCCATTACGGTGAAGAAGCGGTGGCTTTCTGTTGATGAGGCAAGGAACGTCTCAGGCCTAATATGATAGCGAAGGCGGGTTCCGCAGAAGTTCGCCTAGTAATCGCTTGCAGCCGACGCCCGCGAGCCGGTGCGGCTGAAGCGAAACGTTAGGCGTTCTGCGGGCGGACCAAGAGGAGGTGATGGTCTATGGCCTGACTCATGGCACCGACATTTGCAACCGTTCTTCCATCGTGGTAGTGCGACGTAAGGGGAGGTTAGAGCCTGTCCTGAGCGAAGCTGAAAGACAGTTAGGAAGTCAGGTCAGCCGGCAGGAAGCCCATCTGAGCCTACGCCACGTACAAAACCCGCCCACAGCTGTTGCACCGCACCAGCTCCTGCGCCGCCCTCGCCCGCTGCACGTCGCCCGATGGCAGCGCCACTCCGCAGCCCCGGCATAACCCCCGCTCCACCCGCCCCACCGCCACGCCGCCGCGCGCCTTCTTGAGCGCCGCGTACAGCGCCGTCTCGCGCCCACTCAATGCGGCTGCCGCGGACCCGACCTGCCCCTCGTACTCCGTGATCTCGACGATCAACCCCGCCTCGTCCTGGCGAAGCTGGCCCTGTAGCTCCTCCCACGCCTTCAACGCGGCGACCGCCTCCAGCTGCGTCGACGCCGCGCCCGCCTCCGCCGACTCCGCCTGCCCCATGAACGTCAGCACCTTCACCTCACCCTCCTGGCGCAAACGGGTCAGCATCTTCAGGTCGTCCTGCAGGCTCACCAGCTCCTTGGAGTTGGTCGTACGACCGCCATACAAACGCTGCTCGGTCTCCTGAACACGGCTCACCAGGCTCTGCACCGCCAGTTCCGCGTCGCGGAGCTCGGCTCGCAGCCCGTCGGCGCGCTTCTTTGCGCCGGCGGCTTGCCCCTGAGCGCGGTCCCGCGCGCCCGTGTCCTGCAAGCGGACCTGGACGGTCTTCAGCGCCTGTACGCGCTGCTGCGCCTCAAGCTCAAGCTGTTGGAGTTCGTAGAGTTGCTTCGCAGGGGCCACGTGGCCTCCCAGTTACCAAGGATGGCCGATTCTACGGGCCTCCCTTGGCACGTGTCAACGATGCTTGCCGTCACGGCTACCGCACCAGCACGCTCCCCACCATCCCCTGTGGATAGTGCGCGCTGCAGTGGTACGCCCACTCGCCCGCGCGCCCAAATGTGTAGCTGTAGCTCTTCCCCTGCCCGATGTCCAGTGAGTTCAGGTCCGGCAGGAGGAGCACAGCGACGGCCGAGGAATCTCTCCTGCTTCCGCCCTCTCCACACCCCTCCGCGCGACTCAACCACCTCCCACCCGCCATTCTGAGGAAGAAGCGCAGCGACGACCCAGGAATCTCTCCCGCTCCCGCTGTCACCGCCTGCCTTAGCGCGACTCAACCACCTCCCCGTCGCAAGCTGCCGAATCCATTCGCCCTGAGCCGCGAAGCGCCCTGAGCGGAGCGAATGGGTTTGTCGAAGGGCCTCATCCCGACCTGAACCCCAATTGCAACCCACAACCACGACCCCCCCACTGCCATCCTCCCCTTGCCCGCTCACTCCCCTGTGCCCTACTCTGATCCCATGATCACACTTCCTCTTCGCCAACCCTTGCGTTTCCCTATAGTGCTGTACTTGACCCGCGCTGCCCTGAGCCGCTGCGTCCCCACTCAGCACAAAAAAGTTTTCCCTTCCGCGCAGGACTTTATGAAGCCTTCCACCGCATCGTCAACACAGAAACGCATCGTGCGAAACCTCGGCGACAACAAATCAGAACAATTCCGACAAGCTGACAGCAAATGCAAAAACAATCGCACCCAATGAAAAGCCAACCAGAGAAGAGAATAGAGACCCTAAACGGAGGCCACAATGACCTACCAGGCCATCCTCGCCGAAAAGAAGGACGCCGTCGGCGTCATCACCCTGAACCGGCCGGAGGTGCTCAACGCCATGAACAGCCAGCTCCTCACCGAGCTCGTGGACGCCATCAAGGCGTTTGAGTCCGACGACGCCGTGCGCGTCCTCGTCCTCACCGGCGCGGGCGAACGTGCCTTCTCCGCCGGCGCCGACATTAAGGAGATGGCCCGCGGCACCGACGGGCCGGAGCCCCAGATCGGCGACCTGGGCCGCCCCCCCTTCACCCACACCGTCGCCTTCTGCGCCAAGCCCACCATCGGCGCGCTCAACGGCCTCGCCTACGGCGGCGGCGCGCTCCTCGCCTCGTGCCTGGACATCCGCGTGGGCAGCAGCCGCAGCCGGCTCCGCTTCCTCGGCGTCACCGCAGGCCGCGTCAACTCCACGTGGAGCCTCTCCATGCAGGTCGGCTGGCCCATCGCCAAGGAGCTGCTCTTCACCGGACGCGTCGTTGAGCCTGACGAGGCCCTCCGCATCGGCCTCCTCAACCACCTCGTCGCGCCCGACCAGGTCATGCCCAAGGCCATGGCCATCGCCGAGCAGATCGCCGCCAACGACTCCGTCATGGTCCAGGGAGTCAAGGGGCTCCTCATCGGCTACGTCGGCGAGCCGTGGCAGCAGCGGTACCAAAACGAGCAGAACGCCCAGCGTGGCAAACTCAGGCCGCCGCCCGTCCGGGAGGCATTCCATTCCTTCCTGGCGGAGAAGGGCAATGGACAGCCAGGTCGGTGACCGTGTTCACACGCCTGCTGGAGAACACGGTAGGGGCGCAGCATGCTGCGCCCCTACCATTCGTCCGCCACTCCGCGAGGCCGTCCGCGAAATCCGTAGGGGCGACCCGCCGGGTCGCCCCTACGTCGCCTGATGTGGCTTTTACCGCCTCCCGGCGGGCTGCGGCGTCCTGGCCGAGTAGGCGGCCTTCAGCGCGCCGACGGCCTCGTTGATGGCCGACATGGCCCTGTCCACCTGGCTCCACTGGCCGTAGAACCCGTGGGTCAGGCCGGGATACCGCGTGCAGGTCGTCGCCACGCCCGCCTTCCTCAGGGCCTCGGCGTAGGCCTCGCCCTCGTCGCGGAGCGGGTCGTACTCAGCCGTCTGCACCAACGCGGGCGGCAGACCGGCCAGGCTCTTAGCCTGCAGCGGCGCCGCGTACGGGTTCTTGGCGTCCTCGGGCTTCGCCAGGTACTTGTCCCACATCTCCGTCATGCTCTGCTTGCTCAGTCCGTACTCGCCGCCGCCGTTCTCGTGGTACGACTTGGTCGTGAAGTTGCGGTCCGTCACCGGGTACACCAGCACCTGCAACACCAGCTTGGGTTCTTTCCGATCGCGTGCCATAAGCGCCACGCCGGCGGCCAGGTTGCTGCCCGCGCTCGTGCCGCCAATGGCGATGCGGCTCGGGTCAACGTTAAAGAGCGCCGCGTTGCGCGCCGTCCAGGCCGTCGCGTCGTAGCAGTCCTCCACGGGCGCTGGGAACTTGTGCTGCGGCGCCAGCCGATAGTCCACCGAAACCACCACGCACTCCGCACCCTTGCACAGGTGCCGCGCCTGGCTGTCAACCATGTCCACGCTTCCGCCAACCCATCCGCCACCGTGGAACCACACCAGCGCGGGGAACGGCCCGTCGCCCAGCGGAGTGTAGACGCGGATGGGGATGCCTGCCCCCTGTCCCGCGATAATCCGATCCTCAGCCCGGTACACCGCTGGGCCAGGCGCCGTCATCGGCGCCGGCCTTCCGCCATTGGCCGCCCTCTGGTCCATGATCTTCTTGACCTGTGGGTCTAATGGCATTACGACTCCTCCTCTCGGGTTCTCGCCTCGCCAAGAGAATAGCGGTGCCTGTGTGGATTGGCACCTAGGGCCGACAAACGAGAAACGTCTCGCAACGGACCCACGCATCTCCGGCGAAGTATCAACGTGCGCAAGGGCTTGTATACTTGAGGCAGTGACTGCCTCAAGTATACAAGCCCCCATTGGATGGACGGTACGGAGGAAACGCTTATGCGGCCGGAGAGCGCGGGCTGGTTTGCCTGCCCAGCGTGTGGTCATTCATTAGCACTTTCCCTCGCTCAAGAGGAGGGCGGCCAGGTAGAGCGAGGTCAATTAAACTGCGTCAGCTGTACGCAGGCATATCCTATCCAAGATGGCGTGCCTATCCTGCTTGCAAGCGAGGCGCAGACCGGATCCCTCAGACCATCCAAGGAGCGCCATCAGAGCAGCGAGGCGACGCCGCAACCCGCCGCCGCCGAGGGCGTTGCCAGGACCCGCGCCAGCTTCAGCCACAAGTGGGACCGCTTTCCCGCCTACGCTGTAGGCAATGCCGACCACGAGAAGTTTTACGACCTGTGGACTGCTTCGAAACTCGGCCTGGACACGCAGGAAGAACTTCACGCCTACTTCCGGGACAAGCGCCTCATCCTGGACGTGGGCTGCGGCGTGGGCCAGAAACTGCGCATGATAGCAAGACATTCGCCGGGGCGGGTGTTCGGCTTTGACCTCAGCTCCGCGGCTCTCCATGCCTACAGAAACACAAGGGGGATAGACAATGTCAGCGTAGCCCAATCAGACCTGTTTCGCCCGCCGTTCCGGCCCGGCCAGTTTGACTTTGTGATAGCCGATGGCGTGCTCCACCACACGCCGGACACGCGTAGGGCGTTCCTGAGCATCGTCCCGCTGCTGGCGCCCGGCGGCGCCATCCTCATCCACGTGTATAAGAAGATGCCCCCACTCAGAGAGTGGGCAGACGATTTCCTCCGCGAGCGCATCAGCGCCCTCCCTCCGGAGGAGGCGTGGGAGGCATGCAAACCCATCACCGCGCTCGGCAAGGCGCTCACGGACCTCCGCGTTGACATCGCCGTGCCCCAGGACATCCCCTATCTGGACATCAAGGCGGGCCAGTACGACCTCCAACGGTTCATCTACTACCAGGTGCTCAAGTGTTTTTGGAACGACATCTTTACCTTTGAAGAGAACAACTTCGGGGTCTTCGACCACTACCACCCGACGTATGCCCACAAGCACACGGAAGATGAGGTCGTCGAGTGGTTTGAGGAAGCTGGCCTTCAAAGCATCACCGTCCACCGGCGTAGCCCCAACGGCATCAGCGTGCTCGCCAAGGCGCGTGAGGCTTGACGGCTACGGGAATCGGCGGCATCCTTAGGTGGCGGCTTCTTCCACATCGGCTCCGCAAAAGGGAAACGAAGGGTCGCCCTCACTGCGGTCGCGGCTCTTCGGAATGACACACCGTAACCGCCACCTTCTTGCTGAGGTAGTGTGAGAGAAAACTTTCTGGTTGTGTGACCACGAAGCGAGCAAGTTGTGCTAAACATTCTAGGACTCATCGATATCTCGCAAGACAACGCCGCGTGCCTTCTGCAGGACGGCCGGCTGGTGGCCGCTGCCGAGGAAGAGCGGTTTGTCCGAGTGAAGCACGCCCCAGGGTACTTCCCGGCCAACGCAATTCGGTATTGCCTCCGCGAGGGAGGCATTGCCATGCGTGAGGTCAGCTACATCGCCATCGGCTGGGATGTCAATAAATACCCCACCAAAATGGCCGAGTTCTTCCTGCGCGGCTGGCACACATACCGGGACACCAAGGACGAGAAGACTCTGGAGTGGGAGATCAATCAGCTCCACAAATGGGACCCGGATGTATACACCGCCCATATCCTCAACAAGCTCATAGAGGCGGGCTTCAAACGCGAGGACATACCCCCTATCAGGTTCATTCCACATCACTATGCCCATGCCGCTACCGCCTACTTCTGCTCGGGCTTTGACCATGCGGCGGTCATCACCCTGGACGGCTCGGGCGAGGAGAATTGCACGGCCATCTGGGAGGGCAAGGGCGGCACGCTCCGCAAGATCAAAGAGTACAATATCCCTAACTCTCTTGGCTGGTTTTACGCCGCGTTCACCGTCCACGGCGGCTTTCAGGCCTACGACGGCGAGGGCCAGTACATGGGCCTCGCGCCATACGGCAAGCGTAACCCCAAGTACCAGGCACTCTTGGACCAGGTCCTGCGCGTCCGCCCCGACGGCTACAGCCTGGATCCCACGTGGGTCTTCTACGGCAAGCGCACCATCAGCGACCGGTTCACCGATAAGTTCGTGGAGGCTTTCGGCCCGCCGCGGCTTCGCGGCGGCGAGATCTCCGAGCAGCTCAAGGACGTCGCATTCGCCGCCCAAGAGCAACTGGAGCGCGTCGGCCTGGAGCTCGCGAAACTGGCACTCCGGGAGACGGGTGCCCGCAAGCTGTGCCTGGCGGGCGGCGTCGCCCTCAACTGCAAGATGAACGGTCGCATGTTTGAGGAGCTGGACATAGACGACATCTTTATTCAGCCCGCCGCAGGTGACGACGGCGGCTGCACCCTCGGCGCAGCTGCCGCCCTCCACCACGAGCTGACCGGCGACGTGAGCGGCCTCCTCATGAAGGACGTGTATCTCGGACCTCAGTTCACCGAGACCGCGATCAAGGCCGCCCTCGATGAGGCCGGCGTCCACTATCATCGCTCCGCCAGTATAGAAAGGGAGACCGCCGAACACCTCGCCAAGCAGCGCGTCGTTGGCTGGTTCCAGGGCCGCATGGAGTACGGACCTCGCGCCCTCGGCTCCCGCAGCATCCTCACCGACCCACGGGACCCCAAGATGAAGGACATCGTCAACAACAAGGTAAAGTTCCGCGAGCCGTGGCGACCCTTCTGCCCCTCGCTACTGTACGAGCGGATGGACGAGTACCTAGTGAACCCAGTATTCCACCCGTTCATGATCCTCGCATGCACGATCAAACCCGAGGCGCGAAATAAGATACCGTCGGTGGTACACGTGGATGGCACGGCGCGCGTGCAGACGGTCAGACAGCAGGACAACCCGCGATACTACAATGTGATCAAGGCCTTTGACGATCTGACCGGCGTGCCCGTCCTCCTCAACACCTCTTTCAACGTCAAGGGCGAGCCGATTGTGTGCACGCCACAGGAGGCCGTCGCGTGCTTCCTCAAGACGAGCATTGACGTGCTGGCCATCGGCGACTACCTGGCAATCAAGGAGTGAGCATGACCTCCCGCCCGGCGAAGGTTCCCCATGGAATCCGCAGCGTCGTGGCCGTCGGGGCGCATGCTGATGACCTTGAGCTTGGCTGCTTCGGCACCCTTGCCCTCCTGCGCGACCTTGGCGCCCGCATCACGTTGGTCGTCATGACCACTACGCCCTCGGTGGACCACTTCGGACGCACGTTCCGTCCGGAGGGCGGACGGGACGTGCTGGAGGGCGCCAAGGTTTTGGGAACAGCCGACACCGTCCTCCTACCGTTCCAGAACAACGAGGTGCCCTACTCCAAAGACTCCATCCAGCCGCTTAACCGCGTGTTTGACGACCGCCACGCTGACCTCATCATCACGCACTGGATGGAGGACAACCAACAAGACCACCAGAACACGGCCAAGGCCGTCATCTCGGCGGCACGACACTACCAAAACATCCTCATGTTTGAGCCTCAACCAGGCCGGCCGCCGGTCTCCACCACCCCATTCCGTCCGAGCGTCTACGTGGACATCTCGCGGTACCTGGAGTTGAAGCTGCAGGGCATCCGCGCTCACAAGGACGAATACGAGCGCCTGGGCGGCGACAAGTTTTTCGGCCAGTGGGAGTGGCGGGCGCGCCTGCGCGGCGCCGAAGTGCGGACGGAAGCCGCGGAAGGCTTTGAGCCGGTCAAATTGCTGGCCAACACACTACTGCCCCTACCCACCACTCAAGAGGAATAGGCGGAGGATACGGATGACACAGGCGCAGCGGCCTCTCCGCGCCGTGACGTCCCTCCTGCCCTTTGCTGCTGCAGGAGCGAAAGAACGAGTACCCGGTGAATCCAGTCTTCCGACCGCCTGTGATCCTGACAAGCGTGAACAAGCCTGAGACGCGGAGCAGGATCCCGGCCGTGCTGCACACATGGACGGCGCTGCCGCGTACAGACCGGTCAGGCGGCGGGATAACCCGCGATACTGCACGTTGATCAACCCCTTTGGCGATCCGATCGGCCTGCTCGCACTCCTCACTACTTCTTTCAGCGTGAAGGGCGGGCCGATTGTACGCACGCCATACGCACGCCACAGGAGGCCATCGGCTGCTTCCTCAAGACGGGCATGGACGCCATAGCCATTGGCGGCGATATCGCCGTGAAACATTAAACAAGACGACCCCTCCGCATCCTCGTCTCCTGGAGAGGATTGGCCTGAGGGGTGAAGGAGCAATGCGTGTCCGTCAGCTTGCCTACGGGGCTCCAGTGCGAGAGCCGCAGTGGCTGAAACTGCTCGCCAACGGGGCGCCCTCCGCGTCATGCTCCTCACCCCCCCCAAATACTTTGTAGGGCGGCGCAACTCAGACATCTTCGCCTACCGGCTTCTTACGGAGCAGCGGTGGGAAGCGCCTGTGGAGTTTACGCGCTGGCAATCCCGGCTTGCGACCATCCAGGCGAACGCGTCGTATGCCGCCGCCGCCGCACTGTGGAGAACCCACCTGCCTGCATCCTCAGATACCTTGGCCAAGGCATGGCACTACACCCGTCGTCTCGTATGGGTCCCCGACTCTCACGTGCGAGCAGCTCGCCCCGACGTGGTCTTTACGCTGATGCTGTATCCCGTGAATAGTCTGAACGTCCCGATGGTGCTGGATGTTGATTTCCACCCCTCCGGAATTCCCACGTACAGAAAATTGGCTGACCGCCTTCGCTACATTCCTGAATGGATGGTCAAGAGGGCCACGATTGTTGTCGTGCGCCACGAGGTTTCGTTCAAACACTTTGAGGAGCGATTTCCGCAGCACGCTCATAAAGGCATTGTCGTGCCGCATATCCTGCCCGCGTGTGAACCCACTTCGGAAGATGCGGTCGTCCGAAAATTCCAGGCTTTCGCATCGCCCACAATCAAGGTCCTGTTTGTCGCGAACGAGTCAAGGGTCAAAGGACTGCCAGAGTTGCTTAGAGCGTATGAAATCCTGAAACGAGACTTTCCTCTCGCTCTGACGGTGGTCTCAAACTTTCGCGACGGTCCGGTGCCGTTGCCAGACGATGTGCGCCACCTGGCCAACATTACGCAGCGAGAGGTCTATCAATTAATGGCAGAGTCCCACATCTTCGCCATGCCAGCGAAGCGTGACTCGCTTGCGCGAGCGTTCCGAGAGGCGATGGCGCAGGGGTGCGCGCTTTTGGCTCCTTCCTTTACCCCCCACGGCGAGTTGCTTGGCGAATACGGGGCCACTGCGGACCCAACCTCTGAAGAGAGTGTCGTTGGAGCGCTGCGCAAGCTGGCTGAAAATCGCGACTGGTCCCGAGACAAGGCGCTACTCGCGCGAAAGGCGTTCGTGTCCAAGTACCACCACTCGGTGGCCGCGGAACGTTATTACGAGGCATTTCGCCTGGCCGCGCACTCGAACAAGTCATCAAGCTAGCACGCACTTGCTCAATCCAGCGATAGTCTTCATGCAATACATGGCACAAATGATTACCGCACCTTGGGAAGGAACCCACCCAAACCACGTAGCGCCTCGCGTGCTGCCAAGACCTTACCGAGCGTGAAACTTGACAAGTGTGGTACGGTGACGCAGAGAGTGTGCCATGACACGGACAGACTTGAGCCGGCTACACCCGAACCTGAGCCCTCTATACGAAGCGCCGTACGGGAGCACAACAGACGCCGAGCTTCGCCAGAAGGCACTGGTCGCTGAGGCCGGCGCCGGAGCGTTTCGGACCTACGGAGAAGCGCAGGGGTGGAGCCAGCGGGAGTACGGAGTCACCTACAGCTACCCAGGGACCTACGCGGTGCTGGCGCGGTTTTGGGTCCACCCCAAGGTCCCACGACCAAGGGCAGTCACGGCAGACCCCGAGGCTCAAGCAGCCTAGGAAAAGGGGAGGCACACGCAGGCGCTCACCGAAGCAGGGATGAGGCGAGGAGTGCCGGTAGGCTTCGCCGATGAGATGCGACTGGGGCTGCACGGGCAGAGCCTGCCCTTGAGCGAAGCGAAGGGTGCGGCAGGTGTTAGACCCACTCTGCGAGAAGGTGGCGGTTTTGACTCGGAGCACGCCTCACCCCTGCCCCTCTCCACTTGACGTGGAGAGGGCACCACCGACACCCGCCCTTCACAATGCCGCCACCCTCTCGCAGACTTGGTATAAGTACGTCTCCGTGGTGCGCCAGCTGCAGTCTGTTGCAACTAGCGAACGCCGGAAGCTATCAGTTAGGCTGACGAGAGTCGGCAGGGTGTCGCTGGTCTTTGGACGGCGGGCAACCTGGATGGTCACAACGCACCCCCTTTGGATGTTTGGCCCGTTTCGGCCTGTCCAGTCAGAGTGTCGTGCGTCGTTGTGCTTTTCTCAAGTGGGGACTTGTAACTATTTATGGCTTCGCCATGCGCTTGGTGGAGCGGATGGGATTCGAACCCACGACCCCCTGCTTGCAAAGCAGGTGCTCTCCCAACTGAGCTACCGCCCCATGCCATTCCAGGATAACACGCCCATTCTCAGAAGATGTGGAGGCGATTCCGCGCGCGTCACAACCGCTCCCATTCTCGACGCCTGATTCCCGCCTGCCGAAGAATTCTGGCGAGAAGCTCAACGCCAATGTCTGGTTAGTGCGGGTTGGGCACCCTCAGCGTCACCGTGCCGCGCACCATGAACTCGTGCTTCCCGCCAGAATACGGGCCGTCAAAACCAAGCTCTCAGAGGTAACACACAAGGTCGCGGCGGCTTATTGGGCCAAAACTAGGCATTAGGCAACGCGTTGAATACGAATTCTCAAGCCTTCAACCCTCGGGAAAGGCAGGTTCTTTGACACGCGAAAGAGGATCCATTCCTCTAACACTTCACGCGGCTCTTCCCTGCAAGCTTCTAACGTCGAGGCGGTCACATACACTCCCCGGGACCCGGGGATTTCCCCATAGTAGTTCCCCTCATTTGGTAAAAGCTCGTACTTTGCTTTTCGGAAGGTGGCCTGAACGTATTCAGAAATCATGAGCTTCCCCTGCTGAGGCGAGCATACGGTACGTCGTTCCACAGGATACCACGAGAACGCTGACAACACGGGTGGCGACCAGGCATGTGGCCACAGACGCAGCCAAAAACGAAGGCCCGCCTTTCGGCGGGCCCTCGTTCATCCTTACCAGGCCAAGAGTGAGAGGAAGGTGGAGTGCTAAGTGGTCCCTCCATCGGCAGAACCTGGCACGGACCCCGGAGGGGGTGGCCCGCTCTCCCACGAGGGGAGGGCCTGCCGAACGACCTGGGAGCGTTGGACCCGCGCCGAAGCGCAGGGCCGGGTGCTCCGTAGAAAGGAGGTGATCCAGCCGCACCTTCCGGTACAGCTACCTTGTTACGACTTCGTCCCAGTTACCAACCCCACCCTCGGCGCCTGCCCCCTTGCGGTTGGCGCAGCGACTTCAGGTGTTGCCGGCTTCCATGACGTGACGGGCGGTGTGTACAAGGCCCGGGAACGTATTCACCGCAGTGTTGCTGACCTGCGGTTACTAGCGACTCCGCGTTCACGGAGGCAGGTTGCAGCCTCCGATCCCAACTGAGGGTAAGTTTGATGGGATTAGCTCCCCCTTGCGGGTTGGCGACCCATTGTCCTACCCATTGTAGCGTGTGTGTAGCCCTGGACATAAGGGCCATGCGGACTTGACGTCATCCCCACCTTCCTCTCCCTTGTGGGGAGCTGTCTCCCGTGAGAACTCAACACGGGACAGGGGTTGCGCTCGTTGCGGGACTTAACCCAACATCTCACGACACGAGCTGACGACAGCCATGCAGCACCTGTGCTGGCACTCGACTTGACGAGTCGTCGCCCTTTCGGGTCTCTACTACCAGCATGTCAAACCCAGGTGAGGTTCTTCGCTTTGCATCGAATTAAACCACACGCTCCGCCGCTTGTGCGGGCCCCCGTCAATTCCTTTGAGTTTTAGCCTTGCGGCCGTACTCCCCAGGCGGGATGCTTAACGCGTAAGCTGCGGCACGGAGGGGGTCGATACCCCCCATACCTAGCATCCATCGTTTAGGGCGTGGACTACCCGGGTATCTAATCCGGTTTGCTCCCCACGCTTTCGCGCCTCAGCGTCAGGGACAGCCCAGCGGGCCGCTTTCGCCACTGGTGTTCCTCCCGATCTCTACGCATATCACCGCTCCACCGGGAATTCCACCCGCCTCTACTGCCCTCGAGCGCAGCAGTTTCCCGCGGCGTTGAAGGGTTGAGCCCTTCAATTTCACACGGGACACACTACGCCGCCTACACGCCCTTTACGCCCAGTAAATCCGGGCAACGCTCGTCCCCTACGTCTTACCGCGGCTGCTGGCACGTAGTTAGCCGGGACTTATTCCCTGGGTACCGTCCTTGCTCTTCCCCAAGAAAAGGGGTTTACGACCCGAAGGCCTTCTTCCCCCACGCAGTGTCGCTGGGTCAGGCTTTCGCCCATTGCCCAAGATCCCTTGCTGCTGCCTCCCGTAGGAGTGGGGGCCGTGTCTCAGTCCCCCTCTGGCTGGCCGTCCTCTCAGACCAGCTACCCGTCGCAGGCTTGGTGGGCCGTTACCTCACCAACTACCTGATGGGACACAGGACCATCCTTCGGCGCCTTGCGGCTTTCCTTCCCGGCCTTATAGCCGGGAAGCGTATGCGGTATTAACCCGAGTTTCCCCGGGTTGTCCCCCACCGTAGGGCAGGTTCCCTGTGAATTGCTCAGCCGTTCGCCGCTCGTGAGTTACCCCACGCGCTCGACTTGCATGCATTAGGCACACTGCCAGCGTTCACCCTGAGCCAGGATCAAACTCTCCAGAACTTCCTCTCACTCTTCGCCTGTTAAGGTGCGCACCAGGAACATTTAAATGCCCCTGGGACTCCCTATCCTAGCACAACCAAGGCCGGTGTCAAGAGGCTTTACGGCCCGCGCCCGCCATTCCCGCTCCGCTCATCCTTCCACGTTTTTCCTGTGCGTGCGCCTCCTCATCCGCCATCGCCACCTGCCTCTGCGCCGCGCGCTGAACCCCAACATCCGCCCTGCGTTGTCCGCCACCTCCGAACTTGCTACAATGCTCAGCGTTCAGCGCCTTGAGCGCGCAACACGACTCGACAGCATCCCGTTCGATCCCCGATCCATTCGTAAGGAGGGCGCCTTGGGCAAGATTAACGTCGCTATCATCGGGGTGGGCAACTGCGCCACCTCCCTCGTCCAGGGCGTGCACCTCTACCGCGACGCCAAAGAGGGCGACTTCATCCCCGGCCTCATGCACACCGTGCTGGGCGGCTATCACCCCCGCGACATCAACTTCGTCGCCGCCTTTGACATTGACCGCAACAAGGTCGGCAAGGACCTCGCCGACGCCATCATGACCCCCCCCAACAACACCATCAAGCTCTGCGATGTGCCCAAGACCGGCGTGACGGTCGAGCGCGGCATGACCCACGACAGCGTCGGCAAGTTCCTAAGCGACGTCGTCGTCAAAGCCCCCGGCGCCACGGCAGACATCGTCGGCATCCTGCGCGAGCGCAAGGTGGACGTCGTCATCAACTACCTGCCCGTCGGCTCCGAGCAGGCCACCAAGTGGTACGTGGAGCAGGTGCTCAACGCCGGCTGCGCCCTCGTCAACTGCATCCCCGTCTTCATCGGCCGCGAAAAGTATTGGCAGCAGCGCTTCCGCGAGCGCGGCCTCCCAATCATCGGCGACGACATCAAGTCCCAGGTCGGCGCCACCATCACCCACCGCGTTCTCACCCACCTATTCCGCCAGCGCGGCGTCAAACTGGAGCGCTCCTACCAGCTCAACTTCGGCGGCAACACCGACTTCCTCAACATGCTTGAGCGCGAGCGCCTCGAGTCCAAAAAGATCTCCAAGACCAACGCCGTCACCTCCATGCTGGACTACGACATCGGCAAGGACAACATCCATATTGGACCCAGCGATTTCGTGCCGTACCTCCAGGACCGCAAGATCTGCTACATCAACATGGAGGGCGCGGGCTTCGGCGGCGTCCCCATCAAACTGGAGCTCAAGCTGGAAGTCTGGGACAGCCCCAACTCCGCCGGCGTCGTCATTGACGCCGTCCGCTGCGCCAAGCTGGCGCTGGACCGCGGCCTCAGCGGCGAGCTCGTCGGGCCCGCCGCCTACTTCATGAAGTCGCCGGCCATCCAGATTCCGGACGAAGAGGCCATGGAGCTGGTGGAGAGCTTCATTGAGGGCCGCGAGAACACAGACCACCCGCTGACACTGCCGTAGGGCGTTCCGTGCATGGCAGAGGCCCCGCACACCACCCCCTGCCGTTTGCCGAAGACGGTGGGCTGCACAGGGGCGAGGGCTCATCACCCGCAGACATGAGCGCCGCGACGGGCAGTCACGGCAGCCCTTACCTTATGGTTCACCCCTTTTCGGTGGTACTATCGGCCTAGGCCTCTCTGTACGTTCACAGCCCGGAGACTGGATGAACATCGCCTTCGTTTCACCGTACGACTTCGCATTCCCCGGCGGCGTCAACAACCACATTGAACACCTTGCCCGCGAGTTCACGCGGCGCGGCCACACCGTCACCATCGTCGCGCCGTCCTCCAAGTCCGCCGCCCAGCTTGGCACGCCCAACCTCTACCCCATCGGCTGGCCCGTGCCCATCCGAACCGCAGGCTCCGTGGCCCGCATCACGTTCTCGGCCTGGCGCTACGCCAAAGTCCAGGCCCTGTTCCGCGACCACCGCTTTGACATCGTCCACATCCACGAGCCGCTCGTCCCGCTTCTCGCCTTGTACGCCCTCATGTGCTCCAATACCACCACCCTGGCCACGTTCCACCAGTACCGCGAGCGGAGTTCCTTCTACCCCATCGCCCAAGCGCCGCTCCGGCGTCTCCTGACCCGCCTGGACGGCCGCATCGCCGTCTCCAAGCCCGCCGCCGACTTCATGGGGCAGTGGTTCCCCGGCGACTACCACGTCATTCCCAACGGCATTGACTTGGAGCACTTCCAACGCCATGTAGAACCGTTCCCCCAGTTCATGGACGGCAAGACCAACCTCTTATTTGTCGGACGCTCCGAGAAGCGCAAGGGGCTAAAGCACCTGGTCTCCGCGTACAGCCGCCTTAAGTGGCGCTACCCCGACCTGCGGCTCATCGTCGTCGGCCCCGGCAACCCGGACAGCGACACCTTGCGCATCATCGGCGAACGCAGCCTGAAAGACATCGTGTTCACCGGCAGCGTGCCGTACGACGACCTGCCCCGCTACTACCGCAGCGCCCACATCTTCTGCGCGCCGTCAACCGGCAAGGAGAGCTTCGGCATCGTCCTGCTCGAGGCCATGGCTACTGGCGCGCCGGTCCTCGCCTCCGGCATCGCGGGCTACGCCGCGGTTATCCAGCACGGCGTCAACGGCTTCCTGGTCGAGCCCAAGGACGACGCGTCCCTCGCAGACGGCATCCAGCACTTGCTGGAGCGGCCTGAGCTCCGCCGCTCGCTGGGCCAGACGGGAAAGACCTTCGCCACCAGGTTCACCTGGCCGAGCGTCGCTGACCAGGTGATGGCCTACTACGCCTCCGTCCACGCCGCCAAGCAGACCGGCGAGAAAGTCCTGCTCGCGCCCGCCCCGACGGCGTAGAGAACGACATGGACATCGCCACCTCCCGCACCCGCCTTCGCCGCCTCTTCAGCCAGACCGTGGAAGGGCCATCGGTCACGATGCTGGCGCGACTCGGCGTCACCCCCAACCAGCTCACCATCCTGGGATTGCTCATCGCCGGCGTCGCCGCCTACCTCATGGCCAAAGGATGGTTCCTCGCTGCAGGCCTCGTGCTCCTCTCCTCCGGCTTCTTTGACCTGCTGGACGGCGCCCTCGCGCGCCGCACCAACCGGGCCACGCCCTTCGGCGCAGTCCTGGACTCCGTCTCCGACCGCGTCGGCGAGGCTGCAGTTTTCCTCGGCCTCCTCATCTTCTACCAAGCAAGCGGGGACACGTGGGCAGTTATTCTGTCCTACCTAGCCCTCGTCACCTCGTTCATGGTCAGCTACGCCCGCTCCCGCGCCGAGGCCGTGGGCGTCACGGGCGCCGTGGGCTTCGCGGGCCGCGCCGAGCGCATCCTTATCCTCAGCATCGCCCTCATCGCCGGCTATCCCGTGCCCGCGCTCAGCGTCATCAGCGCCCTCGCCACGGTCACCTTCGTCCACCGTGTGTACCACGTCTGGCGCACCACGGGCCGCTCCAAGGCCGCGCCATGAGGCGCCGGCCCGTCACTATCCTCTGCCAGAGTCTCCGTTTGCGCGGCGAGATCACACTGCCAGAAGGCCCCGGCCCGTTCCCCGGCGTCGTCATCTGCCATCCTCACCCACTCCGCGGCGGGGACATGGACAACAACGTGGTAATGGGTGTCAACGAAGCCCTCCTGCAACACGGCATCGCCACGCTGCGGTTCAGCTTCCGTAGCGCGGGCGGCAGCGAGGGCGTGCACGACAACGGCGTGGAAGAAGTTGACGACGCGCTTTCCGCGCTCCGCCTTCTGGCCACGACCGAGGGCGTGGACACGGCCAAATTAGGGCTAGTAGGCTACTCCTTCGGCGCGGGCGTTGCCTTGCGGGCTGCGCAGGGGTCTCACCTTTGCCCTCTCCCACTGGGAGAGGGCAAAGGTGAGGGTGAAACCTCCCTCAAAAGCAAGGTCGCAGTAGCACCTGCACGCGGCTTCACCGTGCGCGCTGTGGCCGCCATCGGCTGCCCTCCCCGCGCCCTCGCCGCCCTCGACGGCGCGCCGTCCCTCCCCATGCTCTTCGTCGCGGGCGAGCGCGACCACATCGCCGCGCCGGACCAGCTCCTGCCCATCGTAGCCCGCCTCCCACAGCCCGCCGACCTGGTCGCCATCCCACGCGCCGACCACTTCTTCGACGGCCATGAGAGCATCGTTGGGAACCACGTCGCCGACTTCTTTGCCATTTGGCTAGGAAACAAGGACACAAGGGACCCATGAGCACGGGTAGAACAGCCATGCAACAGACCGCAATCGCCTTTGACGCCGATGGACTCAGGCTGGAGGGCATCGTCGCACGGCCCTCGGGTTCGGCGCGCGCCTGCCCGATGGCCGTACTCTGCCACGCCCACCCCGCGCTCGCCGGCACCATGGAGCACCCGCTCCTTCTCGCCATCAACAACGCGCTCGTGGACGCAGGAATCGCCACGCTGCGCTTCAACTTCCGAGGCGTTGGCGGCAGTCAAGGCGAGTTCACCAATGGGGAGCGAGAGGCCGCCGATGTGGCCGCCGCGGTGCGGCTCGCAGGGCACTGGCCCGGCGTCCGCCGGGGCCGTATCGGGCTCATGGCCTACTCGTTCGGCGCGGGCGTCGTGCTCCGTAGCAAAGAAAAACTCAAGGGCGTGCGCGCCGCCGTCCTCGTCTCACCACCCCCCGCATCGCTCGCCTCGTCGCGCATCCTCAACGAGAAGCTCCCTCGCTTGTTCCTTGTCGGCGATTCCGACCGCATCGCCCAGCCCGCCCGCCTGCAGCAGCTTCTCTCAGAAGCCGACCGAGCTTCCGAGCTTCGTCTTGTCTCCGGCGCCAACCACGCCTGGCGCGGCCACGAAGACGAGGCGGCACGTCATACCGTGGAGTTCTTAGCGCCGAGGCTACTCTAGCATGATGACGCTGGCACCGCGCCGCTTCGCCGCAGCCGCCCTTCTCCGGGACTGGCTCGTGCTTCCCATCGCGCTGCTGGTCTGGACCCTGGACCAGCTTGCCAAGGCCGCCATCGCGCGGTGGATGGAGTTCGGCCAGTCCATCCCCGAGTCAGGGCTCGTCCGCCTCACGTTCACCACCAACACCGGCAGCGCGTTCGGCCTCTTTCCCAACCAGAGCCTGGCGCTCATCATCGCTTCGTTCCTGGCCGTTGGGGCCCTGCTGTTCTTTTACGGCAGCCGCGCAAAGCACAGCTCCGGGGTGCGCCTGAGCATCGGCCTGCAGCTCGGAGGCGCGTTTGGCAACCTCACCGACCGGCTGGCCCGCGGCTACGTGGTGGACTTCGTGCACGTCAGCCCGTGGCCCGTGTTCAACCTCGCCGACTCGGCTATCGTAGTAGGCCTCATCCTGCTGCTGGCCATCTTCATCGCGGACACCGGCCGCCCGAAGTCCGTCCCCTGGCCCGGCCCGCCGCCGGAGTGGCGTCCCGACACCGCCCCGGACCCGGGGTGCTAGGGAAACCGTGGCACCAATTTGCCGGCTGTCCAAGCAACGGGAATGATGCCCATTCCTCTCTACTTCTTGGTCGTACAGGCAGGGCCAGTCCCAGACTCTGACCCCTGGTAGCTGCAGACGGCCGTAACGTTGCCGCTCTTCGCCTCCAGGCGCACCGTGACGTCGCTATGATTGGTCGTAGCCGCGCACGGGGGCGGGGGCGGGGGCGGGGGCGGATGTGACCAGATCCGAACCTCAGCACCACTGACATAAGCACTTTCAAACAATTTGTCCCATGTGCCGCAATTGGGGCCAGACCACGTGACCGTCCACGTCTTGCTAGAATCCGATATCTCAGCGCTGTAGATCGTCTTGAACTGGTCCTGGTGAAAGGTCGCCTGGATAGGATCAACCGCCAGGCCAACTAGGGATGGAACATCAGGCTTTTTGCCTTTCTCGCACGCGGCAGCGCTGAGAGCAATAATGGCCACTCCAGCGCCAGGCGCAACCCAAGAAAACCATTGAGACTGCCAAGTGCGCCGCGAACTGCCCGGATTCACCATCGCACACTCCTTCAACACGTGGGCGAATTATGGGAAATATACCACGAGAGGCAGGAAGCTCCGAACGGCCTTCTTCTAGGAAACCGCGCCAGGCCGCGCAACCGACTTCATACGCCGCTCCAGCGCGCTGCGCACCATCATCACGCGGCGTCCGCACGTTCGGCATACCACGCCGATGTCCGCCCCCACCCGCACCACCTCCCACTCCAGCCCGCCGCACGGGTGCGGCTTGCGGAGCGTCAGCACGTCGCCCAGTCGGAAGTCAACGGGAGTAGGCACAGACCGCCTTCAGCGCCGCCAGGACGCCACGTGAACGCGCGTTCATGGCTGACCTGTGCTTGGACTCACCCATGTCACGCTGAGCCCATTCGGTGCGCTCAGGATAACCTCCGCGAAGCATCCGCACCCTCGTCCCTGCGCCCTTACTCGCCCTAACCCACCTTCAACTGCTGGCGCTCCAGGTTCATCCGGTCGCGTAGCTTGAGCGCCTGCTCCCGCGCCGCGCTCGCGAAGCTCTTCGGATCCCGCGAGGCGTAGATCACGCCCCGCGACGCGTTGATGATGGCGAGCCGACCCTGCGCGTCCACGCCGTTGCGCACCGCCTGCTCCAACGATCCGCCCTGGGCGCCCACGCCCGGGATCAGGATTGGCATCGTTGGGCACAGTTCGCGCACGCGCTTCAGCTCGTCCGGGTACGTGGCGCCTACCACCAGCCCAACGTTCCGGTGCAGGTTCCAGGCCGCCGCCTTCATCGCCACCGCCTCGTACAGTGGCATCGTCACGCGGTCGTACGGCGAGGTCACCAGCAGGTCTTGCAGGTCTCGCGCGCCGGGGTTGGAGGTCCGGCACAGCACCAGCACCCCCCGGTCTTCGTACGCGAGGAACGGCTCCAACGAGTCACGGCCCAGGTACGGGTTCGCCGTGACCGCGTCAAAGCCCCATACCTCAAACATCGCCTTGGCGTAGGCGTCAGCTGTCGGCGAGATGTCGCCGCGCTTAGCGTCGCCTATCACCGGGATACCTTTCGGGATCGCCTCCAGCGTCTTGCGTAGCGCCTCCAGCCCCTCCATCCCCAGCGCCTCGTAGAACCCCAGGTTGGGCTTATACGCGCAGACAATGTCCGCCGTGGCATCCACGATGGCGCGGTTGAACGCCGCGAGGTCCTTTATGGGCATCTGCGCGGGGTCCGGGTCAAGCCCCACGCACAGCAGGCTGTTGTTGCGCTCGGACGCGTCCAGCAGCTTTTCAACGAACGTTGGCATTGGCACCCCCTTGGGCTGAGTGTACGGCCTGCCCGACTGCGTGGCAACGGGCTACAAAGCCCGTTGCCACGCCGCCCAAGCCATCATGCGAGGCCCCAGTGCAGTTATGCCCCTCATGCCCGCGACCTTCGTCCGGCGCCTCAACCGCTTCGCCGCTCTGTGCCGCGTGAACGGCGGCGACGTGCTGGCGCACGTGCCGAACTCGGGCCGCCTCGGCGAGCTTTTTGTCTCCGGAGCGAGTTGCTTGCTGGTGCAGCCGCCGCGACTCGACGCAGCGCGCAAGACCTCCTGTGACCTGGCGCTTGTGCGCTATGGAGGCGTGTGGGTCTGCATGGATGCGCGCCTCCCCGCACGCCTGTTTGCCGAGGCGGTTAAGCGCGGCGTCGTGGCACCGTTCTCTGGCATGAGCGCCGCGCGGTTCGAGGTCACGTACGCCGACAGCCGCCTGGACCTGCTGCTGGACGGGCCGTCCGGCCAATGCCTCGTCGAGACCAAGTGCATGACGCTCGTCCGCGACGGCTTGGCGCTGTTTCCCGACGCGCCCATCCAGCGCGGCCGCCGCCACGTAGGGACACTGGCCCAGGCAGTGCAGAGCGGTCTGCGAGCGGCCGTCGTCTTCGTCATCCAGCGCACCGACGCGGAAGCGTTTGCGCCCAACGACGCCACGGATATGGGTTTCGGCGACGCGCTACGCCGCGCCGCCAAGCGAGGCGTGGAGGTGTACGCGTACCGCTGCCTCGTTGCCGCCGATGAAGTGCGCCTGGACACGAGAGTGAGCGTGCGCCTGTAGTGCTCGCGGCGTGTCCCGTTGGCTCGGAACGGCGCAGGGGCGGCGTGCCCCGCCCACCTCCCCGCGCCGGCGCCTGCCAACCCTGCCCGCCACCACCCCCAGGCACCGGCCGCCGCCCCGTCCAGCGCACCCCTTGTCCGCGATGCCTTAGGCTCCGTATCCTGAAGGGGATCAAGAGCACGAGCCCCTCGCCGCGACCCTCTCTCAAGGAGCACATGACCAACGCCGCCAAAACTCGTGCGCGTCTGCTTGAGGTGTACCGCCGCCTGTACGACACATACGGGCCGCAGCACTGGTGGCCGGGCGAGACGCCGTTTGAGGTGTGCATTGGGGCGATCCTGACGCAGGCGGCGTCCTGGAGCAACGTGGAGAAGGGCCTGGCGAACCTCAAGGACGCGGGGGTCTTTTCAGTCAAGGCGCTGCGTGAGACGCCGCAGCACGAGCTAGCGCAGCTGTTGTATCCGTGCGGCTACTACAACGCCAAGGCGCGCAAGCTAAAGGCCTTTGTAGATCACCTGGGCGAGCGCTACAGCGACGACCTGGGCGCGTTCCTGGCGCGGCCCGCCGAGGCGCTGCGCGACGAGCTACTGGGCGTCCACGGCATCGGCGAGGAGACGGCCGACGACATCGTGCTGTACGCTGCGGGGCAGCCGTCGTTCGTCGTCGACGCGTACACGCGCCGCCTGCTCGCCCGCCTCGGCTTGGCAGACTCGACGTGGCCATACGAGCGGCGCCGCGCGCTCTTCATGGACGCGCTGCCTCGCGACGCCGCGCTCTTCAACGAGTACCACGCGCTCATCGTCCGGCACGGGAAAGAACGCTGCCGCAAGCGGGAGCCGCTGTGCGAGGGGTGCCCGCTGCTGGGGGTGTGCGCGGAGGGGTCGGTGCGCCTCAGGAAAACACCTAGTAATGAGGCCGGAGAGGACAAAGGAGATTAGTATGAAACTCGCAGGGCCTCCTAGTTACAGCATTGCATTTACAGCTACGCGAAGAACCCGGGTAATTGGCCCGATCGGCCGTGACCACTTTTCATTCAGGATCCACCTGATGCACGTCGTTGAGAGTAGCAACAAATGTCGGCCATATAACACGTTTGGCACTGTGGACTCGATCCACACCGGCGTTTTCCAAGGACATAGAGCGGGCCATCAAGAAGCCAAGGGTTGGCTGGACTAATTTTTCGGGTGACGGATATGGCTTCATTGGGAGAAAGCGTCCGGCCAATCAGGATGCGTCCTAGAACGCGAGTAACATGCAAGTCTGGTTTCACATCGCCCGAGCCATCAACCTGATTGCAATCAAGCAGTGCTCCTACAACCATTCGAGAAATTACTGGTCCTACACCCAAAGTTATCAGCCGTCTCAGTGCGTCGTTTGGTGCAATACCTGTCCATATGCGCCTCGCGTCCCCAGAGTATAGCTGAACAATCTTTTTTCCGATTTTCCACACGCGATTGTGGGCGTCTGGGAACCGGTGCAGGGCGTAGGCCCGCCATCTGCCCTTCCAACAGTCCTCGGGAATCTCAGTGATCACCTCCCAAAGATTATCTGGATCACCGAGCCTAGACTCTGCGAACTTAGCTGCGTTGCGCCAAACGACCTCAGCAGTCATTCGGTAGTCGAGGATACAGGCCAAAAGGAATTTGTTCGCCGATTTCTTGTCGGGTTGTGTACCATTGCTGTACTTGGACAACCAATCCCAATCTAAGGGCGAGTCACCCCTTTTTTGGAGAAGCCGGGCCGCAACGGCATTCCCGTTTCCGCCAAGATCCTGAATCACATACACCATCCTTCCCCTCGCCCGACGGCGCCAAATACATTGCCCGTCGCAAGTAATGGTCTGATCTGACCTTGCTCAGTCATTAGCCGTCGACAAGCTCAGAGCGAGCGTATTTTCACCGCGTGGCTGCCCTCCTCCCCACCACCTCACCCCGCACCGCCTCCCGCGGCAGCAGCGCCAGCAGCACACCAACCACAATCACGCCCGCAGCCACGTAGAACGCGCCCTCCAGCGACCCCGTCGCGTCCCTCACCCAGCCCGTCAGCAGCGGCCCAACAATGGAGCTCGCCACCGCGAACGTGTTGAAGAGGGCGATGCCCGTGCCGATGCCAACCCGCCGCGACGCCAGGATGTGGTCACCCGCCCACGAGACGACGAGCGGGTTCAGTGCCAACGCGCCGCACAACCCGTACAGCGCCAGGCACACCAGCGCCATGGCCGTGGACGTGAAGAACGCCAGGCCCAGAATCGCCAGCACCGCGACCGGCATCACAGCGACCAGCACGCGCTTGCGTCCCAGCCGGTCCGACACGCGCGCCCACAGGAACGTCCCGACCAGCGTCGGCAGGCTCACCACCGCGGCGAACGGACCGGCCTGCCTCAGGCTGACGCCGCGCTCCTCAAACAAGAAGCTCGGCGACCAAGTCAGCAGCACCCAGTGCGCGTAGAAGAGGCAGAACGCCGCCAGGCACAGCGGCAACAGGTCGCGGTGCGACAGGAAGAAGCGGATGCCATACCCGCCCCCCGCGCGGGGAACCGTCGGGGACTGCCGCACCGCGCCGACGAAGAAGAGCGCGATCAGCAACGTCGGTACGGCCATGACGGCGTAGGGCAGCCGCCACGAGTCCAGCGCCTCCACCAGGAACGGCGAGAGTACGAGCCCCAGCGCCAGGCCCACCGCCATGCCGACGCTCACCAGCGAGGCGCTGGCGCCCCGCCTGGCGGCAGACACGCTGGTGACGGTCAGCCCGTAGGCCCCCGAGTAGAACGCGCCCGCGCCCAAGCCGTGCAGCCCCATGAACACGAGCAGGAGCGCATAGTTCCACGCCAGCAAACCGATGGCGAGCATCCCGATGCCGGCCACCAGGTACATCGCCACCAGCACGCGCTTGAGACCCAGCCAGTCGCCGAGCATGCCTGCGGGCACTTGCATGACGACGTACATGGCGAAATAAGTGCTGGCGATGGCCCCGCGCTGCGTGCCCGAGAGGTGAAGCTCGCCGCCGATGACCGGGAGCAGCGGCGGCAACAACGAGCGGTTGGCGTACACCATCACCCACCCCAGCGCCAGCGAGCCGATGAGCAGCGCCGTGGAGCCGGGGGCGGCGCGAGGACCCGGACGTTGCGTGCTGTTCACATCACCCATCCATTCACGGATGTTGCATGACGTTCGTAGGGGCGGGTGTGAAACCCGTCCCTACAGGTTGGACGGACTCTGCTCGGCAACGCGTTTTCCTACCGCACAATGAGCGTGTCCTCTCGGTTGCCCCACTCGGCAAAGGAGGCGTCGTAGACGCGTACCTTGTCGTAGCCCATAAGCTTCAGCACGAATGCGCCGTGCGCCGCACGGCCACCGCCCTGTCAGTAGGTGATCACCTCACGCTCCGGCGTGATGCCGTGCGCCGCCAGCATACCCCGCAAGTCGTGAGCGGGCTTGAAGACGCGAGGCTCTTGGCTGGTCATGAATTCCGGCCAGTCTACGCGCACGGCCCCGGGCATGTGTCCGCCGCGCTTGAGGCCGCGCGCCTGCTCGCCGGTGAACTCCGCCTCCGTGCGCACGTCCAAAATAACCGGGCCCTGGCCCACGACTGCCGCCTTCATGCCGGCAAGGTCGCAACTCAGGCCCGGCTCCATGCGGGGAGTAAACGTGGCCGGCCGCGCCGTCGTAACGCGGTTGGTGATGGGCCGCCCCTCCATCAACCACTTCGTCCAGCCGCCGTTGAGCACCTTCACCCGACTGTGCCCGTGGTATGAGAGCGCCCACCATATCCGCGTCGCCTGGATCCCGCCCGCGTCGTACGTAACCACGGTCGTTTCTTCAGAGACGCCCATCTCGCCCATCAGCTTCGCGAACTGGTCCGGCGGCATGATGTGGAGCGTGTCGCTGGCGTCTTTCAGGCCCGCCGGAACGCGCAGCCCAATGGCGCCGGGGATGTGCGCGCGACGGTACGCGTCAAACACCTCGCAGTCAACAATGCGGACGTCCGGATCGTTGAGGTGCTGCTGAAGCCAGTCGGCCTCCGCCAGCATCTCCGGCCTTGCGTAGCCCTGATGGGTTGTCACAGTCGCTTCCTCCACGTGATCAGCACCAATAAATGCCGAGTTAGATAGCTTCGTTCATCTTCTGCTCCGCCGGGCCACGGGGACTGCCCCCACCAAATCCCCACTCGTATCTGCGTAATCTGCGGATTGGTTCCCCTCACAGTGGCTGCCGTCCGCCAAACCCAGCGTCCACCTCGTGCCAGAAGCGGATGACTTCCTCGCCTTTTAGCCAGCAAAGGTACACCTCGCGTCCGTCCCGCAGCGCCGGGAAGTCCACCAACCCCCGCTGCGGATCGCGCAGCAAGATGCCCTTGTCGGCGACCTCCTGGAGTAGCTCGCCGACCCGCACCGTCAGGCGGTCCGCTTCGGCGCGGCGCCGCTGCGCGTCCTCTCCATTGGACGACCCGCCATTGGAACGCGACGCAACGCGGGCGGCGTCGGCCTGGGCGTTCACGCGAGCCAGTTCCCCCGTGGTGACGGCAATCTCGTCAAGCTGCGCCGACAGCCACGGGAGCAAGGCGGCGGCTTCTCGCAGCGTGAAGAATGGCACGGCTCAAGCCTCCGGCTCGTTGGTGAGGCAACTATACGGCAAGGCGGCGATAGGGAACAAGGGAACGGGGGCGAGGGGCGGGACTCGCAAAACGAGACTCTTCCGCGTCGGTCTATGGGAGGAGGGGGGGGGGGGACTCCCCCTTCCCCTTTAGGGAAGGGGGCTAGGGGGTTAGGTCGGCGGGGAGGGGAAGCGACGGTGCCGTGCTGTCAGCGTCTCTCATGCCGCCCTGCACGTTGTCATAGGCCGCTGCCCAGCGCGCTAGGAACGTCGCGCCGAGTCCATCAGCGCCATCATCTTCTCCTTGTAATGCCACGTGCCCTTCCACGAGACGTTGCCGTCCCCCTCAATCATCAGGTCACCGCAGTCGTCCATAAACTCCAGGTGCGCTACCGTCTCCGTCATTGCCGAAGAGTAGTTGCCGCCCTCTAGTTTGCGGTGATCAAACAGGTGGACGGTCAGGTGGTGGATGAGCTGCTTGTCCTGGCCCAAAATCTGGACCAGTCGGTTCATCCGTTGCAGGTGGTGCTCCATGATCTGCGACGCCCGATGCGCGCTGACGAGGTTCGTCTTCTCCCTGTTCAGCAGGCGGTGCGCGGGCAGAATCGTCGCCATGTCGCCCAGCTTGGCGACTCGCAGCAGCGAGTGGAGGTACACGTCCAACCCCTGCTGCTTGGAGGCATCGCGGTAAAGCGCAGGCAGGCTGTCCTGGAGCTCGGCGGAGTAGGTGGTCTTCACCGATGGGTGGGGCGTAATCTCGGGCAGCACGTGGTCGCCCGTGAACATGAACCCGTCAAACAGGATGGTCAGCTCGTCCGCCGTGTGGCCGGGCGTCAGCCAGCACACGATGTCGCCGCACCGGCGTCCGTCCCAGACCGGGTGCGTGACCTTGATGGTTTTTCGGATAGCCTCGTGGTCGCGATACCGCTGCTGCCACTGCCGCCCCTCAGCCCATTCCCCGGTCTGCGGCGAGCTCTGGCGCCCCAGTTTCAGCAGCCGATGAGCCTCGCCCTGGCGCAGCCATCCATCAAACGCCTTCAGCGGCTCGTATGCTTCGTGGGCCCACACCTCGGCGCCCGTCTCGCGGCAGAACTCGGCCACGCCGCCGTCGTGGTCCCAGTGCCCGTGCGTGATGAACACGCGTTGCACTTGCCGGGGCTGTAGGCCGGTCTTGGCCATGTCCGCGACAATGTGCTTGTACGCGGAGGTGTCGCCCGCGTCCACCATGCTCCAGCCACTGCCCTCTACCAGGTACACCCACGTAGGACCCTGGGGCGCGGGGCCGTCCTGGGGAATGCCGAGGGCGAAGATGGTGCGTCCCTTGGTTGTGGTGAGCTTGAAGACGCCGTGGTTCCCCGCGCGGTCGCCGCCTTCCAGCAACTCCGCGCGGGCCAGGTTAGGCGCAGTAATGTCTAGCGGGTCTGTCAACGGTACCCTCCCTTATACGGTAGGGGCCTGTGATGGGGTGAGCGAAGGGATTCGAACCCTCGATCTCCAGAGCCACAGTCTGGCGCCTTAACCGCTTGGCCACGCTCACCACGGAGCGGTTCCGAGGTGCTTATCGTAACACCCATCCCGTCCAAGGGTCAACGCGGGAACGGCCTCCCAGGTTTCACACTGCTTTGCTGCCGAGCCAGGCCCATGTCCCAGAAGCGCATCCTTCGGCGTAAAGAGCCTGCCCCGAGTGAGCCGAAGGGCCCCGAGCAGAGCGAACTGGGAAGCGAATGGAGTACAGAGCTTGCTTCGAGCGAAACGAATAGAGAACCACGCTCTCTTCGCGCAGCCCCATTCACACAAAACGTAGGGGCGATTCATGAATCGCCCCTACACCGCCTTACTGCCGAGCCAGCTCCGTGTCCCGCGATCCCCGCTCTTCAGCGAGAAGGGTGCAGGGCGAGCCCTGCCTACTGCTTCCAGAAGCGCTCTTCCGTCACCTTGAAGCCCTTCGGAATCAGCCGCTCCTTCACGTCCTCAATCATGCCGGGGTGCCCGCACGCGTACACCAGCGTGGACGCAGCGTTCAACTGGAACTTCTCAACGTACTTCTCAACCAGCGTGTTCACGCGGCCGCCCTCACCCTTCCACCCGCTATTCTTCGGGTCCGTTGGCCGGCTTACCGACGGGACGAAGGTGAAGGTGCCGGGAAACTCCCGAGCTACGGCCTCCAACTCCTTGTCGTACACGAACTCGTCGTGGTAGCTGGCGCCCTCCAAAATGTAGAACTTGTGCCCCTCCAGGCCCTTGAGCCCCTTGTGAAGTGAGTCGCGGACGATGCTGACGAACGGGACCACGCCGGTCACGGTCGACACCATGAAGTGGCTGGTGAACTTTGGGTTGAAGGTGAAGACACCCTTGGCGGACGGGCGAAACGTCACCTTGTCGCCCTGGCGAAGCTTGTGAAGCACGGGGGTGAGTTCGCCCTCAGGCACCAGCTCAATGAAGAGCTCGACGAACTGCTCGTGCGGCGCCGAAACGATGGAGTAGGCCCGCTCCACGCCTTCGCGGCCAATGGTGCAATACTGGCCCGCCTTGAACGTGAACGCTTGCGGCAGGTCAGGCTTGAGCCACATGCTCCAGAGGTCGCTGGTGTAATCGAGTCGCTTCACGATTTCTGCGGTGGGCAGCGACCTTCGGGCTGATACAGCAGCCTGCGCAGCGACCTTGCCCTGCGTTGGGTTCACGCCGCCACCAACCGAAGCGCTCTGTTGGACCATGGAGTCTCTCCTCCTATAGCCATCGCCCCCCAGCGGCCTCTTGGCGCGGGCGAAAGGCTCCCTCCCCAAGAATCGGCCTACTGAGCGACTTTTTGCACTCGCGCCGGCAACACGTCCAACGGCGGCACGCGCAGCATCGGGTCATGCGCCTCGCTCGCCTGGAGAACGGTCGCAAGCTGCCCAAACAACATTGTAACCGATACCACCCCCCGCATGCGCCCGGAGAGCGCGGCGCGGCCTAGCATCCGCGTTCCCAGCGCCACGAGCTCCACCCGGTCGCCCTCGCCAATGCCCGCGGCGGCCGCGTCCTCCGGGTAAAGCTCCACCTGCTCCTCGCGCTGGACCTGGTTCAGGCCCTTGCCGCGGAGCACCGCCACGTCGCGGTGAGGCTGCGCGAGCACCCGGCCCGGCGTGTACAGCAAGGGGAACGCGGCGTTATTCCAGGGCGGCGCGGCGGTGACTTCAACCGGCAGCAGACGCGCCTTGCCCGCAGGGAAGCCGTTCTGATACAGATTGCCCGTGCCGCCGGACGGCGTCATTGGCCACTGCACGCCGCCGTTGCCGTCCAGCGCCTGGTGCGAAAGGCCATTGTAAAGCGGCGCGCCGGTGGCCGCCTCGCTGAACACTGCGGATGCGTCGGCGTACGTGAAGTCCTTGGCGCCCATGCGCCGCGCCAGATCCGTCAGCGCGGCCCATGCGGGGTGGCTGGCGCCCTTCGGCCCCGTGGCCTCGCGCATCCGCTGCACGCGCCGCTCCAAGCTCGTCGTGGTGCCGTCGGCCTCCGTGAAGGCAGCCATCGGGAGCACCACGTCCGCCTGCTGCGCCACGCCGCTCAGAAACAGGTCGTGGACCACCAGGAACTCAAGATTCGTGAGCGCGTGGAGGACTTCATCCGCATACAGCGCGCTGTCTCCGAGGACTTGGAGCGCCTTGACCTGGCCCGCCTGGATGGCTTCTACGAGGCCTGCAGCCCCGACGCCGCCCGCCAAGGGCGCGAAGCCAAGGTCCTGCGCGCCCTGGACGTTGCCGCCGGGGCGCAGCGGGTACAGCCCCGACGACGGCTTGCCAACGTTGCCCGTGACCAGCGCCAGGTCAACCAGCACCGACGCAACCGCCTCCCGCTGGTCTGCGGGGATGTTGTCCAGCGCGTACAGGATGGCGCCCGGCTTGCTGGCGGCGAAGAGCTGCGCTGCTTTGGCAATCTGTTCCGGCGTTATGCCCGACGCCTGCGCCACGTGCTCCGGCGTGTACCGCGCCAGGGACGCGCGGAGCTGGTCCAGTCCCTCGGCCATTTCGACAAGGAACGCCTTGTCCTCAAGGCCCGCCTCAAGGACGGCGCGGAGCATGCCGGCCAGGACGACGCCCTCGCTCCCAGGCCGCGGACGCAGCCACACGTCGGCGTAGCGCGTAAGCTCAACCTCCCTCGGGTCAAGAATAAGCAGCTTGACGCCGTTCTGCCGGTGGCCGCGCTTGAGAGGCACCGCGGCTACGTTGTGCTCCTCAGTGATGTTGCTGTTGACGACCAGGACGCACCCGGCGCGCTCCAGGTCCCAGAACGTGCCCGTCGCGGCGGCCTGTCCCAACGACTTCACCAGGGGCGCGACAAGCTCGGGGCGGGTGTCCAGCGCTAGGTCCACATTGCCGCTGCCCATAACCTCGCGCGCGAACTTCTTCGCGACGTGCAAGTCTTCGTTGCTTGAGCGCGGTGATGCAAGCAGGGCGTAGCCGCCACCTTTATAGCCCCCAAGCCGCTCGGCTACGATGCCCAGCGCCTCCTCCCACGTGCTTTCTACGAGCGCGCCGTGCTTTCGCACCAGGGGCTTCGTCAGGCGGTCTCGGTGGTTCACGAAGTCGGTCCCGAACTTGCCCTGGAAGCAAAGCTGGCCATGGTTCGCGGGCGAGTCCCAGTCGCCGACGGTGCGGATGACGCGGCCCAGGCGGTCCACCTCCAGCTTCACCTGGCAGCCGACGGGGCAGAGATTGCAGACCGAGGTGACCTTCTTCTCCGCCTTGGCCCACTTTGGCTTGCGCTCCACCAGCGCGCCCACGGGGCAAACGTCTATGCAGGCGCCGCAGAACTCGCAGCCCGACTCAAGCAGCGACGTGCCACGCGAGGTGCCCACGAGCACCTTCCCCGCGCGCTCCACCATGCTGATGGCGTCGTCGCCGCGCAACTCGTCGCAGACGCGGGTGCAACGCGCGCAGACGATGCACAGGTTGTAATCACGATCGTAGAACGGGTCGCGGGTCTCTATTTGCAAATTTCGGTAGTGGTACGCCAGCGGGCTTTCCAGGTTGACGCCCGCGAAACGCACCGTGTCCTTCAGCTCGCACCGCTCGTTCTTCGGGCACACCACGCAGCGGTCGGTGACGGCGGCGTGGCGGAGGCAGATGTCCGTCGGGCCGCACAGCTCAATGCGGTGGCAGGTCAGGCATCCGTGCGGGTGCTCCGAGAGCAGCAGCTCCAGGATGCCCTTGCGCAGCCCCTCAAGCGACGGCGTCTTGGTGTTGACCTTCATCCCAGGCGCGCACGGCAACGTGCACGATGCGGGCGTGCCGCGCTGCCCTTCCACCTCCACCACGCACATCCGGCACGCACCGTAGGGCTTCATCCCAGGCCAGTAGCACAAATACGGGACGTACAGGCCGGCGTCTATCGCCGCCTGGATCACCGTCTGGCCCGCCTTAAACGGGATAACCTTGCCGTCAAGGGTGATGGTGGCCGGCTGCGGAGGGGCTTGCGTCATGAATGCGACCTCGTACTAGCCGTTCTCTTTTTGGGCTTGTCCGTGATTGT
Organism: Dehalococcoidia bacterium; assembly: GCA_009693045.1. Taxonomy (GTDB): domain Bacteria; phylum Chloroflexota; class Dehalococcoidia; order Lucifugimonadales; family SHYT01; genus SHXZ01. The sequence continues at coordinate 37,655 of SHXZ01000005.1, read as the reverse complement.
TGCGCCCACATTCCAAGCCGTCTTTGCTTGAATCGCCAACTTCTTTGAGGTTCCGAGTGTCTTGATGTCACTCGGGTCAACGATTTTGCTGGCGTGGTCAATATCAATCCCCACGATGCGCCCGTCCTCGTCGTAGTCAAACACAACATCAGGACCGATCTCCCGGGCGTCCGAACCAGCTTTTGAGGAAAGTTCTATGCAGAGCGAATCCGTCGCAAGGTAGTAGTAAAGCTTCATGTTGTCTTCGTTCACCCTTAGCATCCAAGAAATCATTGCTTGCTACGTCTTTGCGTACTCCCGTTTCGCGTACCACTCCGACGTCGCAACCGGGCGCGTGCGCGTGGGCTTCAGGAATACCGCGGTGCAGCTTCCCGTCGGGCAGCGGCGGTCCACGATGTGCGACCGGAAGTCGGCCTCAAAGAACCGGATCGCGGAAGAGATCGGGTTGAACCCCAGCTGCCCGTGCCCACACAGCGACCCCGCCTGCATCGTCGTGCCTATGGAGCGCATCAGGTCCAGGTCTTGCGCCTGCCCCTGCATCTGGCAGATCCGCTCCACCGTCTCCAGCAGGTTGGTCATGCCGAGCCGGCACGGGAAGCACTTGCCGCACGACTCAAACTGGCAGAACGCCACCAGGTTGCGCGTGAGGTCCACGGCGCACACCCGGTCGTCCCCAACGATGATGCCGCCCGAACCCATGATGGCGCCCGCGCGGGCCATCGTCTCAAAGTCTAGCGTCAGGTCCAGGCTCCTGGCGTCCAGCACGCCGCCCAGCGGCCCGCCCGTCTGGAGCAGCTTGACCTTGCTGCCTTCCGGCGACCCGCCCGCGATGCCATCCACCACGTCGCGCAGCTTAAGGCCGAACGGCACCTCGTACATGCCTGGGCGCTTCACCGCGCCCGTCAGGCAGAGGATGGCCGTGCCCTTGCTCCGCTCAAAGCCGATAGTCGCGAACCATTCGCCGCCGTTCCGCATGATCTCCGGCGCGTAGGCGAGGGTTTTGACGTTGTTGATGTTGCTCGGCTTGCCCCACAGGCCAACGTTCGCCGGGAACGGGGGCCGCGCGCGCGGCATCGACCGCTTGCCCTCAATCGCCTCCATCAGGGCCGTCTCCTCGCCGGAGACGTACGACTCGCCCGTCAGCGCCACGTCTATGTCAAAGCTGAATGAAGACCCCATGATGTTCTTGCCGAGCAGCCCCGCCTTCCGCGCCTCCACAATGGCCGCGCGCGTCTTCTCTATCGGGCCGTCGTTGCCGTGGCGGATGAAGACGTAGCCCTGGACTGCCCCCGTCGCGAAGCCGCAAATCGTGGTTCCTTCCAGCAACGTCAGAGGGTCGCCCTCCAGGATGCCCTTGTCGTTGAAGGCGCCTGGGTCGCCCTCCTCGCAGTTAACCAGCACGTACTTCACCGCGCCGCGCGCGCCCGCCAAGAAGCTCCACTTCGTCCCCGTGGGAAACGCCGCGCCGCCACGTCCGCGCATGCCGGACTTGGTCATCTCGTCCTGGACGGCCTTGGGCGTCATGCCCGCGAGCGCCTTGGCGAGGCCCGCGTAGCCGCCGTTCGCGACGTACTGGTTCAAGTCGGCGGGCTGCACCGTCCCGCACAGCCGCGTAGCGACGCGAACCTGCAGTTTCCAATACGGCTGGTCCTCCAGGCGCGGGATGCCGTGCGCCGGCCCCTCGCCCAGCGTCCCGAGCGCCAGGTCCGGCCTGTGGACACCTTTGACGAGGCACGATTCCACCAACTCGCGCGCGATCGCCGGCGTCACGTTGCCATAGAAGACGCGAGGCCCGCCAGGAAGCTTTATGTCAACAAGCGGCTCGGCGAAGCAGAGGCCCAAGCACCCCACCTCGGAGACCGTGGCCTGAAGCCCGTGCGAGGCCACCTCAGTCCGGAACGAGGCCACGACGTCCAGCCCGCCCGCGGCCCGGCCCGTCGCGTCCATCCCAACGCGCACCAACGGCCTCGATTCCAGTGCGGCCCAGTGCGCCTGCGCCCTCTCGCGCAGCGACTCATACGCTGAGGCAGGCGCGGAACCAGTCGTCGTCATGAATGCGCACCCGGCGCGTGGTAGCCGGTACGCTCCGCCCTAAGCAGAGCCGCCAGCCGCTCCGGCGTGCACCGGCCCACCAGCTTGTGGTCGGCCATTACGACGGGCGCCTGGGAACACGCGCCAAGACACGTGTTGTACTTGAGCGTCACCTTGCCGTCCGACGTGTCGCCTTCGCCCTGCATGCCCAGCAACTCCTGAGCGCAGCGCATGACCTCCTGGGCGCCCATGAGGTGGCACGTCGGGCCCCAGCAGACCTCCACCACACGCTCCATGGGCGACGTGAAGCGGAAGTTGGTGTAGAACGATGCGACTGCCCACACGTCGTTGACGGTGGACTGGGTGTGCTCCGCCACTTCCTCCACCGCTTCCGGGGGGATGTACCCCATCTCGTCTTCCACGGCCAAGAGCGAAGACAGGACCGTGACCACCGGCTGCGGCTGCGAGGTGATGGCCTTACGGACGCGTTCCCTGAGCACATGGCCTCCGGGGGCGCGAGAATTGGCAAAACGCCTCCGCGATGGTACCACACGCCCACCACGGGGACAACGGGGCCGGCCTGCGCCGCTCTCTTATGTTGCCGTAGCTGGAATCTCGGACAGCAGGACGTCTCCCGCGCACATTTCCCCTCTCCATATGATGGAGAGGGATTAGGGGTGAGGTGGAAGGCGGGGAGGAAAAGCACTGCCGAACAACCTGTGCACAAGGTGCATGACTGGCCGCTGGACAGCCTCAACGCCCTCTCGCTCCGCCGGCCGCGCCTCCACACCTTCCGGGGCAGCCGGAGTCGCAGCATCCATCTCGTCAGGCCCATCCGCTTTGGCCTGGCTGCGCACCAGCCGCAGCACCGCGCCAATCGAGCGGAACCCGGCGTACGGCAGGTACCCCGCAGCGATCAGCAGCGGGGGGATGAAGAACACCGCGTGCAGCAGAATGGCGTATCCGAACGCCGTTGACCGGTCCACGTTCCACAGCCCCAGCAGGTACACGCCGACGAACTCAAACGTGCCAACGGCACCGGGCAGGCCGGGGATCCAGTCGGTGAAGAAGATGACGGCCAGGCTCAGGATCACCAACGCCAGCATGCCAAGCTGTATGCCCAGCCCAATCGCGACCATCCACCCCCCCAGCCCCACGATGATGACGTACGCGCCGGACAGCCCGAGCGCGGCCAGGGTGCGCAAGGGCGACTCCCGCATGACCGTGACGCCGCTGCTGAAGTCGCGGGCGAGGGGAAATCGCCTGAGAGCTGGCATCAGCCGGAGGATCGGCCCAATGGTGAAGAGCGCGACGATCGCAACGACGGAGACCGCCGCCGCCGCCAGGATGTACGGCTCCAGCACTCGCAACGGCGGCAGGCGCCACAGGCCCACCAGCCCGATGACCGACTGGGAGGCCAGCTCAAAAGTCCGCATCGCGGCCATCGTCGCCAGGATCGTCCCGACCGAAATGCCCTTCATGGCGAGCAGCCCCACGCGGGTAGGCTCATCAAGGATGGGGATGGGCGTCAGGCTGTTGACCCCAACGGCGGTGTTCTCCACCAGGATCAGCCTCAACGTGCTGGCCCGCCCGTCGTGCAGCAGAAGCCGCCACCGGAACCCGCGAACCACAAAGCCCGCGAGAACCAGCCCCAGGCCACCCAACAGGTGGGGAACGCTCGCCGACGCCATGGCATGGTTCACCGCGCCCCAGTCAAGCCGCCGGAGCGCGAACCACAGGAACAGTCCCCCTATAGCGGAGGCGCCGACCGCCCCTCCACCCCAAAGGACCACCCGCCGCAAGCTTGCGTAGTTGGCCATAGCTATCACAACCGCCCGATGGTCCGGTTACCTCGCTTCGCCAGGTAGCATAGGGCAAGGATGCGCGGAGGAAAAGCAGCCAAAGTGGGCCATGAGGCCTGTCGGCAAGCGAAAGGCTCAATTCGCTCGCAAATATGGGCACGGACCGAGCATCGTTTGACCTTGTGAGCGCCCCGGCTGTGTGCCATCATTCCGCCAGCTTGAACGAACAAGGAGGCAAGACGATGCCTGCTGTTACTTTTGCGTTGCCCATTCTGCCCGGTAAGACGGAAGCTACGAAGAACTTCTTCAAAGAGGTTGCTGGGCCGCGCAAGAAGGGCCACGACGACTCTCGCCGTCGCGTTGGCCTGACCAGGGAGCAAGTATGGCTCCAACACACTCCCCAAGGGGACATGATTATCGTCATGCTTGATGGCAGCGACTCAGCGAAGTCGAACCAGCAGTTCGCGGCGTTAAAAGACCCTTACGATGTCTGGTTCAAGCAACAAGTGCAAGTTATCGCCGGGATTGACCTCAATGAGCCCATGCCCCCGTTCCCAAAAACGGTCCATGACTGGCATAGCCGGTAGCGGCGTTCAGGCCCCCACCTGCTGCGGCGCGGCGAACAGCCCCTCCACGAACTCGCCGGCGTCAAAGGGCGCCAGGTCGTCCAGCCCTTCGCCGGTGCCGATGAACAGGACGGGGAGCCTGGTCTGCTCGGCGATACTGAACACGATGCCGCCCTTGGCGGTACCGTCCAGCTTGGCGAGGACGATGCCCGTACACTGCACCGCCTCCGTGAACCCCTTTGCCTGCGCCAGGCCGTTCTGTCCCGTCGTCGCGTCAAGGACGAGGAGCGTGTGCTGCGGTGCCGCAGGGTCCAGTCGCGCGAGCACGCGGCGCACCTTCATCAGCTCCTCCATCAGGTTGTGCTTGGTGTGCAGCCGCCCCGCCGTGTCCACGATCAACACGTCCGCGCCTCGGGCCTTGGCGGCGGAGTAGGCGTCAAACACCACGGCGCCTGGATCGGCGCCGTTCTTGTGGGCCACCACTTCCACGCCAACGCGCTGTCCCCACACATGGAGCTGCTCAATGGCGGCGGCCCGGAAGGTGTCGCCCGCCGCGATGATGGGCTTTCGGCCGTCCTCCTTCAGCACGCGCGCCAGCTTGGCGATGGTGGTGGTCTTGCCCACGCCGTTCACGCCCACCACCAGCACCACCAGCGGCCCGCCAGCCGGAGCGTCGCCGGGGAAGGAACGCGACGGGGCGGCGCCCTTCAGCAGGCGCACCATCTCCGCCTTCAGCACTGCCAGGTGCTCCTCGGCGCCCGCCGAGCGCTGCGAGTCCACCGCCGCGAGCAGCTTCTGTGTCGTCGCCACACCGACGTCCGCCGCCAGCAGCGCCTCCTCAACCTCCTCAAGCTCCATCTTGGAGAGCTTCGGGCTGACCAGAATCTGCCGCAAGCGGCCAAACCATCCCTCGCGGCTCTTCTTCAGGCCCTCCTCAGTCTTCTGGCGGCGGCTCAGGAAATCAAACGGCATCGTTGCTCCTTCGGCTCCGCCTCAGAGCTTGCCCTGAACGAAGTGAACGGGGCAGGCTCTAATACCAGTTCGCTGTGAAAGTGTCGCAAATCGCTAAGTACGGTGTTCCCTTTCCTTTTAGGGAAGGGGTTAGGGGTTAGGTCGGCGAGGTGGGGAGGAACGGTTCGCCAAGGTACTACCTTTCAAGACAGTTTATGCCGTTGCCACAGCGAACTGATATAACCTTCCCCCTTGACGAGGAAGAAACTATTTCCTCTCTCTTGATGGGAGAGGACTAAGGTGAGGGTGAAACGCTCAGCCTCCTGACCAGGTAAGCAATTTGGTTTACGCCCGTCAAGGGGGAGGAGCACGTTGTTCTTTTGCGTTGATGTGGATATGCCTTCCTGGTGTCATACTCGTCCACTACATTCCCCATCTCCATGCGATGGAGAGGGGTTAGGGGTGAGGTTGAGGCGGTTGGTGGCACGCCTCCTTCCCCATCAACACAAATGCAAGAGGACCAGGTACACGGGACCCTCACTCATCAGTACACATCCCCTTGCAACCAAGGTCCCCTAGCAGTGACTTCTCTGCGGTGGCGGGCGCCTGCGAGCGGAACGCGGCAACCGCCTGCGCCGCCGCCTCACGCTCCGCCTCGGCCTTGCGGCGGCCCCGGCCCGTGCCGACGACGTCGCCCTCCAGCACTACCTCCACCTCAAACTCCTTCGCGTGCTCCGGCCCGGTCTCCTTCACCACGCGGTACGTCGGCGCAGGCTTGCCCTGCTGCTGCGCCATTGCCTGGAGCTGAGACTTCACGTCGGTGGAAACTCCCGCCTCGGAGAACGCGCTTATCTCGTCCCCGAGAAGCCGGAGCACGGCGTCCTTGGCGGCCTCGTAGCCCTGGTCAAGAAAGAGCGCACCCACCACCGCCTCAAAGGCGTCCGCCAGGTTGGAGTTCCGCCCGCGCCCGCCGGTGGCCTCCTCGCCCTGGCCCAGCAGCAGCAGCTCGCCGAGGCCCAGCCGCCTGCCCATCTGCCCCATGCTCTCGTCCCGCACCACCGCCGCGCGCAGCATCGTCAGCTGACCCTCCGCCGCGGACGGGAACCGGCGGTACACCTCCTCCGCAACGACCGTGTCCACCACCGCGTCGCCGAGGAACTCCAGCCGTTGGTTAGAGCCTGCAACGGCGTCCGGGTGCTCGTTGACGTAGGATGGATGCACCAGAGCGAGGCCAAGCAGCCCCTTGTCACGGAAGGGAACTCCAAGGCGCTGTTCAAGCTGTCCGACGGCGTCCTGCATTCTGCGGCTTCCCTGAGCTAAGTTCGGCGTCACTTGTAGTGTAGGCATCGCGACTCCGCCGCGTCAAAGCATGGCGCTGCCGTGCGCTCTTACGTTGCGGTTGATAGCACTGAACACCATGCTACCCTCCCGCTCATTTCCCCTCTCCATGCGATGGAGAGGGGCTAGGGGTGAGGTTGGGACGGTCGGGTTGGGGCGCCTTCCTTCCTCATCAACACCAATGCTAAGAGACCCGCTGCCGTATAATCCCGATATATCGCCCTATTCGCGGCTTATACCAACTCTGAGTAAAGGTGGCACAATCCAGAAGGCTTTCGTCGCCCCTGCCCCTCTCCACTTAATGTGGAGAGGGGCAGGGGCGAGGCGTCGGTCAATTCGGTCACGTTCTCGCAGAAGTGGTATTAGAGGCGTGTCTTTGCCAGACCTCACCGCTGCTCTGGAACAGCACCTCTCCCGCGAGCGCGTGGCCCTGCTGCACGCCGCAGGGGCGATGGCCGCGCGCTCCCGCGTCCCGCTCTACCTCGTCGGCGGGTGCGTGCGCGACCTGCTGCTGGGCAGGCCCGTGCTGGACCTGGACCTGGTGGCCGAGGGCGACGCCTCCGCGCTCGCGGACAGGCTGGCCGCCGAGCTCGGCGGCCAGGTCACCGCTCGCTCCCAGTTCGGCACCGTCAAGCTCAGGGTCGGCGACACGACCCTGGACCTCGCGACCTCGCGCACCGAGACATACGCGCAGCCAGGCGCACTGCCCGCCGTGAAGCCAGGCCCGCTCGCCGCCGACCTCAAGCGCCGCGACTTCACCATCAACGCCATGGCCGCGCACCTGTCGCCCGAACGCTTCGGCGAGCTGGTGGACCCCTTTGGCGGCTACGATGACCTGCTCGCCAAGACCTTCCGCGTGCTCCACCGCATGAGCTTCATCGACGACGCCACGCGCATCCTCCGCGGCGTCCGTTACGAGACCCGCCTGGGCTTTCTGATGGACGTGGGCACGGAGGCCCTCGCCCGCCGCGACGCCCGCTACCTGGAAACCATCAGCCCCGACCGGCTACGCCACGAGCTGGACAGGCTGCTCCACGAGCCGGAGCCTGAGCGATGCTTAGCCCGCGCGAGAGAGATGGGCGTGCTCGCGGCCATCCTGCCCGCGTTGACGTGGTCTGCTCGCCTCCATCGGGAGGTTGGCGGGCTCCGCGAGGCGGGCGGCACGGCGCTTCCGACGCCCAACGCGTTCCTTGGTCTGCTGGCGTGGCCTCTCGCCCCGGACGATGCCTCCGCCCTTGCGCGCCGCCTGAACCTTGCCGCAAAGCAACTCAGCGTCGTGGATGGTGCGCGGGGCCTTGCGAACCTGCTGCCCGCCCTCAGCGCACCAGCCCTCAGGCCAAGCGAAGCCTACGCGCTGTTCAAGGACCTGGACCCCGACGCCGTCCTCGCCGCGCTTATCGCCGCCGTGGACGTGCCCGTCGCGCGGGAGCGGCTGGACGCCTTCGTGCAGCGATGGCGTGACTGTCGGCCCAACCTCACCGCACGCCGGCTCCTGGCGCTCGGCGTGCCGCAGGGGCCGCTGGTCGGCGATTTCCTGGACCGCCTGCTAGCCCACCGCCTTGACCATCCCGAGGTAGCCGCAAGCGACGAGGAGGCGATGGTACGGCGCTGGCTGACGGAGGGCGCAGAGAGCCCGCCATGAGGGTAGAATGGCTGGGCAACGCCCTTTCACCTCAATTGGTTTTGGGAGACTCCGTTGCGCGATGCGGCGCCGGTCCCGCGCCAAGGCGACGCGGAACGGAGAGCGCGGTAGTCATCCCATGTGGGGCGACGCGCGTAAGGGCGACATCCACATCTTACTTTGTGCTCGCTGACAACCGGCAGTAAAAGGAGGCCCCCATGAAAGCCGTGTACATCCAGTCCCAGGGCGACGTCAACGTCCTCCAGTACGGCGACCTCCCCGACCCCGTCATCGGCCCCGGCGAGGTCAAGGTCCGCGTCCGCGCCTGCGCGCTTAACCGACTTGACGTCTTCACCCGCCTGGGCGTCCGAGGCACCAAGCGCGAATTCAAGCAGCCCTTCATCCCCGGCGTGGACGTCGCGGGCGACGTGGCCGAAGTCGGAGGTGACGTGCGCAACGTCAAGGTCGGCGACCGCGTGGTGCTCAACCCCGTCATGGCGTGCCTGCAGTGCTGGCAATGCCTGTCGGGCCGCCAGGACCTGTGCGAGCGGCGCGGCATGCTCGGCTCCGGCGGCATGAACGGCGGCTACGCCGAGTACGTCAAGGCGCCCGCCGCCAACGCGCTCAAGCTGCCCGAAACGCTGACCTACGAGCAGGCCGCCGCGATGCCCACCACCTACATGCCCGTGTGGAACATGGTGGTGCGCCGCGCACAGCTCAAGCCGTGGGAGACTATCCTCGCCCTCTCCGCGTCCAGCGGCGTCGGCAGCGCCGCCGTCCAGGTCGCCAAGGGCGTCGTGGGCGCGCGTGTCATCGCCACCACCAGCTCGCCGGAGAAGGCCCAGAAGGCGAAGGACATCGGCGCCGACTACGTCATCAACTACAAGACCGAGGACATCGCCGAGCGCGTCAAGGAGATCACCGGCGGCCGCGGCGCCGATATGGTCGTGGACCACGTGGGCGCCGACTTCTGGGAGAAGGCTACGGCGTCGCTCGCCCGCGGCGGTCGATACGGCGTCTGCGGCGTCACCACCGGCTTCCGCGTCCAGTTCCACATGGGTGAGCTGTTCAGCAAGCAGCTCACCTACTTCGGCGTGATGATGGGCACCATGAACGACCTGCGGGAAATTATTGACGCCGCCGGGCGCGGCCAGATCCACCCCGTCATTGACCGCACCTTCCCGCTCGCCCAGGCCAAGGAGGCCCACACCGTCATGGAGGAGACCAACTTCTTCGGCAAGCTCCTCCTCGTGCCGTAGGGGGGCGCATGGCTCTGTACGACCGGATTGGCCGGACCTACGACGTCACGCGACAGGCCGACCCCTACATTGCCTCTCGCCTGACCGCGTTCCTTGACCCCAAGCCCAACGAGTTCTACCTGGACGTTGGCTGTGGGTCGGGCAACTATACATCGGCCCTTACCGCGACCGGTCCTCGCATGGTGGGGGTTGATCTCTCCACAGTCATGCTCCGCTCGGCGCGACAGAAGTCGCCTCCCCTTGCCTGCGCTCTTGGTGACGCGTCGGCGCTCCCCTTCCACGACCGCGCCTTCCAGGGCGCCGTATCCACGCTCGCTCTCCACCACTTCGGCTCAACTTTGCCGAGGTTGGCAGAGTCGTCACGCCTGGGGGCCGGTTCGTCATCTTCACCGCCACGCCGGAGCAAATGGACTCCTACTGGCTCAACGAGTATTTCCCCGAGACGTTGAAAAAGTCCTCACAACGCATGCCAAGCCTGGACACCGTGCACGCGGCGCTAAGTCAGGCGGGCCTCGTGATCGTGGACACGGAGCCGTACGAGGTTCAGAAAGACGTCAAAGACCTGTTCCTCTATGCAGCCAAGCACCGGCCCGAGCTGTACCTAGACCCGCGCGTCCGTGCCGGCATGTTCACCTTCGCCGGCCTCGCCAGCCCAGAAGAAGTGGCCTCAGGATGCGCGCGCTTGGCCCAGGACATCGCGTCGGGACGCTTCCTTGAGGTAACGACCAAGAGCCGCCGTGACGGTGGCGATTATCTTTTCGTCACAGCGGAGAGGCGCGGCTAGGACTCCAGCCGCAACGGCAACTGGTCCGCAGGCCGGGCCGCCTGCTCCATCGTCGCCAGATGCCCCTCCAGCTCCTCCAGCGAAGAAAACTTGCGGTCAATCCGCTGCCCTATGAACGGCGTCGGCTGCTTGGACGCCTCCCACACGATGACCACGTCCTTGGTGAAGGCCGCCGCGTGCTCTATCTCCGACTGCACCCCGCCCGCGATGAGCACGGCCCCGTCCGCGTCCAGCGGGAAGTACGCGATGATCATGTCCGCCTGGTCAATCAGCGCGTAGTCCCGCGCGACGATCTGGCCGTCAATGTCCGGCAGCACCTCGCGCATCTCCTCCACGCTCAAGCAAAGAGGACGCCCGCGGACGTCCACCGTAAAGCTGTTCGCGCTCGGGTCTGCTCGCAGAGCTTGGTCCAGCAAAGGATGGAGCCGCTTCTCGTCCACAATGAGCGGGTCAAACGCGGCGACGTACCGCCTGACGAGCTTGCGAAACCGCACCACCTTGGCCCACAGTTCGGGCCTGCCCTGCGCGTCGCTGATGGGGTAGCTGACGTAGGCCCGTTTCTTCCACGGCTCAAACAGCAGGCTGTACACCGTCTGGAGCGGCTGAGCGTCCACCTGCTCGTCAAGGGACACCCCCGCGATGAAGAACGGCACGCCCAGCGCCTCCGCCAGGAAGCGCGACGCCAGGATCTCCTCCTCACGCCAGACCAGGATGTCCTTGAGCGTGAAGTGGCTGTCGAACGGGAGCTGGCCAAGCTGCTGCAACGAGCCCAGCCGCAGCTTGATCACGTCCAGGTCGTCCACCAAGGCGACGATGGCGTCCGGACGGAACGCCTGAAAGTCTGATAGCCGGAACGCGGGAAGGAGCTGGTTGTCCCACCGGAACACCGCGTGCGAGTTCACGAAGACGTTCTGCCTGCCCGCGATCTCGGAGCTGATGCGCCACAGAGCCGCCCGCCGGAGCAGCGCCAGCTCCATCAGGGGGAGGTCCAGGATCTTGCCCCGCTTGAGCGCCTTGCCCGCCTTTTCGCTCTCCTCGTACATCAGCTCGCCAAGGTGGTAGACGCCCTCAACGCGCTGGCCGTGCTCGTAGCAGATGGCCTCTAGGCTCCGAATCACGGCCTTCTTGTCCAGGCCGGTCTGTCCCGTGAACAGCACCTTCATCGCAGCTAGCGTCAGGCCTGCGCCGAATCGGAGCGCAGCTTCAGGTACGCCTGGAACTTGGTCTCCAGCGCCGCGTTGGTCAAGAAGACGCCGCGCCGTGCCGTGGTGAGCGTCATGCTCTCGCGCTGCTCCACCCCGCGCTGAATCATGCAGAAGTGCGCGGCCTGCACGACGACGATGACGCCCAGCGGCTTCAGGTTCTCATCTATCGCGCGGGCGATCTGCTGCGTCATGCGCTCCTGCACCTGGAGCCGCCTCGCGAACACGTCCACCACCCGCGAGAGCTTGGACAGCCCGGTGATGACGCGGCTGGCCGGGTCCGGAATGTAGGCGATGTGCACGTTGCCCCGAAACGGCGCGATGTGGTGCTCGCACGTGGACGTGAACGCGATCTTGTCCACCATGATCATGTCGTCGGAGCCCATCGGGTAGTCATCCTCGTCAAGCTGAAAGACGACCTTCAGGTGATTCTCCGGCTCGTCCGCGTACCCGCGGGTGTAGGTCAACAGTGCCCGCGCCCATCGCTCCGACGTCCGGCGCAGCCCCTCACGCTCCGGGTCCTCGCCCAAAATCTCAAGGACACTCCGCAGCAGTGGCTTAAGTTGCTCTACGCGCTCTTCCGTGTCCACGTTACCCCCGTCCACGTAACCCCCGTTCCGCCTCCGCTCCTCATGTCATTCTGGGATGACCACCCGCCACCGACGAGTATTCTACCATTGCAGTAGTTCCGCGATACTCCATGCATGTCTCCGCCCATCGCCAAAGCGGCCCCACGGCCGCTTTGCGCGGACGTTAAGCGATCACTATCGACACCTTCAGCAAGGGGGTGCATGAAGCAACAGACCTGGTACACGGCTGGAGATGCATCGCGGCACACGCCCGCGAGCTGCGCGCTGACATCCTGGCGGAAGCTGCTGGTGTCCCACACGACTCGGCGCCCTCAATTCCCGACACCGCAGCAGTCACGAAGCTTGCGGGCCTCGTATACGCGGCGGGCTCCGGCCCAAAACGACTGAGAACTGAAAGACCCTGCGGCCTCGCGTGGTTGGCGCAGCCCGTCTTCAGGGGTAATATGATAGAGTAGCTCCCGTGGTTAACGTCAGCACCACGCCAGTCTACTGGGAGACCAACCGTATGAGCTTGAACGGCAAGCGGATCCTCCTCACCGGCGGTACCGGTAGCTTCGGCAAGAAGTTTGTGGATATCGCCGTCCGCGAGCACTCTCCGGAGGTCATTCGGATCTATTCTCGCGACGAGTTGAAGCAAGAGCAAATGCGCCGCGAATTCCCCAACTCCAACCTTCGCTTCCTGATTGGGGATGTTCGCGACAAAGAGCGCCTTGAGCGCGCGATGAACGGCATTGATATCGTGGTTCATGCCGCCGCGCTCAAGCAGGTCCCCGCCTGCGAATACAATCCCTATGAGGCGGTCAAGACCAACATTCTTGGCGCGCAGAACGTCATAGAAGCGGCCCTGAACTGCGGCGTGCAAAAAGTGATGGCGCTTAGCACCGACAAGGCCGTGAACCCCATCAACCTGTATGGCGCCACCAAACTTTGCGCCGAGAAGCTCTTCGTGCAGGGCAACGCATACGCCGGCGGCGGCAACCCCACGATGAGCTGCGTCCGCTACGGGAACGTGATCGGGAGCCGCGGCAGCGTCATAGAGCTCTTCCGCCAGCAGGCTGGCTCCGGCGAGGTCACCATCACCGATGGGAGCATGACCCGTTTCTGGATCACCCTGGCGGACGCTGCCCGCTTCGTCATTCGGTGCCTGGACGTCATGCGCGGGGGCGAGATCTTTGTGCCAAAGCTCACCAGCTCCCGCATCTCGGATCTGGCCGCCGTCGTAGCACCCCACGCCCGGCAGCGCGTCATCGGCATCCGGCCGGGCGAGAAGATCCACGAGGTGCTGATGACCGACGCCGAGGTGGTGCGGGCCCGGGAGTTTGAGGGCTACTACCTCGTCCCACCTGAGTACCCCCTTGGTATTGATAAGCAGGTCCCTCCCCAGGGCCTTCCCATGCCCGAAGGCTTCAGCTACAGCAGCAACGCTGTGACCACGTATACCCGAGAGCAGATCGGGATCCTTATCGCCGACCTAGACTAGCTGAGGCCCGGATTGGCGGCCTCGCATGACATTGCCAGTCGGATTCGGCTTCCATTTGCGTATTGCCGCGACGTTCGTGGCAAAGTGGCCGCAAGTCGGCCCATCTTCATTCGCCTTGTAACCCGCTCCGACCGACACAACAGGTTCTCAGGCGCAAGACCACGCGAGAGGTAAGTGGGCATAGCCCCAAGGAGTCAACGATGTTGCAGCGCATCCGCATCGGAGAGCGTTGGGTCGGCCCGGACGACGCTCCCTATTTCATTGCCGAGGTTGGCTCCAACTTTGACGGCAGCCTCGCCGAGGCGAAGCGCATCGTGGACGCTGCCAAGGAAGCCCTCGCCGACGCTGTAAAATTCCAAAGTTTCACGGCCGAAACACTGGTCTCTGGGCCCAGTTTCAATGATCTCAAGATCGGCTACCAAGCAGCATGGAAGCAGTCCGTCTTTGACGTGTACAAGGCCGCCGAGTTCCCCTTGGCCTGGCACCAGGAGGTCGCCGACTACTGCCGCAAAGTTGGCATCCACTTCTTCACTTCGGTCTGGAACCACGAGGCGCTGGAGCTGATGGAGCGCATCGGTGTTCCAGCCTACAAGATCGGCTCCGGCGATGTGACATGGACCGACTTCATCACCGAGATCGCCAGCAAGGGCAAGCCGGTCCTCCTCTCCACCGGCGCCAGTGAGCTGGACGAGGTTGCGCAGGCAGTCGCGGCCGTCCGCAAGGCCGGCAATGAGCAGCTCGTCCTTCTCCAGTGCATCGTCAACTACCCCGCCAGGCCCGAAGACGCCAACATCCGGGTCATTGAGACGTACCAGCGGGCCTTCGGCACCCTCATAGGCTACTCTGATCACTCTCCGGGTGATGTGGTGCCCCTCGGCGCCGTCGCACTCGGCGCCCGCGTGATTGAAAAGCATTTCACCTTAGACCGGCGCCGCGTCGGCCCAGACCACGGCCACTCTCTGGAGCCCCACGAGTTCAGGGCGATGGTGGAGCGCTGCAACATCCTCCAAAAGGGCCTTGGCAGCACGGAGAAGCACGTCACAGAAGAGGAGCGCGAGTCCAATATCATCATGAGGCGTTCGTTGCACGCAGCCCGGCCTGTCGCTGCTGGAGAAGCTTTCTCCCAACAAAACGTCGTCCCCCTCCGCCCGGCCGTTGGCATCCACCCCGCAATGGCCCGCCAGGTCTACGGGCGGAGGGCCAAGCGGGCGCTCGCGGCTGGTGAAGCCATCCGCTGGGACGACGTAGGCGCCTGAGCCTAGGCGCAACAAGGGAAGCATGGTGGACAAAAAGGTCGTCGCGATTGTCCAGGCGCGCATGGGGTCATCCCGGCTGCCCGGTAAGGTGCTCCTGCCCTTGGGCGGGTACCCCGTGCTGTGGCACGTGATCCAGCGTTTGCTCGCCGCCCGCTCACTGGGCAGCATCCTGATCGCCACCAGCGTGCTGCCGCAAGACGACGCCATCGCCAGGGCGTCCGCATCCTGGGGCGTGCCCTGTTACCGAGGCTCAGAGTCGGATGTCTTGGACCGCTACTACCAGGCCGCCTGCCTGGCGGGCGCCCAGGCAATAGTCCGGCTGCCCGCGGACAAGCCTCTGCTCCACCCCGGCCTCGTGGACGACGTGGTCGCCGAGCATCTTCACGTCGGCGCCGACTACACCTCTACTATGCCGGAGGACTTCCCCAACGGCATGACGTACCCCTACGGCCTGGAGGTCGAGGTGGTGAGCTTCACGGCGCTGGAACGCGCCTGGCGGGAGGCGACCGACCCCGCGGACCGGGAGCACGTCCTCCCCTTCATCTACCAGCACCCAGCACTCTTCAAAGTACAGCGTGTGCAGGTACCCGGAAACTTGGCGCACCTAGACCTGCGCCTCTGCCTGGACACGCCCGAGGACTACGAACTGCTCCAGCGCGTGTATGCCGCGCTCTGGCGCGAGGACGGCCCGCCGGTGGCGATTGAGGACGTCTTTGACTTTCTGGACCGACACCCGCATATCGCCGGCCTCAACCGCGCCGTCCAGCAGCGCGGCGCGCGCTAGCCATATGGATGTCGTCCTCATTCGCGCGGACGGGTCCTCTACGTTGGGGTTGGGACACATTTCCCGCTGCCTTGCCTTGGCCCACGCCTTTGCCGAGCGCGGCACTCAGCCCGTCTTCGTCAGCAAGCAATTTGACAGCCGCGTGCAGCAGCGCGTCCTGGATGCAGGTTTCGCCTATCATCCAATGCCTCCCGGCCTGGGCCTTGAGGAGGACGCGACTGGCCTGATAGGACTGGCGCGGGACCGCGCTGCCCGCCTCGTCGTTGTGGACCTTAGCAACACCGTGGTAACCACGCAAGCAACGGCCTATGCCGACTACCTGCGCCGCGTGGCCCGCGACTGCGACACCGTCATCATTGACGACCTTACGCGCACGGTCTTCCCTGCAGCCCTGGTGGTGAACCCCAACCCGGGCGTCCACGAGGCAGAATACGACCTCACGCACCGCCCCACATTCCTCCTGGGACCTGCCTATGCCATGCTGCATCCCACCTTTCGGGACGCGGCGAAAGGCCGCCCGCGTCCCGAAGGTCCGATCAAGATGGCCGCTGTAGCCCTCGGAGGTGGCGCCTTGGGCTTCGACGCCCTCCATCGGGTGCTAATCGGCCTCCGCCAAGGACTTAGACCGGATGTAGGGGTGAACGTCGTGGCTGGGGCTGATTCGGAGACTGCGGCCCAGTTCGCCGACGACCTCGCCAGTTTCACCGGCCCATGCGCAGTCCTAAGCGACCTACCGAATCTGGGCGACCTTTTCCGCAAAGCCGATCTGGCCATCGTTTCCGGGGGAGTCACCAAGTTTGAGTCGGCGGCTTCCGGCGCCGCCACCGTCATGCTCGCCCAGGTGGAGCACCAGGAAGCGTGGGCCAAAGTGTTTGAGAATACCGGCGCGGCGCTCTATGCGGGTCCAGCCGCGGCCGTGACCCCCTCTTCCATCGCCGAAGTCGCCCGCGCCCTGAGCCAGGACGCGGGATTTCGCCAGCGCCTTGTGAAGCGCGCCACGACGCTTGTGGACGGATGGGGCGCCTCACGCGTCGTCAGCAAGGCTCTCTCCTCGCTCGGGAGAACCTCCGGCGCCGACGCTCCACCCCATGGCGCCACGCAGGCCTAAAGGAGCAAGCTGTTGTCCGAACGCTGCCTCATAACCGGCATCAGCGGCTTCATGGGCTCTCACCTGGCCGACTTGATGGTCGCGAAGGGGCTGGAAACGTGGGGCGCCGTGCGCCAGGAGTCTCCTCCAAACCTGGCGCATCTGAAGGGCAAGCTCAACCTCGTCACCTGCGATTTACGTGACGCCCCGGCGGTGCAGCGGGCGGTAGCTCTCGCGCGTCCCCAGTACATTTTTCATTTGGCGGGACAGACCTCCGTCTCCCGCTCCTGGTCGGAGCCCGCGGAGACCTACCAAGTCAACCTGTTCGGCGCGCTCCACCTCCTCAGCGCCGCCGCGGCCCTGTCCCCCCCGCCCACCGTGGTCCTCGTCAGCTCCATGGCGGTGTATGGCTTTACTGCTGCTGAAGAGATGCCTATAAGGGAGAATCATGCGCTTCATCCGGCCAGCCCCTACGCCGCCAGCAAGGCAGCAGCCGAGCTGGCGGCTCTTCCCTTCTTCTACTCCAAGCAGCTACGCGTGATCCGTGTTCGGCCTTTCAACATCACCGGCCCCAGAAAACGCGGCGACGCGGCGTGGCTCTTTGCCTCCCGCATGCTGGACGCGGAGGCGGAGAGGTCCGCGGAGGTGCGGCTGGCCCCACCTGTTGCGGTCCGCGACTTCACCGATGGGCGCGACGCCGCCTCCGCCCTCTGGCTCCTCGCCACCAAAGGCGCCTCTGGGGAAGTGTACAATCTGTGCAGTGGACGGGGCCGGGTCATGCAAGATATCCTGGACATGGTCCTAGCCTGTGCGCGCCGCCCTGTCCCGGTGGTGTTTGACTCCTCGCTCAGTCGCGCCGTGGATGAGCCGGCCTATGTGGGGGACAACAGCAAGCTGCGAGCCCTGGGATGGACGCCGCAAATCCCCCTGGAGCAAACCATCCGGGAGCTGGTGCAGGAACTTCGGTCCGCGCACTCGGCGGTGTAACGCTGTCAGCCCCTTGCGTGCCCGATTGCCAAAACAAGAGTCCTCCGTGGGCGCTTCTCCCAACCTTAGGAGACACAATCTCTTGCAGGAGCTACGCGGTTGCCCGTCAACCCATGCCCACCGCCGCCACTCTGAGGGAGCGAAGCGACCGAAGAATCTCCCCACGTTTCGTTACCCGCCCAGATACCTGGGGAGATTTTTCGCAGAGTTTACCCTTGAGCGGAGCGAAGGGCTCAGAATGGCGAGTATGAAGTTATTCCCTCAGGTCTGATGTCCCCAACTGTAAGACTTACTTTTGATACGGAGCGTGCGCGTCGTTGCTGAATGTCGTCCACAGGCGGAGAACGAGCTTGTTTGCTCAGTTTAAGATGCCGGGCTGGCGTCGTTCAGCGCTCGTCGTGCTCTTGCTTGCCGGCGCCCATATCGCTGTTCTCTGGCATTTCATGTGGCCCGGTACCCTCCACGGCTTTGTTGGCGACCAGGTCGCCTTCTTCTTGCCCCACTCCGCCTTTCTGAACCGCACCCTCCATGCCGGTAGCTTTCCCCTTTGGAACCCCTACACGCAATACGGTGCTCCAGAATTTTACTGGCAGTTCCACCCGATAACGCTTGCTGTCCACGCCCTCAGTCCCTCGGGCATCTGGGCCTACAAGCTCTACACGTTTCTACCCGGGTTGTTGGCAGGCCTGGGCGCTTGGCTCTTCCTCGGCTTCTTCGTCCGCGGCTTCCTCATAAGGCTTCTCGGCGCACTGCTCATCCAATACAGCCCCATCAGCCTGGTGTATCTGATCAACCCTTCCTTTGAGCTCGGCTACGCCCACGTACCCTTCCTCCTGTACTTCGCTGAAGGACTTTACCGCCATCCATCTTCAAAGTGGCGAGCCCTGGGACTTTCCTTCTTGGTGGCAGGGATAGTCCTGGCTGCCTCGCCGCAAGTCCTCTTCTACGGCTTGCTTGGTACCTGCATCTTCTTCCTTGGGAGACTCTTGCTTTCCCCTGTTCGTCGGGGGTCCTGGGTCCGAGGCGCACTGTTCGCTACATTTGTGCTCCTTGGCATTGGTCTTGGTGCGGTGCAGCTCCTCTTGCTCCAGGTAGTGCCAGGTCAGACGACGGAGGGTCTGAGGAGGTTGTTTGACAACCCGGCCTTCTTTCTCTCAGGACCCCTAAAACCCGAAGACCTCCTTGGCTTTTTCAGCTTCAACCTGCCCAACGTTGGTGATCCAGAGACTCTGCTCCGGCCTTTCTCATTGGTCAACGCCTTCTTTCCCTGGACAGTCCTCGGTGTCCTTTTTTATATTAGAATGCGGGCCTCCCTACGCCTTGGACTCGTGGTGGGAATACTCTGCGCGCTGGCATACTTCATCGCCTTCGGCAGAGAGAACCCAGCGTACGCATGGCTCATCCAGCGGGCGCCGTGGTTCCTGCGGTTCGACAACACGAGGCGCGCGGTCCTCCTCGCGAGCGTCTTCCTCCCAATCGTCGCCGCCATTGGACTAGAGCGGCTTTCGGTACAGGGAGGATGGAAGCGCGACTGGTGGTCCGCAGGCCTTGTGGTTGCGTGTCTGGGACTCACCATTTGGCTGACGGAGGCTTATCGTGTGACCGGGCTTGGCGACCATCTACCGGCCTACGGCGCCTATGGGCTGGCCGCCACGTGTTTCCTCGGGGGTTCGCTCACACGCGAAGAGCAGCGGCGGCACACCATGCTCAGCATCGGAGCTCTTATCCTGGTCATAGCCGTCCCCGTCGTCGCACGCTCAAGCCTCGCTTACGCCAAGACCAGCCAGTATGTCGTCCCACAGGAGTGGCTTGAAGACAACCTCGTCCTGAGTTTTCTCTCGGGCGACGACCCGTACGCCCGTATCCACAGTCTTGCTCACGAGCGCTCTCAGCTCCACGACCGGACCACCCTGGCCCAGCTACCTCTGGACCTCACGGCGTACTACGGACTTTACGGCGTGAGCGGCGGGATGACCATGCTGCGCCACCGTGGGGCTGATTTTCAAAACGCCGCCGCGGACGAGCAGGGCGAACCTCAAAGCTCCATACCCATCACGCGCATGGCAGGAGTGCGCTGGGTCGTCTCCGGATTCGTAGCCCTGGAGAACCCTGGCTTGCGGCTACGGGGGGCCTTCCGCAACAAGGATGGTGTAGCCTACGTGTACGAGGTGATGGCCCCGCTGCCGAGAGCCTACGTGCCGCCGTCAGTTGAGTATGTCTCGGACGGGAGCCGGCTTCTCCGCAAAAGCAGCGAGTTTGAGCCCACCGCCCTCGCGCTGATTGACGTGCCGTCTACCCCCAGGAGAGGTCTGCTCGGCCAGAGCGAGCCCTCCGGCCCAGGTCGGGTGCGGATATCCAGGTATGACAACGAGCGGGTAGAGTTAAGAATCAGCATGGACCAGCCAGGTTGGGTCATCCTGAGTGACACGTTCTACCCCGGTTGGCGGGCACGTCTAGACGGCCAGCCGACGGAGATCTATCAGGCCAATTATCTCTTCCGTGCCGTCTTCGTTCCTTCAGGCGAGCACACCGTCGTTTTCCGGTACCTTCCTTCTCGGCTCCTTTGGGGCCTGGGAATCATGGGGGCCTCCTTGGCCTTTGCGCTCCTCTTTGCCATCTCACACGCACGATTGCCGGGAGAATGGGATGGAGACCGTGACGGCAGCGCCGCCATTTGACAACCCCGAGAGAAAATGGTACCACCGTAACATGAAGAAATTGCAAAAAAATAAAGGCCGGGATACCTGGAGATGAAGGTAGCGGTTAGCATAGAAGGCCGCATGGCCTCGTCTCGTCTCCCCGGCAAGACCATGGCCCCCATCATGGGTCGCCCAATGCTGGCCTTGCTCATAGAGCGCATGAAGCTGGCCAAGCTGGTCAATGAGATCATTGTTGCCACGACCGACCGGCCTGAGGACTGGGTCATCCAAGAGATGGCCGAGTTTATGGGTGTGAAGTGCTTTCGGGGCAGCAACGACGATTTGCTGGACCGAGTCTTGAAGGCCAACCAGAAGTACGGCTCAGACCTCATCGTAGAGGTCACGGCGGACTGTCCCTTGCTTGATCCCATCCTGGTGGACATGGTCGTACAGAAAGCGTTGGAGACCGGCTACGATTACGTCGCCAACAACCTCAAGCTTACCTACCCGCGGGGCCTGGATGTGCGGGCGTTCCCGACGAAGACCCTGGCAGAGGTCGCCTCGATCACCAATGACCCCGCCGACCGCGAGCACGTCTCGCTCTATATCTACGAGCACCCAGAGAGGTATAAGGTGATGAACCTGGAGAGCCGCCTACCGCCGAAGTGGCACGGCACTCGCCTGACCGTAGATACAAGTGAGGATTTTAAGGTCGTCAAGGCGGTCTTCGAAAGTCTGTACCCACGGAACCCGGCCTTCGGTCTGGACGATATCCTCGCGCTGCTCGAGCTCAGACCGGAGCTGCTCAACATGAACCGCCACATCCAGCAGCGAGCCGCCCGATAATATGGCAGTGAGTGCCAAGCATAGGCTGCCCTCGCGCCTCCGAGCCGCCGTGATAGGCTGCGGCAACATCGGAAGCCGGCGCAGCGAAAACAAGAAGATGCCCGGAGTCCTGTCCCACGCGGAAGCCTACAGGGCTTGCGAAGACACCCAGTTGGTAGCCTTCGCGGACGCCAATCAAGATGCGTTGGAGCGGGCAGGAAACCTCTGGAACGTAAAGCAACTTTACCGCGACCCCGCCACGCTTTTCCGCACGGAGCACTTGGACATGGTAAGCATTTGCACCCCGGACGCCACCCACGCGGAGGTCCTTCGTCTGGCGATTGACGCGGGTATCCCTGCGGTGCTCTGCGAAAAGCCGCTGGGGATGACGCACCAGGAGGCCTCATCCCTTGCCGCCCAGGCGGAAGCGCGGGGCATCGTGCTCGCCGTCAACTATCAGCGGCGCTACGATCCAATGCACCGCCGCGTGCGGGAAGCCATCCAGGCGGGTGAGATCGGCCAGGTCCGCCACGTCTCCGCGTGGTACACCAAGGGCATCGTCCACAATGGGACCCACCTCCTGGATACACTCCGATTCCTCTGCGGGGAGATCGTCCGTGCCGAGGGGCTGAACCCTAGGCCCGACCCATCAGGAGACAGCACGCCGGACGCGGTGCTGACGTTCGCCGGTGGCTTCACTGGTTTTGTGCACGGCTGTTCGGCGGAGGCGTTTGCCGTCTTTGAAATTGATGTGATAGGCTCACACGGTAGAGTGCGCCTCGTGGATGAGGGACATGTTTTGGAGTTTTACGTCATGGGGGACAGCAGATACTACCCCGGGTACCGGCAGCTTGTGCGTGCGCCTTTTGAGCCTTCGGAGGGCCTTCGTGACCCTCTGCTGCATCCGGTGGAGGATACCGTCCGCGCCTTGCGGACCGGCGCCCGTCCTGCCTGCACCGCTGCCGATGCCGTTCGGGCACTTGAGCTAGCCCAGGAAATCGCTCACACCGCGGCCACCAGGCCTCACCCGCCAACGGGAGGCGGTGTTACGCAAAAGGGGATAGCATGGCCAAGCTAGCGATCCGTGGCGGCAACCCCATCCGCACGCAGCCCTTTCCGGCCTACCAGACCATCGGCGCTGAGGAGAAGCGCGCCGTAATGGAGGTCATGGACCGCGGCGTCCTCTCCCAGTTCCAAGGCGAAGACACCCCCAACTTCTACGGTGGCCCCAAAGTCCGGGAGTTTGAGAAGGCGTGGAGCGACTACCTGGGCGTCCGCCACGCCGTAGCCGTCAACTCCGCCACGTCGGGCCTCAACGCCGCTATCGGTGCTTTGGGCATCGCTCCAGGAGACGAAGTCATCTGCACCCCCTATACCATGACCGCCTCGGCGACCTGTGCGCTCGTCTACCACGCCATCCCCGTTTTCGCCGACGTGGACCCAGACACCTTCAACCTGGACCCTGAGGCGGTCCGCAGGGCCATCACGCCCCGTACCCGTGCCATCGTCGTGGTCCACCTCTTCGGCCAGCCCGCGGACATGGACGCCATCATGGCTATCGCTCGCGAGCACAACCTGAAAGTCGTGGAGGACGCCGCCCAGGCGCCTGGGGCTATGTACCGAGGCAGGCCCGTCGGGACGATCGGGGACATCGGCATCTTCAGTCTCAACTACCACAAACACATCAACACCGGCGAAGGCGGGATCTGCGTTACCAATGACGACACCTTGGCCCTCCGCCTCGCGCTCATTCGCAACCACGGCGAGGTTGTGGTTGGCTCCAAAGGTGTTCAAGACATCGCCAACACCGTGGGCTGGAACTACCGCATGACCGAGATTGAGGCCGCAATTGGGGTTGAACAAATGAGGAAGTTGGAAGGTCTCGTGTCCCGGCGCGTAACCTTGGCCAAACGCTTGACCGACCTCCTCGCCGAAGTGCCGGGCATTACTCCGCCCTTCGTCACCCCAGGAGTTAGGCACGTCTATTATCTGTACGCCCTGAAACTCAATGCTGCCCAGCTCGGCGTTTCGCGCCAGCGCTTCGTTCAAGCCGTCCAGGCAGAGGGCGTCCCGATGGTTGGCGGCTACGTCAAGCCCCTCTACCTGGAGCCTCTCTACCAGCGGAAGATCGCGTGGGGAAATGCGGGTTGTCCATTCTCCTGCGAGCACGCGCGAGGCAGTAAGGTAAGCTACGCGAAGGGCATCTGCCCTGTGACGGAGCGGCTCTACGAGAGTGACTTGGTTTTCACGAACGCCATTCACGCCGGAATGTCTGAAAGAGACGTGGAGGACGTGGCGCGCGCCGTCATCAAAGTCGTAGAAAACCGGGACGAGCTGGTCTAGGATGCTGTCCGCATGAACCGTCCACTGCCGCGGCTCCTCGTCGCTGCCCAGGACCCGGGCGGCGCCAACGCCATTGCGCCCGTCGCCCGCCGACTGCTAGAGGAGGGTCGTGTTGAACTCAGGGTAGCAGGCGTGCGCTGGGCTGCCGCCGCTTTCCGTTCCTGGGAGCTGCCCCCCCTTACGCTCCCTGCGGACCTGGAGCACCTGCCGGCCACGTGGGAGGCGATGGATGCCGCCGCTCAGCTCCTCTTGGACGCCTTCCCTGCGGACGGCCTGCTGCTTGGCACCTCGTGGGGGCCGTCCATAGAAAAAGCGCTCACCCGCTGGGGCTTTTCTCAGGGCGTCCCGGCGGTCGCGGTGCTGGACGCGTGGGCTAACTATGCGGAGCGATTCCGAGGCCCAGGTCCTGAGCAGCGGATGGAATTCCTTCCAGATCGCATCGCCATCATGGATGATTGGGCGCGCCGGGAGATGCTCGCGCTTGGCTTTCCCAAGGAGCGGCTCGTGGTCACCGGCCAGCCCGCCCTTGACCTCTTGGCCGGCTCCGCTGGTTCAGATGAGGAGACACGCCGCCGTGCCGAGGCACGCCGTCAGCTCGGAGTCGCCGCTGGCGCCAAAGTCGTGGCCTTCTTCTCGCAGCCCATTTCCGCCCTCTACGGAAGCGACCCGTCCTCACCCGCGTACCTCGGCTACGACGAGCAAACCGTGTTGCGTGACCTCGCTCAGGTAATCGGGGCTCTGCCGCAGGAACACTCCGCCCCCTTCGTCCTCCTGGTGAAGCCCCATCCCAAGGAGGCCGCCGGGGAGATGCAGCGGTACCTGGCCTCAACCAAGGGGGCCTCCATCACGGACCCTCAGACGAGTCCGCAAGCTCTGCTGCACGCCGCGGACGTCGTCGTTGGGATGTCCAGTATTCTGCTCGTGGAGTCGTACCTGATGGGCAAGCCGACCATCAGCTACCAGCCTGGACTGCGGCTGGAGGACCCGCTGGTCCTCACCAGGGCAGGGGTCTTGCCGCGGGCAGACACCGTAGACGGGCTGCGCGCTCAGCTAAAGAACGCGCTGGGCGGCGCATGGAGGACGCCGGCGCCTCCAACGTGGTGGCAACCGCCAGGTGAGGCCACCGGGCGTGTGGTCGGCGAGGTGTACCGCCTGCTGGGAGTCAGCCCCATCTTGATTGGAGGACATGATGAGCACTCGCCGCGTATTCCTTCAAGCTCCCCAGGTCTACCTCCGCCCGCTGGAAGAAGCGGACTTGACCGAGACCTACCTCCAGTGGCTCAATGACCCGGAGGTGAACCGCTGGAATTCCCACGCGGTGTTCCCCAACACCTGGAAAAAGATGCGTGACTACTTCGCATCTACTCAGGACACGACTTCCGCGGTGGTGCTGGCGATCATCGCGGCAGACCAGCACCGCCACATCGGCAACATCAGCCTGCAACACATCAACTGGGTGGACCGCAACGCCGAATTTGCCGCCCTGATCGGCGAAAAGGACTACTGGGGCAAGGGCGTCTTTACGACGGCAGGCGTGTTGCTGGTGGAGTACGGCTTTGACCGGCTCAATCTGCAGCGCATTTACTTTGGGACGAACATAGAGAACATCGGCGTGGAGAAGGCGGCAGTGAAGATGGGCTTCAAGCGCGAGGGCCTGCGCAGGCAGGCGGTGTATAAGTGGGGCCGGTACATGGACATCGTGGAGTATGGCCTGCTCCGGGACGAGTTCTATGGCCTGCGCGACTCCGGGTTTTACGGCGCCCTGCTTGGAGGGTCCCGACCGGAAACTGCCTCATGAAGTCCAGGCTGCTTCACAGACTCTGGCATAACACACTGCCGGACCTGGGCCTAGACGCCCGCGGGCAACAGGCCGTTCGTGAACTCGTGAACCGGGTCCGTGGACAACAAGACCCGATCCGACACCCGCTGGAGCAAATCCTGGCGCTGCTATCCAAGAGCAAATCCTCCCCAGCGGTGCAGCGGGCTTGGGCGGCCCGTTCCGGTCAGCCTGTCATCGTCTGGACGATGCGTGGAGGTCCTCAAGTCAACACTACCGAGGCTATCCTGGCGCACGCGCTGCAGCTCCGAGGCGTACCGGTACGAGTTGTGCTTTGTGACGAGTTCCTGCCGGCATGCGAGCAACGGACACAATTCGCGTACCCAGGCGGTCGGTTCAATCAGCGCACCGATGCCCAGATCTGTGACCAGTGCCATTTCAAAGCAGCAAAGTTTTTCAAGGCGTTTGACCTCCCAGTCGTGCTGTTGAGCACCCTGGTCACCCCATCGGAGAAGGCTGAGATCATGCAGCGGACTCGCCAGATGGCTGCTGAAGAAGCCTTGGCGCTGACGGACGCAGGGATCAAGCTCGGCGGAGAAATCCGGGCCTCTCTTAACCAGTTTTACCGCGCGCTCCAATGGCCAGAAACGCCCCAGACCTTGCTCCTGTTGCGCAATACCGCGGCCGCGGCGCTCATGCTTCGCTTGGCAAGCGACCGGGTATTGGAGCGAGAGCACCCGCGGGCGGTGCTGACCTCTCATGGGATCTACCTCCTGTGGGGTGTCATCAAGCAGGTGGCGCAACAGCGCGGCGTGCCTGTGACCGTTTGGGGCAACGGATACCGTACAGGCACCATCCGCGTGAGCCGGGGGAACTGGTTTGAGGCCGCCGTTGCTGAGCCGCTCGGAGTGTGGGAATCCCTTCAACTGACGCCGGAACGCTCGCAGCGGCTGGATGAATATCTGAACAACCGTTGGGACGGCAAGCGCGACCGCCGCGTTCTCTTTGAAGGTCTGGACCCGAACCGGCCGCTGACGCTGGACCAGCTTGGCCTGGACCCGACCAAACCAACGCTCGGCGTGTTTCCCAACGTGGCCTGGGACGCCGACCTCAACTTCAGAGATGGCGCCTTCCAGGACATGTTCCACTGGTTGGAAGAGACGGTGCGGTTCTTTGCGGACCACCCGCAGTTCCAGGCGGTCGTCCGCGCCCACCCGGGCGAGGCGATCTCCTTCACGAGCCAGCGGACAGACACCGTGATTAGGCGCGCCTTTCCGACGCTGCCACCCAACGTGGCGCTGATCCCGGCAGAGAGCAAGGTGAACAGCTACGCCGTCGCAAGGCTGCTGCGCGCTGCGGCGGTGTATGGCTCCCAGTTCGGCCTTGAGCTGGTCTGCCGGGGTGTCCCGGTGCTTGTGGCATCCGAGTGCTTCTATCGGGCAAAGGGCTTCACGTGGGACATCCGGTCGCAAGCGGAGTACACCGGGCTGCTCAGGAGCCTTGACACCATCCGCCCGATGGAGGAAACCCTCCGCCAACGGGCACGGACGTATGCCTACCACTACTACTTCCGGCGCCTGGCGCCCTTCCCGTTCATCACAAGCCAGAACTGGTCGGACTTGAAGGACATCAATATCCAAAGCCTGGAGCAGCTGCTGCCTGGAAGGGACGCGACCCTGGACCTCATTATCCGCTGCATCCTCAACGACGAGCCCGTCGTTCTCAATGTCTGAGACACGGAAGCCGACCGCTACTCGCAAAACCCTCTTTGATACAGCCGCGTTCTCTCTGGGCACTCTGTGGAGCACAGCGGTGTCCACCGGCGCCAGCCTTGTGACCAGAGGATTGGTGGCAGTTGAGGCTTTCGGTTCTTACAGCCTTGTCGATGGCCTTTCCAGATATCTCAGCGCATATAACGGGCTGTTTCGCCAGGCCATTAGCAAGGAAGTGCCTCTTCACCTTGCGCGTGGCGACCCAAAGACCGCCGACAACATCACCAAAGCGGCTTATACGGCACTGTTCTTCTCTTTGGCCATTGAGTCCGTTGCGCTTGTTTCGCTCGCGATCTTTCTCACGGACGGCCTTCTCAGATTAGCCATGTTGACAGGCGCATTCTTGAACGCAGTAGACGGCGTTGCGTTTACCGATCAGGCGCTCTTGCGCTCCACTCGCCGCTTCCGTTTGGTATCGTTGGCGCAGTTTCCAATAAGTCTCGTCTCCGCGGGTGTGTTGCTGTTCGGCTCGTGGCGATTTGGATCTGAAGGCTACTTCTTCGGCCTTGCCGCTGCGAGTGGTTTGCGATTTGTCATTATTCGCCTCCTCACCAGGCAAAGCCCTCTGGTGTATGTCACCTGGAGACTGCCCCGGCGAGCGGTCTGGCAGATGATGCGAACAGGGCTGAGCATCTCCCTTGTGGGCCTTGCAGGGTCGGCTTTGCTTACGGTAGACCGCTGGGTGATCGCTGGCTATCTGGGCAGCAGAGATCTCGGGTATTACTCGCTAGGCAGCTCCATGGTCTTATCGTTGAGTCTCATCCCCATTTCTGTTGCTAGCGTTTGCTTTCCTCTTTTGACCGGACTCGTCGCCAAGCGCCAAATGGAGCAGGCTCGTCTCCTGACTGGTAAGGCCCAAGTGGCCATCATCCTAACGTTGGTGCTTGTCTTTGGCAGTGTAGGACTCCTCCTTCGCCCACTCATCAGCACACTTTTGCCGGATTACGAACCTGCGCTGCAGGTCTACTTTGTTGTGCTAGTGGAAGGTTATCTGTACGGCGCGGGCATGCTGGCTGGCTTTGTACACCTGGCTCTCGGTAGGTATCGCACAGCGGCGGCGATCGCTGCCTCTTGCGCAATCCTCTCCCTGGCCCTTAACCTGGTGTTGGTGCGCGTGGGTCTCGTCGGAGTGGCGATTGGCACGACGATTGCTATGGGGGCTTTCGCGATTCTCCTCAACTGGTCTGCGGATAAGCTGTTAGGCCGGCACGGCCTGCAAGTTCCAACAGTGATTGGCTTGGGCCTCCTTGCCGGCTTCTATGCCTGCATGCTCACCATCGGAACGATTTGGGCTGCGGCGTATCTTGCGGCGGTTGGCGGAATCGGGCTTTGGTATTTGATGCGTATTTTGGGCATTGATCCGCGGCGATTGCCTGCTTCGGTGAGAGCTTATTTGTTTACCAAAGCGGGAGATCAGTGACACCAGGAAAGCCAAACACCAAGAACGAGGAAGGGGTACAGGAGCCTTACTGGTACCAATCAGGTACCTCGCAGTTGTCCGACACATAGCCCTGAACCTAAATGCGGAGGCATAGCATGACAAAATATGTTGTTCTTAACGGATGGCGGAGCTGGATTTGGTGGGCAACGCAGCTTCGTGCCCCAATCCGGGGATGGCCGAGGTTGACAGCGCTAGTCCGAAGAGTTTTCCTTCGCGACGCGCCAATAGCGCTTCGCTGCGGCGTCACTATAAAGGGGAACCTGGGAGACTATTACTGGAATCGAATGGCCGTGCAGGGTTACCACGAAATTAACACGGAACGATTTATTGCCGAATTTCTAAGACCGGGTGATACGTTCGTAGACGTTGGCGCCCAGATTGGGATGGTAACTGCCTTAGCTGCCATCGTAGTCGGCCCAACAGGTTGCGTGCTCAGCTTTGAGCCGGATAAAAAGAACTTATCCGCCCTGCAGCAGACAATTAGGCGGAACCGGCTATCAAACACATATCCTGTTCCCTTAGCGCTTGGTGATATTCCAGGAGACTGGAAGTTTGTTAAGCCTCGCGGCGCTTGGGGTTCATTCAGGCTGGTTCAGCAACAGGATACCTTTAGCAGGGGGGAGACCGCAGACCAAATCGGTAATGAGCAGGCAAAGTATTTCAAGCGGTATTTCCGCACAGAGAAGCAGGAAGTTGCTACACATACGGTTACAACGCTTGATCAGTACGCAAGGACAAATCAACTAGGGCGCATCACTCTAGTTAAGATCGACGTTGACGGTCCAGAGCCTCTCGTTCTCAAGGGTATGTCTGCAATCCTAAGTGGTCCATCAGCCCCGGCTCTGATAGTCGAGGCCTCTTATGCTTATAAGCAGCATGGTCTTACTGTCAGCGACCTTCTCGATTTCCTGGCAGGGTTTGGGTATGAGATCTTCGCCAACGAGACGACGAAAGCGGAGGTCAACCCGAACGCCGAAAATGGGCCATTTAGAAGGATTCGCCGGCTGGAGGAGCTTCCAAACTACGAGGCGCAAAATTTCATCGTGAACTTGTATTGTCTAAAACCAGCCTTGCGCCTTGAAAGATGCAACAGTAAATGGTTTACCAATGCTTGGGCACTTAGCACTGCTTGAGGTATAGAATGCTGTCTGCATATTACACTTGCGGCTGTGACTTAGCGCTAAACCACGCACGAAATTGACGGGAAACGAGAGGCTGACCCTTGGTTAAAGCTGTTGTGACTGGTGGGGCAGGATTTATCGGCTCCCATTTGGTGGAGGCGCTTCTCACACGAGGCGATGAAGTTACCGTGATCGACGACCTCTCTGCAGGCGCCATGCGAAATGTTGCCTCTTTGCAGACCCACCCCCGTTTTCACTTCGTCAAAGGCGACGTGGCCGACCAAGCTGCGCTCGAACGCGTCCTCCAGCCTGGCTCAATCGTGTTTCATCTGGCGGCGGCGTTGGGCGTCGAACGGGTGGTGCGTGACCCGCTGCACACCATTGAAACGAACGTGTTCGGAACGGCATCGGTGTTGCAGGCCGCCAAGCGTTTTCAGAACAAGGTCCTGCTTGCATCCACGTCAGAAGTCTACGGGAAAAGCACCCAGCTGCCGTTCCGGGAAGATGACGACGTTGTGTTCGGCCCATCCTCACGCAGTCGCTGGTCCTATGCGGCGTCCAAGCTTGTGGACGAGTTCTTGGCCTTGGCGTACCACCAGCAACTGGGCGTGCCTGCCGTGGTCTTTCGTCTCTTCAATACCGTGGGGCCTCGCCAGTCTGCACAGTACGGAATGGTGTTGCCGCGCTTTGCCCGCCAGGCCATCGCGGGTGAGCGGCTGACGATTCACGGAGACGGCCGCCAGACCCGGTGCTTCACCGACGTAGCAGACGTAGTCCGCGCTCTAATCGGCCTGGCTGATTGTGACGCAGCGGCGGGCCAGGTGTTCAACATAGGCTCTACCAGGCAGGTCACCATCTTGGAGTTGGCGCGCATGGTCTTGGAAGAAGTCAACAAGGGTCCGGTGGATGACTTGACGGAACGCGTGGTCTTTGTGCCGTATCGGGAGGCCTACGGAACAGGGTTTGAGGAGACGATGAACAGGGTACCTGACATCAGCAAGATTCAGGCCTCCATTGGGTGGCAGCCAAGCATATCGCTTGAAGAGACAGTAAGGCGAGTTGTGGAAAGCGCGCGGAGGGCGGGACGTTGAGCCAGAGCACGCAGGACCTGTTGGACAAGCTCGCGTCCGCTCGGGCGGTCGTGGGTATCGTAGGGGTGGGGTACGTCGGGCTGCCGCTCGCGGCCGCGATCGCTCAGGCTGGTTTCAAAGTGATGGCCATAGATGTGGACAGCAAGAGGATAAACGCAATTCAGGAAGGCCGTTCCTATATCGAAGACGTGTCATCAGCGGTGATCGCGGCTCTAAGGCGGCCGACAAACGGCGCTCCCCGCTTGGAGGCTACCACCAACTTCACCGCGCTGGAAAGCTGCGACGTGGTTTTCATCTGTGTGCCTACGCCGTTTGACGAGCATAAGACCCCTCAGCTTGCCTACATAGAACTGGCCAGCCAGACTCTGGCCAAGCACCTGCAACCTGGTCAGCTTGTCGTGCTGGAGAGCACGACATATCCTGGCACCACCGAAGAGCTTGTCAGACCGATCCTGGAGGGAAGCGGCCTCCGGGCTGGAGTGGACTTCTATTTGGCTTTTTCTCCCGAGCGCATTGACCCAGGCAACACCCAGTGGACAGTGTCCAGCATTCCTAAAGTGGTCGGCGGGATCACTCCTGTTTGTGCAGAGCTTGCCGCGGCCATGCTCCGAAAGATCTCTCCGCAAGTGCATGTGGTCTCATCACCCGGCGCTGCCGAGATGACCAAGCTCCTTGAGAACACCTTTCGGAGCGTCAACATCGCCTTGGTCAACGAGATGGCGATGCTCTGCGAACACATGGGACTGAACATCTGGGAGGTCATCGAAGCGGCATCCACCAAGCCTTTCGGGTTTCTACCCTTCTACCCCGGCCCTGGCGTTGGCGGCCACTGCATTCCGGTAGACCCATACTATCTGGCATGGAAGGCAAGAGAATACGACTTCCAAACCAAGTTCATTGAGCTTGCTGCCGATACCAATCAGAAAATGCCGCAGCACGTGGTAGAGCTTGTCGTTAGGGCGCTTGGCGCACAAGGAAAGTCAACCGTGGGCGCCAAGGTGCTGCTTCTCGGCGTTGCCTTCAAGGCCAACGTCAGCGATGCGCGCAATTCACCCTCCGACCGGGTGATGGCGATACTGCTAGCCCAGGGGGCGCAGGTGAGTTACCACGACCCATTTGTTCCACATTTTGAGCTCGCTCCAAGCGCTTTTTATCGGAAGCACAAGACCTTGGAATCAGTGCCGTTAACTGATGAGATTTTGGCGCAGCAGGACTGCGTTGTGGCCTTGGTTCGGCACCGCAACGTAGACTATGACCTCGTGATGCGCCACGCTGCCCTGGTAGTGGATACAGTCAACGCATGCCATGCCGGAGACGACGGCAAGGTTATCCGGCTAGGCGTGGGCCAATCCGGGGAATCGACAACCCCCCGTGAGAACGACCGACGCGAGCGACGGGGGTAACCTTTGGAGTCCTGAGTCGGACAACACGCTGGCGCGCCGGTCCGATATGGATCACGTGTGGATACGCGGCTCAATCCAAGAGCACATGATATGCTGATGATGGCAGGGTACCGAACTCGTGGGCAGTTGAATTGACCGCTTGAGGAGTTAGGCGAAATGCCGCGAACATTTTCCTCGTACATGAAAGATCGAACGGTCTCTTATAAGCCCGCACGCGTTACTGCTGTCGTCTGCGTATTTATCCCGAATTTTGCAGGCTACTATCTGGAACGTTTTCGCATCCTCAAGGTCTGCTTGGCTTCGCTCCGCGCCAACGCCGGTGAGCCGCTAGACCTGATGGTAATTGACAATGCGAGCCATCCAAAGGTTAAAACCTACTTAGAAGAGCTCGTCGCGCAGGGCGCCATCCAGCATCTCATTAGCAACGCACAAAACCTTGGGAGAGGCGGCGCCTTGAACCTGGCGTTTGGTGCGGTTCAAAGTGAATACATCGCCTATTCCGATGATGACATTCTTTTCTTTCCGAACTGGCTCGTCGACGAGCTCCAAGTGCACGAACATTTCCCCAACGTCGGCATCGTCGGCGGCCAGCCGCTTCCTGATAGCACGGGGTATCGCTCCGCGCAAGAAGCTGTCGCGCGATATGGCTTGCGCAGTCAACCGTACCAACTGTCACTGGAGCAGATCCGAATTTGGGCGAAGAGCACAGGGTATACCCTGGACGAGTATCTGCAACGGGATGTTGTTAAAGAGAGACTTAGCAAGTTGTTGCTTCTCGAGAGCGACGGGGTTCAGGCCGTAACCGGCTGCGCTGGATATCAAGGCCTGCTGCGCCGGGATCTCGTTGACAAGATTCCCGGCTGGCCCGATGGGATTGCGGTTGATTCTAAGGGGAGAGACCCAGAATGGACCAAGAACATGGCGAATTTGGGGTTTCTTGTGTTAAATACCACCAGGAGAGTAACGCACCATCTGGGCAACCGGATAGATGCCGAGGACCAGGGACTTGTGAAGGCTTGTGGCTTAGACATTCATGGAGCTCCGGCATGGCGCAAGGCGTTGGATCCTAAAGAATGGGAGCTTCAACTCCGCAGGGCGCCAGGCTTTGAGGTGGTCAAGCCCGTAGCACGGGTACTATTGCGGAGAAAGTAACACTGGGCAGGGCTCATCACGGCCTTGCTTTGGTTGCCTGGGAGAACATCCTTGTCCCTCATGTGCCCAAGTTGTCGAGCGACGCTGGAGCATAGTGCCGAAGGCCTGAAATGCCCCTCATGCGGACGGCTCATACCCACGGATCAAGGGTTCCCCGACTTTGTCGGGCGAGAAGACTTGGACTGGGGAGAGCTCACGCGCGAACAGATGCGGGACGTCGTGGAGCGCGCCCGCCGTGAGGGCTGGTATGCTCCCATCCTGGATATGGGAGCAAAAGACCCCTTTTTGGCCTACTATATCCTTGACCACAGTAGGGCGGGCTGGGTTTTTCACTGCCTCCGCCCGTCCGGCAACGACGTCTGCATAGACCTGGGAAGTGGCTGGGGGAATATCGCGTTTACCCTGGCGGAATGGTATAAGGATGTCTGGAGCGTTGAGAGCGTTGCATCACGCGTGGAGTTCCAAACAATCCGGCGTGAGCAAGAAGGCAAAGATAATCTGCACCCAGTGCGCTCTGGGCTCTTGTCCTTGCCGTTTGCCGATAACGTCGCAGACCTGGTGGTGTGCAACGGGGTGCTGGAATGGATTGGCCTAAGCGACTTTACCCAACCTGTAGGCCGCCTCCAAGAGACGTTTCTGCGCGAGGCATTTCGCGTGCTCAAGCCTGGCGGCTGCCTGTACGTCGGAATTGAAAACCGCTTTTCGGGCCTGTCGTTTCTTGGTGCAATAGACCACAGCGGCCTGCCGTTCGCCAACCTGCTCCCCAGGCGGCTCGCCGATGTCGCGGTGCGGCGCTTCCGTCCCAAAGGGCTGCGACTTGGGACACGGGAGCGCTCGCAGGTTGAGTGGCCTGATTACCGGACCTACACCTACTCGCTAGGCGGCTACCAACGGCTCCTCCGCGAAGTGGGCTTCTCCACCATTGAGTCACGGTGGGTCTGGCCGACGTACAACAGCCCCCACTACAGTGGGAGCTTTGACGACGACAGCCTTCACTTTCTTGGCGCCAACCTGTTGGCAAGCAGCCGCAACCGGCTGGCCAGGTCTGGCGGCCTCCTGCTCCGCAGCTTGCCGCGCCCGAGCCGTACCGCGTTGGCGAAGACATTCTGGCCGTGCTTTCTCCTGTTTGCATACAAAGAGAGCCCTCGCCCCCTCTTGCGCGATATGATCCAGGCCGAGGGACCCGGCGGCGCCGTCCTGACGACGACCACGCGCATTTCAGGCCCCAAGAACACCTTCCTGGGCTTGGGCCGAGCCGGGGTGACGCAGGCGGTGACCCCCTTCAAGGCGAGGGGCCAGCAGGCGCCCACGCTCCCGCTGCGGCCCGGTGTGGAGACCCGGCTCGTCGGTGACTTCGTAGTGCTCGCGGAGCCTGGTCTCAAAGGGCGTGCGCTCAAGCCGGCCAGTCCCGTACACGCGGTGAAGGCGATGGAATGGCTCGGCGCGTACCAGCGCAGGACCGCCCAGGGACCGCTGACGTTGGAGGTGTGGCAACGGGAAGCAGCTGGGATCGAAGCGTTCCTGGCAGAACAGCCAGAGACCTCCATCATGCTCGGAATGAGTGAAGAGGCACTGAAAGCAGTAGAGGTTCTGGTCCGACAGGGGGTGCTCCAGATAACTGCCGAGCACGGTGATTTCCAGATTCGGAACATCCTCGTGGATCGACAAGGACATGTGGGGGTCATAGACTGGGACGACTCGCGCCCTGCGGGGAACCCGCTCCTAGACATCGGGACGTACCTGCTCATGCTTCCCCAGGGCAATGTCCGTAACCTTGCCGATATGGTTCGGGGCCGCGGGCCCCTTGCGAAGGCCGCGGCGGCTGTGCTCCAGCACTATCAGCAGGCCACCAGCCTACGGCTGGACGCTCCCGACGTCCTTATCAGCTACGCCCTGTTGCGGACCCTTGAACGGGACACGATAGTGCTCTCTGCTCATGGGGTCCGGGTAAAGAAGCCTTTCCCAGGAGCAATGGCCATCGCCCATCGGATGCTTCTTGCGCTCCCCGGGCTCGGTCGGGCAGCCTAAGAGCCCGGTCAACAAGGAGGAAAAGGCACAGTGCGGTTCGCTACCTGGGTAATTTTCGCCTTACTGGCTTGCGCAGTGGTCTTTACGGCCCAGGCGCTCGTCACCGGTCTCTATGGGGCCGACCTTCCTCTCAATGCGAAGACCCTGCTCCTTGCCTCGGGGCTCAGCCTGCTTTGGGCTCTCCTCATCCACAAAAGCGAAGGGCTCCAGCGCTCGGTGTTGCTGATCGCGGGCATTGCTCTGTTCCTCTCCTACGTAGGGCGACTCTTGGCAATCACGTTGGACGACCGACGGTTCCAATACCCTTTTGTGGTCAGCTTCGCCGATAGTTCAGTACAACATGCGTTGCGCTACCTGCTCGCGGGTACGTTCATGTTCTGGCTTGGGACGAAGCTCACGTACGCATTGATGAAACCTCGTCTCCAAGAGTCCCGGAACCCCGCAGAGCGGGCCTCAATACAGATCTTTGAGTACCGGGCCGTGCTCCTGGCAGTCGGGCTCGTTGCAGCACTGTTTCTGTTCGTGCTTTGGGTCGGATTTGGCCAGGCCTTGACTGGCACTCGGGCTGCCTTGCTTGGGCACCTGATCCTGTCCACCGTCGGTATGTGCAGCCTCGTTCTCATGTACCTGGCGGTAAAATGGTGGAAGGACCTCGGGGTGCCCGAACGTTTTGCGATCGTGGCTTTCTTTGTATTGCAAACACTCGCGCACTTCTCCGTTGGAGGCCGGTCTGCGCTCTACATCCCGCTGGGGGTCTGGTTGACAGCCGTCGCGCTGGTAAACCCAAACCAGCACATTCCAGTGCGCAGCGCCCTCTTGCTGGTGATGGTCGGAGCATTGGTTTTGCCGCTCTACCTTTACACGGTGACGATGTTCCGCGAGTTCGTGCGCAACACCGGAGCCACCCCGCTCTCCTTAGTGAGTCAGGGCGTCCCACTCTTCGGGACTTCGCAATTTAGTCCTGCGTTCTCGTTGGTCTCGAACAGTTTCTCCGGCCTGGACGCGTTCATCGCCACGATAAGCTACAGTGCGCCCGGGGTCGAAGCGCTGTTCAGCCCTATCAACATCATCGTGTCTACGATAACCGTTTTTGTTCCCGATTCCCTTGTGCCGCTCAACAGCATTCCCCTTGGGAAGGCATTCGGGTATCTCTACCAGGGGTTGCCGACCTGGGCGGCCCACAGCGGCGCCTGGTCTGGATTCGGCTTCCTCTACATGACGTCAGGCGTATTCCTGCCCCTAGCGGCGTTCTTGCTGGGCGCGGCGGTTATGGGCCTTATGCTCAGGTTTGCCCGTGGCAGCCTGTGGTTCGCAGGTCTCCAGCTTCTCGTCCTTTCATTCGTCACACAGTTCTTTATCAGTGGCAATGTGGACATCATCATCGGCGAGCTCGTCATTAACGCGGTGGTACTCGCGGGTCTAGCGATCATCTGTGAGTCCCGCAAGGCGCGGCGTGAACAGGTCACGCCCTTAGCTCTCCACAAAAGCCTGCAGGCCTAACCCCTCTCCGTGTGCAAGACAACCCATCGTCGGTAGACCTCATCTGACTCTGCTGACCTCCTCTCAAACCAGTTTCAAGCCACACTGGTCCTTCTAGCGCCCATCGACAAAGAGGCGCTCCGATTCCCGGAGTGGGCTTGGTCCCGTTCTGTCCGCCTGGTCCTGGAAGTGTGCTAGGCTCAGGCGGTCCCCTACCAGAGCAGGTTCTTCAAGCACATGTTCACCCAGCCCCAACTGCTCGCCGTCCTCTGCCTGATCCGCTACGAGAACTGGCCGCCTCCGAAAGGCAGAGGTGCGGACTGGGAGAGCACGCAACGGGGCGTGTCGCGCTGGAGCTGCGCTAGGTACCGCGGATTGCACCAGGCTGTACCGCTTCACACCCTCTGTGCGTCCTCTTGTCATTCTGAACGAAGCGAGCAACCTCCCCCGGCGTTCGTCGTCAAGTGCTGGGCCGCTTTAGACCAAACGCGCCTCCGGTCGCTCTTTCTCAGCGAGTTCCAGCGGAATGACGGAGATCTGAAACGCCTTCCTTTAGTCCCGTTCCAGATGCGTACCTAGTCTCATCCGGAACGCCGGCCTTGATGAACGCCTGCTGTCGCTCGTAGCACTTGTTGCACGCCCCGCAGTGAACACCGCGACGCGGGGCCATGCACGTCAACGTCAGCTCCAAAGGCATGTCCCGAAAGCGGGCGATCAGGTCTTCCTTGTGCAAGCCGCGATACGGCGCCTCCACAGCGACACTGTGCCCCAGCCCCGTGCTCAGAACGCGCGCCAGGTCCGCGAAGAACTCCGGCGTGGCGTCCGGAAACGGGTTGCCGCCCAGCG
>SHXZ01000013.1 GCA_009693045.1 Dehalococcoidia bacterium | reverse complement strand
GGCGTCGGCGGCAGCCTTGGCGTCGGCGGCAGCCTTGGCGTCGGCGGCAGCCTTGGCGTCGGCGGCAGCCTTGGCGTCGGCGGCAGCCTTGGCGTCGGCGGCAGCCTTGGCGTCGGCGGCAGCCTTGGCCGCGGCCAGTCGCGCCGCTTCTGCCGACGCTGACTCGGCGTTCAACTCAAAACCGGGGGAGCTTTCAAACCCTTTGAACGCCATCGTTTGCGGCGCGGTCTGACCCGCTACCTTAAACGTGATGTTCTTGCCAAAATAAGCATTTACCGTAGGCTCCTGAACGGTAAGCACATAGAACCCAGCGCCGGCTTGTAGGTCAGTGGAGGTTGTCCCAGATGCGACCTGGTACCCATCCACAAAAGCAGCGACCGTGGTCCCCACAGCGACCACGGCGCCGTCTATCTTCGCAGCCCCATAAATCCTGTGGGCGCTAGGCAACTGGGCCGAAGCTATCGCGGGTGTCAAGGCGAGGGCTACCAGAATGAGGACTGCAGCGAGGTTCCGAAGCTTGTTCACGATCACGCTCTCCTGTGTGTTCCTGTGCCTGGATCAGCGAAGCGGCGGGTCAAAGACCGACCACTCCTCACCAGCAAGCGACTGCGGTCTATCCTAGCCGTCTAGTGTGCGGCAAATCTGAGAATTTGCCAAGGGGGATTTGCTAGCTCTCGTCCGGGAAAATCGCGGGCTTTTGGGCTATCTCAGCTATGAGAACGTACTCTGACCCCTTCAGTTAGGCCCTCGCCTCCGCATTTGCCTCTCGCCGCAGGGCGTGCCACAGCTCAGCCACTGCCTCGTTCACCTCTTCTCCTGTCAGCGTCCGCTGCGGCGCTTGGAGCAGCACGCGGTACGCCAGCGAGCGCTTGTCCGCCGGGAGCTGTTGGCCTTCGTACACGTCAAAGAGCGTCGCTTCGGCAACGAGCGGATGGCCCCGCAGCACGGCCTCCACTCGGGTGGCGCTCACATCCCGGTCCAGCACCAGCGCCAGGTCGCGCCACGCGCCGGGGAATCGCGGCAGCGGGCGGAAGACCCTGCTTGCCGACTCCACCGCCATGAGAAGCGCCGCCAGGTCAAGCTCCAGGTACGCGACCGGACCGCCGTCTATGTCAAACGCCTCCCGCACGCCGGGGTGCACCTCACCCACCACGCCCACCGCCACGCCGCCCATCGTGAGACTCGCGCCGCGCCCGGGAGTGCACCACGGGACATCCACCGGCGCCACCGAGAGGGACAGGCCCAACCGGCTTGCCACCGCTTCCGCCACGCCTTTGGCCTCGTAAAAGTCCTCAACGCCCTCGTCGCGGCGCCAGCCGGGCGCGATCCGGGGGCCGTGAAGCACCGCCGCCGCCACCTCGCGCTCGTCCGGCAGCTCGCCGGCGCGCGGAAGATACACCCTTCCCACCTCAAAGAGGCATAGCGGGCCATCTCCGTGGCGGCGGTTGGCTGCTAGAGCGGCGAGCAGGCCGGGCCGCAGGCTGGTGCGAAGCAGCTCGTGGTCGTGGCTCAAAGGGTTAGCCAGCCGCAGGGGCGAGACATGCCCGGGTCCCGCATCAACGCGCGCCCTTCTGAGAGCCTCCTCGCTGACGACGGAGTAGGTCACGACCTCCTCCAGTGTGCATTGGGCCAGCAGGTCACGAACGCGCTCCCGCAGCTCCCGCAACGGCTGCGGCTGCCACGCGGGAACGGGCGTTGACAGCGGCTGGAGCGGCACCGAGTCGTACCCTCGGATGCGCACGACCTCTTCCACCAGGTCGTCCTCAATCGTCACGTCGCTCCGCCACGGCGGCACGTCCACGCGCAGCGCGAACTCCGGCTCCGATCGCGGCGGGCTCGTTACGGGATGAGAGGAGCCAGTCGGCACACGCTGCACACTGAACCCCAGCGAGAACAGCACGCGCTCCGCCTCCGGCAGCGCGACGTCGGACCCGAGCACCTGGCGGATGCGGCGCGTCGTGAGGGTGATCGCAGCGTGCTCTTTGCGGCCAGGATACACGTCCGCGAAGCCGCGCGCGGCCTCACCACCAGCCGTCTGGAGGATGAGCTGGACGGCACGGTGGAGCGCCAGCGGCGGCAGCTCGGGACGCAGCCCCTTCTCAAACCGTAGCGACGCCTCCGTGCGGGCCTTCACGGCCTGCGCCGCGCGACGCGTGGCGATGGTGTTGAACGCCGCCGACTCCAGTAGCACTTCGGTGGTGGCGCCGTCCACCTCGCTGTTTGCGCCGCCGATGACGCCCGCCAGCGCCACCGCGTCGGTCTCGTCGGCGATGACCAGCATCTCCCTGTCCAGCTTCCGCTCCTCGCCGTCCAGGCTTCGCATCACCTCGCCGGGCTGCGCGCGCCGCACGACGATGCGCCGCCCCTTTAGCTTCGCCAGGTCAAAGGCGTGCAGAGGCTGGCCGTACTCCAGCATGACGTAGTTGGTCACGTCCACCACGTTGTTGATGGGCCGCATGCCCGCCCGGGCGAGTCGCTGCTGCATCCACGCGGGCGACGGGCTGACCTTCACGCCGGTGACGACCGCGCCGCAGTACCGCGGGCACAGGTCCGGCGCGGCGATGTCAATGCGCACCAGCGACTCGGCCGGCGTGGCGCCTTCGGGGTGCGCGAGGTCCGGTTTCCGCATGGTGACGCCGGTGATGGCGGCGACCTCGTACGCGACGCCGAGAATGGAGAACCAGTCGGGCCGGTTGGCCGTCGGCTCCGCGTCCAGCACCACGTCACCCAGCACCTCAGCCAGGGGCACGCCGACGGGCGAGTTCTCCGGCAGGACGAGGATGCCGTCGTGGCTCTCGCCCAGGCCCAGTTCCTTCTCGGAGCAGATCATGCCTTCGGAGGTGACGCCGCGGATGCGCGCAGGCTTGAGGACGGAGGGCTTGCCGGTGTGGCCGTCAATGAGCCGCGCGCCGACTTTGGCGAACGCGATCTTCTGCCCTTCAGCCACGTTCGGTGCGCCGCAGACCACCTGCTGCTTCTGGCCGCCGCCGAGGGCCACGGTGCAGAGTTTGAGCCGGTCAGCGTTGGGGTGTGGCCTAACGGCCTCCACGTGCCCGACGAAGCAGTTGGCCCACCCGCCTTCCGCGGCGCCGACATGCTCCACGGAGCCGACCTCCAGGCCGGCCATGGTCAGGCGGTGCGCCAGCTCCTTGGCGGGCAACGCCACGTCCACGTATTCACGGAGCCAGGAAAGGGGGATACGCATTTAGGCCATCAGCTTTCAATAGTGACGTATTCGGCGGATGACTGCGGTTTAGGCACTGCCAGCCCGTCTTCACGAAGGCCTTGGACGTGCAGGCTGATAGCTTCGGCCATGTGACGCTCAGTCTCCTTGCGCGTTTTACCGGTGGCGACGCAACCAGGGAGGTCAGGCGAATAGGCGGAATAGTTCCTCTTGGCCTTCTCTAGGACAACAAGGAAGCGATACATGCTGTTAGGCCCTCCTGATTTGAGCTTGCTTGAAAATACTGTTCAATGTTCCAGGCGCTAAGTCGTGACTCGGCTGGCCCGCTACCGTTACTCTTCCAAGCTTCGTTGGGTGTTTGTACTGGCGATGACTCCCTTTTGTTGTGACCAGGTACCAGCCATCATCCTCCGACATCTGTATGACCTCGCGCACCTTCATATCAAGTTGTGCTCAAACTCGCAACTCAGTTTCCTAAGATGGTCGGCCGGTGCGCCAGGTCTTTGGCGGGCAGCGCCACGTCTACGTAGTCACGGGAGCCGGGAGAGGGGGATACGCATGACTCTCACCTTGTGTAACCATGTATTCTGCCAGAAATTCAGCGAGGGAATTGGAACTGCGTGATGGTCCGCTATCCAGCACTCTCATCGAAGTTCTCTAGGATCCCACCCTGCTTTAGCGTGAAATAAGTGCTCATAGAATTGCAAAGCGAAATCGTCTGTCATACCGGCAACATAATCGCACACAATACGAGCCTTCTCTTGTGGGTCTGACGCCTGGTCGATCAATACCCACCAGTTCTCTGGTAGCAGATGAGGGTTAATAAGAACAGCGTCCCAGATAGACTTCAAGATTTGCTGCACTTTATGCTTGAGTATAATACCAGGACGGCCTGCGATCGCTGCTTCCCAGGTAAAAGCATACAAGACTTGTTGCCGAATTCTAATAGTATCGCTCACCTTCAACTTGTACGAATATCTATCAGACGACGGTGACGATGGCTGGCGCCCAAAAATTCCTTCAGCATCTTGAATGAACTCATTAATGAGAGAGGAAGTGAGCTGTTTCCTGCTTGCGATGCGTTGCCGCAGGGCGCCTTGTGTTCCCAGACCATCTTTTACCCGGCCAAGTGTCTTGCAAAATTCTTCGTTGATTTGATTTTCATCGTCGATGTCGTAGTCTTCCTTGAGTTTTGTAGAAGCTCCGTGATGAGCACGCTTAAGGAAATCGTCTTCATTAGGACGCTGTCCAGTGATCAATCGAAAGTGGATAAGGTCTTCAAGATCCCGTCCAAGGTTGCCCTAGTAAGGTTGAGTCCTCGGTTGTCATCTCCGTCGACAACCTCCCACTCCAAGTTGGTAACTACACGAAGGCTTTGTGCATTTTGCTCAAACCCTCCGGACTCTTTCATCATATCTTGTAACACTTGTTCCCCAGCATGCCAAAACGGCGGATGTCCCAGGTCGTGAGCTAGGCAAATTGCTTCGATGAGGTCCGAGTCCGCACCACATCTTATCGCCAGACCCTTGTCTATTTGGGCTACTTCAAGAGAATGTGTCAGGCGTGTTCGATGGAAATCACCAAGCTCATGGTTCAAGACTTGGGTCTTGCCAGCCAAGCGCCGAAACGCGAAGCTATGCAGAATACGATTTCTGTCTCGTTCAAATGAGCTGCGCTCATCTTGTTTTGGTAGCTCAGCAAAGCGTCGTTCTTCATCGAAGAGCTCATAAGATATTCGGGGGATCTTCTGCTGAGTCATCTCAAAACTGCCTCAGGAACCGCACGTCGTTAGCGTAGAACAGCCGGATGTCGTCTATGCCGTGCTTGAGCATGGCAATGCGCTCTACGCCCAGGCCGAAGGCGAAGCCAGTGTACTTCTGCGGGTCGTAGCCCACCATCTCCAGCACCCGAGGGTGGACCATCCCCGCGCCCATGATCTCAATCCAGCCCGTCTCCTTGCACACGCGGCATGGCTGACTGCGCCCACCTGACCTGAGATGCCCTTCCCCTTTACACATAAAGCAGTCCATCGCCATGTCTACGCCGGGCTCCACGAAGGGGAAGTAGTCGCAGCGGAACCGCACGCGCCGCTCCGGCCCGAAGATGCGCCGCGCGAACTCGTACAGCGTCCCCTTCAGGTTGGCGAACGTGATCCCCTCGTCCACGGCCAGGCCCTCCACCTGGTGGAAGTGCCACTCGTGCGTTGCGTCGGTGTTCTCGTAGCGATAGACTTTTCCTGGCACCACCACGCGCACTGGCGGCTCGGTCTTTTCCATGACCCGCGCCTGCATCGGCGAGGTGTGGGTGCGCAGCAGCATGGGCCGCTCGCCATTCGCGTCCGTGTGGTCAATCCACAGCGTGTCCCACATGTCGCGCGCCGGGTGGCCCTTGGGGATGTTCAGCAGCTCAAAGTTGTACCGGTCAAGCTCCACCTCCGGCCCCTCCGCCACCTGGAAGCCCATGGACGTGAAGGCGTCCAGGACCTCGCGGAGCATCTGCGTCGTGGGGTGGAGGCGGCCCAGGGGGACGGGGCGGCCTGGCATCGTCACATCCAGCCGCTGCGCTTGCGCCATCCGTTCAAGCGCTCGCTCTTTGAGCGCTTCCTGGCGACGCGCGAGACCTTCGTCCAGGGCGAGCTTCACCTGGTTGGCTGCCGCGCCCGCCGCGGGCCGCGCCTCCGGCGAGAGCGCGCCGAGCTGGCGCATGGCGAGGGTGAGCTTCCCTTCGCGGCGGCCCAGGTACGCGACGCGCCACGCCTCTAGCCGCTCCTCGGATTCGGCGGCGTCCAGCGCCCTGAGGGCCTCTTCCCGGAGGGCTTCAAGCGTGCGAGTTAAGTCGCTAGCGTTGGTGGTCATGCGTCCGTCCCGAAGCCGGTGTGCCCGCATT
Source organism: Dehalococcoidia bacterium (assembly GCA_009693045.1). GTDB lineage: Bacteria > Chloroflexota > Dehalococcoidia > Lucifugimonadales > SHYT01 > SHXZ01. The sequence goes on along the minus strand of SHXZ01000013.1, from coordinate 57,185 downwards.
ATAGGCACGCGCGACTGATTCAGCAATGCAAGTTGGGCGTGTGAGGGTGTGGTACTATGTCGCCAATTGGTCCTGGGTGCTGTGTGAGCCGTTTTTTATTCGTTACTTTCATCACTCTGATGATGCTGGCCTTCTCTGCCTCCGACAAGCTCGGCGGCGCTCCACCGTCCACTCAGTCGCCGACGCCGTCGCCAGGCGCCGCGGCATCAGGCACCCCACCTAGACCCTTAGTTGCACCCATAACCCCCGAGAAATTTGAAGCCCATATGCGAGAGACAGTCAAGAACGGCCTGAAGCTCGCCGACGCCTCGGCATTGCTCGCGTCTTCGTTGCCGGCATTCATCGGAACAGATCCGACGAAATTCTCGGACTCAGCGGAGATCGTCACGATTCTGAACAATTTCCAACGCGACCTGGGGGCTTGGATTGGTAGCATGAGTTCTCTTGTGCCAGCTTTAGCCGAACTCAAGGAGACCCTGGACAGGCTCCCTGCCAGTTCATTGGTGGCTCCTGGTGCGACTCCGCCTCGTCCTGGTCTGATTGCGGCGGGCAAGCTGTGGCGAGGACCTGAATGGTTCCGTGCACCGAAGGCTTATGCGTTAGAAACTCCGCTGGAGCACCGTGTTGAGTACGCTGATCAGAGCATAGGGTACGACGATGCCCTGTCGGCGATCCTCACCGAGAAAGGCCACCTCACCGAGGCGCAGAAGGTGAATGACTGCTACGCGGAAATGGAGAGGCGCGTGGCCGCCAGCATGGTGCGAGGGAGAAGCCGTTTGGATGTCGTCCCGATCCTTAGCTGGACATAGAGGGTCTCAAGCGTGATTGCGACCGCCGCTATGACGCCGCTGGAGCGAGGATGGGCGAACAGGCGGGAGGTGCGGTGGGGGGGCACCAGCGTCGGGTACCTGGTTGGCGGGGCGGCTGGGATCTATCTGGGAATCAAGGCGGCTGCCTGGGGGGGGGCGTGGTCACCGCGAGTGCGATTGCCGTGCCCATTCTTATTATTGCTCCAGTAACCAGTTTGGCCGTCGGCATGTTGTGGGACTACTGTTTCGCGGCCCCACCTGGTGGCGGCGGTCGCCAGCAGTACGCGCTCCAGGAAAGCTGCGGCTACTTCACGACCAAAGGTCGCGCGGGAGAACCTGTCAATCTCAGCGGACATGGCACGTTGACGCTCTTCATTGAAGGCCGCGTCCCAGTCGTCTTGCGAGACGTGACCATCACGCCAGGTCAGCCTTTGACCATCAGCGTTGACCCTCCGCTGCTGGACAAGGTAACCGCCCGTGGGGTGGCCGACGCAATTAAGGGGAGCAAGGTAGGGTCTCAGCCTGGGGCCCCACCGTCCACTGCGGGGGGACAGTCCACACCGGGCTCGCGAGCGCAGCCCCCGCCATCGGTCCCCACGGCCAAGGAGTGCTGGAAGAGGGGCCCGCGAGACTTCGCATCCAGAGCGGTGGTCCCGGAGGTCTTCTCCTTCAACATAACGGACTCCTCTTTTGCCATTACCGATACCGGGGCCGCCTTCAAGAGCCCGCCCTCCCGCGGCCTCACGGCCTTCCGCGAGAAGGCTGAAACCCGAAAGACGGGGACGTCTGCCTGGTCGTTACCCAGCCGCATTTGCGATGGCGACGAGGTGAGGTTCTCCATCCGCCAGAGCGGGCATTCACGTTTTACCCGTACCCCACGTTCGGCGGCGCCAACGCCTTTTCCACCGCCCAAGCGCTGCTCAATCAGAACGTGACGGAGCCAAGGTGGGACCCGGCCATAGACAAGACCGTCCGTCCGGGAACAGGGAACTTTTGGTAGATCACCCCACCAGGGAGCCGAGGGCCATTTCGCATCGGGCTGCTCCTCTCCGGACAGTTTGGTGCGTACACAACGGCGGCTCTTTGGACCTACGAGCCTGAGTGAATTGCACAGGGGTTCAAAGCCGCACCATTTGGCTCAGGCCCCAAGACTGACGCACGCTCGTAGCCCGCTGCTCGGAGGAAGGTAGTCTTGAGCTATGTTGGTCCAGCGCTGCCCGCCTGCGTTCGGGTCTTCGCGAAGAACTGTCCAACCCCTTGCCGATCACCCAGGTGGACCCCAATGGCCTGGTCGGCGAGTGCTTGCCTGCCAGCGCGAAAGGGTGCGCCAGTTCTTCAGCGCAATTCTCCATGTGGGCAAATCATACGGCCGGTTGGTGAGGGCGCGGATCTTGTTCATCGGGGCGTCGGTCAGGGGCGGGCCATGACCAAAACAGGCGATCTCTGCTTGCAACTCTCTAAGGCTGCGAAGCGAGCCGTCGAGCTGGCGGCGCTTGTTGCGGTCCCACATCAGGGGCCTGCTGACTCGATTGACATTGTTAATTGCGGTGTCTCCTAGGAAGAGAACCTGGGGCTTCTGAAGGAGGAGAGAGAGGCTGCCGGGTGTGTGTCCGGGTGTATGAATGACCCGCAGCCCTCCCAGCACTGGGATAATATCCCCATCCTGCACCGTCTCCTGGACCTCCGTATTGTGATACTCCATCGCCACCCGTCGACGGACTCCTCCCTTCATGACCCATCGATACCAGAAGGGCGCCTGGTTGTCCTGGTTCTCAATGCCCTTCCGAAGAACGAGATGTCCGCCCGGCCCTGATGCCGTTTCGTCACGATGCGCTACCACGCGGGCTCCCGTCAGCTCGTGTAGCTCGTGGTCGCTGCCCGAATGGTCGAAATGAAAGTGAGTGACCACTATCCAGCGCAAATCACGCGGACTCCGGCCAAGGTTCCTTATGTATTTGACAATGGTGTCCCCGTTTCCGGGGACTCCTGTCTCCACCACGGCCATTTGCTCATCCACCAGCAGCACTGAGTTGCTGCCGTTTATCCCCTCAATGCGATGTACCCCAGGAGCTATCTCCATTTGAAAACCTTCCTCTTAGTCGCTCAGAGCAACATGTCCCATCTCGTCCTGGCTTGGGGCCGACGTGTCGCATGTTGATCGGGTTGGACTCTAGCATCGTCCATTTTCCCTGTCAATGGTTGAGGCGCCCACCGCACCGCGCGTAGCAGCCTGATCAAGAATTGGACCGAGTTAACTCCCTCATCGGCCACAATAGACTTACAGCGCTCAGTAGATCGTTGCGGCTATAAGCTTTCTCGCCATTCCTCAAGGAGATGGACGGCTAAAGGACTTCTCCCTTGTCCGTGTCCAGGTCGGACGGCAGGCCCATGGAGCGCTGGAAGGCCCCGTAGCGCCTCTCGCGGGCGTAGTACCCGTCCCGCTTGTCCTCGCGTTCGTCCTCGGTCTCGCCACGGACGGTCAGCAGGTTGCTCGTGACCTCAACCTGCACGTCCTCCGGCTTCATGCGGGGAACGTCCGCCTTCGCCACCAGCGTGGTCGCTTTCTTCATAGACGTCCAGCGGCAGCCAGCGGGCGCCGTTCGCCCCGTCGCTCATGGCCGGGAAGCGGGACGGCTGGCCGAATGAATCAAAGAGCCGGTCCAGGGTGCGGTGCATTTCCTCAAGCTCGTGGGCAGGTTCCCAGTGTCGCAGGGTGGTCATACCGGTGCCCCCTCCTTGTGTTTCTCGGTATCCTTCAGCTGCTGACGCCGGAGGCGTCGTCGGGATATCTTTCACGACCCATAGCATAGCACTTGATATTACGTTTTAAAGAAGTCTTAGTGATACATACCATATCATGTGCTATACTACATTCAAGCAAAGAGGCACGTGCCTCCCGAACACAGGCACAGGTTGCCAGGAATGGATTGAGGTGCGCGGAAAGCGATGACTACAACAGCGCACCGAGACTACTACGAGGTGCTGGGGGTCCCCCGCAGCGCCGATGACAAGGCGATCCGGGCGGCCTATCGCCGCCTTGCGCGGCAGTCGCACCCGGACGTGAACCCCGGCGACCCCAACGCAGAGCCTCGGTTCAAGGAGATCAACCAGGCGTACGAGGTCCTGTCCGACCCCAAGAAACGCCGCCTATACGACCGTTTCGGCCACAACTGGCAGCAGGCGCAGCGCATGGAGCAGCAGGGCATCCCCTTTGACCAGGCCGCGCAGGGTCGTGGCGGTCCGTCGTTTGATGGTTCGGGCTTTGGGGACGCTGGCGAGGTGTTCGGCTCGGGCACGCTGGACGACCTGTTAGGGGGCGTTTTTGGCCGTGAGTTCGGTCGCGGCTACGGCGCCAGGTCGCGAGCCTCCTCGCGCGCCGAGGTCCAGATTACGCTTGACGAGGCCTTCAGCGGCGCCAAGCGGGTCCTGGAGACGCAGGCTCAGGAGGCGTGCCCCCAGTGCCGAGGCGCCGCCCACATGAACGGCAAGCCGTGCGCTGTCTGCGGCGGCCAGGGCCAGGTGCTCCGCCCTACGCGTATTGAGGTGGAGATACCGCCGGGTGTTGACACCGGCTCGCAGGTGCGGATCTCGGTGCGCGGCGTCCAAGTCGTCCTGGAGTTGACCGTGCTGTCCGACCCACGGTTCCGCCGCGAGGGCGCGGACCTGCACGCGCAGACGCCCGTGCCGCTCTACACCGCCCTCCTCGGCGGCGAGATCAAGGCGCCCACGCTCAAAGGCCAGGTCTCGCTCACCATACCGGAGGGCACCCAGAACGGCCAGGTGTTCCGCCTGAGCGGCCAAGGGATGCCCGTCCTAGGCAACCAGGCCCGGCGCGGCAACCTCTTCGTCGCGGTGCAGGTCACGCTCCCCGCCAAGCTCTCCGTGGAGCAAAAGGAGCTTCTTCGCCAGCTCCAGGCCAGCCGGCCAGCGTAGTTCTTCGCCTCACCCTCAATTCCCCTCTGCACTTAATGTGGAGAGGGGAATTGAGGGACCAGAGAGAAGGTGTGCATCAGAAGCGACAACCCGACACCGAAAGTGTCGTGCAATCAGCTGGGCGAGGGTGAGGGTCATGACGCTACCAATGGCAGCAACGCGACGACAGACAAGGTCACTCGTCGTGCCCGCTCCGGAGGCGGCCGAGCCGCTGTACACCATCAGCGTCGTTGCGCGGCTCGTGTTGCTCACGCCGCAGAACATCCGCGCCTGCGATGGCGCGGGTCTGGTAAGCCCGACTCGGTCCACGGGCCGCCAGCGCCTCTACTCACAGCACGAGGTCGAGCGGCTCCGTCGCGTGAAGACGCTCATGGTGGACATGGGCATCAACATGGCGGGCGTTGAAGTGGCGCTGCGGCTCATGGACCGCGTGGCGGAGCTGGAGCGAGAGTTGGAGACTGTTCGCCACACAGCTCGCTCAGATTGACACGAATCAAGTGCGAACAATCTTCTCAGTGAAATGCAGACTTCTCCCCTCTCCATATGGATGGAGAGGGGTTGGGGGTGAGGTTGGAGGGGCGGCTGGGAACATTCGCCCAAGGCACGTCACTCCAAAGGCAATCCGAAAGAGCGGCGAGAAACTCAGGAGGAACACGCCATGACGATCCGCCCGGAAAACCTCACCGAAGCGGCCCGTGAGGCCATCGCCGCCTCCCAGCAGTTCGTCCGCGAGATGCGCCACGCCCAGTGGGACGTGGAGCACGTCCTCCTTGCGCTGCTGGACCAGCAGGAGAGCATACCCGCGCAAATCTTGAAAGAGCTGGGCGTGGACACAGCTGCGTTCAAGGGTCGCGTTGAGCAGGCGCTCAACCAGACGCCCAAGCTGGAGTACGAGCCGACCCAGATCTACGACACGCCGCGCCGCCGCCGCCTGCTCGAGAACGCCAAGAACGAGGCCGACCGCCTCAAGGACGAGTTCATCAGCACCGAGCACCTGTTCATTGCCATCACGCAGGAGCGCACGGGCGAATCGGCGCAGATTCTGCGCGAGTTCGGCATGGGCACGGAGAAGGTGTGCCGCGCGCTCGCCAAGGTGCGCGGCGCCCAGCGCGTCACGGATCCCCGCGCGGAGCACCGCTACCGGTCGCTGGAGAAGTACAGTGTTGACCTGACCGCCCTCGCGCGCCAGGGCAAGCTGGACCCCGTCATTGGCCGGACGGAGGAGGTCCGCCGCGTCATCCAGACCCTCTCCCGCCGCACCAAGAACAACCCCGTGCTGCTCGGCGGCGCGGGCGTGGGCAAGACCGCCATCGCCGAGGGGCTGGCGCAGCAGATCGTCGCCGGCGACGTGCCGGACGCCCTCAAGAACCGCCGCGTCCTCGCGCTGGACATGGGCAGCATGGTCGCGGGCGCCAAGTTCCGGGGCGAGTTCGAGGAGCGCCTCAAGGCCGTGATGGACGAGGTGAAGGCCGCCCAGGGCGAGATCATTCTGTTCATTGATGAGCTCCACCAGGTGGTCGGCGCGGGCGGCGCGGAGGGCGCCATTGACGCCTCCACGATGATGAAGCCCGCCCTCGCGCGCGGCGAGATCCAGGTGCTCGGCGCCACCACGCCGGACGAGTACCGGAGGCACATTGAGAAGGACGCTGCGCTGGAGCGCCGCTTCAACCCCATCTGGATTGAGGAGCCGGACGAGGAGACGGCGGTCGCCATGCTCCGCGCGCTCCGCCCAAAGTACGAGGCGCACCACAAGGTGCAGATTGACGACTCGGCGTTGGTCGCCGCCGTGCGCCTCAGCAGCCGCTACATCACGGGACGCCTGCTGCCGGACAAGGCCGTGGACCTCATTGACGAGGCTGCGGCGAAGCTCCGCCTGGAGATGTCCTCCCTGCCGCAAGACGCCAAGGAGCTGGAGCAGCGAGCCCGCCAGCTTGAGCACGAAGAGGAGGCCGCATCCGAACGCGCCGACTACGAGCGCGCCGCCAAGCTCCGCTCCGAGCGCCTGCAGCTTGAGAGCAAGTTCACCGAGAAGCGCGACGCCTTCCTAAAGGAGCGGAAGCTGGACCCGGTGGTGGACGAGGACGACATCGCGCAAATCGTAGCCAAGTCCACGGGCGTGCCGGTCACGCGCCTCCTGGAGCAGGAGAGCGGGAAGCTGCTCCAGATGGAGGACCGCCTGCACCAGCGCGTCATCGGCCAGCACGACGCCGTCCACGCCGTCTCCGAGGCGCTGCGCCGCTCGCGCGCGGGCCTGAAGGACCCCAAGCGGCCGATTGGCAGCTTCCTGTTCCTCGGCCCGACAGGCGTCGGCAAGACCGAGCTGGCGCGCGCTCTGGCCGAGTTCCTGTTTGACGACGAGGACGCCATGGTGCGCCTGGACATGTCCGAGTATATGGAGAAGCACACCGTCTCGCGCATGGTCGGCGCGCCGCCCGGCTACGTCGGCTACGAGGAGGGCGGCCAGCTCACCGAGGCCGTGCGCCGCCGCCCGTACCGCGTCGTCCTCTTTGACGAGATTGAGAAGGCGTACCCGGACGTGTTCAACATCCTGCTCCAGGTGCTGGAGGACGGACGCCTGACGGACGGCCAGGGCCGCACGGTGGACTTCCGCAACACGGTGCTGATCATGACCAGCAACCTGGGCACGTCCGAGTTCGGGCGGCAGCAGGCCGTGGGCTTCCGCCGCGACGGCAGCGCGGACGCCGAACGCGAGCGCTTCCGCGCCTCCATTGAGGACGCGCTGAAGCGGGCGTTCAGACCAGAGTTCCTGAACCGGATTGACGAGGTCATCATCTTTGACCCGCTCACCAAGGAGCAGATCCACCGGATCGTGGACCTGATGGTGAAGCAGGTGGAGAAGCGCCTGGAGGAGCAGCGCATCGCTATCTCCCTCACGGACAAGGCGAGGGACTGGCTCGCGGACAAGGGCTACGACCCGGTCTTCGGCGCGAGGCCGCTGCGCCGCGCCGTGCAGCGGTTCCTGGAGAACCCGCTGGCGTCGCGCATCCTGGCGGGCGACTTCAAGGAGGGGGAGCGCGCGCAGGTGGACGTGGACGAGGCGGGCAAGGCGCTGATGTTCGCCAAGGCGCCGGAACCGGACGCCCAGCCGCCTCGCAGGCGTAGTTCAGGCGGCGCGGCGACGGCGGAGCGGTAGCTTGTTGAGGCGAGGTCTCCTCGCCCGCCCACGTCGCCGTGGCAAACGTGGCAGGCGCGGAAACTTCCGTCAGCCCTGCTAAAGCGGGCAGAGGGAAGCTCATGCGGCGGAGAAGATGAGCGTCCGGCAAATACCCGCCACCGTTTTGTCACGTGAGCAAGACGTGTTACCCTAATCGCAGCAGCACGCTATGGAGGGCGTTCATGGCCGTGTGGCCGCAGAAGGTAGGCCTGGAGCATCGGTACGTCCAGGTAAACGGCGTCCGCACGCACTACCTGGTCGCCGGCGACGGCCCTCCGGTGATCCTGCTCCACGGCGTCGGCTCCTCGGTGGTCGCCTGGCGCGAGAACATCCTGCCGCTGGCGCGCCACTTGCGCGTGTACGCCGTCGATCTGCCCGGCCACGGCGACAGCGAAAAGCCGAGGATGGACTACTCTCTCTCCGCCGCTTCGCGCTTCATGATTGGCCTGCAGGACGCCCTGGGCTTGGACCACGCCCACCTGATTGGACAGTCGCTGGGTGGGCTGATTGTCCTGCGCTTCGCGCTGGACCACCCTGCGCGAGTCGACAGGGTGGTAACCGTGGGCACGGCGGGCCTGGGCCGCGACCTCTCCTGGCTCGTCCGGTGGATATCGGTGCCGGTCGTCGGCGAGATCATCGTCCACCCCACGGCCGGCAAGATGAAGCACCTGCTCACGCGGGTGATGCGCCGCGACGGCCCGCGTGACGAGGACCTAGTCAACGAACTCTACCGCGCGCGCGGCTCGCCGGGCGCGGAGCGAGCGCTGGTCAGCATGGTCCGCTGGGGTGTGACGCCGTTCGGCCTCCGGGGGCGCGCCCTAGTGCTCCCGGAGCTGCCGCGCCTGAAGCCGCCTCTGCTGCTCATCTGGGGCGCCAACGACAGCATCTCGCCGGTCCACCACGGGTACCACGCCCGCGCGGCGCTGCCGACGGCGCGGCTTGAGGTGTTTGAGGACTGCGGGCACTGGGCGCAGATGGAGCGCGCCGACGAGTTCAACCAACTGGTTGAAGGCTTTCTGGCGGGCAAGGGTGATGACGCGTAGCCCTTCCAGTACAAGGCCGTTCGTTGACCCTGACCGCCCCCGCGTGTAGCATAAACGCGACATTGGGCGCCGGGCTACGGGCGCACCGGACTATGGTTGTTCCGTGCTGAGCTGGCTGAAAGGCAACCCCAATCAGGGCGAATCAAGGACAAGCAGCGGGTGGAGACGCTTCCGCCCGCTGCTTGTCCTTGTCATCATCCTGTTCACCGTGCTGGTCGTCCTCCTCAGGGACCACTTGCCCAGCCCCAGGACCGCCGGCTACCCGGGCGTGTTCGTCCTGAACCTCATCGGCAGCGGCGGGCTTGTGGTGCCGGCGCCCGCGCTTGCCTCAGTGTGTTTCAGTGCTTCCATTTTGGGGCTTGTTCCCGTCTTGGTGGGCCTGCTGGCGGCCACCGGGGAGACCCTGGGTGAGATGACGGGCTACCTCGCCGGAGTGAGCGGACGGGGGCTGGTGGAGCGCCTTCCGCTCTACCGCAGGCTGGAGCCGTGGGTGCGGCGCCGAGGCGGCATCGCGCTGTTCGCGCTCGCGGTGGTCCCGAACCCGATTTTTGACGTGGCGGGCGTGGCGGCGGGTGGTCTGCGCTACCCGCTCCACCAGTTCCTCGGCGTCATCTTCGTCGGCAAGTGCATCAAAGACATTGGCGTGGCCTACGTCTGTGTGTACGGGGCGGAAAGCATCACGCGCTGGACAGGCGGCTAGGCGCCCGGCCTCACTTCCTTGACCGGGCATTCGGTTCACCGTAGCATGAGATGAGTTTGGCAAGCGGGGCGCAATGAGAATCTTCTTTGACGTGGATAATACCCTGTTGTACTCGTCCGGCGCGGAGTGGGTGCTGCGTCCAGGCACGCGCCACGTGATAGCAGCGCTGAAGAGCCAGGGCCACGACATCTACATCTGGTCCGCCACCGGCCAGCTCCACTGCGAGCGGCTGGTTGGGCGCTATGATCTGGCGTTGTTCGTCACCGCGTGCTTTGACAAGGACCCCGCCTGCCCGGTAAAGCCCGACCTGATCGTTGACGACGACTGGTACCTGGTGCAGAAGTACTCCGGCATTCTGGTGGAGGCCTTTCGCGGGCCCGACCCGGAGGACCGCGAGCTGTACCGCGTGCTTGAGGAGCTCACCGCCCTCGGCAGCATGCTGTAGGGCGCGACCGGCGCTTCCACGCGATTCCGCCACAGGCAGATGCGGTGCTCCTTCCCCATCGGCCCCAAGGCATCGGCTCGCCGGCGCCGGAGTTCAGCCTAGCCGCCGCCAGCGGGGCCACGGTGTCTCTCGCCGACTTCCGTGGTCGCGCCTGTGTCGTGTTGGTCTTTCTGAGGGGCTTCTTCTGACCGTTCTGCCGAAGGCACCTCCGTCGTCTGGCGGGGCATGAGCCGCACTTTCGCACTGCGAACGCCCAGATCCTCGCCGTCGCCCCCGCGACGGTGGAGGAGGCGCAACGCTACCTGGCGCGCGCCCCGCTTCCGTTCCCTGTCCTGGCTGACCCTGAGTGCGAGGTCTTTGCTCGATATGGCGTCGCCAGCCGCGCAACGTCGCTGGGGCAGCGGCCCGGTCTGTTCGTCGTGGATGCGGAGGGCGTTGTGCAGTTTGCGCACATCGGGCGGCAGCAGTGGGAGATACCGGCGGAGGAGGCAGTGTTGGAGCAGGTGCGGTGCTTGCGGTGCAGGCTCAACGTGTAGGTGCGACTGGCCAGCATCGGTTCCAACTCAATCGGATTTCATTCACGACTCGCTGTACTGGCACGGTAAACCGCTCATCGGCGCTTCGCGAACCTAACGCCCTGTCCCTCTTCCATGCAGGGAAGAGGGACAACATTCTGCCCTCCCCTTGAGGGGAGGGGCAGGGGAGAGGTCACACGCAGCCGGGAAGCCACAGCCTATTCTTCCATATTCATCGTTTAGGGTGCTAGGCGCTATTGGCATGAGGGATTCTCAGCAATGAGTTGGAACCGATGGATTGGCCTGTCGCCGCTACGTCCCGGTCCTGTCTCAGCGCAACAAGGATGTTGGTTATCTGGCCGCCTGCGCCGCCTACATCCGAGCTCACGCAGCCTGGTCGTGGCCGGCGTTGTCTTGCAGCGCGGCCACATGACGATTCCGCTCCAATGCCGCCCGTTGACTGAGTGTTGACGTGTTCGGCAGGACAGCGCATCATCGCAGCAATGCGGGCCGCTTAAGCCCGGCTGTAGTGCAGAGCAGAACACGGAGGTAGCAATGACCATCAAGCTCACGGTTTACTCAGACTACATCTGACCTTTTTGCTACATCGGCCTGGAGCGGGTCGATAGGCTTCAGCAAGAGTTCGGCGCAGAGGTGGAAGTGGAATGGCAACCGTACGAGCTGCACCCGGAGCTGCCGCTGGAAGGCCGTCCTCGGGAGCAGCGCGGCGCACTGGGGCCGAACCGCGTGCAGCAAATGGCCCAAGAGGCGGGGCTTGAGATGAACACGCCGACGGTGACGCCGAATCCGCACCTCTCCTTTGAGGCCACGGAGCACGCGAAGGCGCAGGGCAAGGGGGCCGAGTTTCACCGCGCCGTCTTTGACGCCTACTGGCGCCGTGGCCTGAACATCGGCACGCGGGAGGTGTTGCTCCAGGTGGCCGATGAGGTTGGCCTGCCGAGGGAGCCCTTGGACAATGCGCTCACCGAGCGCGCGTATCGTGACCTAGTGGACCAGAAGCTGGACGCCGTGCGCCAACTGGGCGTCACCGCCGTCCCAACGTTCATCTTCAATGGGCGCTACGCCGTGGAAGGCGCCTACCCGTACGAGCTGTTCCGGCGCGTAGTGACGGAGCGCCTCTTGAAGGAGGGCAAAGGCTCGTAACCTTTTGTTGCGTGGGAGACAAACGAAAGTAGGGGCGGCTTGCAAACCGCCCTTACTTGGTAGCGCCCGCTCTCATACCAGTTCTGTAGGACTTACGCACTTGGAGACATCAGGCCTGAGGGAACAACCGTATCCTCGCAATTCTGAGCCCATTCGCTTCGCTCAGGGTGAACTCCGCGAAGAATCTCCGCAGGTATCTGGGCGGGTAACGAAACGTGGGGAGGTTCCTCGGTCGCTTCGCTCTCTCAGAATGGCGGCGGTGAGCATGGGCTGACGCGCAACCGCGTAACTCCAACTCTGATTGAAAGTGGCGGTGATGCCCGTGCCTGTCCTCCCAACCCCGTTCATCCTTTGATAGGCTCAGGACGAACGGGATTGGGAGCGTGTTTCCCAAAGATCACCGCCACCTCTGCTCAGAACTGGTATAAGAGGTGCAGAAGTCCTACTCATCCTCCGGTTCAATGAGCGCGTATTTGCCGTCCCGACGCTTATAGACCACCGCGTGATCGCCGGTGGCGCCGTCCTCAAAGAAAAAGAACGTGTGGCCCAGCAACTCCATCTGCTGGATGGCCTCTTGGGCCGGCATGGCCTTCATGTAAAACCTCTTGACCCGCACGATGTTTTTTTGGCAGGTCATCCGATTCCGTTTCAGGTGGCGGTTCAGCGGAAGGACGAGCGTCTTCCAGAGCCTGCGACCGCCTCGTGGCGCGATGGCCAGCCTCGCTGTGGTACAGCTTCCCCTTCATATGCCGCACGCGGCTGTCCAGCGCCTTCATGGCTGAGTCCACGGCGGTGAGTACGTCCGGGCCGCGCTCCTCTGACCGGAGCAGTATCCCTTCGCCGTTGAGCGTGACCTGCGTGACCACCTGGTCCATATGCGAGCGGATATGCTCTCTGGTCACCTCTATTTCGGCCTTCGCGATGGCTTGGAACTTTTCCCCCAGGCTTTGGAGCTTACGGTCAATCCGCTTCTTGACCTCGTCGTTCAGCTTCAGGTTGCGGGCCTGCCAGACCACGTCCATGGGAAAGACCGCCTGCTGTGTTTCGCGTATTTCAGAACGATGGCTTGCAAGCATAGTGTGCAAACAGCGTACCTGGTTGAACGGGTCTTGGCCTGAACACCGCCTGCCAAAGCGTCTTGGGTTGTCCGGCACCCGCTTCCAGTGTATCGGCGCCGGAAGCAGGGCTCAACCGCTACGACTACCTGGCCACGACCAAACCGCGCACCTCAGCGACGCCGGCCGCGAGCAGGGGAACCGCGCAGGCGTTCAACGTCGCCCCCGTGGTGCACACGTCATCCACCAGCATGACGCTGCGACCTCGCATCGTCGGGTCATTGCACCGAAACGCACCCGCGACGGCGGCCTCCCGCGCCGCGGCGTTTGGGGCGTCGACCTGTGGCGGTGTGGGACGCACGCGGAGCAGAGCGCGCCTCGCCACGGGTATGCGGGCCAGGTTGCTCAGCTCGTGCGCCAGGAGGGAGGCCTGGTTGTAGCCTCGCTCCCGCTCGCGGGAAAGGTGCAGCGGCACCGGCGCCAGGACATCGGGGCGTTGCCCGCTGCGCGCCAGACTCTCGGCAAGCGCCTTCGCAAGGATACCCGCGAGGACGCGCCACCCGTCGTACTTCAGGCGGTGGACCATCTCGCGGACGGGGCCTTCCATGAGGAACGGCGCGCTGATGCTCTCCAGGGCGAGTGGGGCTCTGGCGCACCGCGCGCAGAGTGGTGCCGAGGTTTCAGGCGCTGCGCTTTCCGCGAGTAGCAACGGCTGCGTGCACCTGGCGCAAAAGGGCGGCTCCAGCCTGCGGAAGCGTGCCGAGCACGCCGCGCACAGCCACGCGCCGCCGGCTCCGCACGCGGCGCACTGCGGCGGAAAGACCAAGTCCAAGAGACTCCCGTACGCCCGCCGTGCAACCCCGTACGAAACCAATAGCCCTCCCGGAAAAGCCCCGTCGCTCGTCTCTCAGGAGTCTAGTACGCGTGGCTCAGGCCGCACCGATCGTATTCCGTCCCGTTCTCTCTCTCGCCGACGCCTGCTAGAATCGTTGCATGGTGACACGTGGCCAGCTGCATGGGATGAGAGCGGTCTTTTTTGATCTGTTCAACACGCTCGCGCGGTTCTGGCCGCCACGTGATCAGGTGCAAGCCGAGGCGTGCAAGGAGTTCGGCATTGCCGTGGCGTCCGCGGGAATTGACCTCGGCTACGCGCTCGCTGACGCGCACATGACGCAGCAGAACGCCTCCACCACGCCGCTCCGCACGCTCACTCAAGAGCAGACGCGGGCGTTCTTCGCCCGTTACGAGCAGCTCATCCTCAAGGGTGCCGGAGCGGAGGTCGACCTCGCCCTCGCCGAGAGGATATGGGAGCGGGTCCGGCAAGCCCGTTACAACCTGGCGCTGTTTGACGATGTGCTTCCCGCCATGGCGCGCCTTAAGCAGCGCAAGTTGACGCTCGGGGTGATCTCCAACATTAATCGGCCAGGCGCGGCGCTCGCCCAGGAGCTTGGGCTGGATGGAGTTGTCCACTTTGTGGTTACGTCACACGAGACGCGGGCGGAGAAGCCCGACCCAGCGATGTTCAGGGCCGCGCTGGCGAGGGCGGGGGTTTCTCCTGGCGAGGCCGTCCACGTTGGCGACCAGATCGCCTCCGACGTGGAGGGCGCGAGAGCGGTGGGCATTCAGCCAGTGCTCATGGACCGCTACCGCACCAGCGGCGCGGCGGACTGCCCCATCGTGCACACGATGCAAGAGGTTGAGGGACTCTTCGGTCACTGAGCGTGCAGGAGGTCCAGCGATGGCCGCAACGGTGAGGGTCTACCACTACGCCAGGTGAACGACGTGCAAGAAAGCGCGAGAGTTCCTCGCGCATGCGGACGTCATGATCCAGGAGCGCGATTTCTTTCAGCAGCGGTTCACGCCGGCGGAGCTGCGGGCGCTGCTCAAGGGTCGTGTGGCCGAGGCGTTCTCGTGGAAGTCGCCGTCGGTCAGGGCGCTGGGGCTGGCCGGAAAGCAGCTCTCCGAGGACGAGATGCTCGCCTCGATGCTGAAAGAGCCTCGCCTGATCCGGCGGCCAATCATCGTCGTCGGCGACCGGGTCTTGTTCGGGTTCAGGCCATCGGAGGCGGCGGAGGCGCTGACCGGCGCCGGTTAGGTAGGGAGTGACAGGTTGAGTCGCTTGTTTTTGGACGAACGATTGGCAACGGTTGCCGCCAAAGGCTTGTGAAGCGGAGGAGGAAATTCGTGGGCTGCCTCATTACAGCCAGTCCTGGGCTTGTGGCGACCGCTCTTGACGGTTTGCGTAGGCTCCGTTAGAGTTAGGTGACGGGGTGTGCAACACGCCCCGTGTTGATTTTGCGCCGAAAGCCACTCCTCGGCGATGCCCGAGTGGCGCAATGGTAGCGCGGCTGATTTGTAATCAGCAGGTTGTGGGTTCGAATCCCGCCTTGGGCTTAACCAGAACCTTTCCAGGGCGTTGTGCCCGTTGGCGCTCGTCCCCCGGCGTGGTATAGTAGAAAGTCCTGCGGAGGGGTGGCGGAGCGGCCAAACGCACCAGACTGTAAATCTGGCGCCCTCAGGGCTACGTAGGTTCAAATCCTACCCCCTCCAGGTCATTTACGCGGCCTTCGCCTGGGCGAAGGGCTGCGGCAAGTGCGAACGCTAAGAGCTCGGAAAAAGCGGACGCCCACATAGCTCAGTTGGTAGAGCGCGTTCTTGGTAAGAACGAGGTCGCCGGTTCAAATCCGGCTGTGGGCTCCAGCACACAGGAGGACAGAGAAGTCATGGCTAAGACAAAGTTTGAGCGGACGAAGCCACACGTCAACGTCGGGACCATCGGGCACATTGACCACGGCAAGACGACGCTGACGGCCGCCATCACGGCGGTGCAGGCCAAGAAGGGCCTCTCCACGCTGATGAGCTACGACGACGTGGCGAAGGCGAGCGCGGCGCAGGGCCGGCGCGACCCGATGAAGATCGTGACGATCGCCATCTCGCACGTGGAGTACGAGACGCCGAAGCGGCACTACGCGCACATTGACTGCCCGGGTCACGTGGACTACATCAAGAACATGATCACCGGCGCGGCGCAGATGGACGGGGCCATCCTGGTGGTGGCCGCCGACGACGGCGCGATGCCGCAGACGCGCGAGCACGTCCTGCTGGCGCGCCAGGTGAACATCCCTCGCATGGTGGTCTTCCTGAACAAGGTGGACCTCATGGACGACCCGGAGCTGGTGGAGCTGGTGGAGCTTGAAGTGCGCGAGCTGCTGACCAAGTACGGGTTCCCCGGGGACGAAGTGCCCATCATCAAGGGCTCCGCGCTGGCGGCGATGCAGAACCCGACCGACCCGGCCAAGATCAAGTGCATTGAAGAGCTCATGAATGCGCTTGACACGTACATCCCTGAGCCGGTGCGGGAGACTGAGAAGCCGTTCCTGATGCCGATTGAGGACGTGTTCAGCATCAAGGGCCGCGGCACGGTGGTGACGGGGCGCGTTGAGCGCGGCGTGATCAAGGTCGGCGAAAACGTGGAGATCCTGGGCTTTAACCAGAGCAAGCAGACGGTGGTGACGGGCGTGGAGATGTTCCGCAAGTTGCTGGACCAGGCGGTGCCCGGCGACGCGGTAGGACTGCTGCTGCGCGGCATTGAACGCGAGGACGTGGAGCGCGGCCAGGTGGTCGCCAAGCCCGGGAGTATTAAGCCGCACGCGAACGCCGAGGCCGAGGTGTACGTGCTGAGCAAGGAAGAGGGCGGCCGGCACACGCCGTTCTTCACGGGTTACAAGCCGCAGTTCTACGTGCGAACCACGGACGTCACGGGCGACGTGGGCCTGCCGGAGGGCGTGGAGATGATCATGCCCGGGGACAACACGAAGTTCAAGGTCAAGCTGATGTACCCCGTGGCGATGGAAGAAGGCCAGCGGTTCGCCATTCGTGAGGGCGGGCGGACGGTCGGTGCCGGCGTGTTCACGAAGATTCTTGATTAGCACGGACGATTCGTAGGGGCGCACAGCTGTGCGCCCCTACAGTGTTGAGGAAACGGACATGGCCAAGAAGGGCGACCGAGGGCTGATAACGCTCCAGTGCGGCGACTGCCGGGAGCGGAACTATCACACGTTCAAGAACAAGCGAAATGACACGCAGCGGCTGGAGTTGAAGCGCTACTGTCCGCACTGCCGTTCGCACAAGCCGCACCGAGAGGTCCGGTAGCTGGTGGCCACCAGAGAGCCGGGGCGGGTCAACCTGCGAGGTCCGGGGGGCGCGCTCAACGAGCGCGCGTTCCGCTTGCAGATCTTCGCCGAGGTGTACGGCGAGCTACGCCGTGTTGAATGGCCCACGTTTCAGCAGGTCACCCGGCTCTCGGTCGTGGTCATTGCGCTCTCCGCGATCATCGGTGTGTTTCTGGGGCTGGTTGACCTGTTTCTCACGTTTGTCGTCAACAAGCTTTACCTTGGCGTCTGACAGGCGTCTAACGGGCGTCTAAACGAACGGCAGGAATTGGTGGCTTCATGACCACACGGCCTACGACTGACAACATCCCGGACGAATCGGGTCAGATCGCGACCCAGCAGCTTGCGACCGAGCAGGAGCAGCCGAAGGGCGAGTGGTACATCGTCCACTGCTACTCGGGGCAAGAGGACCAGGTCAAGAAGCGCCTGGAGCAGCGCATCGGCACGATGGACGTGGGCGACCGGGTGTTGGAAGTCATTGTGCCGAAGGAAGATGTCGTTGAGTTCCGGGAGGGCAAGCGGACGACTAGGCGGGAACGCCTGTTCCCCGGCTACCTTATGGTGCGGATGGTCGTGGACGACCAGACGTGGTCGGTGGTGCGGAACACGCCCGGCGTGACGGGGTTTGTGTCCGCCGACGACGAGCACGGGGGCCAGCGTGCGCGTCCGCTGCCGCTCTCCGAGCAGGAGGTGGCGTCCATTATGCAGCGTGTTGCCGCCAGCCAGCCGCGGGCAAAGGTGGGCTATACGAAGGGCCAGTCGGTCAAGATTGTTGACGGCCCCTTCAAGGAGTTCATCGGGGTGGTTGACGAGGTTCAGCAGGACCGGGGAAAGATCAAGGTGCTGGTCTCGTTCTTTGGGCGCGAGACGCCGGTGGAGTTGGACTTTCTGCAGGTGGAGCGGGTGGTCTAGCAGGGCGGCGAGCGCCGATATCCCCGGCCACTGGTTTCTTGAGTTGCTGTAGGCGATTGGTAGGGTCGTCCCGAAGCGTCGGGACGCTCCTAGCTGGCGAGAAGGGTGTACGGACATGGCGAAGAAGGTCAAGGCGATCGTAAAGTTGCAGATTCCGGCCGGTGAGGCGACTCCCGCGCCGCCGGTGGGTCCGGCGTTGGGCCAGCACGGCGTGAACATCATGAGCTTCGTGAAAGATTACAACTCGCGCACGGGGAGCCAGAAGGGCACGATCATCCCGGTGCAGATCACTATCTTTGAGGACCGTTCGTTCACGTTCATTACGCGGACGCCGCCCGCCTCGGAGCTTTTGAAAAAGACCGCGGGCGTTGAAAAAGGCAGCGGCGACCTGCGGCAGCCGTTCATCGGCAAGGTGACGCGCGCTCAGGTGCGGGACATCGCCAAGACGAAGCTGCCTGACCTGAACGCCACAGAGTTGGACGCGGCGGCGAAGATCATCGCGGGCACGGCGCGGAGCATGGGGATTGAGGTCGTAGAGGGATAGTATGACGACGACAGCGCAGAAGGCGGCCTCGCTGGCGGGGCGCAGCAAGCGGTACAAGGCGGCGGCGCCGACGACGGACCGGACGACGTTGCGGTCGCCCGCGGAGGCGGTCGCCCTGGTGAAGCAAGCGGCGACGGCGAAGTTTGAGGAGACGGTAGAGGCGCACATTAGGACGACGGTTGACCCGAGGAAGCAGAACCAGCCCGTGCGCGGCGTGGTGGCCTTGCCGCACGGCCTGGGTAAGCAAGTGCGGGTCATGGTCTTTGCGCAGGGCGACGCGCTGGCCGCCGCGCGGCAGGCGGGCGCCGATTACATAGGCGACGAGGAGACGATCCAGAAGATTGAGCGCGATGGCTGGTCGGACTTTGACGTGGCCATTGCGACGCCGGACGTCATGGGGCGCATCGGGCGGCTGGGCCGCGTGCTGGGCCGCAAGGGGCTGATGCCCAACCCGCGGACGGGCACCGTGGTGGCCGCGCAGGACATCGCGCGTTCCATTGACGAGGCCAAGCGCGGACGCCTGGAGTTCCGCATGGACCGGACGTCGATTATCCACTCGCCGATCGGGAAGCGGTCGTTTCCGGACGAGCAGCTGGTGGAAAACCTGGCGACACTGCTGGACGCCATCAACAAGGCCAGGCCGGACGGCGTCAAGGGGCCGCTGATCAAGAGCTTGTTCCTGAAGAGCACGATGGGGCCGAGCGTGAAGGTGGACGTGGAGCAGGCGTCGTCCGTGAAGACGGAGTAGCAGCGCCAGAGCCGATAACCTGCTATACTGAGCGCTAGGCCAAAGACAGCGGGTGGCGAAAGCCTTAATGGATGCCCGCCGAGGCGAAGCAAGAGGGTATTTTCATAGCCCTCCGCCTTGGCGGAGGGCTATTTGTTGTAGGGAGCGAGAGGATGCCGTCAGCGAAGAACGTGGAGTCCGTCGAGGAGCTGCGCGAGAAGCTCGGGCGCAGCAAGGTGGTGATCGCCGCCGACTTCACCGGGCTGGACGTGGCGACGCTCACCGCGCTGCGCCGGAAGGTGAAGGAAGGCGGTGGCGAGTTCCTGGTGGTGAAGGACTCGGTCACGCGGCTCGCAGCCGCGGCGGTCGGGAAGCAGGGGCTTGACGTCACGCTGAGAGGCCCTACGGCCTTGGTGTTGGGCTACGGGGACGAGGTGACGTGCGCGCGGGTGTTGGACGAGCACCTGAAGAGCACGCGGGTGAACCTGGTCATACGCGGTGGGGTGCTCGGCGCGAGGGTGATGACTAAGCAGGACGTGGAGACGCTGGCGTCGCTGCCGGCGCAGAAGGTGCTGATTGCCCGGCTTGCGGGACAGATGCTGGCCTCCCTGAGCATGCTCGTTGGCGTGCTGAACGGGCCGGTGCGCGGGCTGGCTACGGTGCTGCAGCGCTCGGCGGACAAGCAAGAGGCGCCCGCAGCGGTTGCGGCGCCAGACGCGCCTGCGGCGTCCGCGTAGCAGAGGCGAATGGTTGGCAGCCTGCCATTGGCTGCCGAATAGGCGAGACACGAGGAGGTTGACATGCCGGCGACCAAAGAGGAAATCCTGGATGGCATCAAGCAGCTTTCGGTGCTGGACGTGGCCTGGATGGTCAAGGAGCTTGAGAGCGCGTTTGGCGTGAGCGCGTCTGCGCCCATGATGGCGGCTGCGCCCGCGGCGGCTGGCGGCGCGTCGGCTGCCGCGGCGCCGGTTGAGGAGAAGTCCGAGTTCACGGTCGTGCTCCAGGAGGCCGGGCCGAACCGCATCAACGTCATCAAGACTGTGCGCGAGATCACGGGCCTGGGCCTGAAAGAGGCCAAGGATCTGGTAGAGGGTGCCCCAAAAATAGTGAAGTCCGCCATCGCGAAGGACGAGGCCGAGAAGATCAAGAAGTCGCTGGAGACGGCAGGCGCGAAGGTCGCCCTCCAGTAGGCAGCGCAGGAATGGTAGCCACCCGGACACCCGGCGCGCCGTTGACGCGTGCGGTGGAGTTGTATGAGTCGTAAGCGAGACCAGGAACGCCTTGAGGCGATGAAGGCGCGCGATCCGAACTACGTGGGGTTCCGCGGGCACGAGAAGGAACCCACGAAGCCGGGTAGCGTGCGCCTGGTGGCCGTGACGTGCAGCGTGTGTCAGCGTAAGCGGAACGTTCCCGAAGGCATCGCGCTGAGCGCGGGCGACGCGTACGTGTGCTCCTCTTGTGAGGAAGAGGAGGCGGCCAAGGCCGCGGCGGGCGGAGCGGAAAAAGCCAGCGATTAGATTATGCTCGCGTATCTGGGATAAAGCTTCGCGAAGGGAGCGGCTGAGAGGCTGCTCCCTTCCGTTTATGCCGGGGCGGCCACGGGCTGAGGTTAATGATGGCGTCACTATCCTGGAGGCCCCGCGCCGGATTCCTAGCTGCGTCCAGAATGACATGAGGCGGTGCTGGAGGACGGAGAAGCCGCCGGGTGAGGGGGGTGGTAGGATGGGCGTTGTGGATAGCGATGACCAGGAGGCTTGCCGTGACCGAAGTGGGGGCCGGCGTCCTGAGCAACTCGGAGCTGCTGGCGATTGTGCTGTGGACGGGGAGTAGCTCGGAGAGCGCGCTGAGCCTGGCGAACCGTTTGCTCGCCGGGTTCAGGGGCCTGGGCGGTGTTGCGCGCGCCGGGTTCAATGAACTGCTTGGCTTCAGGGGGCTGGGCGAGGCGAAGGCGGCGCTGGAGCTTGGGCGGCGGGTGGCGTCGCTGCCGCTGGAGGAGAAGGCGAGCATAAGCTCGCCGCAGGACGTGTACAACCTGCTCTCCGCCGAGATGGCGTTCCTGGACCAGGAGAGCCTGCGGGTGCTGCTGCTGAACACGAAGAACCAGGTGGTGAGGACGGTGAAGGTGTACGAGGAGAATGTGAACAACATCAACGTGCGGGCCGGAGAGACGCTGCGCCACGCGGAGCGGGAGAACTGCCCGTCGGTCATTCTGGTGCACGACCACCCGTCCGGGGACCCGACGCCGAGCAGCGAGGACGCGCAGATGACGAAGCAGCTTGTGGAGGCGGGCAGGATGCTGGACATTGAGGTCACGGACCACGTGGTGGTGGCGCGGAGCGGGTTTGTGAGCATGCGGGAGAAGAAGCTGGGGTTTGCGTGAGACCTTGGGCTACCTCGTTCAACTGCTGCTCGCGCCGGTGGTGGGCGGCGTCATGTTTCTCGCTCGCCGCAGGAGGCGGAGGCCGTTCGCCGTTACCACAATTCCGCCGATGGCCAGGGCGAACGGCGCGCTCACGAGTGTTGCCAGGCCGCCCGCCAGGAAAGCGCCGATCTGGTTGGTGCCGAAGGTGGAGACGTAGAGCCCCAATACGCGACCGCGCATCTCCGAGGCGACGGTCATCTGGATGACGGTGGAGATGGTGGAGTCGTAGGTGCTGCTGAAGGCGGCGATGACGGCGGCCAGGGCCAGAGAGAGGGAATACCACGGCGAGAGGCTGAACAGCAGGATTGCGGCGCCGAAGCCGGTCACCGTGCCCACGAGGAGCCAGCCCTTCTGCTTGAAGTCGCCGAGTGAGGCGAGGCCGAGCATGGCCACGAGGGAGCCGACGCCGCCCATGGCGGTCAGGTAGCCGAGGCCCGTCGCGCCGACCTTGAGCACGTCCCGCGCCATGACGGGCATCATCTGTATGTACGAGAAGCCGAAGAACTCGGTGACCAGGCTAAGGAACAGGAGGCGGCGAACTCGCGGCTCGTGCAGGGAGTAGGTCAGGCCAGCCTGGACGGCCCTGAGAAACGGCTCGTCGCGGCGGCTCGCCGCGGGCGGGGACTTGAGGAAGAGCAGACTGACGCCGCCCGCCAGGTACGCGCCGCATGCCGCCGTGTAGTTGGCGCCCACGCCCAGGCGGTCAATGATGTAGCCGCCCGCCAGCGCGCCCAGGATGCGGACCGCGCTCCCACCCATGAACCGGAACGCCGAGGCGTTGAGGATGCGCGCCGGGCCGACCACGTCGTAGGTCAAGGCGGCGTTGGCCGGGAAGTTCATGGCCGCAGCCGTGCCTCCCAACGTCACGATGAGCAGCACGTGCCAGAGGTGCACTGCGTCCGTGAGCACCAGCGCGGCGAGGGCTGCTGTAGCAATGGCCCCGATGGCCTGCACGGTCAGCAGTAGCTTTCGGCGGTCCATACGGTCAACCAGCGCGCCCGCCGCGACGCTGAAGACGACCTGGCTCACGCCCTTGATCCCCGCGGTAGCGCCTACCCAGAACGGCGAGTCGGTGAGCTGGAGCACCAGCCATCCCTGGCCCAGCATCTCCAGGGTGAAGGCCAGCCAGGTGAGGAACGAGTTGCCCCACAGCAGACGGAAGCCGGGGGACTGGAACGCCAGGAAGTAGCGGCCCAGGCCGCTGGGCGCGGTAGTGAAGTTCGGGTTCTCAGGGCTGGACATGTGACAAGCGTACCAGGCCGCTAGTCAACTGACGAGGGCGTATTTCCGGGGGTAGGTGTAATCATTGAGTACTTCGTTGTAGAAAATAGCTGTCGTCCAGTCCCGTACGTGGTGAGCTGAGTCCCGTGCATGGTGAGCTAGTCGAACTACCTCCGCGCCCTTTGACAAACCCATTCGCTCCGCTCAGGGCGCTTCGCGGCCCAGGGCGAACGGGTAGGATTGCCGTCCTGTGGGCCTTACTCTTACTTAGGCAAGCAGATGCTCGCTGTCCCAGGTCCCAACAACCGCCACACCACCGTGTCGCATTTGTTCGCAGGAGGGCGCCGCGCCCGCGCTTACCGGGTTGCCACCGCTGATTGACGTGCTACATCGTGGATTATGGCGATGGCTTCGTCCACGGCCTGGGTGGTGATGTGGCGGTGGGTGACCATGCGGATGAGCGGGCCGCCGACGTAGGAGGACTTGACGCCGCGCTCTTCCAGGCGGCGCATGAAGGCGGGGGCGTCGCCGCGCCAGGAAAAGATGACGATGTTGGTCTGCATCTGCTCGGGATCCAGGGTGATGCCGGGGATACCCGCGAGGCCGACGGCGAGGCGGCGCGCGTTGGTGTGGTCCTCGGCGAGGCGGTCCACCATGGAGTCAAGGGCGACGATGCCCGCGGCGGCAATGATGCCGACCTGGCGCATGCCGCCGCCGACCATCTTGCGCCACTTTCGCGCCCTGGTGACGAAGTCGCGGGTACCGCAGAGGAGCGAGCCGATGGGCGCGCTGAGGCCCTTTGAGACGCAGAAGGCGACGGAGTCGGCGGGGGCTGCGAGCTCGGCAGCGGGCACGCCCAGGTAGACGGCGGCGTTGAAGATGCGCGCGCCGTCCAGGTGGACGGGGATGCCGTGGCGGTGGGCGACGTCGGCGAGGGCGCGGGTGTCCTGTACGGTGAGGACCGCGCCGCTGCACCGGTTGTGGGTGTTCTCCAGCGCCACCAAGGCCGTGGGCGGGAAGTGGATGTTCTCGCGGCGGATGGCGTTCTCTACGTCGGTCGGGTCTATGCGGCCCGTGGCGTCGTTTGGGACGGTGCGCATGACGACGCCGCCGAGGGCGGATGCGCCGCCGACCTCGTTCCAGAACATGTGGGACTCGCTGCCGACGATCATCTCGTCGCCGCGCTTACACCAGGTGAGTGTGGCGACGAGGTTGCTCATGGTGCCGCTGGGGGTGAAGAGGGCGGCCTGCTTACCCATGCGCTGCGCGGACATGGCCTCCAGGCGCTGGGTGGTGGGGTCCTCCTCCCAGACGTCGTCGCCGCACTCGGCGTCGGCCATGGCGCGGCGCATGGCGTCGGTGGGGAGGGTGACGGTGTCGCTGCGGAGGTCAATGGTGCTCATGGGGGCCTCCTAGAGGTTGTAGGTAGTCTCGCTGCAACGGTCCACCTTCAACACTACCACCAATGACTCGTCGTCGTCGATGTCATAGATGACGCGAAAAGGGCCCACCCAGCCCCGCTATGATCGTTCTTCTCCACGGAGCATGCGGGAACCCGGCGGTCGGGGCTCGCCAGTTAGGGCCTGCACAGGCCCAGCAAGCCGTTGCTGGGCATCCCGAGGTAATTTCTGAATCTCACGCTGAGCGGCTGGAGAAAGCTCTACCCGGTAAGCCATCGTTAGCGTTTTGCGTCTCTGCTCAGCTTTCGGAAGAACTTAGCGGCCTCAACACCCCCCTCGCGCTGCCACTCGTCTCGTGACTCGGCCAGAACGCGCCGTAGCTGTTCGTCTTCGTGCGCTTCAAGCCACTCGTGCAGCGCCTGCGCGAGAATGTCCTTGGCGTGGCGGCCGCTGCGCGCGGCTTCCACCTTGAGGGCAGTGTAGAGTTCCTCGTCATCAAATACGACCGTCATGCGTTTGGACACCTACTCCCTCCAGACGTACACACGTCCAATCAATTCTATTGTGGTTTAGACAAGTCCGTAATCACAAGGGTCTTTGCCGTCTTCCGCTGCGCGGCGCTATAATACGGGACAAATGCAGCGCCGTTCGCCCGTCGTAGGGGTGGGTTTCAAACACGCCCCTGCGTGTAATTCGCTGAGAAGGAAATCGTGATGCCCACCGCCGATGAAATCCGCACGCTCTACCTGGACTACTTCCAGAGTAAGGGGCACACGGTGATGCCGAGCTCGTCGCTGATCCCCGCGACGGACCCGACGCTGCTGCTGACGACGGCGGGCATGGTGCAGATGGTGCCGTACTTCCTGGGGCGGGCTTCGCCGCCCGCGCGCCGCATGACGTCGTCGCAGAAGTGCTTCCGGACGACGGACATTGACAGCGTCGGCGACTACAAGCACCTGACGTTCTTCGAGATGCTCGGCAACTTCAGCGTCGGCGACTACTTCAAGCGCGACGCCATCGCGTTCGCGTGGGAGTTGTTGACGCAGCGGCTCGGGCTGTCCAAGTACCGGCTGTACGTCACGGTCCACATTGACGACGACGAGGCGTTCCGCTACTGGACCGAGGAGCAGCACGTCCCGGCGGAGCGCATCTACCGGTACGTCAGCAATTGGTGGGGGCCACCGGGGGCACAGGGGCCGTGCGGGCCGTGCTCGGAGCAGCACTACGATTTTGGGACGCAGTACGGTTGCGGGCCGATGGCGTCGCCTGCGGCGATTGCCGAGTGGGAGCGCGGCGGCAACCAGGGGAAGCAGCCCGGCTGCCACCCGAACTGCGACAACTGCGAGCGGTTCCTGGAGATCTGGAACCTGGTGTTCATGCAGTTCTTCCAGGACCTGGACAAAAAGCGCACGCCGCTGCCCGCGCCAAACATTGACACGGGCATGGGGCTGGAGCGCATCGTGACGGTGCTCCAGGGCAAGCGGACGGTGTACGACACGGACATCTTTCAGCCTCTGCTGCACCGCGTGGCGGAGCTTGCGGGGCGGACGTATCCGTCTGCGCGGCCTGCGGGCGCGACTCCCCATCTTAACCTTCCCTCTCAAGGGGGGAAGGGAGACCTCCCGCGCTCTCGCCAAGAGGTAGAGGGGGACCGACCTCTCCCCCTGCCCCCCTCCCCTGAATGGGGAGAGGGAAGAGCCGTCGGCCCTGAGTCTGTTGAAGGGCGAATTGATGGGGCTGAGATTGACCACGCGATCCGGGTGGTGGCGGAGCACGCGCGAGGGGCGACGTTCCTGATCGCGGACGGCGTGGTGCCGAGCAACGAGGGGCGCGGGTACGTGCTGCGGCGGCTCATCCGACGGGCGGTGCGGTACGGGCGGAAGCTGGGGTTGAACGAGCCGTTCCTGGGGAAGGTGGCGGAGTTGGCGGTTGACCGAATGGGGCACGCGTACCCGGAGCTGCGGCAGACGCGGGAGTTCGTGCTGCGGGTGCTGCAGCTTGAGGAGGAGCGGTTTGGGGAGGTGGTGGAGCGTGGGATTGATAGGCTCGAGGGGTATATAGAAGCCTTCAAAGTTGTCAATACGAACTATGTGAAACCAAGAAAACCGGGCGAGCAATATCCTGAAGCGCCTTATGTACCCCCAGCACACCTTCGTGAGGTATTGGAGACTCCCAACAGATTAGCAGTCCCAGGCAAGCTAGTTTTCGAACTCCATGATACCTACGGCTTCCCACCCGAAGTGACCGAAGAAATCGCTAAAGAGCACGGCTTCACAGTGGACATGGCCGGCTTTGAGAAGGAGATGGAGGCGCAGCGCGTGAGGGCGCGGGCCTCCACGCGCATGGGTGGTGGGGTCAAGCGGGAGGCGTTCGCGTACGCGGGCCTTGGCGTGGGCGGCACGACGTTCGTCGGGTACGAGCGGCTGGAGCAGCAGTCGGTGGTGCTGGCGCTCGTCGTGGACGGGCAGACGGTGCAGTCGGCGACGGAGGGGCAGGAGGTGGAGGCGGTGCTGCGCGAGACGCCGTTCTACGCGGAGAAGGGCGGCCAGCTCGGCGACGCGGGAGAGATCGCGGGGCCATTCGGGCGCGTGGCGGTGGCGGACACGCAATCGCCGGTCTCCGAGGTGGTTGTGCACCGGGGGCGCGTGGCGCAAGGGAGCATCGCCGTGGGCGAGACCGTGCGTGCGGCGGTGGACATCCCGCGGCGGATGGATACGGCGCGGAACCATACGGCGACGCACATGCTCCACGCGGCGCTGCGGCAGGTGCTCGGCACGCACGTGCGGCAGGCGGGGTCGCTGGTGGGGGCGGAGCGGCTGCGGTTTGACTTCTCGCACGTGCAGGCGGCGACGCGGGACGAGCTGCGGCAGGTGGAGGCGCTGGTCAACGAGAAGATACGCCAGGACCTGCCGGTGGGGTTCCACGAGACGACGTACACGAAGGCGGTGCAGGAGGGCGCGCTGGCGTTTTTCGGCGAGACGTACGGGGCGTCGGTGCGGGTGGTGGAGGTGGGGGAGTGCGAGACGGGAGCTTCCCCCCATCCTAGCCTTCCTCCTCAAGGGGGGGAGGGATATGTTCTCCCGGAGGGAGAGGGAACAGGTGCGGAGGCGTGCTTTAGCAAGGAGGTTTGCGGTGGCACGCACCTGACGCGGACGGGGCAGATTGGGCTGTGCCTGGTGCTGGGCGAGCAGTCGGTGGGCGCGGGGATGCGGCGCATTGAGGCGGTGACGGGGCGCCACGCGGAGTCGCTGGCGCGGGAGCGGATGGACACGCTGGACAGGCTGGCGCACTCGCTGGCGGTGACGCCGGCGGAGGCGCCGCAGCGCGTCGAGGCGCTGCGGGAGGAGCTGGAGCGCGCGAGGGAGCACGCTGCGAACCTGGAGCGGGGTCTGCTGAGGAACGAGGTGGAGCAGGCGCTCAGCCAGGGCGGGTTTGAAACCCGCCCCTACGATGGGGTGCGTGTCGTGGCGTTGCGGCTGGAGCACGCGGCGTCGGCGGACGCGCTGCGGGATGCGGTGGACTGGGCGAAGGGCAGGCTGGGCAGCGCGGTGTTGGCGCTGGGCGCGGTGTTCAACGGCCAGCCGACGATTGTTGTGGGCGCGACGCCGGACCTGGTGAAGGCGGGCGTGCATGCGGGGCGCATCGCGCGGGAGCTGGGCGCGGCGATGGGCGGCGGCGGCGGCGGGAGGCCGGAGTCGGCGCAGGCGGGCGGCAAAGACGCGACGAAGCTGGACGAGGCGCTGCGGATGCTGGCGAAGCTGGTGGAGCAGGGCCGGCGACCGTAGTCTTGTCCGCAGCCTGACCGGTTGACGGTGAAAAGGGTTCCTGGTAGCGTCTGGCGCTGACGGCAACGTGGGATGTGCGATATAGAGGAGGAGCGATGACGACGAGTGTGGCAGGGCGAATCGTGGGCACGGCGCACTCGGTGACGAGCGACGGCTACAAGCTCTCGGTGTGGGAGAAGCGGGCCGAGCCGGGGCAGCGCGGCGCATCGGCGACGAAGGTGGCGTTGCTGGTGCACGGCGCGACGTTCGGCGGGCAGACCGACTACGACATCCAGACGCCCGCCAAGGACGCCTCGCTGATGGACTACCTGGCGGCGCGCGGTCTGGACGTGTTCACGTTCGACGTGCGCGGGTACGGGCGGTCGGAGAAGCCGCAGGACGGGTTTAGCGTGACGACGGAGTCGGCGGTGCGGGACATCGGCGCGGTGGTGGACGCGATCTGCGGCCTGCGCGGCGCGGAGTCGGTTGACCTGTTTGGGTGGTCGTGGGGCGGGTCCACGACGGCGCTTTACGCGATGCGGAACCCGCAACGGGTACGACGGCTGGTGATGTTCGCGGGCGGCGCGGGACAGCCCAACCCGACCGCGCCGGTGGAGCCGTGGGTGGTGAGCACGCGGGAAAGCGTGGTGGCACGGGTGGAGCAGGACGCCGTGATCCCGGAGGCGCAGGAGGCGTTCATCCAGTCGGTGCTGCGGTGGGAGGTGAAGTCGCCGAACGGGGTGCGGCGGCAGGTCGCGGACGGAGGGCAGGCGCTTCGGCCGGTTGCGGAGGAGATTACGACGCCGACGATGCTGATCTACGGGGCGCGGGACGCGGGGTACCAGCCGGAGAACGTGGCGAGCTTCTTCGCGCGGCTGAGCACGACGGACAAAGCGCTGGTGGTGGTATCGGACGCGGGACACTTCTTGATCATCCAGAAGCCTCGGATGCGGCTGTTCAGCGCGGTGGAGCAGTGGTTCGGGTACGAGTAGGGGGAGGCGGTGAGCGCGAGGCCCGATACGTTCACCCTGGCGTCTGGAGTGCTGTGTTGCCGGGATTGCGCGGTGTTTGAAAGGACGACGCGAGGTGCTGTGCGGAAATGGCGAAACTCGGGGCAAAAGCGGCCTGATTCCTCTTGACATAGTTTCGAGTTTCGTCTAACATTTGACACTAGCTTGAGGGGGCAAAGGGTTGACCTTTGCCCCTTTAGTGTGCTGACGGCTTGCCCGTGCATGCCTAAGGGTCCAGTAGGCGGGTCCTCCGCGGGCGGCTCCAGAGCCGCTTTCACAAAAGGACGGGACGATGAGGCCGAGGATGGAACCTTTGCACCGGGGGGCGCGTTATATATGTCAGTGGCACGGCGAGAGGCCTACTCTTGCGTTGCCCGTGGTTCCGATGGCCCCGATAGGCCTTCGGATCAATAACGAAGGGGGGTGAGCGCATGATGGAAATGCGGGGTGTGGTGGTGGCGGATAGCAGTTAACACCGGCGCATTGACCCAAGCCAGGGAATCCGCTGTCCCAACCGCTGGATTGCAGGCCAGACCGATAAAAGCGAGGGCTGGTCAACCCTTAAGAGCTTGCTCCGAGCGAAATGAACGGGGCAGGTGCGGCGGACGGGGCAGCAGAGCGATCAACGAGGACACGACCATCCAAATGGAGAGGCAAAGGAGGCTAGATGGCTAAGCTCGGAACCAGGACTCTCTCGTGGGTGCTGGCACTGGCGCTCTTGGTGAGCACCTTAGTGCCATTTGTGGGGTTGCGCCCACGTGCGGCTGAGGCCGCAGCAACGACGTTGGTGGTAACCCCAACCAGCTTGGTGCTGGGGGCCAACTCGGGCTACGCGGTGACCTTCACCGACTCGCTCGCGTTGCCTGCCGGTTCGACGATTACCCTGACGTTTGCCAACATCAGCTTGGCCGGCCGCGGCGACGTAACCGCTCCGACGGCTGCCAGCGCCTTGGCGGCGCTGACCATGGGGACTGCTGGGACGGCGGCCACGGCGACGACCGCGCTGGCCGCCCCCGTCGCCGGCACGTCCGTCGCGGTAACCTCGACGACGCTGGTCATCACGATCGGCACCTCGGGCTTCGCTCCCACGGCCGGTGCCTTCACCGCCATTACCTTCAGCACGGCGGCCGGCATCATCAACCCGCTGGTTGACGGCGCCGCCGACACGGTCTCGGTGCAAACCAGCCCCTCCACTGCGGCTGGCGCTGCCGCCGTGGTGAGCACGGACATTGTCTTCACGGGCGTGACGTTCACGCCTACCCCGCTCAACGTTAGTTCTCCCGCGCAGTACGTGGTCGCCTTCACGGTGAGCGCGGCCACGACGGCCGGCGTTGACACGGTGGCGATTATCCCGCCGACGGGGACGACGCTGCCGACCTCCATCTCCAAGTCGCTGATCACGGTCGGCTGGACCGGCCAGGCGGCGGTGCCGCTGAACAGCGACCCGGTGGTTGCCTCCAGCATCACTCTTGGCGGCACTCCGACCACCCGCACGATTACGCTCCAGATTCCAGGCTTCACCCCTGCTAACGTTGCGGTGACGCCCATCGCGGCCGCAGCCGCAGCGGGCACGGCCAACATCGTGACCATCACGATTAGCCAGCTGGCTGGCCTCGTGAACACCCAGACCGGCGGGCCTACGGGTTCCGCAGGGTCCTCGTCGGGGTCGGCGGGCTCGGTTGTTGTGAGCAGCGCCATTGCGCAGCAAAATAACTCCGCTCGTGTTAACTACCTCAGGACCCTGACCCACAGCCCGACCTCCGGCGTGCGCGGCACGGCCGTGACCTCCACAGCTTCGGGTTTGGTTTCCGGCAGCACGGCGACAGTATTTAACGACAACGGTGCCGGTGGCGGAACGGCCTCCGACAACGTTCGCAACGGCGGTGAGGTTGAGTTCGCATCCCAGGCGGTTGGGACCGATGGGAAGGCGACGCTGACCTGGACCGCGAGCGTTCCGGCGCTGTCCGCCGGCTCGAACGCCTCCATTAAGGTGAGGGACAACTCCGGCCTCGTGGGTATAAACACCCCGGCCGCCACCTTCACGGTCTCCGCGCGAATTACCCCGAGTCAGACCGCCGGTGCAGTTGGCACGGCCATTACGATCACCGGTGAGGACTTCACCGCGGCCGCGGTCATTGACGGCGCGGACGTTGATGTCCTCGCGAACGAAGGCATCACGATTGCGGGCACTGCCTGCGGGCCGGCAACGGCGATTGCTGTTTCGGCCACCGGCACGCTTCCCACTACCGCAGTGTGCACGATCCCCGTGGCGCCCGCCGGCTCTTCTACCATCCGCGTGTTCGTGGGTGGCAGCGTGACGGCGACCGCTTCGACGACGTTCACCATCCAGGGCTCACCGATCGCCGTGTCGCCGACCTCTGGGGTCCCTGGCACGCCGGTCACGGTTACGTCTAGCAACTTGACGGCGTACTCAGACACCAACAGCAGCGGGACCTGCAACACCGGCGACGCCGGGTTTATCGCTGCGGGCGGTATCACCATTGGTGGCAACGCATGGAGCACGTCGGCGATCTGCACGGACAGTGCAGGAAGCCTGCCTGCTCAGATCTTTAACGTCCCGGCGAACCAGGCGCCCGGGACGTACCAAGTCACGGTTACCGATGCGGCGGGCTTGACCGGCTCCACGAATTTGATTGTGCCGGAGCGGGTCATCACGGTCAGCTCGGCTTCCGGACGGCGGGACTCGATTGTTACGGTTAGCGGCACCGGCTACGCCCGGACGGGTGGGGCTGGCGGGACCGGATCCGTGACGGTCAACTACGTTACCGGCACTTCGCTCCCCGGGCCGGTCGCGTCTGGCGCGACCATCGGCACGGCGACCGCGCAGGTTAACGCCAGCGGCGCCTTCACGACCAACCTGACGGTGCCGACGAACGCGGCGATCAACAGCATAAATACCATTACGGCGGTGGACAACACGTCCACGGCCAGTCCGGCTCCGACCAACAGCAACGCGGTGACCCACACGCTCCCGTCGGCGTCGATCACGGTTTCGCCGACCACTGTGGCGATCGGTTCTAACATAACGATCGTCGGGATCGGGTTCCAGGCCTTCACGCCGGTGACCGTCCTCTCGGTTGGCGGGCTTGGCGTGCTGCCCGCGTCGGCCCTGAACACGGGAGCCGACGGCGGATTCACCACTATTGTACTGGTGCCGGCGCAGAACACCGGCACGGCCGGGGTCAGCGCTACGGTTGGCCCAGCCATCACCGGTGTAAGCGCCTCGCAAAACATCACGCTCTCGGCTGCGGTGGTCAACGTGGCCACGCAGCTGGCAGCTCTGACCACCCTCCAGCGGGCCTGGGCGTATGACAACGTCACCCAGAAGTGGAAGCTGTACCAACCGAGCGCGCCTGCGTCCGTCAGTGATCTGACGGTGCTGGCGGCGGGCGATGCGGTGGTGATCGTGGTGACCTCAGCGTCGGCGCTGACCACGAGTACCTTCACGCAGAACCTTGTGGCAGGGACCAACATCTTCGGCTGGCGCTAAACCAAGTGGAGGGGGGCCAGACGGCCCCCCTCCTAACCCCTAACGTTTCAACGTGACTCTGCAAGGAGGTTGCATGGCTAAAAAGCTGAGAGTTCTGCTAGCCACCGTGCTGGCGCTCTCCTTGGCGTTGGTGCCAGCTGCCGTCTTTGCCCAGGCCACTCCCAGCCCGCATCGGTTCTTTGGGACGGCCAGGCTCGACGGAAGCGTGGTGCCGGCAGGCACCGCCGTTGCCGCCCTCGTGGACGGCAACCAGGTGGGTACGGCAACGACAACGGCGGGCGGTAGCTATGTCCTGCAGGTGCAGGAAACGACCGCTGGCGCGTTCACTGGCAAGACAGTCACGTTCAAGGTCGGGATTGCGACTGCCAACCAGACCACGGCATTTACAGGGTTTGCGGTAACGAACCTGGACCTGGCGGCGCTCTCGACGCCTGCCGGCGCGCCGGGCATCACGCTTTCGCCGGCTGTAGGCACGGGCGTGGTCGGCATCACGGGAGCGCGGTTCGTGTCGGGCGGGACCGTCACGGTGACGGTTGCGGCTACATCCGTCACGGTTCCCCTTGTGGAGGGCCGAAACACGCTCAAGCAGACCGGCGTGGCAACGCTTACCGCGGTGGGTGCGAACACCCAGGTGGTTGTCTCGGTCACGCCCGTCCAGGGCGCCGACCAAGCGGTCCATATCCACACCGGCCCGTGCGCTACGCTGGGCGGGGTGGTGGATTCCCTGACGAGCATCAAGGCTGGCGCGTCCACGACGACGGTGACTCGCACACTGGCGAGCCTGTTGACCGGCGGGTTTGCGATCAACGCGCATGACCCGGCGGATGCCACCAAATCCACGACCTGCGGCGACATCCCGACGGTTGGGACCGCTGCGACGGCTGGGGCTATCACAGTCGCAGGTGACGGCTCCTTTGGCGATGTTGCGGTACTGCCGACAAGCGGTTC
This sequence comes from Dehalococcoidia bacterium, assembly GCA_009693045.1. Classification (GTDB taxonomy): domain Bacteria; phylum Chloroflexota; class Dehalococcoidia; order Lucifugimonadales; family SHYT01; genus SHXZ01. The sequence goes on along the minus strand of SHXZ01000013.1, from coordinate 23,715 downwards.
CGGCACGTACACCGTGACGGCCACGGCCGGCACGCTAAGCGCGTCGGCTACCTATAGGCTGGCTGGTGCCGGCGCGGGTCCGGCTGGTACGGCCGGCCTGCAGGGCCCGCAGGGCACGCAAGGCCCGCGGGGTCTGCAGGGTTTTGAAGGCTCCCAGGGCGACCGCGGCGCGGCTGGCGTGGCTGGCCTGGCTGGTTCTGCTGGCGTCGCTGGTGCTGCCGGCAAAGCCGGCGCCCCCGGCGTGGCTGGCGCTGCCGGCCAGGATGCCGCGAGCGGCATCGCGGTGGTGGCGCTCATCATCGCCATCGTTGCGGCGGTCTTGACTGTCGGCGGTGTGGTGATGCTGAGAAGGAAAAAGACCTAAGGCTGGGTTCCAGACATCGGACACAGGGGGGGGCGCTCACGGTGGGCGCTCCCCCCTCGCTTTTCTCTCGATGCTTCCCACCTTGTGAAGGCGGCTCAAGAGCCGCCCCTACGGGATTCTCTTACGTTCGCGTTGATGACCGGAGGGACGCCCCGCCTGACGTCGCCAACCTCACCCCTATCCCCTCTTCATTCGATGGCGATGGGAAAGAGCGCGAGGATAGCATGTTGTTTAGTGTTTTCAACCGCAATGCAAGACAACCTTGGAGGGGGCGGTCTTGACAGTGTTTCTTAATGAACCTTAGATTGTAGGAAACCTCTGCTTGCCGATTCGTCCATGGGGGAGCGGTGTAACATGGTGACACGAGAAGGCTTGACCGAACGCAGGCGGCAGATTCTGAAGATTGTGGTCGGCGAGTATATTAGCTCCGCCGTGCCGGTCAGCTCGGAGATCGTGACGCGCAAGCACCACCTACGGTTTAGCCCCGCGACGGTCCGAAACGACATGGCGGAGCTTGAGACGGAGGGGTACATCCGTCGGCCGCACGTTTCGGCGGGCGGAATGCCGTCTGACAAGGGGTACCGGTACTACGTGGAGTTCCTCGCCGTGTCGGAGGACCTGCCGGAAGAGGTGAAGCTGCGAGTGCTCCAGCAGTTGCGGGCGGCGGACCGAGACCTGGATACCTGGGTTGAACTGGCGTCGTCGCTGATGGCGGGGTTAGTCCAGAACGTGGCGATCATCACCTTCCCGCGCGCGCCGGAGCCCCGTCTGCAGCACCTGGAGTTGGTGTACTTGCAGGACTTGCTGTCGCTGCTGGTGCTGGTCCTTAAGCAGACCCGGATCCGCAAGGAGCTGGTGCCGTTGGCCCAGCCTGTGAGCCGCGAAGAATTGCAACACGCCAGCAACAGGTTTTCAGCGCTGTACTCCGGGATGACGTGGCAGGAGATGAGGGCGAGGTCTGCCGAGATGTCGCCGCTGGAGATCCAGGTGATGGAGCAGGTGGCGGGGTTGATGCGTGAGGAGGAGCTTGCGCTGAGCCAGGGCTCGGTGGAGGGCCTGCCGCTGTTGCTGGAGCAACCGGAGCTTGCGGGGCATCCTCGTATCGCCAAGCTCGCCGGGCTGCTGGAATCAAAGCGGATGCAGGAGCTGATGGCCTCCCAGGCGCCTGTCGGAGACGAGCCGCGGGTGCTTATTGGCGGGGAGAACGACGATGAGGCACTCAAGCCCTTCAGCGTCGTGCTGGGCCGCTACGGCCTGCCGGGAGAGGCTATGGGCACGCTGGGCATCGTTGGGCCCACGCGGTTGAACTACGAACGCGCGGCGGCGAGCGTGCGCTACTTCTCGCAGCTTCTCAGTGAGCTCCTTGAGCAAGTCAACGGGCGCGCCAATCAGGGCTGATGAGCGATCCGCAGCGCCCAGAGGCCGAGCAGGCAGCGCCGAGCGCCCCCTCTGCGGGCGTGGAGCGGCAGGCCGGCGAACTCGCGCAGCTCCGCACCGAGGTTGAGACACTCCGTTCGCGGTCGGAACGGCTGCTGGCGAACTGGCAGCGTGCCGAGGCGGACATCGTGAACCTCAGGCGTCGGGTTGACGCGGAGCGCGCCGACATGCAGATGGCAGCGGTCGCGACGGTGGTAGGCAGCCTGCTGCCGGTGCTGGACGACCTGGAGCGGGCGCTGAACGCCGTCGCGGAGCCGCTGCGGGACTTCACGTGGGTGGACGGCATTTGGCTCACGTACCGCAAGTTCCTCGTAATTCTGGAAGCGCTTGACGTGCTTCCTATGGACGAGGCGGGCAAGTCGTTTGACCCAGCCCGACACCAGGCGGTGCGGGAGGCGGCGGGCGAGGCGGGCAAGGTGCTCCACGTTCTGCAGCAGGGGTATATGCTCAAAACAACGGTCCTGCGTCCGGCGTTGGTGGTGGTAGGCAAGGAAGCGGAGCCTGGTGCGTAGGCTCGCTGTTCCGTTCGCCGCCGCTTCGCCTCTGCCGTCTCCGCTCCCCGACATGCGGTATACTATCCTGGACACTGTCTATCGTGCGGTACTCTTGGCCCATAGCAGCTCGAGCAAGGTGTGTGTGTGAACGGACGGGACTTTTACGAGGTCTTGGGCGTCGGCAGGGGCGCGAACGAGGATGAGATCCGCCGCGCGTACCGAAAGCTGGCGATGCAGTGGCACCCGGACCGCAACAAGAGCGCGGAGGCGGAGGAGCGCTTCAAGGAAGCGAGCGAGGCGTACCAGACGCTGAGCGACTTGGAGAAGCGGCGCATGTACGACCGCTTTGGCCGCGTGGCGGTTGGGGACGCGGGACGGAGAGGGTTTGAGGGGGTTGATCCGGCGGGCGGTCTGGGCGATATCTTTGACGCGTTTTTCGGCGGGTTTGGCGCTCGCGAGGACCGGGGGCAGCGACGGGGCGGCGACCTGCACCAGGCCGTGACGTTGACGTTTGAGGAGGCCGCGCTTGGGGCGGAGCGCGACCTGGAGTTCGCCCGCATTGAGCTGTGTACGCGCTGCAAGGGGGCCCGGGCGGAGCCGGGGACGGGGTTTGCTCGATGCCAGACGTGCAAGGGCGCTGGGCAGGTGCGCAGGACGCAGTCCAATTTCTTCGGCCAGTTTGTGCAGGTTACTGCCTGTCCGACGTGCCGCGGGAACGGGGAGACCGTTCAGACGCCATGTGTGCAGTGCAAGGGCACGGGCAGAGAGCGGCGACAACGCGAACTCAAGGTACAGATCCCGCCGGGTGTTGAGGACGGGACGCAGGTGCGGCTCACGGGGGAAGGTGACGCTGGGTGGAACGGCGGGCCGCCGGGCCACGCGTACTTGACCTTGACGGTCAAGCCCCACTCGCTGTTCAAGCGCGACGGGAACCACCTGGTCTACGAGTTGTCTCTCAGCTTTCCTCAGGCAGCGCTGGGTGACGAGGTGACGGTGCCGTTGCTGGATGGCGGCAGCGAGAAAGTCAAGGTCCCTGCCGGCGTCCAGCCTGGGACCGTGATCCGCGTCCGCGGGGGAGGAATACGGGAGGTCAACGGGAAGCAGCGTGGCGACCTGCTCATCGCGGTGAAGGTGGTGACGCCCCAGAAGCTGGACGCCAAGGCCAAGAAGCTGCTGCAAGAGCTGCGCAAGACGCTCCAAGAAGCCAAGGACTAGATCCGGGGCCCGTGTCCAGCAGTTGCTACGGCGGGGAACCCTCTTGGAGAAGAGGGTTCCCCGCTCCCTTCCCAGAACCTTTTACCACAGCGGTTTTCTACCATGACAACCCTAAATTTGCAGGTAGCGTATAGCGTTCGTCAATCGGAGAGGATAATGGACTGGGTGCAGCTCCAGGTGACCGTGACGCCGGAGCTGGTGGAGCCGGTGAGCGAGCTGTTCCACCGGTACGCCAAGAGCGTGGTGGTGGAGCAGTCGGGGGGCTTCAACCCCGACGAGGGTGAGGAGCCGGACCCCTCGGCGCCGGTCATGGTGACGGCGTACTTCCCTAACGACCGCCGCGCGGCGTGGCGTCGCGAGCGGATTGATTTTGGAGTGCGGGTCCTCTCGCTCATCCGTCCCGTGCCTTCCGCGCACGAGCGGGTGGTGAGTCCGAAGGAGTGGGAGGAGAGCTGGAAGGAGCACTTCCCGGTCTTGCGCGTGGGCAACGGGTTGGTGCTGGCGCCGCCCTGGAGCGAGGTGGAGGCGGCGCCCGGGCAGGTCCTGGTGCGGCTGGACCCCGGGTTGGCCTTCGGCACAGGCCATCATCCGACGACGCGGCGTTGCTTGACGGAGCTTGAGCGGCTGATGAAGCCCGGCGCGCGGGTGCTGGACGTGGGGTGCGGCTCAGGGGTGCTGAGCGTGGTGGCAGCGAGGCTAGGGGCGGGCGAAGTGCGTGCGCTGGACATTGACGCGGCGGCGGTGCGGGCAACGAGGGCGAATACCCGCGCCAACGGCGTCCCGATGGACGTGAAGGTGACGAGGGGGACGCTGCCGCAGCCGGGCCTGGGCGCGTTTGACCTGGTGCTGGCGAACCTCTCGGCGCGGCTGCTTATCACTTTGGCACCCCAGCTTTGTGCCGTGCTGGCGAATGACGGAGTGCTGGTTGGCTCCGGGCTGCTGGAGGAGCGGCGGGACGAGGTGGTGGCGGCGCTGGAGGGCGCGGGGTTGGCGTTGCGCGCGGAGTTCCACGACGAGGAGTGGGTGACGGTGGTGTGCAAACGGGGCGATGACGACCATGAGTAGTAACGGATCAACCATCAGAGCGATTGAGCCGCTGTCTATGACCCAACAGACGCTTCTTCCGGTGGAGACCATTACCTCTGGCGATCGGCTTGCCGCCGCCGTGCAAGCCATGCGCCTTGAATCCGCCATCGCTTTGGACACGGAGTCTAACAGCTTTTTCCGCTATCCGGAGCAGCTTTGCCTGGTGCAAGTGGCGACAAGCCGCGCGGTGGTGATCATTGATCCGATTGCCATTGGCGAGGTTGCGCCGCTGAAGGAGATGCTGGCAAGCTCGGCGGTCCAGAAGGTGTTGCATGGCGCTGATTACGACGTGCGGAGCCTGGACAGGGCCTGGGGTTCACGGATGACGAACCTCTATGACACCAACATTGCGGCGCGGTTCGCAGGGATGACCCAGTTGGGACTCGCGTCGCTTGCTGAAGCGTTGCTCGGTGTGAAGCTGAACAAAGAGAAACGCCTTCAGCGCGCGGACTGGGGCCGCAGGCCGTTGAGCAGCGAGGCGCTGGAGTATGCGGCCTCTGACGTTCGCTATCTGCTCGCCATTCGTGACCGGTTGGAAGAGCGGTTGCGGCTGTTGGGTCGCACGGGTTGGGTTGCCGAGGAGTGCGCGCGCCTTGAGGGAGTCCGCTACGAGCCCCCCGATCCCACGACGGCATTCCTTAGCGTCAAAGGAAGCCGTGACTTGAACCCTCGTGGGCTGGCCGTCTTGCGCGCCCTGCATGCTTTTCGGGAGCGGGAAGCGCTGCGCCGGGGCCGGCCGCCCTTCCACGTCCTGGGGGATGCCACGCTCGTCTTGCTCGCCGCCAGGCCGGAGGCCACGCTGGCCGAGACGCCCGGCCTGAGTCCCGCGGTCCTGCAACGACTCGGCCACTCGCTGCAGGAGGCGATCAGGGAGGGGATGAGCGCTCCGCCGTTTCACAAGCCACCTGCGTCTCGGCCGCGAGAGGAGAGGCACACCCAGCAGCAGATGGTCCGCTCGCAAAAGCTGAAGGCGTGGCGGTCCGCGCTGGGGGAGCGCCTGTCTATGGACCCATCGCTCTTGTGGCCCATGGCCAGCCTGCAACAGCTTGCTCGTGAACCTGGCGCGGAGTTGGCCGCGCCTGAGGTGCGAGTCTGGCAGCGCCAAGAGTTTGAGGAATCGTTGCGAGCGGTGCTGGCTGAGGGATGAGATGAGCGGTAAAGGACTGTGTCCGCGCAGGTTCAAGTGCTGCGCTAATCTAGGTTGGTTCCGGGCTGCTGGAGGAGTGGCGCGGCGAGGTGGTGGCGGCGCTGGAGGCAACGGGGCTGGCGCTGCGCGAGGAGTTCCACGACCAGGAGTGGTTGACCGTGGTGTGCGGGAATTCGTTTTGGTATGCGACGTCTACGACGAACCGTCTCAGTATATAGAGGCACAGCGGGCTAAATCATGCTGTTGTCTCATAAAGCTTATGGGTTTTTATACGCAAGCTGTGCTGAACTGATTGGAAAGTTGTACATTTTCCGCTTGACATTCTTTGTAGGCGGCAAGCACTCTGTTTGTGGTGGTAGTGTCCGCCACCGGCCCGCCTTGGTTCTCTGGAATCGGGGGCGGGCTTTTTCGTGAAGCGGAGAGTCCTAGTCCAGAATACTATGCCAAGGGGGAGTGAGCGCAATGGTAAACGGGGCTGTGAATCCAACGCGGGTGATGCTCAGACGCTTGCTATCCAGGCTGATTTTGAAGGTCCTCTTCCATGCTGAAATTGGGCAAGTACCTCAAAGCGAGGTACTCCGCCAAGTGAATGTGAAATTGGTGAAAATGGGGATGGAACACGCATCGGGATAGGAATTCCGTAACGAGCTCGCGTTCCTTCATGGTGAGCATCTCTTGGATCACAGTGGCGAACAGTGCGTGCTTACGAAGAAGGGGAGAGAGATCGCTGAGGAAGTTGCTCGTCAGAGCAAGTGGCCGAAGAACACACCTCTGGTTAGAAGCATCAGTGCGCTCTTGGCGAGAAGCGGCTAGCGCGAGAGCGATGCTGAATGGTATTTCGGTTATTGATATCTTTGCCACTTGTCTGTCTTGTAGCATTTCTGTATTGGTTGGCGTTTGCGGGTTCTGGCGACCGAGAGTTAAGATTGCTAGCGACCAACCTCGGTACCGCGATAACAACAGCACTTTTGGTTTACTGGTTGTCACCTCCGCGTACCGGATGACTAGGAGTGCCCTGATCGGATGATTGCCAACGAGATTAGGTTAGAAGTAGCGGCCCGCCTTTAAGGCGGGCCGCTGTCGTGTTTGTGGACGCGGGCTGGATGCGCGGGCTATTCCTCTGAGTCCCCCGCGTGCTCCTCTGCGTCGTCCGGGGCCTCGGCGATGAGGGACTCGGCGGTGAGGATGGCGGTGGCGACGCTGACGGCGTTCTCAAGCGCGGCGCGGGTGACCTTGGCGGGGTCAATGATGCCCTGCTCCATCATCCCGCCGTACTCCTTGGTGTCGGCGTTGAAGGCATAGTCGTTCTGGTGGCGCCGGACGTTGTTGAGCACGACGGCGCCCGAGATGCCGGCGTTCTCGGCGATGGTCTTGATGGGCGCTTCCAGCGCTGTGCGCAGGATCATGACGCCGGTGCGCTCGTCGCCGACAAGGCTCTTGGCGAGGTTGTCCAGCGCGGCTTGCGCCCGGATGAAGACGACGCCGCCGCCGGGCAGGATGCCTTCGTCAACCGCGGCCTTGGTGGCGGCAAGGGCGTCTTCCACGCGGGCCTTGCGCTCTTTGAGTTCAACCTCGGTGGAGCCGCCGACGCGGATGATGGCGACGCCGCCGACGAGCATGGCGACGCGCTCGCGGAACTTCTCCTTGTCCCACTCGGAGGTGCTCTCCTCAATTTGGTGGCGGATGGACTTGACGCGGGCCTGGACGTCGGCCTGGTTGCCGGCGCCCTCCACGATGGTGGTGGCCTCCTTGGAGGCGATGACCCTTCGGGCGCGGCCAAGGTCCTTGACGTCAATGGACTCCAGGTTGCGGCCCTCTTGCTCGCTGATGACCGTTCCGCCGGTCATCATGGCGATGTCTTCCAGGGTGGCCTTGCGGCGGTCACCGAAGCCGGGCGCCTTGATGGCGAGGCAGTTGAGGATGCCGCGCAGCTTGTTGACGACGAGGGTGGCGAGGGCCTCGCCCTCCACCTCGTCGGCGATGAAGACGATGTTTTTGGTGACCGGCAGGATGCGCTCCAGGGCGGGGAGGATGTCGCTGCCGGCGGTGAGCTTGCGGTCGGTGATGACGATGTAGGCGTCCTCAACGACCGTCTCGGCCTTCTCGGCATCGGTGATGAAGTAGGGGCTGACGTAGCCGCGGTCGTAGTGCATGCCGGTGGTGTAGGTGACCTCAGTGTCGCGGCTCTTGCCTTCCTCCACCGTTACCACGCCGTCCTTGCCGACCTTGTCCATGGCGTCGGCGATGATCTTGCCAATGTCGGCGTCGTGGGCGGAGAGCGTCGCGATCTGGGTGGTCTGAGCGCTGCCCTGAATGGGCTTGGCGAGGCGTTTGATCTCGTCGCGGACGGTCTCGGCGGCGCGCTCAATGCCGCGTTTGAGAACCATGGGGTCAGCGCCCGCGGCGATGTTCTTGAAGCCTTCGTGGACGATGGCCTGGGCGAGCACCATGGAGGTGGTGGTGCCGTCGCCGGCGATGTCGTTGGTCTTGGTGGCGGCGCTCTTGACGAGCTGGACGCCCATGTTCTCAAAACGGTCTTCCAGCTCTATCTCCTTGGCGACGGTGACCCCGTCGCTGCAGACGAGCGGGGGGCCGAAGCCCTTGTCCAGAACGACGTTGCGGCCGCGCGGGCCGAGGGTGACTTTGACGGTGTTGGCGAGGGCGTCAAGGCCGGCGCGCAGCTTGCTGCGGGCCTCTTCTCCGAAAACAACTTGCTTCGCAGGCACGGTGGTGCTCCTTTGCTCCCGCATCCAAACCTTCTCCCCAGATGGGAGAAGGGACTGTTTGGCGGCGTCTAGCTGCCGCTGACGGTGGCGAGGATGTCCCGCTCGCTGAGAAGCAGGAAGTCCACGCCGTCCTCCTTGAGCTCCATGCCGGAAAACTTGGCGTACAGCACGTGATCGCCCTTCTTCACTTCAAGGGGGAGGTAGACGCCGTCCTTGGTCTGGAGGCCGCGGCCCACGGCGACGACCTCGCCCTCCTGGGGGCGCTCCTTGGCGGTGTCCGGCAGGACGAGGCCGCTGCGGGTCTTCTCTTCGGCCTTGACAGGCTTGACGAGGACGCGATCCCCGAGTGGTTCAAACGAGCGAGCCATGTTCTTCCTCCTCAGTGGACGCCAGCGTTGGCCAGCGTTAGCAGTCGTGGGGTGCAATTGCTAACAGGGAGCATAGCAACGCGCCAGGAAGGTGTCAAGGGCGGCGTGGATGGGCGGAGGGGCGACGGTGAAGACGTACCTTGACCACTTCGAGAAGGGCGAGACCATCACGAACTAGCTGGCGACTCGTCCACAAGGTGTCCGCATGGGCGGACGATCGCCCGGCCCATACGGGCACCTTGCCCTGCCTTCTACCCGTCAACGTGCGAGGGAGGCCACGATCCCCTGCCGCGCCCCGTCCACCAATTTGCCGCCGCTGGCCCGGCACTCCGTCTCAACCGCGTCCAAGTCGCGGTCCAGCAGCGCGCCCAGGATGCCCGCGAATAGCCCCGCGTGGAAGAGGCACATAGGGTGCGCCGCCTCAAGGCCCGAGCACTCCGCGCAGTTGGCGAAGGTCATCTCAAACCGGCACCGCTCCACGTCTACCGAGGCCAGGTCAAACGTGCCTTGCTTCTGCCGGGTCATCACCGCCGCGAACACGCGCGCTGAAACACCTTGGCGTACCGCGCCGCCGCCTCGCCGGAAAGCGCGGCTGCGAGGGCGGCGGGCACAAGCGCCAGCGCAAAAGCAAGGAACATCCCCGACGTCACGATTCCCCCTTCAAGACCCTGGGCGCGGCGCTTCGGCGGCCGCCCGGTGCGCAACCGCCCCCTCCGGCACCCCGTCAGGTCAACAAGACCTGAACCCGTCCCAACAAATCGGTTGCCAGACGAGCGATGTCTCCCAGATTTCACAGATTGCACTAATTTTTTGGTCAGGAAGTGGCCTTCTGCCATCCGCCTCTTACCCCAAGCACCTCTTCAGCGGTAATGTAGAGTCATGGCCGCTCAGAGCGCACCCGCCAACTTCCCGCTAAAGTCGCCAGCCCAGGAGCCGACGGCGTGCCTCGGGCCTTTGCCACTCCGCGCGCCTTCTGTCATGCCGAGCGTCCCCTGTCATTCCGAGCGGAGCGAGGAATTTCCCCACGTGCCATCACGTGCAACAGTCCGTGCGATGAAATGCTTCGGTCCGAGGGGCTGGTACCTCACACCGGGGGGTGTCTAAAACAGGCCATTCTGGGGACCTCACGAAAACGAACCAGTCCCGTCATGGCCCGCTATACAGGTCTGGTATCGCCAGAAAAATAAATCCGGCCCAAGCTGGCGAACAAACAGAAAACAAAGCGATCAACTGTGGTGGACGTCGTATGGTGGTGTTCCTTACGAGCTAGGCGTCCGCGCTTGCACGCCCGCCATGGCCTCCAGCGCCTTGATGTAGGCCTGGGTGCCCTCGTCGCTCAGACCCAGGTTCGCGGCGACGCGCAGCACCTGTTGGGCGATGAGCGTCGTGAACAGCGGCAGGCCCATCTCGGTGGCGGCCTCGTCCACCAGGCGGAGGTCCTTTTGCAGCAGCTTGACCATGAACCCCGGCGCGAAGTCGCCGCTGAGGATGCGCGGCCCCAGGTTCTCAAGCTGCCACGAGTTGGCCGCGCCGCCGCTCACAGCGCGCTGCACGGCCTGGAGGTCCGCGCCGGCCTTGGCGCCGAAGAGTAGCCCCTCGCACACGGCGGAGAGCGTGCCCGTGACGATTATCTGGTTCACCAGCTTGGTGACCTGGCCCATGCCGTTAGGCCCGCAGTGGGTGACGCGCTGGCCCAGCGCCTGGAAGACGGGCATGCAGCGCTGAAGGACCTCAGGGTCGCCGCCGACCATGATGGAGAGCGTCGCGTTCTGTGCGCCCACGGTCCCGCCGCTCACCGGCGCGTCCAGCATGGCGACGCCCTTCTCGGCGAGCCGCTGCGCGATGGACCGCGTGACCGCGGGCGAGATGGTGCTCATGTCCACCACGACGCTTCCACGCTGCGCGCCGTCAATAACGCCGGTTGGCACGCCGCCGGAGCCGAGCACGACCTGCTCCACGTCCGGCGAGTCGGACACCATCGTGATCACCACGTCGCTGCGGGTGGCCACGTTGGCGGGCGAGCGGCCCAACATCGCGCCCGCCTTCACGACGGAGTCGGCCTTGCTCTGCGTCCGGTTCCAGACGATCAGCGGGAAGCCTGCCTTGAGCAGGTTTAGGCTCATGGGACGTCCCATAAGCCCCAGGCCGATGAACCCAACGCGCAGCTTTTCAGGCATGGCTAGCTCCTCCGGACACCCGCGGACCGGGAGGAAATGCGGGCTTCGCGCTCGTGGACCGAGGCAAGCAGCGAGACGCCGGCGCTCTGCACCAGGTTGGTCACGCCGGTGGCCAGGTATTGGAACCCGGCTGCGCGCCAGTGCTCATAAGCTTCCGCGTCGCGGGCGATGGTGCCCGCCGCCTTACCGGCGGCCTGGGCAACCTTCCCCACCGCCTCAATGCTTCTTAGCACGTCAGGGTGGGTGGGCTGGCCGGCCAGGCCCATGGAGGAGCTTAGGTCGGATGGCCCGATGAAGATGATGTCCACGCCATCAACCGCGCAGATCTCCTTTGCGTTGGCGACCGCCTGGGTCGTCTCAATCTGCACAATGGCTAGGAGTTCCTCGTTGGCCATTCCCACGTACTGGGGCATTGACATGCCGATCCCGTAGCGGGAAGCCCGGACCCCTGCAAGCCCCCTGCGCCCCTTCGGCGGGTAGAACACCGAGCGCACGACCGCCTCGGCGTCAGCCTTGGAGTTGACCATTGGGATCTGCACGCCCATGGCGCCGGCGTCCAGGTACCGCAGGATGTTCTGTGGGTCGTTCTCCGCGATGCGGACAAGCGGCGTGATTCCCACCGCTTCCGCCGCGCGGACCATGTGTTCGCACGACTCCAGGTCCGCAATGCCGTGCTCACCGTCAATGATGACGTAGTCGTAGCCCATGAGTCCCGTCATCTCCACCAGAGCGGGTGAGGGAAGGTTGATGAACAGCCCGACAATAGCCTCACCGTTGCGGAGCTTGGCCTTAAGCGGATTCTTGCGCATCATGCGGCGTGTCACTCCGGACGAGGATGGCAAGCGCGGGGTCGCTTGCGGGGCGGCAGTGTTCTCGGATAGAATGGCACGAGTTTACCAGTTTTATGCGTCGCGAACAATCGCGATTCCCCTGGAAGAGCGGCCTTTTGGGGGCGCCTCCCTAGAGAACGATTGTGGGGCTACCACCCGAGCTTGATGCGGTGCCCCACGACTCTTGCTCCACGGCATTCTTGTTTCCCGTCTGCTTCGTCGGGGCGTAGCGCAGTGGTAGCGCGCACGGTTCGGGTCCGTGAGGTCGGAGGTTCAAATCCTCCCGCCCCGATTATTCTTCCCTCGCCTTTACCCTTCCCGCTGGGATAGCTAGCTGTCCTCGGCGTTGAGGACTGGGTTCGGCTCACAGCAGGCGCTGGCGGCGAACGACACAACCTGGGATGTGCCCTACGCTCACCAGATGAAGTTGGTCACCTACTGCTCAGCCGAAAACATCGGCAAGTGGTCATGGTGCGAGGACATCCCGCGAAGGTAGACACACCCACAGTGTTGCCCTCGCAGGTGTCTCCTATGCTTGAGCAGGCTACCGGCCCTTCACTCGCACCTTCCCCCATTGGCATTGACTGTCGTCCCAACGGCATGGCCATCAACTCGAAGACAAACCAGGCTCTACTAGTGTCCTGAGTCACAAAACCGCCGTATATTAAGACCTTGCCCTTCGACAGGCTCAGGGCGAACGGGATAGGGCTTGCATCCGTTCGTGGTGAGCCTGTCGAACCACCGAGGCAGCGCTCGGACCACCTCGAGTTCTTCAGCGCACTTCTAACACAGGACACTAGCATGCAACAATCGCGAACATCCCCAAACCATCGTCCGGGATTTTTCAAAGGGGGAAGTAGCAGCCGAGTTCTGTTACTGCTAGAAGTGGCGTGGGGAGCAACCTCCTCCACCTCAGCAGGGGAGAAGCAACAAAGCGCCGGAATCACTACGCTAGCCGGCCCAGGGCAGGAAGGGGCGCCACTCCTCCAGCAGCGTGCGGTGCTGGAAGAGGCTGTATGGGTTGGCGCGCGGCGCTCGCGGTTCCTTCAGCAGCCGCATGCCGGCTTCCGCGGGGGTGAGGCCCGCTTTGTGGTGGTTGCAGGGGATGCAGGCGCTGACTACGTTGTCCCAGGTGTGGGGGCCGTTGCGATGGCGGGGCACGACGTGGTCAATCGTCAGGTCTCGTGACTGTTTGCCGCAGTAGAGGCACGTGTAGTTGTCGCGCATGAAGACCTCGCGCCGGGCAAGGCGGTGCTTCATGAAGGGGCGCTTCACCATGTGGACCAGCCGGATGACGGACGGGATCGGCACCGTGGTGCTCGGCGTCCGAAGCTCGCCGCGGCCGTTCAGGATCAGCTCCGCCTTGCCGCGGTCCAGCAGCACCACGGCCCTTCGCACGCCGCAGATATTCAGCGGCTCATAGTTCTGGTTGACCACCAGCACTGTGGCGTTGAGCATCCCCATCACGTTTCTCCGTGCGTGGCGTCCGCCGCCACGCGCTGGAGTCCCCATCGCCGGGCTTTGCGCGAGTGTCCGGACCAGGAGCTATCATAGCAAACCCGTCAATCGCGTGCTATTGGCCCTTCTGGAACGACAGATCTTTGGTGAAGGGCAGCTCAATGACCTGGGAGGGAAAGGCGATGGTGACCGCGCCCTTGACGCGGCCCGCGAGCGCCTGGCCCTTGGCGACGGCGGCGATAAACGCCGCCGCATCTGGGCCCGCGTCAGCCTTCAGATCCAGGGACAGCAGAACGTCATGCTGCATCTGCGCTTCCAGCGGGACGGTCTTGCGCTGGCTGGAACCTATCGTGCGCCACGCGGCGCCGTCCTGCCAGGAGTACTCGTACCGAACGCGCTGGATCACGCCGCCAAAGCGGTTGGGGTTGGTGACGCCAATGGGCGTCTCCACCGTCACCTTGTCGGGCGACGGCTGGCTTACGGTGGCGCTGGCGACGGCGACCGTTGGCGGCTTGACATCCCCGACCCAGGCGAGGGCGGAGCGGTACTGGCCGGGGAGCATGGCGAGGACGATGGAGCCGCGGTTCGCGAGCGCCGAGGCGACCGAAGATGACTGGACGACGTCGGTTGCCCAGGGAAGCTGCGTGGAGCCCGCGGCGACGATGAGGGCTGTCCAGCCCAGGGCGATGGTGGCGAGCCCGAGGACGAGGCCTCCCAGGTTGTCAACCCAGGCCAGCGTGAGGGTGCTGATAACCTTGCGGGCAAAGATGCCGACGACGTAGCTGGCGACGACGCAAAAGATGAACACGACCGCGAAGCCCAGCAGGTGGGCGCCGCCCGGCGCGCCGAGCTGGTCAAGCCCCTCGCCGACGCGGCCGCCAAGCTGTCCGCCGAGCACGATGCCCAACACGATGCCCGCCAGCATCAAGGCGCTCCGGACGATGCCGGTGCGCCAGCCTGAGAACGCGGCCAGGACGAGCGTGATGACGATGAGGACGTCAAGCCAGTTCACGTGGGGTCTCCTTGCCCAGGCGTCGGCAACGCCGCGATGCCTTCTGCGATTCTTGCACATGCTTTGCGAGTGGGTCAAGGAACGCCCTGGAACGGATCCAAGCGTCTAGAACGCTGTCCAGGCGCTTGGAAAGGGAATGTGTCCAGCATTCCGGCCGCGTGTCCCGTCCACTCAAGGTCAGCATCGTCCATCCGCGTGAAGAGCCTGCCCTGAGCGGAGCAGATGGGGTGCAGACGCCGTTCCGAGCGCAGACGAGGGTGCCGGCACGGTGTCTGCCGAAAGGGGGCCACGCCCTGCTAGCGCACCAGGTACAGCGTGGGGTAGATGAACACCCACGCCACGTCCACGAAGTGCCAGTACTTCACCACGCCCTCAACGCCCCAGTAGTTGTCGGGGCCAAATCGTCCCGGCCTGCGCCCCAGCCGGTACACCAGCCCCAGCAGCAGGATGCCGCTCAGCACGTGCGCGGCGTGGATGCCCGTCATGGTGAAGAAGACGGAGCCGTAGCCCGTGTGCGGCGGGAAGTGGCGGAACGCCTCCGCCCACTCAATCCCGACGCCCACCAGGAACAGCGCGCCCATCCCGATGGTGAGCAGCATGTTGCGGCGGAAGCGCGCCATGTCCCCGTGGGCGGCTGCGGTCTCGGCGCGGTAGGCGCTCAGGCTGCTCGCTAGCAGCACGACCGTGATCGCCAGGCCCAAGACCTGGTTCACCTCGTCGGGGCGGTGGAACCCCTGCAGGAAATAGCGGCTGGAGAGCAGCGCCCCGAACAGGAACGTCTCCGAGAGAAGGAATAGCCACAAGCCGATGCGGTTGATCGTGAGCCGGTCGTGGCCAACGTGGGCGTGGGCGGCTTCACGGGCAGCAATGGCCATGGCTAGTGCTCCTCCCTCTGCCAGAGCTGCCTGAAGTGCATCAAGTAGAGGGCGATGACGACGAGCAGAGGCGCCATGATGCTCCACCTCAGCGTCACCGCGATGACGAACTCTACGGCGGTGAGCGCGGCAAGTCCCGCAATGACCTTCCAGCCGAAGCCCAGCCGCGCCGGAAGGCCCTGCCCGCGCGCCACTGCGCCGTCCCCGCTATCGTTGTGCGCTGTCTCGCCATTACGCCCTCCCATTGGGTTCTTCAGCCTCGCCCGAGCCGCCCACCGGGGCGATCACGCCGTGGCGCGCGCTGGGGATGCCGTACGGGTACGGGAAGCCCACCACGCGCGGCGGGACCGGGAAGTTCTCCACCGGCGGCGACGAAGAGGTCTGCCATTCCAGTGTTGAGGCGCGCCACGGGTTCGCCTCGGTGGTGGGGCCCTGCACCAACGACCGCGCCATATTGATCACGAACACAAGGAAGCTGGCCGCCAGCAGGAAGGACAGGATGCTCACTACCAGGTTCATGCCGACCAGCTCGGCGTCGTACTCGGTCACGCGACGGTTCATCCCCTGGTTGCCGACCCAGAACATCGCCAGGAACGTGGCGTTGAACAGGACGAACATCAGCGCGAAGTGGAGCTTGCCCAGGGCCTCGCTGTACATGCGCCCCGTGATCTTGGGGAACCAGAAGTACACGCCCGCCATGATGGCGAAGACCTCGCCGCCCATGATGGTGTAGTGGAAGTGGGCGACGATGAAGTAGGTGTCCTGGAGATGGATGTCCGTCGGCACGTCGGCGAGGAAGATGCCGGTGATGCCGTCGATGAGCATGTTGAACACGACCGCGAGGGCGAACAGCATCGGCGTACGCAGCCACAGCCTGCCCTGCCAGATGGTGCCCAGCGCGGCCAGGAACACCATGCCCGTGGGTATGGAGATCAGCTCCGTCATCACCATGAAGGGGATGTGCAGATAGTTCGCCATGCCGCTGGTGAATAGGTGGTGCGCCCAGACGACGAAGCTTAGCGCCACGATGCTCAGGAACGAGGCCACGACCAAATTGTAAGCGAAGACCGGCTTGCGGGAGAAATGCGCCAGCACCTCCAGCACGGTGCCAAAGGCGGGCAGGATCATGACGTACACGGCGGGGTGCAAGTAGAACCAGAAGACGTGCTCGTACAGAATAGCGTCGCCGCCCTGTCCGGCGTTGAAGAAGGACATGCCAAACACCCGGTCAAACGTCACCATGAGCAGGCCGAGGGCGACGAATTTGGTCGCGGTCAGGCTGATCAACGCGGCGGCGAACACCGACCACACGAAGATCGGAAGTCGTCCCCACGTCATCCCCGGCGCGCGCAGCGTGATGATGGTCGCCAGGAAGTTCAGCCCGCCCAGGGCGGGTCTGGCGGGTCTGGCGGGTCTGGCGGGTCTGGCGGGTCTGGCGGGCAAGAGCACCGCTATCAGGAAAACAAGAAGAGCGAATCCCGTGCCGTCCCAAAGCGTGAACCGTCCGAGAGTGTTGGGAAAGCTCGTCCTCTGCCGCTCCCATCGCTTTTGGCGGTCCAGGGCGTGCATCCGCACCATGAGCAAGGCCGCGAAGAAGAGGTACAGAAACAAAAAGGCCGAGAACCGGTCGGGTAGATAGCTCAGGTTGGCTATCAATCCAACCGCGCCTGGCACGATCCCTGCCCAGACGTTTCGTAACCGAAAGACCGACCATAAGGTGCTGGAGCGAGGAGGTCTGATCACGCGCGGCCGCCAGGCGCAATGGCGACCGTCCCGACTCAATGCGGCTCCTCTTAAAGAAGCAGCCGACTGGGTCGAGGAGTATCGCCGTTTCTGGGAGCAGAGTTTCGATCGCTTGGACGATTACCTGAACCAGATACAAACGAAGGAGAAGAAACATGACCACCAGGAATAGCACAGCCAAGGATCTTGTCATCACGCGCGTCTTTGACGCCCCGCGCGAGCTTGTGTGGAAGGCATGGACGGACCCTGAGAGCTTTAAGAATGGTATGGTCCGAAAGGCGTCACCACGACATTCGCCAAAATCGATTTACGCGTCGGGGGGGCAAGCACCTTATTTGCATGCGTAGTCCAGAGGGGCTGGAATTTTGGTACACAGGCACTTATCGCGAAGTCGTTCCGATGGAGCGCCTTGTCTACACGGATAGCTTGGCGGATGCGCAAGGCAACGTTGTACCAGCCACGCACTACGGAATGCCTGGAGAATGGCCGTCAGAAACTCTGGTGACAGTGACGTTCCAAGACCAAGGTCGCAAGACAAAGATGACCCTGCGACATGGCGGCATCCCCGCGGGCCAGATGAGCGATGGGGCTGCGGCTGGCTGGAACGGATCCTTCGACAAGCTCGCAGAGCACCTGGCGACGCTTGGGCAAGAACGCTAGCAGCTTGAGGTATGGGGGTGAAGGCTAACATTCACTCCCCTATCGGTCGGATCACCGGCAGAGCGAAGGCCTCTGGAAAAGTTTTATCTTTTATCCAGTATGGTGGGCGGTTAGGGATTCGAACCCCAGACCTCCTGCGTGTAAAGCAGATGCTCTAACCGCTGAGCTAACCGCCCACGTTCCGCATTGGCGCGTAGGAGCGGGTTTTAGATCCGCTCCTACGATTGCATCGATGAAGCATGGTGCGCTCGGTGGGACTCG
Organism: Dehalococcoidia bacterium; assembly: GCA_009693045.1. GTDB lineage: Bacteria > Chloroflexota > Dehalococcoidia > Lucifugimonadales > SHYT01 > SHXZ01. Next base: position 5,862 of record SHXZ01000013.1, on the reverse strand, counting down.
AACCCACAGCCTCAGCCTTCGCAGGGCTGCGCTCTATCCGTTGAGCTACGAGCGCGTCGGATGGTGGTGGTGCCGAGGGAGGGATTTGAACCCACACAGGCTTGCGCCCACTACGCCCTGAACGTAGCGCGTCTACCGTTCCGCCACCTCGGCGCGTGGTGGGCGGTACAGGACTTGAACCTATGACCTCCTGCGTGTGAAGCAGGCGCTCTAACCACTGAGCTAACCGCCCAAGCTAACCGCCAGGAACTACTGGTGGCAAGGACGGGAATCGGACCCGTGACCTAGCGCTTATGAAGCGCCCGCTCTACCGCTGAGCTACCTTGCCGGGACTTGCTGTTCAGGGAAACCTGTAAAAACTATAGCAGCCGCGTCGTTACCGTGTCAAACGTCGCCTTCCACGGCGCACTGCGACGTCCGGTATGACCTCCAACTCTGAACGAGTGCCTCACCGGCTTGTGCTCAGTCCTGCGATGAGTTGCCATAGCTCCCTTCCCAGCGCGCCTTCATCGTGCCGGCGTCCGTCCGGTGACGCCATGGGCGCTGTTACCACCCGACCGACGAAGTTTCCGCACTCTGCCGCGTCGTTGGGCACAGCTTCGTGTCCATGTGGCAGCGTCGCCGAGTTGACCAGCGCCGCGTCCAGCGAAGCCGCGCCGAGGTACCGCAGTACCTCTTTCAGATAGCTCGCCAGCGTGAACCCGTCGGTCTGCCCGGGCCGGTTGGCTAGGTTGCAGACCATGATCGTCCTGGCGTGCGATGCGCGGAGCGCCTCCGAGATGCCCGTCACGAGCAGGTTGGGCAGCAGGCTCGTGTACAGGTCGCCAGGCCCCAGAACAATCACGTTTGCCCGCACCAAGGCGTCCACGGCTCTGGGGTTCGCCTGGGCTTGCGGCTCCAAGAAGACCTCAACGATAGGGAGACTGCCGGGAGGCAGGTGGTCAATGATCTCCTCGCCCAGCAAGCGCGTGCCGTCCGCCAGTCGTGCGCCGAGGTGGGTGTCGTCCAGGCTGACCGGTATCACTTCACCCTGGACGCCGAGCAGCCGCGACGCTTCGTCCAGCGCGCCCTCAAGGCCATCCTTTGCCTGACACAGCCCGGCGAGCAACAGGTTGCCCAAGGCGTGCCCTCCCAACGCACCCTGGCCTTGGAAACGGTGCTCAAGCAGCTTGGCGAGGGAAGCATAGGGTTCGTCCTGCGTAGCGAGCGCGCCCAGCACCCTGCGCAAGTCGCCCAGCGCTGGCAAGCCGAGCTGAGCGCGCAGACGGCCCGTGCTGCCGCCGTTGTCGAACGTGGTGACAATCGCGGTCAGGTTAGCTGGGGAGGACGTCAACGCGCGCAGCACCGTTGGGCAGCCGGTGCCGCCCCCGATGACGACGACGTTTGGGCGTCTTGACGCCATCGGACCCCTAGAAAACGGTGACGCTCTTGGCCAGGTGCCGCGGCTTGTCTATCGGAAGCCCGCGCAGCTCGGCAATGGAGTACGACAAGAGCTGCAGCGCGACGGTGTTGAGCCACGGGGCGAACAGCGGGTGTGCGACCGGGATATGGAGCACGTCGTCAACGAACCGCTCCAATTCCGTGTCGTCCTGGAAGGCGATGGCGGTGACGGGCGCGCCGCGCGCCTTGATCTCTTTGATGGCGGTGAGCATCCGCGGGTACTGGCCGTCGTGTGGGGCCATGGCTATCACCGGCGTGTTCAGTCCGAGTAAGGCGAACGGCCCGTGCTTCAGCTCGCCCGCCGCGAAACCCTCCGCGTGGAGGTAAGCGACCTCCTTCAGCTTGAGCGCGCCTTCCAGCGCCATCGGTACGTTGATGCCCCGCGCGATCAGGAACATGTGGTCGTACCGAGTCAGCTTCGCCGCCAGCGCCTTGATCTGCGATTCAGCGTTGATAAGCCGCTGGACCTTGCTGGGCATGGCGCGCAACTCGCCAACCAGCTCCGCCAGCGCCGTGGAACGTGGCGCAAGGTGCATCGCCAGCAGGTACACTGCCACGAGTTGGGCCATAAACGTCTTCGTGGCTGCCACGCTCACTTCAGGCCCCGCCTGCATGTAAAACACATCGTCAGTCGCGCGGGTGATGGAGCTGCTCATCACGTTGGTGACGGCAACCGTCCACGCGCCCGCCGTCCGCGCCTTTCGGATAGCGTTGATGGTGTCCGCCGTCTCGCCCGACTGGCTGAGCGCCACCACCCAGGTGTCCCTCAGCGTTCCAGGCGCCGGGTCAAACTCCGAAGCCACGTAGGCGTTCACCGGCAGCGGCGAGACCTGTGAGAAGAAATACTGGCCGGTGAGCGCCGCATGGTATGACGTGCCGCAGCCGATGAAGATCACGCGACTAGGCGCCTTGTGCGCGGCGATCGGCAGCGTCGCCCGTGGGTCGGTGAGGGAGATGCGCCCCGCCAGCGTGTCGCGGATGACGCGGGGCTGCTCGTGGATCTCCTTGAGCATGAAGTGCGGATAGCCAGCCCGGTCCAGCTCCGTCACGTTCCAGGCGACCTCTTGCACGGTGAGCTCGACCTGCGCGCCGTTGCGCCACAGCTCAACGCTCTCGGGTCTGAGGACCGCAAGGTCGCCGTCCTCGAGGTACACTACGCGCTTGGTGCGCTCAAGCAGCGCGGGAGCATCGGACGCCGCCAGATTCTCTCCGTTTCCCAGACCCAGCACCAGGGGGCTGTCTTTCCGCATGACCACCACGCCCGGGAACCCGGCGGCGACCACGGCTATGGCGTAGGAGCCTTCCAGCCGGGCGGTCGCCTTGGTGACCGCGGCCTTCAGGTCGCCATCGTACTCGCGCTCAATCAGGTGGGCGATCACCTCGCTGTCCGTCTGCGAGCTGAACGAGTGCCCCTGGTCCTGGAGCTCCTGCTTCAGATCCAGAAAGTTGTCAATGTCGCCGTTGTGCACGATGGCGATCCGGCGCGTGCAATCGCTGTGCGGGTGGGCGTTGGCCTGGCTCGGCTCGCCGACCGTGGCCCACCGGGTGTGGGCGATTCCGGTGTTCCCCTGGATGCCGTCCGGGGTTCCCTTGAGGGTGTCAACCGCGCCCAGGTCTTTGTACACCTGCACGCGCTCAGAGTGAGGCAAGGCGACCCCGCAGGAGTCGTATCCCCGGTACTCCACCCGCTTCAGCCCGCGAAGCAGGATGGGGTACGCCTCTTGAGCGCCGGTGTAAGCAACGATCCCACACATAGGCTTGCTCCAAACGGTCGTGCTAACTTACAGGACGATGGCTTCTTCCGGGATGTTCCGGGCTATCCTGCGCCCGCTGCTCAGACGAGCGCCCTTGCCCACCAGCACCCCAGCCTCCAGCAAGACGTCGTCGCCGACCTCAACGTACTGTGCGACAACGGCGCCCCCTTGCACTCGGTACTCCTCTTGTTGCGGGCTCTGCACCGTCACCAGCCCGCCCCTCGCGAGGAACCGCGCGCCAAACGTGCACCCTTCGCTGATGATGGCATTCGTCACTACCGAGTGCGACCCGATCTGCACGGAGTTCTCAAGAATGCTGTTGCGCACCTCACTGAAGGGCGATATCACCACGTTGTTCCCAATGCTGGTGCCTGGAAATAGCGCGGCGTACGGGCCTATTTCGGTTCCGGCGCCAATGGTCAATGGCCCCACCAGGTACGAGTGCGCGCGGATGACGCTGCCCTTACCTACGCGCACACGGCCTTTGATGATGACCCCATCTTCTCGCTCGCCCTCAAAAAGCGACTGCGTCTGCTCCAGCGCGATATTGTTAATGTTCAGCAAGTCCCACGGATAGGTTGCGTCAAGCCACGTTTCTTCTGTAGGCACAATGCGGACCGTCGTCCCGTCATCCACCATCCGTTGGAGCGCGGAGGGCAGGTCTACCTCGTTTTTCAAGTAGCGGAAGACGCGGTTGCTCAGCATGTAGTTCCCAGTGTTGACCCAGCGGCTTACCTGGACGCCCGGCTTTTCCATAAAGTGGGTGACCTGACCATCGCGCACCATGACCAGGCCGTAGTGGAACGGCGAGCCGCTCTCCTTGACCAGCACGGACTGCTCCTGACCCTGCAGCAAAGGCCGCAACGTGGCGGCAAGGACCAAGTTGTCTCCAGGAACGATCAGAAACCGCTCGTCAGTCATCCCTTGGGCCATTGCCAGCGCGTTGCCGGTCCCCAGCTGCTGCTCTTGGACCACGTACCGGATCCGGACTCCCAACGACTCGCCCGAGCCCAGCGCGTCTTGAACGTATTCTCGGCAATAACCTACGACGAGGATGATGTCGCGTACCCCATTCTCGGAAAGTGCCTCGAGAACGTGCTGAAGGATGGGCTTATTCGCCACCGGCAGCATCACTTTGGGCCGCAGGCTGGTGAGTGGAGAAAGTCGTTCACCCCGGCCCGCGGCAAGAACGACAGCTTGCCTAACATCAGACATCACGTCGCTCCCGGAGCTTCAAGATTGCCCGCTTTTGCCGATGAAGATAGCAGGAGACGATTGGTTCCATCGCAACGACGCCGCCAGAAGTCAAGTAGTGCGAGTGTGTTGCTTAGCATCATTCTTGTCAAGGGCGAGGCGTAGCGATACTCTTACGCCACCCTGAATGAAGGTGGGGCGTGCGGACACTCTTTGCCACGCCTCAGAATGACACTCAAGGTGCTGCGCTGTGTAAGCAGATCACGCCACTTTCTCATAGAGTTGCTGTTAGTCACGGAATGACTTGTGGTTACTGCGCCGGACATTGGTGGAAGTGCGTTCATGCGTAGGCGCACTCCCTATTCACGGAGTATCATACTCCGGTTGAGCGAGTGAATTTGTCCAGAATTGCAACGATATGAATCGTGAGCGCGCCTGTGAACGCGGCGAGCGGCGTGGGACCGTGGTAGGCGTCGTGGCCTTACTTATCGGACGGGAGCCAGCTGCCCGGTACAGGGGAAGTAGACCAAAAGGCAGCCGGAAAGCCGTGATTTTCCCCTTGACACGTTTAGAGGGTGTCGGTATAGTCAACGTTGGCTCTTTGGGTTGGAGTGGAGTTGTGTTTTGTCCATACTCCCCTTCGGCAAATGCCTGGACGGCTTCCCAAGACTCACAGTACACCTTCCGGATGCATAAGTCCGGGACGTGGTGTTAGAACGATGGAGGCATAGATGCTTAAGCAGATACACAAGGTCGCTGGGCTTCGCACCAAGCCGGTTGCCGCGTTGGCCAGCATTCTGGCGCTCGGCATCGCAGTCTGGCTCGTGCTGGGCCCGGTCGCTCGTGTGCGCGCCCTTGACGTGAACATCAGCGGAGTGCCCACCACTATTGAGCAGGGGGCTCTGTTTGTCTTCACTGTGCAGGTCATCATGCCGCCGTCGGAGGCGATCCCCATTGCAAACATTGGCCTCATAATCACTGGTCCCACCAATGTCAGCGGTGCCTTTGAACTGGCGGGCCTTGATTGTGCCACTGAATTTTGCGTGTTACCCGTCACCGGCACCCCGTACATCGGGGTTGCCGCCGTGAACGCCGACACCCGGTTTAGTGCTTCCTCCCGCCACGGGTCCGCCCTGTTCCCAGGGGCCTCCGGGTATGCATACACCTTTGGCTACGCATATGCCTACGGATTTCGAACCGATCCCAATCGAAACGGCCTCATGACCTTTCGGGTGATAGTGAACTCCGGCGTGCTGGCCCCCGGCAGCTACTCAGTCGCGGTCAATGTCAATACCGGCCAGCCCGGTGTTATCACGAGCTTTACGTCCACAGCAGGCTTCACGGTTGCCGCGGCGGTTGTTGGTGCAGTTCCGGCGGTTTTGCCGGTTTCATTTGAAGCGCCGCCGGTTGGTGGAGCGCCGTCGGGTGGTGGAGCGCCGTCGGGTGGTGGAGCGCCGTCGGGTGGTGGAGCGCC
>SHXZ01000004.1 GCA_009693045.1 Dehalococcoidia bacterium | reverse complement strand
GGGGGGGGCGGGGACGTTTGTCCAGCGGAAGGTGTCTACCCCATGCTTCGACTTCCCCTTCGCTCCTCTCGGGGTCGGTGCCCTTCGCTTTCGGCTCGAGGGCAGGCTGTCGGCTCACTCGGAATGACAGACGCGCAAGGCCCGGAGGGGGACGATTGGAGTGGCGGCTCAATGGCAAGTGGGGACGGGCGTTCTGGCCCCCAGGGCATTACGCTAGGGCAGAGCGAGGGATTGAGTAAGAGGCGGATGGCAGAATGCGGTACACTAGACGGTGCTGGCTGGCGGGAACCCCGTCGGCCAGCATTGTGCTAGGCGCCAGGAGGCCCTTGGCTATGCTGTTCATCCGTTTTGCGTTCGCTGATTGTGTGGCTTGCCCACCCTTCGTAGCCTCTCTTCTTGAGCCAGGAGCCACAGGCAGCGCCGAATGATCCGAATCCCCACCGTCCCCATTCCCATGCCGTCCAAGCTGTACTACGGCTGGGTTATCGTGGCCGTCGCTGTGCTGATGAACATGGTGGCCTCGCCCACCAACGCCGTGGTGTTCTCATTTTTCATAGGGCCGATGAGCGATGATCTGGGATGGAGTCGGAGCACGCTGTCCTGGGTGCTCACGTTCCGGTTGTTCGCGGCTGGCGTCACGGCGCCGTTCCTTGGCGCGATGGTGGACCGCTACGGCGCCCGGTGGTTGGGGGCGGCGGCGGCGGTTATCTCCGGCGGGACCCTGATCGGGTTCGCGTTTACGCACCACGTGTGGTACCTGTACCTGCTGGCCACCCTGTCGGGAATGGGAGGATTCGGAGGGCCAGGGGGCGCGTTGCTTACGATGGTGCCGGTGGCCAAGTGGTTCCGGGCCAAGCGGGGCCGCGCGCTCGCCATCGCCACTGTGGGCATGCCGGGCGGGACGGTGCTGGGCATCCCGCTCGCTCAGTGGCTCATCGGCGCCATCGGCTGGCGTGACGCGTGGATCGTCTTCGGTGTGATCGTTATCGCGGTCGTGGTGCCGCTGTCCGTGCTGTTCGTCCGGCGCTCGCCGGAGGACGTGGGCCTGTCAGTGGACGGCGTTCCTGGAGGCGCGCCGGTCTCCGCGGCGTCTTCTGCTCGGATGGCACGGGTGGCGACGACCGTTGACTGGACGTCCGCGCAAGCGATCCGCACCCCGGCGTTCTGGATGATCCTGGGCGGCCTGGCGGTCTCCGGCCTGGCGTTGAACGGGACGTTGGTGCACCGGGTGGCCTTCTGGGGCGACGTAGGCATGTCGCCCGCGCTGGTGGCGCTGGGGATAGCGATGGACCCGTTCACGGTCATCTTCTCAGCGCTGGTGTTCGGCACGATCGCCGAGCGGGTGAAGATGCGACATTTGGGGCTGGTGGCGGGCGGCGGGTGGGGGCTTTCCATGCTCCCCATGATCTTTGCCACCAGCCACGCCGGCTCCATCCTGGCGCACAGCATATCGTGGGGCGCGGCGGCGGGCGCTCACATCACGGTGAACAACCTTATCTGGCCGAACTATTTTGGCACCAAGCACCTGGGCAAGATTCGCGGCATCTCCTTCCCGGTGGCCATCGGCGCGTCAGGACTTGGAGCGCCGCTTTTTGGGTACCTGCTGGACGCGGGACTGGGGAGCACGGTAGTTTGGACTATCTCGGCAGCGCTGTTTGCGCTGGCCGGCCTGCTGCTGTTCCTCGCGCGGCAGCCTGTGATGCGCGCCAAACCACCCCCGGCGGTTGTGCAGTCTGTGTCGGCGCCTCCGCGCTCTGTTGTGGGCTAGGGCGAGAGACGAGTTATACCGAGCGGGGCGAGGAATCTCGGCAGATACCTGGGCCGCCAGCGACACGTGGGGAGATTCCCTGGTCGCTCCGCTCTTCAGAATGGCATGGTTGCGTAGGAACCACTTTCCTACAGAACTGGGAGCAGTGAGCGGATCAGCCCACCAGCGCCAGCCGAGGCGCTGCGGTTCCGCGCCCTTGTAGCAATGCGCGGGCTTGCTCCATGGTGGCGGGGTCCGCGGTGGAACGCGGCGTCAACTTGCCACTTTCCAGGGAGCAGAGCGGCGCGCCGTCCCTGAGGACAACGAGGTTGCCGACGACGGCGGGCACCCGCTCGCCCGGCGTGATGACGCCCACGAGGTTGAGCGGGTCGCACGCGGAGACGACGATCAGCCCGCCTGTCGGGGCTGTGTCGCGCACCTGGCGGAGCGCCGCAACCACCTCCGGCGTGGCGAACTGCTCGCCGAGCGTCCCGGCGATGAAGCGTCCGCCGTAGATCTCGCCCCGCGCCTCCATGCGGCGCAGCAGGCCCGCCACCTCGCGCCAGGATGGCGCGGTTTGCTCGCGGCCGAGCAGCTCGCGGAACACCACGCCGTAGCGCGCGAGGAGCTGGCGCGTGATCGCTTGCAAGCGGTCTTCTTGCGGCGCGGAGCTTTCCAGGAGGGACCATCGGCTGGAACGCTGGCGCGGGGCCGCCCTGCTGACGGGCTGCCGACGCGCGCGGCGACCGGAGCTTCGGTTCGTCAACCGCTTTCGGACTGCGTCAAAGCTGTCCGACGTAACCAAGCCGGAGGCGGCGAGCTGGTGCAGCGCGTGCTCCACCTCGGAGGGCAGCCGCCGCGTCCGGGCGATGATGTCGGGCAGGAACGAGGCGCCGCGCTGCCGGAGAGCGTCCACCACGTCACGGGCTGCGCCGGTCAGCGCGGCGTCGTCGCTGGCGGCGGGCAGGAGCCAGTCCATCGCCTCGCGGAGGGCGATGGTGATGGGCGTGTTTCGGGAGAGCGCCAAACGCAGGCCGAGCGGCGCGGCGTTTGAATCGCCCCGGCTCACACGCCCCCAGACTGCCTCGCCGCCGAGGCACAGGCTGTCCAGGAGCCCGGGCTGGTAGCCGTCTATTCTGGCTGCGAGCAGCTCCGATTCCCACGCACCCGCGGGCGCCTCAAAGCTCTGGAGCTGGGACAGGACGTCCAGTAGGCCGCCCTCGCCGCTGAGCCGCGAGCCGGGTTCCACGTGCTGCCAGCGCATGAGGAAGCGCAGGAATGCAGCCTGCGATACTGGCTCAACGCGGCGGCGCAGCTCGCTGATGGTGGCGCGGTGGATTCGGGCGAGGATTCGGCGGTTGCAGAACTCGTCCTCAGGCGTGGACCTAACCCCCTGTGGTCCCCCTTCCCCTTCAGGGAAGGAGGACGGGTGTGGACGGAAGCGGCCCCGCAGGACCAAGCCCTCGTTCTCAAGACGCGCGAGGCAGTACGCAACATTGGAGGCGGCTGCGCCGAGCCTCTCGGCCAACTCCTTGGCGGTAAGCGGGCCGGAGCACTCCACCCAGCCGCGCACGATGGTCAGCAACGCGTCCTCAGGCGCGGACCTGACCCCCTCGCTCCCTTCCCTCAAGGGAAAGGGGGAAGAAGCCTCCGGCTCCGCGCGTGCGCTGGGGAAGGCGGCAATGACGGTGGGGAAGCGTTCGGCGGCGATCCAGGCCGGGCCTGCGTCGGCGCGGTGGATTCGGTGCGCGCGGTGGGCAAGGACAAGGTCGGCGAACCATCCCATCGCGTCTTCTGTACGAACGCCGCCGACGGGCCAAAGGCTCTGGTCTTCCGGCAACAACCCGAGGACCAGCAGTGCGTCGTGGAGCTCGTCGGCGTCACGGATGAGGGGCCAGGCGTTCTGGGCCTCGGCGGCGATGGCCTCGGGGTCCAGAGCAGCGAGGTCACGCGAGTCCTCCGGCAGCGCGCGGCGCAGGGAGACGGCGCGGGCGCGGCGCTCCTCCAGGGGAGCGTCGTCCAGGAAGGCGTAGGGCATGGCGTTGAGGAGCTGGTGCGCAAAGACCGAAGGCTGCACGGTCTCGCGCGCCCAGGTGGCGATTTCGCCGGACTCCATAGCGGCCAGGACGCGCGCGAGGCCCTCCGCGTCCATCCCTTCGGTCAGGCAGTCGCGCATCGTTTCAAAGACCAGGGGATGGTCGGGCAGCTCAACGTCGCCCGGCATTGCGTTGTCCTGGCATGCGACCTGCGCGGGGAATACGGCGGCCAGGAGGTCGTTGGACCGCATCCTCTGGAGCGGGGGCGGGACCTTCCTGCCGCCGGAGAAGCGTGTGATGGCGAGGGCGCGCGTGGCGTCCCATCGCCAGCGTGTGCCGAACATGGGGACTTGCAGCACGGCCTGGGTCAGCACTTCACGGACGTTCTTGGAGGTGACGTATGTAAAGACGTCCGCGAGTGGAAACGACATGCTTGGGCCGAGCGAAAAGTTGAGGCCGTCGTCGGTTGCGGAGGCCTGGAGCTCAAAGTCAAAGGTGCGGCAGATCTGCTTGCGCAGCGCGAAGCCCCACGCGCGGTTGATGGCCGCGCCAAAGGGGGCGTGGATGACAAGCTGCATCCCGCCGCTCTCATCAAAGAACCGCTCCGCAACCACGCTGCGGCCCGTGGGCACCAGGCTCAGCACTCGCTTGCCTTCTGCGATGTAGGCCACGAGCTGGAGTGCGGCCTCCTGTGAGAGGCCGCACTCGGCGACGAGCCAGGCCTCGGCGTTTGACCTAACCCCCTCGCCCCCTTCCCTGAAGGGGAAGGGGGACGGGGATGGTTCCGAGCTAATCCCCTCGCCCTCCCTCGCTCCGCTCGGGACAGGCTCTTCCCTGAATGGGAAGGGGGACGGTTCAGGGTCCAGTCGGGCGTCCACTCCGGCGCGGAGGTAGGTCACTTCCTCCGAGAGCTCGTTGGTGCGCCCTGGCGCTTCGCCGAGCCAGAACGGGACGGTCGGGGACTGGCCCTGGGCGCTTTCCACACGGATGCGCCCGCTCTCCACGCGCCGGATTTTCCACGGGGTGTTGCCCAGCAGAAAGACGTCGCCTCGGTTGCTCTCCACGGCGAAGTCCTCGTTGACGGTGCCGACGAAGGCGCCCTCGGGGTCGGCGATGACGCTGTAGTCGCCGCTCTCAGGGATGACGCCGCCGGTGACCGCCGCGAGCTGCGCGCCGCGACGCGCCCGAAGGATGCGGTTCACGCCGTCGCGGTGGAGGTAGGCGCTGGCGCGTCCGTGCCGCTCGGCGAATCCATCGGAAAGGCAGCCCACGACCTGGTCAAACTTGTCGCGGGGCAGGCCGCGGTAGGGGTACGCGCGGGTGCACAGCTCGTACAGCGCGTCCTCACCCCATTCTTCTAGGGAGCACGCGGCCACGATCTGCTGGGCGAGCACGTCCAGCGGCCACGGGGGTATGCGCAGCGTGTCCAGCTTGCCGGTACGCACCGCACGCATCAGCGCGGCGCATTCAACCAGCTCATCGCGCGTAAGGGGGAAGAGGCGTCCCCTTGGCGTGCCGCCGAGGGTGTGGTTGGAGCGCCCGATGCGCTGGAGGAGCACGTTGATGGAGCGCGGCGACCCCACCTGGCAGACGAGGTCCACGGCGCCGATGTCTATTCCAAGCTCCAGCGAGGCGGTGGCGACGCAGACCTGGACCTCGCCAGCCTTGAGCTTTTGCTCGGCGGCGAGGCGCGTGGCGCGAGACAGGCTGCCGTGGTGGGCCACGACGGCCTGCTCGCCAAGGCGCTCGGCGAGGAGGTGGGAGATGCGCTCCACGAGCTTGCGCGTGTTGACGAAGACGAGGGTGGTCCGGTGGGCGCGAACGAGCTCGGCGATGCGGTCCAGGACCTCGGCCCACAGGTCGTGGCTGGCGATGGGGCCAAGCTCCTGCTTGGGCATCTCCATCGCGAGGTCCAGGGCGCGAGCCCGCCCGGCGTCCACGATGAGGCACTCGGGAGCGCCGTCCGGGGCGATGTTTCGAGAGCCGACCAGCAGCCGGGCGGTCTCATCAATGGGCTTTTGGGTGGCGGAGAGGCCGATGCGGGTGACCGGCCCATCGGCGAGGGAGCAGAGGCGCTCCACCGAGAGCGAGAGGTGGGCGCCGCGCTTGTCGTCGGCGATGGCGTGGACCTCGTCCACGATGAGCGTGGTGACGCTTTGCAGCGCCGCGCGGCCGCTGCGGGAGGTGAGGAGGATGTAGAGTGACTCGGGCGTGGTGATGAGGATGTGAGGCGGGAGCTTGGCCATGCGCTGGCGTTCCGAGGCGGGCGTGTCGCCGGTGCGGACGGCGACGCGAATCTCCGGCAGCAGCGTCCCCTGCGCCTCAGCCAGGGCGCGTATCTCCGTCAGCGGCACGCTCAGGTTCTTGTGGATGTCGTTGGAGAGGGCCTTGAGCGGCGAGACGTACACGACCTGGGTGGCGTCGGGCAGGCCGCCGTCCAGCGCCCGCCGCACGAGCCGGTCAATGCAGATGAGGAACGCCGCAAGGGTCTTGCCTGAGCCGGTGGGGGCGGCGATGAGTGTGTGGCGGCCCTGCGCGATGGCAGGCCAGCCGGCTGCCTGCGCCTCGGTGGGCGCGGCGAAGCGGCTGCGAAACCACGCCTGCACGATGGGGTGGAAGAGGGTGAGGGCCATGGCTCCAGGATAGCATGGGCGCTAGGCCGGTTCCACCTTCAATCAAGGCTACGGGCGCCGTCGCGTGGAGAGGTATTCCGTGAGGGCGGCACGCCTGGGGTCTTTACGGGAGACGGGCGCGGTGACATGGCAGCGTGGGGGGGGGCCTAACCCCCTCGCCCCGTTCCCCTTCAAGGGAAGGGGGATAGTTGCTCCATGCTACACGCGTGATGCAACAAACTTTGGAACGTGCCGCCCATCAGCTTTCCCGCCAACCTCATCCCCCCTGTGGTCCCACTTCCCTGAAGAGGAAGGGGGACGGGACTTCCCTCGCTTCGCTTAGGACAGGCTCTTCCCTGGAGGAGGCGGGTCTGACGGGAGCAAGGCGGGCGCGGTGGCAACGAGGTTATCGTGCAAGTCACCGAAGGCACGGTGCGCTATACTCGCGGTGAATGAGAGGGAGGTGGGCCATGCAGGTAACACCCCACGTGTACGTGATGCACTACGACGACGGCGCCGTCGAGCATCCGGGCGGGAGCAACAACTACTTTGTTGGCGACCCGAAGCGCGAGATGGCGCTGGTTGACACGGGTGACCATCACCGGGAGTGGACGCGGCGCATCCTGGGTTACCACCAGGAGCTTGGGCGTCCCAAGGTCACGGCAATCCTGATATCGCACGGGCATGGGGACCACACCGGTGGCGTTGACCGGATCCAGGACGCGCTTGGCGCGACGGTTCGCTGCCACCCCAAGCTGGTGGAGCACCTGAAGAAGGTCTTGGGCAAGGAGGCGGTGGCGCCGCTGCGCTCCAACGAGGTGCTTCGGTTCGGCGGCGCGACGTTGCGCGCCATCTTCACGCCTGGCCACGAGGTGGACCACGTCTGCTACCACCTGAAAGAGGACGGGGTGCTGTTCACGGGCGACACGATCCTGGGGGCGTCGTCGTCCAGCGTGCGGGACCTGGCGGAGTACATGAAGTCGCTCCAGCTGCTGACCACGTATGAGCACGACACGATCTGCCCTGCCCACGGCCCGGTGGTGACGCCGCCCAGGGGCGCGATGCTGGTGCAGTGGTACATTGACCACCGCATGGAACGCGAGCAGCAGGTGCTGGGGTCGCTGGCGAAGGGCAATACCAGCGCTGTGGAGATCGCACAGGACATCTACCCCAGGAACCTCAAGAAGGGCCTCCGGGGCGGCGCGGAGCGAAACGTTCACACGCATCTGGAGAAGCTGGTGAAAGAGGGGCGTGTGGCGGAGACGGCGGTGAAGTACGTGCTAAAGGCGGCCCCCAGGGCAAGTCGCGGCCGTGGCAAAGCAGCGTCGGGCAAGTCAACGACAGTGCGCGTTAGCCGCTAGCTCGACGGGGCCATCAGGGCGCGCCAGCGTAATTTCTCAACGCTGACCTTCGTGTGCGCGGCGAGTATTATAACGATTCTGGCCAATGGTGGCGGTGATGCTCGTGCCTGCCCCCAACCCCGTTCATCCTTCGACCAACCCGTTCGCTGCGCTCAGGGCGCTGCGCGGCTGAGGACGAACGGGGTTGGTGCGCGGTTCCAAGGGATTGCCGCCACCTCTGCTTAGAATTGGTATTACCTCGTCGCCGTCACCAGGTACACCCCCACGCCGTCAAACGCCAGCACGTACATCTCACCCGCCGTGTCCTCGCCGAAGGAGGAGATGGACAGGCCGGTGTCCGCTACTTTGGCCTGCTCCGTGACTCGCGTACCATCGTAGCGCAGCGCCCAGACGCGGCCACAGCAGAAGTCGGCGTACAGGTACGCGCCTGCAAGGCGGGGATGGCGCTCCCGCGATAGACGTAGCCGCCCGTGACGGAGCACCCAAGTCGTGGTCGTACTCGGCGACGGGGCGCTCAAGCCTCTCGGTCCGGCAGCCGGAGGATGGGCGAAAGCAGTGGACGCCCTCTATAACGTTCCAGCCGTAGTTGCCGCCCTTGCGGATGAGGTCAACCTCCTCCCACGCGTCCTGGCCCACGTCGGCGGCCTAGAGGGCGCCGGTCGCGCGATCAAAGGAGAAGCGCCAGGGGTTGCGGAGGCCGTAGGCCCAGATCTCGCCTCGCGTGCCTTGCTGCGGGGCGTTGGTGACGAACGGGTTGTCGGGCGGCGCGGCGTACCGGAGGACCGGGTCCTCGCGGTCCACGTCTATGCGCAGGATGCTCCCAAGCAGCGTCCGGAGGTTCTGGCCGTTGCCCTGCGGGTCACCGCTGCTGCCGCCGTCGCCGAGGCCGACGTACAGGAAACCGTCCGGCCCGAAGGTGAGCATGCCGCCGTTGTGATTGGAGAAGGGCTGCGGCACTTCTATGACGATCTGCTCGGAGGCGGGGTCGGCGGAGAGGAGGTCTGCGCGGGCGGTGAAGCGGCTGATGACGGACCGGCGAGGCGGCGGAATAGTAGACATAAAGCTGACGGTTGGCTGCGTAGCCGGGGTGGAAGGCCAGGCCGAGCAGGCCCTCCTCGTTGCCATCGCGGCTTACGCGGGCGGTGATGTCCAGGAATGTGAGGATGTCGCGCCTTCCCTGTGCTGGTGACACGACGAGCACTTTCCCGTCCTGGGCGACGACGGCGAGCCGCCCCGTCGCACCGGGCACCGGCGTGAGGAACACGGGCTTGCTGGTGAAGGTGCCCTGCGGTGTGTTGGGAAAGGCGGGCTCTAGCGTTAGCTGGGGCAGTTTAGGCGTCGCAAGGGTGGTGGGGACGGGGGTCGGCGGCGCCGCTCGGCGTTGGAGAGGACGGCGCCGCCGCGGATGGTCCGGGCGTCGCGCTCGGCGACGGCGCGGGCTGCGTTCGGTCCGCGGGCGAGGTGCACGCCGCGCTTAGCACTAACACAAGCGTGCGAAGCAGCCCCGTTCGCAAGTTCCCCAGTGCTTTCACCCTGCCTCCATGCAGACCTGATGTCCATATGGTCCTTCTTCTACTGTAACGATAGCAGACTGCTTCTGGATGGCCTGGCGTCCCCGAGTCCGAACTCTGTCTGATCTTCGCCTACCGCGGAACATGTGGCTACAGGCCGCTGCCGCATTCCCAGCCACGATTGGCGGCGCCGCTCAGTTCTGCGAGTACTTTCGCGGGACCCGCGCCGACGACAGGAAGGATGCCGGCACTGGCTTGGGCCTAAGCATCGCGAAGTATCTTGTTGAGCTGCACGGTGGTAGCATTGCCGTTCAGAGCATTGAAGGCTAGGGGGCGACCTTTACCTCTGCGCTGCCGGTGCCGTCCGACAGCGACCTTGAGGGCAATGTTTACGAGGCGACCGTGGAGACGGAAAACGGTAAACCTTTCCTGATACGCAAGGCTCTGTAGCTCGTGGGGGCGGCAGCAAGGGCGTTGCTCTGCAACTTTGCACCTGACCGTTGCCGCTCATACGCCGTTAGAAAAGGAGGAGACATGAAGGCTTCCACCCAGCTAAGGAATCTGCTCAAGGATCCCGCGATGGTGGTAGCTCCTGGTTGCATAGACCCGATTTCCGGTCTTATCTGCAAGCAGGTGGGGTTCAAAGCCCTTTACATAACCGGGTCGGGCACTGAAGCTGCGATGCTGGGAAACCCGGACTTGGGCCTGAAAACATTGACCGAAATCACCACGCTGGCTGGTCGAATCGCCGATGCCACAGGTCTCCCTGTTATTTGTGACGCCGAGGCGGGATTTGGCAGCTACGTCAACATGATCAGGACGGTGAAAGAGTTTGAGAAGGCCGGGGTTGCGGCGATCCATGTTGAAGACCAGACGACCCCTACCACGAGTCCGGGGCTAAGGCCAAGGCAGATCCTCTCAAGGGCGGAGGCGGTGGGCAAGATCAAGGCTGCGGTGGATGCTCGCACAGACCCCGACTTCGTTATCGTCGCTCGCAGCGATGCTGATGAGATCTCCATTGATGAGCTGATAACGCGGTGCAATCTCTACCTTGAAGCGGGCGCTGATCTTGCCATGCCAATAGTCACCAAGATTGACGGGCAGGTGCGGCGCGACCTCACCACACAGAAAGTGCTTGAGACCTTTCGTCGCGTGCGCCGGGAAATACGTGGTCCACTACTCGGCCTCGGCCTTCCTGAGGGACTGACCGTTAGGGAGATTGAGCAGTTCGGATTCAGGGTGTACATCTATCCAGGTGACGTACTGCAGGCATCGGTCGCCGCTGTGTTTGAGGTGATGAACGAGCTCAAGAACAGCGGCGCCACCAAGGGGTATTTCGACCGGCGGCCAAGGATGGACGCGGCGATCTACCGACAATTGATCCGGACAGACGAGTGGCTGGCCCTGGAGAAGAAATACAGCGCCCAATCCGTTGCCCCATAGGGTTGCCACGAGGTGGCTCGAATGACCCTGCCGAAGCCTGCGGAGGTGTTGGCGTCACGGTCGGCGGTACGGTACACTGGATACGTTGTCACGCGCCGCATTCGTCTAGTGGCCAAGGACGCCGCCCTCTCAAGGCGGAGATCAGGGGTTCGACTCCCCTATGCGGCACCACCAAGCCATTTATGGTCTGGCAACATTCTCTTTCCCGCTTGTCGTTATTGCGTGCACGTCGGCCAACAAGTGAGAGGCCATCGGTATGGTTCCGATGGCCTCTCACGCCGTAGCTGATGTGGGGTTGTAGCGCACTCTACGCCACCAGGCTCACGTACTCCCCCGTTCGCGTGTCCACTCGCACGACCTGTCCCGCTGAGATGTGCATCGGCACCTTCACCGTCAGGCCCGTCGCCAGCGTCACCGTCTTGCGCCCGCCCTGCGCCGTGTCGCCCTTGAACGACGCCGGCGCGTCCTTTACCTTCAGGTCCACCGTGATGGGCAGGTTGATGGTCACCGGCTCGCCCTTGTACATCAGCATCGTGATGGCGCCGCCCTCCGTCAGGTAGTGCGCCAGGTCGCCGAGCTGCTCTTTGCTGATGGGGAACTGCTCGTAGGTCTCCGAGTCCATGAACGTGTAGGTCTGTCCGTCGTTGAAGAGGTACTGGGCCTCTTTCGTCTCCGTGTCCGGGATGACGAGCTTGGTGTAGCCGGGCATGTTCCGCTCCAGCGTCTTGCCGCTGCGGACCTGGCGCAGCTTGAGGCTGAGCGTGGGCGTGCGCTGCTGCATCAGGACGTGCTTGAACTCCATGACCTGGAACAGATCGCCGTCAAACTCCAGGATAGCGCCGCGCTTCAGGTCGCTGTACGTGATCGTTTGGGGCATAGGTTGGGTGCCCTCCGCGCGTCCGGCTGCCTTGGGCGGGCCGGATGAGATTCTCCTGCGTATCGTACCATGTATTTCTTAACGAGAGCGTTTGGCGCGCGCCGCTCCAGCCCACCCGTCATGATCACGAAAACAGAGTTAGGCCAGTCCTCGGTTCTCGATCATTAGAACCAAGGTATCCCGCTTCCCGTGTCGGCAAGAGCCTGCCCTGAGTGAACCGAAAGCCTGCCCTTGAGCGAAGCGAACGGGGAAGCCGAAGGGTCGCAACCCCTCCCCGCTGTAACCCAATCGCCGGACTCTGCTTAATCTGCGGACCGTCTCTCCACTCTGCCATCCGCCCCTTGCGCGAAACAGAACTCCTATCCTACCCCTATGATCAGCATTATAGCTAACCCCTGCACCGTGCCCTTCCCCTCAATCCGCGGAATCTGCGCTCGCGCTGAGCCTTTAGCCCTGAGCGAAGCGAATGGGTTTGCCGCATGGGTCATCTGCGGCTCGTTCCCTCCCCTTGAGAGCCTGCCCCGACCCAAAGCCCTCGAGCGAAGCGAAGGGTCAGCCG
This sequence comes from Dehalococcoidia bacterium, assembly GCA_009693045.1. Lineage (GTDB taxonomy): Bacteria > Chloroflexota > Dehalococcoidia > Lucifugimonadales > SHYT01 > SHXZ01. The sequence continues at coordinate 150,022 of SHXZ01000004.1, read as the reverse complement.
AGGGGGAGGGCCAGGGAGAGGTCGTCCCGCTACGAAATCGGATTCGTTCCTTCACATTTTGCAAATGAAAACAGCAGTAAAAAAATAGCGATCATGCCAGATACGGCGACGCATCGGCGTGAACGGGGAATCCCCTACAATAAAAACAATCCGAGTTGGAGTGTGGCGCCTGGAGCACACGCGGCGCTGACGGCTAAGGCGGCCATACCTGCCCAATCCGACGTGCCGGGGAGATTCATCGCGGAGCTTACCCTGATCGCCGCCGAAGGCATCAGAATGACAACGAGGCTTACCGCGCCGTGTCGTACTTGTGGGCTTTGCTGATGGTGCGGATGCGCCCGTGCTCCATGACCACCGTGTCCTCAATGCGCACGCCGCCCCAGCCCGGGATGTAAATCCCCGGCTCGTTGGTGAACGGCATGCCCTCCGTCAGCTTGTCCTGCGCGTTGGGGCCGACGCGGGGGAACTCGTGCACCGCCAGGCCGATGCCGTGGCCCAGGCTGTGGCCGAACTTGTCGCCGTGGCCCGCCTTCTCAATGATGTCGCGGGCGATCTTGTCCGCTTCGGCGCCGGTCATGTCGGCGCGCACCGTCTCGGCAACGGTGAGCTGCGCGCCAAGCACGATGTCGTAGATGCGGCGGAACTGGTCGTCCGGCGCGCCGAGGCAGATGGTGCGCGTCATGTCGGCGTTGTAGCCCTTGTACCGCGCGCCGAAGTCAATGACGATGGGCTCGCCCTCGCGTATCTGGCGCTCGCCGGCGCGGTGGTGTGGGAGAGCGGCGTTGGGGCCGCTGGCGACGATGGTGTCAAACGCCAGCGCTTCGGCGCCCGCCTCGCGCATGGCCTTCTCCAGCCGCCACGCGACGGACTCCTCCGTCTCGCCGGGCTCTATCGTCGGCGCGACCGCCTCAAACGCCGCGTCCGAGATCTCGCACGCCCTCTCAATGAGCCGCAGCTCCTCCGGCTCCTTCACCGCGCGCAGCTTGTCCACCTCGTCGCTGGTGGGCGTCCACGCTGCCTGCGACTCCAGCCCTGCCTGCTTGAGCGCGTCGCGCCAGCGGTTGAACTGGGCGACGGTCACGTTTTCGGCCTCGTAGGCGACTTTGTTCGCCCCGCTCTCCTTCAGTAAGTCCACGATCCACGGGACGCGCGGCTGCATCCTCACCACGCGGAAGTCGGGTGCCTGCTGTGCGCTCTGCTCTAGGTACCGGAAGTCGGTGACGAGCGCGGCGTCCTTGGCGGTGATGAACAGGACGCCGTTGGAGCCGGTGAAGCCGGAGAGGTACCGCCGGTTCTCCGCCGCCGAGACCATAAAGGCGTCCAGCCCCAGCTCCGCCATCTGCGCCCGCAGCTTGTCCACGCGTTGCCTGCTCATTGGTCCCCTTTCGTGTCGTCAATGCGGTGGCCCGTTCGCTCTGCTCAGGGCTTCGGCTTACTCAGGGCAGGCTCTTCGGCTGCGGCTGGCGCCACGCGAACCGTGCTCACGGCGCCTCGTTCAGCCAGTTATACCATTGCGGATGACCTCGGCGCCGCCCCACGCCAGCATGCGCCCTGCTATGGGCGCGGCGGCCTGCCAGCCAAAGTCAATGACACGGATCCCTTCTAGGGGCGTCTTAGGAGCCATCTCCTCCTCCTTCTTCCTTTGCGGCGAGTGGGTTGGCCAAGGCGGAACCCTGGCCTGGTTCGTTAGATGACGCGCTCCTTTTGCAGTCTCCTGTTGCAGTCTCCTCATCTCGTCGGTCGTCATCCCCAGGACTTGTCCGTAGACCTCCTGGTTGTGCTCACCGATGAGGGGCGCGCGACGGAAGATGGTGGCCGGGCTTGTCGGTAGCGGGTATGGCGGCCCGGGATAGCGGAACGACTTGCCCAGTTCAGGGTGCTCAACCTCCCGGAAGAAGCCGCGCGCCTTGAGCTGCGGAGAGTTGACGATGTCCTTTGGGGTGTCCAGGGAGACCATGGACACGCGTTTCTCACGGTTGAACCCCATGTCCATCAGCTCCCACTTGGTGAACCAGGCGAAGAAGCGGTGCATGAGGTCCTCAAACCGCTGCCGCTCCACAGGGTCGTCCCGCATTTTGGGGACGTTCAGCCACTTGGGGTCAAATTCCTCGCCCAAGCCGTGCTCTATCAACAGGTCGCGGACCCACTCAATTCGTGTGCCCGGCGCGGCGGCCAGGAAAAAGACGTGCCCGTCCTTGCAGCGGAAGATGTTGCGCACGGCCCCCACCGCCTGTGAGATGCCCTGACCGCGGCGGTTCACCTGGCCCAGGATGTCGTAGGTGGGAATGGAGTTGCCAATGCCCAAGGTGATGGCCTCCTGCAGGGACACGTCAACCTGCTGCCCGCCGCCGGCGGCGGCGTGGAAATGGAGCGTCAGCATTGTCCCGTTGGCGGCCAAGCACCCCGCGGCCCAGTAGCCGTTTTCGCTGGCGATGGAGTACGGAGGCCGATCGGGGGCGCCCACGGTGGACATCAGGCCGCTCATAGCCTGGCCCACGATGTCCGACCCCTTGAAGTGGGACGTACGGCCCGGTCTGGCCGAACGGGGTGATGGAGGTGACGATGACGCGGGGATTGATGGCGCGGAGCGCCTCGTAGCCCAGCCCCAGCCGGTCCAGGTAGCCAGGCTCAAACGTCTCCACCACAATGTCCGCCCACCCGACCAGGCGCTTGAACACCTGGCGGCCTTCCGGCTTCTCAATATCAAGGGTGACGCTGCGCTTGCTCGTGTTGTAGTGCCATCAGTACAAGCTCTTCTCCGGGTCCGGGGAGTCTCCGTAGAACGGCCCAAGCTCGCGCATCGCGTCGCCGCCCGGCGGCTCCACGCGGATGACGTCGGCCCCAAGGTCTGCCAGGGCCTTGGGGCCATACACCCTGATGGGGCCGGCGAGATCAAGCACTTTCAGGCAGAACAGAGCGCCTTTCGGCTCCGAGCCGCTCTCTTTAGGCATACCAACCATCCTGCTTACGATCTCTCGTGACCGATTCATTCCGCTTCAAACAATACCAGGTTAGCGGGCAATTTTCACGAGGCCGGAGAGCAGATTTGGTGAGGTCATCTAAGGCGCACACACAGCGTACCTGACGGCCTATTTGGGGGCTGGTTGGTGATGTGCCAGGAAGTCCAGCGCGTACAGGTAGCCGCGCCATCCCAGGCCGCTGACCTGGCCAACGGCCAGTGAGGCGATGACTGACTTCTGCCGCCACTCGTCGCGGGCGTGGATGTTGCTCAGGTGCACCTCCACGATGGGCAGCCGCGCGTCCGCCAGCGCGTCCCGCAGCGAGAGGCCGTAGTGCGTGAGCGCGCCCGCGTTGACGATGACGCCGCCGGCCTGCGCCGCGTTGGCCTGGAGGAAGTCTATCAGCGCGCCCTCGTGGTTGGACTGGCAGAACTGGAGGTCAACGCGCAGATCGGCGGCGCGCTCGCGGAGGCGGCGCTCAATCTCGGCGAGCGTCACCGAGCCGTAGAGCGCCGGGTCGCGCCTGCCGAGCGCGTTCAGGTTGGGGCCGTTTAGGACGAGGATGATGGGCATTTCTTGTTTGACTCACACCTATCCCTCCGTTTGTCCTTCGACAGGCTCAGGACGAACGGACGGCGACTCGCAAGACTGCTCTGCATAGTGTAGCGAAAGAAAACGATTGCTGCACGGGAGTCATCCTGCGCTTGGCGTTCGGGTGTGCCACGCTACGGATGCGGATGGCATGAGGCACGGGGGTGAACTGTGGTAAAAGCGGTCCTGCTAGCCCCAAGGCTCACTGAGGAGATCATGGCCAGGCGGCGCGCCCTCGGGCATGACCGGTGGGACGAAGTATGGGATGGAGTGTGCCACATAGCGCCTTCACCCAATACCGAGCACTAGGAAGTGGAAAAGCGCCTTTTGCGTATTCTCATGGAAGTCGTTGAGGACACGGGGTTGGGGCAGGTCTTTTATGAACTCGACGTTGCAGACCCGGAAAAAGGGCTTCAGGACTTCCGCATCCCCGACCTTCTGGCAATCCTTAGAAACAGTGCTGCTCAGTTGAGAGAAGCCTACGTTGCGGGCGGCCCAGACTTCGTCCTAGAGATACACTCACCGGACGACGAGACGTACGAGAAAATCCCGTGGTATGCGGTACAGGGTGTGCGAGAGCTGCTAGTGATTGACCGGGATACGCAGGCGTTGACGCTATTCCGCGCAAGCGGCGGCCAGCTGCGGGAAGTCGCGGCATCGCCAGGGGTGGTGGAGTGCGAGACGGTGCCGCTGCGGTTTGAGCAGATGGGGTTGTGGTGGTGAGGGTGCGGGTGACACAGCGAGCAAGCTCTGAGAGAGTGTGGTACGTCTAGTTAGCCGCGCGCTTGCCAAGAGGCCCACCGACCACCGTTTATCTATGGCAACTCCTGGCTCATCGGTTCGCCGCACTCGACGCAAAAAACGGGCGTGGGTCGGGTTAGCAGCTGCACATTTGCCACATTTCATTTTAAGGCCAGTTCTTCTAACCGTGGTTGGGCTTGCGTTGCTCGCTTGCTGTGCGGCGGCGTTCACCAGCGCGCCCAAGAGCTCGCCATCATCTACTTGAAAGAGCGGTGAATTCTTCCGGTTCGAACAATGAAACCGAATACCGTCAATGTAAAGGTCTACAGAAACCAGTTTGCTGTGCGGCATCTCCAGTGACCGTCTTTGGCCTGCAAAGACAAGACGTTGTGAAGTGATGGTCAGGACACCTGCATCATCTGGTACCACTTGTGTGCCTATCACGACATTGCGTCCGCGTGTGCCACTAGTGTGTACACGGACACCACGCATGATGCGAAAACTCACGTCTGTAGTCCCTGACTGCCATTCGCGTAGAGTCTGTTCTTTCATAAGCGATGCTGACATTTCACCATGGGCTATTCCCCTGTCCTTCAGGAGGATACGAGGATTGGGCAGTGGATTTGGCATACGACCATCATTGAGGCGTCCAAACGCAACTTTTCGAAAAGCATCTGGGAATTCACTTGGTAACTTGGCCTGATTGATGTTAAGCACCTGCATAATGCGAGCCAGTCGTGCCTCCTCTTCTTTAGTCAAAATATCATCCCGCAAGAGTTCCAAGAGGAAGTCATGGAACGCTGTGTCCACGATTTCGCGAACATTTTTCGAAGATAAGCTTGTAGGAGCCTGAGGTAACGAGGAAACAATTGCCCCTTTGGTAGTTTCTTCCCACAAGGATTTAAGTGCTGCCTCATATTGTCTAACTTGTTCAGCCCGCTCTCTTCGTGTGCGCTCACGCTCGGCCGAGAGCCTGGTTTCCTCCTTCAGTTCACAGTTCTTACAACGGGGTCGACTACTAACTAAAGAGAGGAGCCCCATAGGCTTGCCACAGTCTAAACAGCGGCGTCCCGACAATGCGACCATCCCACTCACCTCGCTCGCGAGCCTTTGAAAAACCTCACCACCGTGGCATCTCAACGTCCAGCTATCTCATTCCCCAGCACCTCCCCCAGCCACGTGCGCAGGTCGGCGATCACCTCGGGGGAGATCTCGTGGCCCATGCGGTAGCCCTTGAAGCGCAGCGGGTAGCCGGCGCCCTCCAGGAACTTCTTCGCGGCGTGGGCACGCTCCGGCGGGATGAGCTGGTCCTGCTCGCCGTACGCCACGAACACCTTCTGCGTCCTCTGCGCGGGGAGTTTGGCGCGCATCTCCGCCTCGTCCGGCACCACCGCGCACAGCGCCGCGATGCCGGGGAAGATCTCGGGGCGTGGCAGCCCGCACCGGAAGGTCATCCCGCCGCCCTGCGAGAAGCCCATCAGCACCACGTTGCCGGGCTTCACCTTGTACTGCGCGAACGTCTCGTCAAAGAAGCCCGCCAGCAGCGCCTCCGCCTGCTGCGTGAACTCCGGCGCGTTCAGGTCGCGCGGCGGCGTCCAGCCGTAGCCGAGCTGCCACGGGCTGATCTGCATCTGAACAGGCGCGTTAGGGCACAGGTACAGGTACGCGGGGTTGAGCACCTCGCCGAGGGGTGCCAGGTCCTGCATGTTGGCGCCGAAGCCATGGAGCATCACCACCGTGGGGTAGCTCTTCTGCTCGTCGTACCCGTCCGGCAGCATCGTGACATAACGCAGGGTCTTGCCCTGGGCGCGCTTCATCTGCATGTGGGCTGCTCCTGTCTTTGCGGCTCGCGGCAATGGGCGATGGAGGACATTATGGCCCCGAGCGGGGCGGGTGCCAAGGGCTGGGCGGCGAACGAGGCGTGAGTGAGGTGGACGGTCGCGCCAAGGGAGGTGGACGGCCTCGGATACGGGGAGATTCCTCGTCGCTTCGCTCGTCGGAATGACAAGAGGGGCGGGTGTTAAGGGCTGAGGCGGCGAACGAGGCGTGGGCGCAGTGGACGCTCGTGCTATGGGAGGCGGCTGGCCTTGGGACGGAGGGAGATTCCTCGCTTCGCTCAGAACGGCGGTGGAGGTGGTCAGCATGGGGATGGGGGTGACCCTGGGAGGCGTACGACGAGGGGTGGCGCGGGCTGCGGCTTTGCAGTACGGTAAGGTTGGGATTCACGATAAGTACATCCAGCAGACAGTGCCGAGGAGGGAGCAGAGCATGGCTGCGATTGCGAGGGAGAAGTGCGTCGCTTGCAGGGCCGACTCGCCACGCGTTACCGACGCCGACGTTGCGGAGCTGAAGCCTCAGATCCCGGCGTGGCAGATCGTGGAGCGCGACGGCGTCAAGCAGCTTGAGCGCGTCTTTCGCTTCCCGGACTTCGCGCACTCGTTGGCCTTCGCCGGCGTGGTCGGCAAGCGCGCTGACGAGCAGGATCACCATCCGAAAATCACGGTGGAGTGGGGCCGCGCCACGGTCACCTGGTGGACGCACAAGATCCGCGGCCTGCACCGCAATGACCTCGTCATGGCCGCCCAGACGGACGAGCTGCGCCATGCGTTCAAGGGGTAGGGGGAGGCGAATCCGCAGATTGCGCAGATCATGGCGATTGGACAGTAGGTAGGGGCGCACGGCTGTGCGCCCCTACGGATTTCAGGCGTTCCAGGTCACTCCCACTTGAAGAGGCGCGTCGCCACGACGAAGCTCACGACCAGCCACACGCCAAGCCCGAGCACCGCGGGCCACTGTGACCACAGCGTGGCGCCCTGGGTGGAGATGGCGCGCATCCCGTCCGCCAGGTAGGTCAGCGGCAGGTAGCTGGTGATGGTCTTCAGGGCCTCGGGCATGGCGTCGCGGCCAAAGAACACACCGGAGAGGAACATCATCGGCAGCGCCACAATGTTTGCGATGGGCGCGGCCACATTCTCGTTCTTTGCGCGGCCCGCGATGGCGAAGCCCATGGTCAGAAACACCGCGCCGCCCAGCACGGCGAGCACAAGGATGCCCAGGATGTTTCCGACGATGTGCACGTCGAAGAACAGCACGGCGATGCCGATGAGCAGCAGCGACTGCAACACCGAGACGACCAGCCGCGTCACCACTTGCGCGAAGAGGAAGCTGCGAGGCCGGACCGGCGTGGCCCACAGCCGCCGCAGGATGCCCCGCTGCCTGAGCTGGACGAACCCGAACGCCACGCTGAACAGCCCAAGCTGCATGATGGACATGGCCACCACGCCGGGCACCAAGAAGTCAATGTAGTTGAACTCGCGAGATGTCACCGACTCCGTGCTCAGGGTGAACAGCGGCTGCACGCCCGCGGCCTGGAGCGTCATGCGGTTCAGCGCCTCGCGGATGATGGTCAGGCCGACCTGTACCTGCTCGGGACGCCCTTCGTTGTAGAGGACCTTCACGTCGGAGGGCGCGCGCGTGGCGCCGAAGCCGGGCGGCAGCACGAGCACGATCTGCCGGTCGCCGTCCAGCAGCGCCTGGCGCTCCGAGCCCAGCGAGGCGCTCTGGGTCAGCTTGATTGCGTTAATGCTCGCGAGTCCCTGCGCCAGTCCGCGCGACGCGTCGGTGCCGGCCTCGTCCACCAGACCCAGGCTGACGCTGCCGAACGAGCCGAAGTTCAACACGCCAAAGATGACCATGATGAGCACGGGCAGAAAGAACGTCCAGAACAGCGCCGCCCGGTCTCGGAGGAATATCTTGCCTGAGGCGAGCGTCAACACCCAGGTGGGATTAGTCTTCATGTTCTCGCTCTCCTGAAGGGAACCAATCCGCAGATTGCGCAGATTTCATAGATTTCTGGAACTTGAATCTGCGTGATCTGTGAAATCTGAGGATACAGGGGGTTTGGTGGTCTAGTCCTCCCGCAGGGCCTTGCCGGTCAGGTCAAGGAACACGTCCTCCAGGGTGGCCTGGCGCTCCACGCGCTCCTTGTGGAACCCCTTGGCGAGCAGCTTGTCAACGAGCGCGTCCGGCCGGTCCAGCGCCACGATGTGCCCGCTGTCCATGACCGCGACCCGGTCGCAGAGCACCTCGGCCTCTTCCATGTAGTGCGTCGTCAGCACCACCGTCGTGCCGTTCGCCTTGAACTGCTTGACCATTTCCCACAGGTGGCGGCGCGCCTGGGGGTCCAGGCCCGTGGTCGGCTCGTCCAGGAACAGCACCACCGGCTCGTTCACCAGGGCCGCCGCGATGGAGAAGCGCTGCTTCTGCCCGCCGGAGAGCTTGCTAAAGTAGGCGTTGATCTTGTCGTCTAGCTCCACCTTGTGCAGCAGGGCCTTGGCGTCCACCGAGCGGTGGTATAGGCTTGCGAAGACCTCCAGCAGCTCGGAGAGCTGGAGCTCGTCAAAGAACGTGGAGGACTGAAGCTGGACGCCGATGATGGACTTGACGCCCCGCGGGTCCCTGCGCACGTCAATGCCGTTGACGATGGCCCGCCCGCTGTCCGCCGTGCGTATGCCCTCCAGGATCTCCACGGTCGTCGTTTTGCCGGCGCCGTTGGGGCCGAGCATGCCGAAGACCTCGCCGCGCTGCACGGTGAACGACACGCCGTCCACGGCTTTGAGCGCGCCGTAGCTCTTGTGCAGGTCCTCCACCTCAATGATGGCGCCGTTGGTTGTTAGGGTTGACGACATCAGCGACTCCTGCATGCGGACGCAAATCCCCCGACTTGGCGAAGGAACGGGAGTGTAGTGCTCGTGTTGGGAACAGAGGCATCAGCTAGGAAGCACGGCCCCCTCGTAGTCTAGGTGGACAACAGGCAGGCCAAGCTCCTTGAGGCCGGGCTCAACCTTGGCCCGGTCGCCCACGGTCAGCAACGTCAGGTGCTGGTCAAGCAAGAGGTCCCGCGCCACACGGTGGACGTCATCTAGCGTGACCGACTCAAACTTCTGGGCGATGGTCGCGAAGTAGTCGTCCGGCAGGTTGAACTCCACAAGCTGCACCAGCCGGTCAAGGAGATGATCGGTGGTCTCAAACGTGCTGGGCAGGCTGCGCAGCAGCCCCATGCGCGCGTCCTCCAACTCCTCTTTCGTAATCGGGCGGCCGACGCGAACGTCTGCGAACTCCTTGAGCGTCTCGGCCACTGACTCTTTGGTGACCGCCGTGTGCACCGAGCCGCCTGCCAGCAGGTACGATGAGTCTCGCATCCATGAAATGAAGGAGCGGTAGCCGTAGCTGTAGCCCTTGGCCTGGCGCAAGTTGGCATTGAGACGCGCGCCGAAGTGGCCGCCGAACGCGTAGTTGAGCAGCGTCAGCGCCGCGAAATCAGGGTGGTGGCGCGGTACGCTCAGGTGCCCTGCGCGGATGACGGACTGGGCTGCGCCCGGCTTGTCCACGAGATAGAGAGTCGGGCTTTGCGATCGCGGATCTGGCAGGGGCCCTACGCTGTTGCGTTGCGGCTCTTGGCTGCCGGCCCATTGGCCGAAGCGCTGCTCCAGTTGACCCACAGCCTCGTCCACGGAGACGTCGCCGACCACGAGCAGCGTGCTGCTGTGCGGCCCGGTGGAGGCGCGGTGGTGGCGTACGAGGTCCTCTTGCGTTATGCGCGCCACCGAGTCCTCGTTGCCGGTCGACGGGTGCCCGAGCGGCGTGGCGCGCCCATAGAGCAGCCCTGGGTACAGCCGGTCGGCGATTCGGGTCGCGTCGTCCTTGGCTCGCGCCAGGTCCGTGAGCAACTGCTTGCGGATGCGCGTGACTTCGTCATGCGGGAACGTTGGGTGCAGCACGATGTCCGCTTGTAACTCAAGCGCCTTTGTCCAGTTCTTCGTAAGGGCCGTTGTGGATACGAGCGTCTGGACGCGCTCAGCGCGGACCGAAAGCTCCGCACCGATGAACTCCAGCTCGGCGGCAAGCTGCTGGCTCGTGCGGGTCTCGGTGCCCTCTTGGAGCAGTTCTCCAACCACGTAGGCAAGGCCCGGCAGGCTGGCCGGGTCGGTCATGGCGCCGGTGGAGAGCATGACGCCCAGGCTCACGAGAGGTAGGCTCCTCATGGGGACGACCAAAACGTTGATCCCGTTGGAAAGCCGGCGTCGGGCCGGAGCGGGCGGACTGAACGGGTGTCTATGCTGACTGGGCGGCTGCACGGTCCGGTCCACCTGGCTGCGCCCTGCGGCGAGGCGCGGCTCAGGCTGGACGACGAGCTGGACGCGCCGACTGGTCAGCAAGCTCGCCGCCACGCGCTGCACGTCCTCGGGGCGGACCCTCATGTAGTCGTCCAGGTCGGTGTTGACCTTGGCGGGGTCGCCCGCGAAGACGTTGTAGGCGTTTAGCTGGTCGGCGCGGCCTCCAAAGCCGCCCAGCCGCTCAAGCTGGCGCACGTGCATGGCCTCTATGCCGTTCTTTGCGCCCGCCAACTCCTCCTCGGTCGGGGGCTCACGGCGCATGCGCTCCAGCTCCATCTCCACCGCCTCCTGCACCTCGGCGATGGTGTGGCCCGGCGCGGGGGTGGCGATGACCTGGAGCTGGCCGGCGATCTCCCCGCCGAAGTGGAACGCCATGACCTCTTGGACGATCTGCTTTTCGTACTCCAGCGAGCGGAACAGCCGGGACCGCTTGCCGCTGCCCAGAATGGTGGACATGACCGTGGCGGTGGCGTCGTCTTGGTGGAACCGCCCTGGCGAGGGCCACGACAGGTAGAGCCTTGGAAGCTGTACCTTGTCGGTGATGGTGAGGTCCACGGCGCCTTTTAGGTCGGACTCGCGGCGCGTCACGCGGGGCACGGCCGGCTGCGGTGGGATGTCGCCGAAGTAGCGCTCCACCAGCTTCAGCGTCTCGTCCGGGTTGATGTCGCCGGCGATGGCGAGGCTGGCGTTGTTGGGCGCGTAGTGTTTGGTAAAGAAAGCCTTCACGTCCTCGAGCGTCGCCGCGTCCAGGTCCGCGGGGATGCCGATGGTGTTCCAGTGGTAGGGGTGCGGCGGCGGGAAGAGCGCCTCCTGGATGTGGATGGACGCCATGCCGTAAGGGCGGTTCTCGAAGCTCTGCCGCCGCTCGTTGTGGACGACTTCGCGCTCGGTCTCAAACCGCTTCTGGTCAAGGGCGTCCAGGAGGAAGCCCATCCGGTCGGACTCCAGCCAGAGCGCCAGCTCCAGCTCGTTGGCAGGCAGGTTCTCCCAGTAGTTGGTGCGGTCGCGGGTCGTGGAGCCGTTGAGGGAGCCGCCGACGCGCTGCAGCGGATCAAAGAAACTGCGGTTGTGGTTCTTGGAGCCGTCAAACATGATGTGCTCAAACAGGTGGGCGAAGCCGGTCCGGCCGGGTTGCTCGTCTTTGGAGCCCACGTGGTACCAGACGTTGACGGCGACCAGGGGCAAGGCGTGGTCTTCGTGCAGGATGACGTCCAGGCCGTTGGCGAGGGTGATCTTCTTGAACGCGATGTTGATCATCGGGCTCCCTTGTAGGGCATTACAGCGGGCCGCCGCAATGCGGCGAGAGATCGAGAAGGCGGACGAGTAACCACTGCGCGCTGTGAGTGCTCTCCCCATTGGCAATGACCCCTGACACTGCGGCGCGCTGGATGATCGTCAGACGGAGGTCATCGATGAAAGCTTATTATCGGGGCGGGCAGATTCGAACTGCCGACCCCCTGGTCCCAAACCAGGTGCCCTACCGCTGGGCCACGCCCCGATGGTGAAAGAAGTGCCCCCGGGGCGACTCGAACGCCCGCGGCCGGCTCCGGAGGCCGGTGCTCTATCCGCTGAGCTACGGGGGCCTGAGCCGTTTCCACTATAGCAGGTGGCCGGATGCGCGGCAACGTGGTGGCGACCGCGCGGATGCTCAGCACCGCGCTGCACGCGCCGTCACACGCTTGGTCAAGCCGTGCCTCAGCGGTTGCGACCACCAACCACCCCACAGACCGGGATTGGCTCCGCCATGCCCACCAAGCGCCCTCGGCGTGAAGAGCGTGCAGAGCCCGCTGTGAGCCCGTTCGCCTCGCTCAGGGCGAACTCCACGAAGGATTTCCCCGCGCCTCGCCCGGCGGTAGGTGCTGCCTCGGCGGCTACGTCACGACGAGCACGTTGTGGAGAGATTCCTCGGTCGTCCTTCTGTAGAATGACTCCCTCAGAATGGCGGTGTGATTCATGGTGCATTCCAGTGAACTGGTGTAACAGTTTGAGTCACTGGCGCGGCATCCGCATGGTGGCCTATCCAGTTGCTGACGAACGTTCCGCTTCAGGCTCGGTGGCGCCGCCTGGCCGCTGGGCCGTCCCCACTTGCCGTGTGACGCGGACCTTGCGGATCCGACGGCCGATCAGCTCCGCTACTTCAAACTGCAGCCCGTCGGCGGACCGTTTGTCGCCGACCGCCGGCATCTTTCCCAACAGACCGAACAGGAAACCGCCCACGGTGTCAACGTCCTCGCTTTGGAGCGACGAGCCGAAGAGGTCATTGAGCGTGTCAAGCCCGGTGCGGGCGTGTACGACTGCCTGGCTGTCGCTGACGACCTGGACCTGCGGCTCTTCGTGGGCGAACTCGTCGGAAAGCTCGCCCACGATTTCCTCCAGTAGGTCTTCTATGGTCACGATGCCGGCGGTGCCGCCGTACTCGTCAACGACGATGGCGATGTGAACATGGGCCTGCTGGAACTCTTTGAGCAGCTCGTTAAGGCGCTTGGTTTCTGGAACAAACAGCGTGGAACGCGCCAGATCCTTCAAGCTTGGCGTCGGTCCGGGCGTGCTCGTGGCCTTGAGGTAGTCCCTGGCGTATATCACTCCCACGATGTGATCAACGGTGCCGTCGTAGACGGGTATTCTGCTGTGGCCTCTGGTGCTCATCGCCTCCATGAATTCGGCTGGCTTGGCATCGGCGGGGAGCGCAACCAGGTCGACGCGGGGCGTCATGATTTCCCGCGCGGTCGTGGAATCCAGCTCCAGGATGGACTGGATCATCCGGCGCTCGTGCTCGTTGTGCGGCGGCGACCCATCGGGACTCATTGCTAGATCGCCCACTTTGGCCAGCGGCGATGGCGAGGTGTTAAGAAGACGGGAGCGGGAAGGATCGCGCGGCGTAAAAATCCCCACGGCCCACGCAAGCGGGGTGGCGACTAAGTACACGACGAATAACCACGGCGCGGCGGCTAGGGCCAATGTTGAGGCTGAGGGGTTCACCAGTTTTCTGGCCATGCCGGTGGTTGCGAGGAATACACCTACGGTGAGTAGGACGGCTCCCGCGACGCCTCCCCATGGCACGCCGGTGCGCGGCGCCACAAGAGCGACAACGCAGACGACTGCGATGATGCCGAGGGCCAGGCGCGTTCCTAGGAGCGCTCCCTCGGTCCGGGCCTGGGAAGCGATGAGCCGCCTGAGCATCTGGGCGTTGAGCGAGCTGTCGGAGGTGCGCAGGTGGTATGGCTCCCGCGCGACGGCGAGGAACGCCGCCTCGCCGACGCTGGTCACTCCATTGAGCACCAGTGCGGCGGCAGAGATGACGGCTGCCACGATGATTCCTGTGTCCAAGAACAACCAACCTTGTGCGGTGAGGGTGCGCCGTGTTACGGGTTGGGGCGCTGCCGGGGTTTCGCAGGCACGCCAACGACGAGCGTGTCGTCGGGCACGTCGCGCGTCACCACGGAGCCTGCCCCGGTGGAGCTGCGGTTGCCGACGCTGATGGGCGCCACGAGCAGCGTATCGCTGCCAATGAAGGCGTTGTCGCCGATGGTGGTGCGGAGCTTTTGCTTCCCATCGTAGTTGCACGTGATCGTACCCGCGCCGATGTTGACGTTCTTCCCGATGGTGGCGTCGCCGAGGTAGCTGAAATGGCTCGCGGCCGTGCCCTTCCCCACCGTGCTTTCCTTCACTTCAACGAAGTTGCCCAGGTGCACGTCCTCCATGAGATGCGCGCCTGGCCGCAAGTGGCAGAAGGGCCCCACGCGCGCCCGCCGCTCAAGCACCGCCCCCTCAAGCACCGACCCCTGGACTTCACAACGGTCAGCGATGGTCGTGTCCACAACGACGGCGCCAGGGCCGACCACGCAGTCGCGGCCAACGCGGGTGGCGCCGTAGAGGCAAGTATTGGGCTGGATGACGGTGTCGCGTCCGATGACGACCGTCGCGTCAAGGAACGTTGACGCGGGGTCAACGACGGTGACGCCCTGGTCCAGCCAGTGCTCGCAGATGCGGCGGCGCATGATCGCCGCGGCTTGGACAAGCTGCCGGCGGGTGTTGACGCCGAACGCGTCCCAGGGGTCGGGAGCGGTGTAGGCGGCGACCCGCCCGCCGGAACGGACGGTCATGTCAACGACGTCGGTGAGGTAAAGCTCGCCGGTTGGGCTTGGCGTGAGCTCCGTGAGGCGCGGCCAGAGCGCGGCGGCGCGGAAGCAGTAGATGCCGCTGTTGATCTCTTCAATGCGCTCTTGAGCGTAGCGGGCGTGCCGCTCTTCTACGATGCGCGTCACCGAACCGGAGGCGTCGCGCACCACTCGGCCCAGGCCATCGGGCGGCATGCCAACGGCGGTGAGGACGGTGACGTCGGCCTGCGCTTCCAGGTGCCGCGCCATGAGCGCCCGGAGGGTCTCCGGGCGGAGAAGCGGCACGTCCCCGGCAAGGACGAGCACGTGCTCAGCGGCGTCTTTTGAGGCGCCGTTGCTCATGCCACGGGATTGTGCGGTGGGGCTTTCCAGGAAGGGCATGGCGCAGAGCACCGCGTGGCCGGTGCCAAGCGGCTTGGGCTGTTCGGCGTTCAGGATGGCGCCGCCGGCGTGGCGCTGAATGCGGCGCGAAGAGGGCGGGGTGACCAGCACGGTGCGCTTGATGCCCGATTGCTGGACGGCGTTGAGCACGTGGTCAAGCATGTGAAGGCCGCAGAGGGGGTGAAGGACCTTGGGGAGACGGGACTTCATCCGTGTCCCCTTCCCCGCCGCAAGGACGACCGCTGCCCAACGTCTACGGTCTGGGTCACCGTCCGAGGTTCGTAAGGACCTCACCAAGGCTGGCGCCTCCAGGATTGCCCGTGCACAAGGTAACGAAGCCGTGGAACTGACTTTAGTGTATCGGGCAGGATGCGATGTGTCAAGGAAGCGTGGTAGCAGGGCAGGCCGTGAAGAGCCGCAAGCTACGCGACTCCGCCGCCTGACCACGATGTTCCGTGCGGGAATCCCCTGGAGCCAGGCGGCGCGGGGGAGCGGACGTCTCCAATGGTATAATGACCTTCTCGCGGAGAGATGGCCGAGCCCGGTTGAAGGCGCCGCACTCGAAATGCGGTATACCGCAAGGTATCGTGGGTTCGAATCCCACTCTCTCCGCCAGGTATCCACTACAAAAACAGCCTTCTGACCGATCCCGTCAAATAGCCGTTTGTTGTGCTTGCCACCCGGTCGTCATCGCTCCCAGCCATTTGTTACTCGTTCCTCGATCCCGATGGACCCCCTGGATGAGGGGGTATGCTTTTCGTCCAGGCAGGAGGGCGCAATGAAGTGGATAACCCGGCAGAACGCCAAGGTGGACCGCGTGGCTTGCCCCTGGCTCATCAAGCGGTTTCTTGACCCGGACGCGGAGTTCGTCTACGTCCCGGCGGACCGTGTCCTGGAAGAAGCTCAGAGGCTCGGAGCGCGCTCCTTTGACGCGGAGGGAGCGGAATTCGGGCACCGTGGCAACACCTGCACCTTTGAGACGCTCATCTCAGCATTCCGCGTTAACGACGCTGCTCTCCACCGGCTGGCGCGCATCGTTCACGGTGCCGACATTCCGCAAGACCTCAGCGTTGCGCCGGAGGCCGCGGGGCTCCTCGCCATCTCCGAGGGCCTGGCCACGACCTGCCCGGACGACCACCGCAAGCTGAAACTCATGTTCCCCATCTACGACGCGCTGTACGCCTCCTGCCAGGTCAAAGCCTAGAGCAGCACATTCGCCTCGTCCCCTCCTCGCTACTCCCGCCTTGGCCTGGTATTGCTCCGCGTGCGACGGTGTTGCGCCTTGCACTATCGTTCCACCTCAGCTCTTACTGCAGCTCCAGTTGCAATGGTTCGCAAAAGCGGCTAGCCTCAAGGGCGGCTCATCGCACGTTTGGGAAGCTTAACGCGCCAACTTGGCGGATTGGTGGCGTGCCTCGAAGCGCCCCCCGAAGCAGCGTGGAAGACACTCGGTTCCAACGCGATCCAGACTACGTTGCGCCAGCAAGTCGTTGCTTAGCATCCACCAGCGGTCTGGACCCGCGATGGGCGACGCCGCAAATGGCCGGAGGAAGCAGTGATGCAAAGTCCCACCGGTGACCTCGTTCTTTTGTTCACGGTCCTGCTCCTTGGCTTGATCCATGGGGTTGACTGGGACCACATCGCGGCGATCAGCGATATCACCGGCACGGTTGCGGGACGAAGGAGGGGCTTTTCCCTCGCGACCGCCTATGTGCTCGGACACGCGTTCGTGGTTACGGGACTCGGAATGCTCGCCATCCTCGCCGGCTTGGCATTGCCCGGCTGGGTTGATGCTGCCATGGAACGGATCGTCGGGGCCACCCTTATCTTTCTCGCAGCGTGGATTATCTACTCGCTCTTTAAGAAGGACGATCAGTTTCAGCTCCGTAGTCGCTGGATGCTCATGTTTGACGGGTTCCGAGCAATCAGCGCCTGGGTGAGCGGCCGTATCAAAGGTGACCAAAAGCCGTTCGCCGTACGGGCGTCTTCCGCCTATGGAGTCCGGACGGCATGGGGCATTGGAATGCTTCACGGCATTGGGGCAGAGACCGCCACGCAAGCAGTCCTGTTTCTGGCTGTAGCCGGTGCTGGCGGAAAGGCGTTAGGAGTCGCCATGCTGGCCGCTTTCGTCGTAGGCCTCATCATCGCCAACTCTGCGATAACGGCGGCTTCCCTAGCGGGTTTTCGCGTGGCCCGCCGCGGGACTCCGCTGCGTGTGGCCGCAGGACTCATCGCGGCTTTTAGCATCGCGGTTGGATTGTTGTTCTTGCTGGGTCAAGGGGGGGGCCTGCTCGGCATTATTGGCTGGGAGCCTGCGCTTGGGGGACAGCAGAGCCACTTCATCCCCCGCGCCACGTTCTCCCAGGGATGGCCGATCTTCTCGGCCCGGCTGGGCCAGGGTTAAGCAGGTTGTTTGCCTTGATTTTAGTGTGGGACCGCAAACTGGCCGGAATTGTTTTCTCGGTGGTTGAGAGGCTTTTTGTGCGGTGGGGGCCGGTGTTGTGTATTTTGGTTGAGCTCCAAGTATTGCCCTATTCAACGGTGGTATCTGTGAGGGATGGCCGAGGGACTCGTGCTGCGGAGGGACTCGTAGTGTGATGGTAAGCTGCGATGAGATGGGCCACGTTGAGCGTAGCTGGTGAGGGCTGATTTTGGGTAGTAGCGAATGGCAGGGTGACCTCTGCCCCGGGGCACGAGGCAACGGTGCGCTATCTTTTCGGTGCATGCTGAGGAGGGCTGGGTGGTACGTGACCTCTCCCCACCCCTCCCCTGAAAGGGTGGGACTATTCGGTTTCTCGGGCATTCGCCCACCATCTTGACAGGCGGGCCGGTTCGCTCCAATCATGTCACAGCAACGTACAAGAAGGAGGAACGCAATGCACAAGTACACGACCGACATGTATGAGGGTATGCTCGCGGAGACCATCACCATGCAGGGGAACAAGGGTGACACGATTCACGCGTACGTGGCCAAGCCGCTGGGCGCCGGCCCATTCCCTGGCATGGTGCTCATTGCGCACGCGCCCGGCTGGGATGAGTTCCACCGGGAGACCGCGCGCCGCCTTGCCCACCACGGTTACGTCACCATTGCGCCCGACATCTGGTGCCGCACCGGGCATGGCACGGTGGAGGACGTGGTCGCCAAGGCGCGCGCCTCGGGCGGCCTGCCGGACGACCAGGTGGTTGGCGACGCCGCCGGCGCGGCGCGGTATCTCAAGTCGCTGCCCACCTCCAACGGCAAGGTGGGCGTCATGGGCTGCTGCTCCGGAGGACGGCACACGGTCCTGGCCGCAAGCCGCACGAAGGGTGTGTTTGACGGCGCCGTGGACTGCTGGGGCGGCAACGTGGTCCAGGCGGCGGACCGGCTCACGCCTGCACAGCCCGTCTCGCCGATTGACTACACCAAGGACCTGTCGTGCCCGATTCTGGGACTCTTTGGCAACGATGACCAGAACCCGCCGCGCGCCCAGGTAGACCAGCACGAGGCGGTGCTGAAGGAGGCTGGCAAGAACTACGAGTTCCACCGTTACGACGGCGCGGGCCACGGCTTCTTTTACTACGACCGGGCGATGTACCGCCAGGAGCAGGCGGTGGACGGCTGGAAGAAGGTGTACGCGTTTCTGGAAAAGACGCTGGGGTAGGGGAACCCTCACCCTACCCTCTCCAAGAAGGAGAGGGTCCACTGGAGTCGTAGGGGCGGGTTTCAAACCCGCCCCTACAAGACGCACAGGTTATCGTCATGACGGAGGACAAAGACTGATGTGCACGAATATCGTGGAGAAGGCGGAGATCGCGGGCAGCGGCAAGGGCCCGACAGGCTGGTTTGCGCTCAAAGAAGTGGCGGTCTCCTTTGACCACCCGCTGCACTACAATCGCGAGCACGCGCTGAACATTGACTTCGTCAACGACGCGGAGGGCTTGAGCGCGCGCGTGGCGGTGGAGTTGAGCCCGCAGGCGGCGATGGATCTGATCCGCGTGATCCAGACGGCGCTGGACAAGGGCAGGAAGGAGACCGGGGAGACGTTTTAGGCGAGATCCCCGCGGGGTTTGTGATACCTTTGTTGTGACAGCGGGCTCGACAGAAGCCGGAAAGTTCGCACCCACTCGGACGGCGCTCGCCCAGTCACTTCGCACCGCTCCTCAAGTTCCTCTCGCAGTCCGGCACCGTTTGGCACGACAATGTAGCCAGTTCGCAGATCACCGACCATCAGGCAGTCCTTCCGCTCGGCCAAGTACAGCGTGACCAGCAGGCACAGACAAGCATCCAGCTTGTCCTGATCGGGCTTGCTCGGCGAATCGTTCAGGGCAACGCCGCCGATCCACTTACCGATTTCCCAGAGTCCGCGCTCCAGGAACGCTTCTGACGCCCGCCCGCAGACGTGCCGCCAATCGTCCTTCGAAAAGGTCTTCCGCCGTCCCGGGTTGTACTTGGGCAGCCGACCTGCAGGGCGTGAATCTGGTAGCGTCCACCCGAGCGCAATTATCTCCAGCACCGGGTATGTTTCGAACACCCCCGTGCCCACGACTGGCTCTAGGGGATTCGCCGGGCCACCGAACGTGGTTAGGAATGACCACACCGGTGCCTTCTTTCCGAACATCTCCTCCCTGGCGGTGTTGGCCGGCTGCATGCCACCTCGCCTGCGGCTAACCACGGATCCAAAAGGTTCTCGACAGGCCGCTGGCCCGCGGCGTTCTTAACGATCGTCGGCTGGTCAAACAGCACGATTGTGGCCTTCGGCTTCTGCTCGTGTTGCCATTTGAGAATGACCTGTTCGGCTTGAGGATAGTTTACGATCTGAGGTGGATCCAGGTCGCGGAACGTCCCGTCATCAAGGTGGAGCACCCCGATGAGCCCACCAAAATTGGTGGGCGTCCATGCGGAGTCCAACCCGACGAGCAGGGTAGTCATAGCAGACGCTCCTAGGCGCGGCCGGAGTACCTTTTCGTTATTGCCCGATCGTACTGCCCCTGGTTCCCACTAGACACCTCCCACATGAGGGAATCACGCCCATCCTTTGGTGTCCAAGGAAATCCTAGAGGGGCAGACTTCCTCTGAGTTTATGCAATCCTACCTGGTGACCCCGGCGGAACTTCCGGCGTAGTTCTTCAACCAGCACAGCAGGTTTACCAACTCCATTTGATTAACGGTCTCGCACCGTGAGGCCAGCAACGCGGGACTGGCCACTACTATTGCCAGGCTCTTGGCCCGAGACACCGCCACGTTTAGCCGATTTGGACTGAGCAAGAACTCAGCCCCCCTGGGCGCTTCATCAAGAGACGAGGCGCACATCGACACTATCACCACGTGGGCCTCAAGACCCTGAAACTTGTCCACGCTTCCCACGTGCGCCTGCAGGCCAAGTCGCTCGGCAATCCGACGGACCTGCATGTTATAGGGCGCCACGATGAGGATGTCGTCCAACGTCAGCGGCCTCAGCGAGCGTGCGCCTGCATCCTGGACTTTGCGCTCAAGCAACTCCCGCACGATCGCTTCAACGGCGTCCACTTCCTCGTCGCTCTCCTGGGCATTGCCCTCGTGCACTACTGGTTTGAAGAGGATGCCCGTCTCTGTTGGAACCATTGAGTTGCGCCCGGTGCCGATGGCGACACGCTGCCGCTCCGTGCGCGGGTGCGCCTCAAGACGTCCCTCATAGATGGCATCTGAAATGAATGTGCAGATCGTCGGGTGCATACGCCAGGTTGTATTCAACAACACGCCGAGGTCCGGAGGGACGGTTGCCTTACCGTCCAGGAGATACTCAAGACCTGATTTACCGCTGTCCCCGGGGTGAGTTCCCTGGATCGGTTGTGCCAGCTGCATTTGGTCTCCAACGAGTACCACATTCCTTGCCGAGGGGCCAACGCCCACGATGTTCGCTAAGGCAAATTGGCCCGCTTCATCGATGAACAAATAATCGAGTTGTCCTACCAATTCAGGACGACTGAAGAGCCACGCGGTGCCGCCGATGAGCACAGGGCCTGAACCCATCGCTGCGAGCGCCCCAGCGCTCTCCACGTGTTTGACGCTGCGATTTTGGATGAGTGTTTCTGAGGTATCCCCGCCAACTTTGAGCACGGGAACCCCTGTGACGCCGTTCGGCTCAGCCTGGAACACTGCCTCAAACACGTTCATGACGGTCTTGTGGCCATTTGCCGTCACCCCCACTCGCTTGCCATCTCGCAGGAGGGCGACAATGGCGGCTGCCATGGTAAATGTCTTGCCGCAGCCTGGCGGACCCTGAATGCAAAGGGTCGAACTGTCGAGACGCTGCACGAGGCTTATGACCTGCGGCAGCAACTCCTTGCCGTCTGTGATGAGATCGCCGGAAGCAAGGCCGCGAATGCGTGGTGGGTGTCGAAACAGTACATCATCTACGGCTTGCGACGCGGTGCCACCCGCTACCCACTTCTCCCCGTAGCGAAGAATGGCGTTGCTGATCACTGTCGATGGGACATGCTCATCTGGAATCAGGCTCAGCAACTCTGGCGGCGTTGGTTTCGTCGGCCCCAATTTGATCTCGAGGCGGCCGTTTGCTCGGTCCATCGAGACGATTTCTGTCTTACTTTCCAGGTCACGAGCAAAGTAGCACGGTGATTCTACATGGAGCTTCGTGTCCTGGCTGGGATCGAACGTGTATTCATAGGCCCACGACTTCTTGTCCTGCCGCCGCGGCGCGGCGGTTCGCCGCATGTTGCCCAAACAATCGAGATCGTCGACAAGTTCCTGGTCCTCCATGGCTGATCGGTCGAACATGCGCCACCACATGGGTTTCTCCTCGCGCCTGTGGAATTCGAGGAGGTACGCCACCAACTGCTGCACCCGGCGCCGTTCTGGATCCCCGCTTGGGAACGCCTCACTTTGTTTCAAGAGCTGCTGCGCGAGCAGGCGCGCGGGTGGCTCCGGGACGGCATCACTTGTTTTCTGGTCGTCAGTCCCGGCCGGAGCCGCACCGGCGAACTGGATCCCGGACCGGCGCTGCTCGTCTCGAAGCCACTCAGCGAGTCCGGTTAGCGACTGGCAATCGACCTCGTTGTACCGGCGGATGTCCTCGAGCACTGGTGAGTCCGTCGGTCGCTTGCCCTCCCCGCTCTCGAGCCAGGACGCGTAGGCAACCACCGAGGCAGAAGCGTTCTTGATGGATCCTTGTCGCTGGGTGCCGTACAGGCACTCGATATCCTTGAGCGAATACCCTGGGGTGCCAATCACCAGCCCCTGACGCACGACGGTATACAGATCGACGAATACCTGGTGGCGCAGGAGTTCGTCCACCTCGTCTTCATGGGTGGCGTGCTTTCCCATGAGCTTGCGCATGGCAGCCGGTTCATACGATGCGTAGTGGTAGATGTGCATGTCTGGGTGACGCTTCCACCGGTCTGTTGCCCAGTCGATGAACTGCTCAAACGCTTGCTTTTCCTCAGCATTGTCGTGCGCCCACCAATCGTTAAAGATGGCAACGCCGTTCTCGTGAGTCACCGCCCCAAACAAGTATTCGAGCCCATCGTCAGCGAGTGGATATCCTTCCATGTCGAAAAACACGTCCCCGGCGGACGCTGGCGGCAGCAACGCGAGTCCCAGCTTTGTCCGTTCGCCTTCGTGTGGGCGCACGCGGTACAAGGGGACCGTCTTGCCCTTGGACTCCACTTGCAGGTGTGCCTGACTTCGTAGCCGCTCAAACGTCCCCCGCTCAATTCCTGAAACGCCCGGGAGTGTGGACGCTGCCAGAGCGGACAGCGTAGCAACGCCGACGCTCTCAAGATGCCTGATCTGACCCCGCGTCATGGTCGCGACCAAGCTCAGATGATTGCTTTCCTTCAGGATCGACTCTGCATATCCGGTCCATCGACCAAACGATTTTGAGAGACCCGGCTGGGGTGGACGTTGCGCGTCAAAAGAAGCCTGGAATGCGAGAAACGCGGCGGTCAGCTCTGCTACGTAGTACCTGAACGATGCTGTCCGGAACGTTTTCCGCTCGTTGGTGCCCAGCAAGACATGGACCGCGTTCGGGCGGTCACCCTGCATATGATCAAGCATGTCCGCGTAGGCGCAGAGTTGGACCAGAAAGTCGGGCCTGGAGGATCTTGCCAGTTTGGTGTCCCATGGCTCATAGGAATACGCTCCGAATCGGGACTTTCCCGGCTGCCTGGCCAGAAAGTCAGCCCAACCGGCAAACGGATCGTGCTCGAGATGGCCCTGATAAATGAATGCTGCCTGGTCCTCCATGGCAGCTTCGGTCGCCTTCAGTGCACTCTCGGTACCAGAAATTTCCGTTACCTGGTTGCCCTCAGCGCGCAGCCGCGCCAGAAATGCCGTTTCGTGCGCCATGCCTTTGCCTTGAAACAGACGTGCTTCTTCGTCCGGTTGGTCGGGGGTGGCTTGTGAGGTCGTAAAGAGATGGAACGGTTTGGAATCAGTGCGCAACTGGCCGCTCGACCGCCGGTTGCGTTCCAAGTACCAGCGATCCATCCACGAAGCAAACTCAGATTCCAAGAACACGGAAAGATCGCTTGGCGAGAATTGAACTGCGTTGGCTTTCTGACGCATACTCGATACTCCAGTCCTGAGGTTGTAGAACTGCTTTACGGGCACGCGCCACTTGTCGAACTCCCGGATGCTACCACACGGGGATCGCAGCGGCCAAAGAAGCTCGCGGACAAGACGCCACACCCCTCCGGAATGGGCACTGACGGCCCCGCAAGTTGCCCAGGTGCGATATTGTTGCCGCAGCGGGCTATCGAATTCGCGACGGACGTGTGGTGCGACCGGTGAGAAACGCTATCCCGCAGATACGACAGGCTCGGTCTGCTCAGACCCCAACCGCATTCTACTAAGGAACTCGTGCCGACTAGCCGGAATCGCTTTGCTGGTCAACAGCCGATCCCAGGCCCAATCGAGCCAAGATTCAATGGCAAGCCACGCCATAGCTGAACTTTGACGGTATTCTGATGAAGCGAGATATGTTCTTCCTTCAAACAGAAATAACAGCTGGTTTTTGGAGCGAGCATCCATCGTCAAACGTTCAGCTTCAGAAACGACTCGACGCATGCGTTCTACACTCACTCGTCGGAGTCTGGCCATAAAAGTCTCCACGGTGGAATTTGTATTCATTCTCCCGAGATCAAACAAGGGGGCTAGCCGCAAAGAAACCAATGATGATGAACGACTCCCAATCACCTGTTTCTCAGGGTCGATCTCTACTGGTCCGAGTTCAAACTCCCGCGTGGACCAGACGTCAATGTCGGCAAGCCAGGCAGTAGCCATTAGTTCATTCAGTAATTCTGTAGCCTGACGTGGAGACTCGGCCTGCAATCCTATGAACCCATCTTGGTTGATGACGAAAATCTTCCCTTTGTATTCTCCACCGAATGCCTGAGGCGCATTCAAAGAGTTCGTTGCCCTTCTTGCATTCTATGATCTCCTCCACGGAGGGCCTTGGTATGTCATCTACCCATATCTGCGGGTAGAAGAACGTCCCAAAGCCTTGCAAGTTCTTCATCGGCTCTCGCGTAGAACTCGTGGAAGTTGGGGGGCTTGCTTGATTTGTCGTACGGGTGACAATGGGACTCAGTAGTTCATGAGGCTCGAGAGCCAAGAAGTCTCCGTATATCTCCCAAACAAATTCACGTCCAGGTATCACTTGTTTAGAACCCACCAAAGGTCTTCTAAGAGAATCGTTAGAGTACAAGCTGTTCAGCAAGCACCTCTCAAATTTCTGTCTTTCGCTTGCGAGTAGGTGAACAAGATACTCGCGCGCTGTCCTATCGCCGACACTAAGAAACATAGGATCGTCGACTTCCTCATCCCACATCGAGGACCTGAGACATTCCAATAGAACGCTTCGCTGGTTGGCGGGTTCTAAAGGACCGATAACTTGCACAAAGCCGTCAGGAAAGCCAGACAGCCTGGTGCTCAACAACGCACCATAGCTAATGTGATACTTCTCTGCGGTGAATCAGAACAGGTGGAGTTGAATAGGATCGGAGAAGTCGTCCAAGTTGGATATATGGATAGCAAGCGCTGGATCCTTTTTCGCTTGCCGGAACGTTTGCAGTAGCGTCTGAAGCCATTTCTCGGTTGGATGATTAATTCGGTTTGACACACTGATCTCCCTGACCACCCGAAGCCATTCGCCAGTTCATTCACCCCGCTTCCTGGTTGCGCCCCAGTCGTCCCAGTAGGTCACGGTGTCGACGGGTTTGCGCGTCGTAGGGCCAAAACGCTGCCGGTCAGGATAGCCGACGGGGACGACGGCCACCGGCACGGCCTCGGGCGGCAGGTGGAACTCGCGGCGCAGCATGTCTTCTATGCCAGCCTGGAACGTGGTCAGGACGGTGCCCAGGCCCTCCGCGCGTGCTGCGAGCATCATGTTCTGTACCGCGCCGTAGATGGAGGACCCGGCCAGGAGGCTCCGGGCGTCTGTGGTGGGCGATGTGACGCCCACGAGGCACGGGATGATGAGCACGGGCGCGGCGGCCACGTCGTCAAAGAAGTCGGCGGCGGTGAGCATGACGCGGCGCTGGCTGGGGTCCCGCTCCGCCGTGGCCCGCTCGCGCATCCGCGTGGTGCCGCCGCCGGTGGAGAAGAGGGCACGGACGGCGCGGGCGATGGCCTGGCGCTTGGCCTGCTCGCGGACGACGAGCCATATCCACGGCTGGAGGTTGCTGCCGCTGGGCGCGCGGACGGTGGCGTCCAGTATTTTCCAGAGCGCGTCGTCCGGTACCGAGTCGGGTTTGAAGCGCCGGATGGAGCGCTGGGTGTGCACCACGTCAAAGAAGTCCATGTGCGCCTCCGCAGATTTCGCAGATTACCCAGATTGGTTGTGATGGGGTCGGTGTCTCTGAGGTTTGGAGAGCACGGGTAACGGATTCTTCGCCGCCGCTGAGGCTCCGGCTCAGAACGACGTCTGCGGGGTCTCCTACCGCCCCTGCCACACAGGCTTGCGTTTCTCGGCGAAGGCGCGGGGGCCTTCGCGGGAGTCCTCCGAGGTGAGCACCACCTGGTTGACCCATTGCGCCATGCGCAGCGACTCGGCGATGGCGTACTGGCGCCAGAACTGCATGACGGCCTTGGAACCCTGCACGGAGAGCGGCGCGTTGGAGGCGATGGTCTCGGCCATCTCCACGGCGCGGGGCATGAGGCGGGCAGGCTCCAGCACCTCGTGGACGAGGCCGGTGCGGTGGGCGTTCTGGACGCTCATGGTGTCGCCGGTGAGGAGGAGGTACATCGCCTCGCCGAAGGGCATGAGCCGCGCGGCGTGGTGGATGGCGTAGTCGGCAAGGATGCCGCGCTTGACCTCAAACAGGCCGAAGTACGCCTCTGTGGACGCGATGCGGATGTCGCAGTCCATGGCGCGCTCAAACCCACCTGCGATGCACAGCCCGTTGATGGCGGCAATGAAGGGCTTGGGGTTGTTGGACAGCGGGGAGTTGAGAAGGCCTGCCCCGTCGCGGAGACGCCGTGCGCCAGGGAGCTGGCGCAGACGCTCCTCGGCAGTGATATCCCCGTGCGCGAAGCGCTCCTCAACCTCGGACGAGCGGGTGTTGCGCTGGCTCATCTCTTTCAAGTCGGCGCCCGCGGAGAAGGCCCTGCCGGCGCCCGTCATGACGCCGACGCGCATCTCCGGGTCGTTGGTGAAGTCCAGCAGCGCCGCTTCCAGGTCCTGCTGCATGGCGCCGCCCAGGGCGTTGAGGCGCTCGGGGCGGTTCATGGTGAAGAGCGCGTAGTGCCGGCTGGGGTGCTTGTCGTACAAGAGGTCCGGCATTCCCATCCTCCCATTCCATTTGGTGGCGCGCCAAGCCCGTGGATTTTAGCGAGTTCCATCGGGGAAACAATAGCGGCTTTGGAGCGTGAACGCCAGAGTAGTGACGCCGATTCTGAAGAATAGCGGCACGTCGCGGTGTGGGTTCCTAAGAGCGCGTAACAAAACTGTTTTGTGGCTGGGCAAGACGCGTTTCACCCCCATTCTAACCTTCCCCCTTAAGGGGGAAGGGACTTGCTTGCTGACCAATAAGCACGCAGGCAGGTGAAGCGCCATGCGTCCACTGTTGCGGATTTTGTTACAGACTCTAAAGACCTTGCCCCCACGTGTTTACGTCGGCGCGTGGCTCGCAACACCCCCTCGCCTGATCGTTCGCTTCGCTCAGGACAGGCTCCGAGGGGGCAGTGGATGAGGTTGAGCGCCATACGCTGTCAATTTGTTCGTAGACTCAGTACAAGTTGCGACAACGTGGTGACCGACCCACGGGACAGGATGCGACGCGAAACGAGGCCTTATGACACGTTCAAGCAGAATCGGTACTTAGCCATTTGCCCGGTGGACTGGCATCACGTCTTGGTACTGGTGCGCGGCAAGCGACCTGCCTCCGCTCTCGCCCGGTGCACCAACGTTCCCATAGCCCTGACCGAGATTATGCGGAGAGAGTAGAGCAGAGGAATTGGCGTGCATCATGTACGGTTCTTCGATGGAAGTCGCACGTGTCAGCGCAACTCGTTCCTGGGATGCGACGAGTATAACCTCGGTATACGTCGGGTAGGGCAATCGGCCCCATGCGGTACAACAACCCATTGCTCTCCGGCCAGAAAGCTCCAGGAACAGAGGTGGAGAAGCCAGCGGTTGGACGGCGCCAAACACAGGATACCTCCCAGAGACGCGGCTACGAACGTAACCCCACCAAGGAAGCCTCATCACGCAGGTCAGGACCCGATAGACCACAGCGAGGGCGAACACGAGAAGGAGGAATCAACCGCGTGCAACACAACAAGGTTACCAAGATCACCCAGGTGAGGCACTAGGCCGAGTGATCCGGAGACGAAGTTGTGACAACGGAGGGCGAAGGATACGACATGCTCGGCCCTGGCATCATCACAAACACGATGTGCCGCGTGGGCGACGAGGCCAAGTGAGCCCGAGACGGAGCTCATGAGAAAAGAAGGAGAGTGCGATGAGGCTGCTCAAGGGCATCTGGCAACGGCAAGTAGCTAGACTAGCAATCGCGATTGGCCTGCCAATCCTGGCGATTACTCTGGTAGGGTTGGGGTCTGTGGCCTTGGGACATGGCGGTAATACGGCCCTGATCTATGGTTGCTTCAAGGATAAGAACAACGACGGGTCGTCGGACAAGGAACACGTGCTTCGGGTTGTTGCCGCCGTAGAGAACTGCAAAAAGAACGAGACTGCGATTGATTGGAATATCCAGGGGCCGCAGGGCGTTTCCGGCCCTCAGGGTCCTATCGGCGCCACGGGCGCTACCGGCGCACAAGGCCCGAAGGGCGATACGGGCGACACAGGTGCTACCGGCCCTACGGGTGCTACTGGCGCACAAGGCCCGAAGGGCGATACGGGTGACACAGGTGCTACCGGCCCTACGGGTGCTACTGGCGCACAAGGCCCGAAGGGCGGATACGGGTGACACAGGTGCTACCGGCCTTGTGGGCGTAAGCGGCTACGTGTTGGTGCAAGTTACCACCGCCACCAACAGCGACGAGTCCAAGAACGCTACGGCCACCTGCTCTGCTGCCAAAGTAGCTACGGGTGGTGGCGCCCAGTTAACAGGCGCCGCCCTGGCCTCGGGGAAAATTTCTATAGCGGCTAGCTATCCGACCACGTTGGTCAACGGCAGGTCTACTGCGTGGGCTGCGGACGCAGTAGAGTTCGCTAACACCAACGATACGTGGCAGCTTACCGTGACCGTGATCTGCGTTAATGCATCGTAGTGCTGTAGGCTTAAGGAGCCCCAAAGAGTAGAGAGAATACCGCGCTACTTCTTCTTGGACTGCTTGGTCTTGAGCGCCTCCACGATGGTCGGGGGGGACATGGGCAGCTTGGTCATGCGAACGCCTGTGGCGCGGTAGACGGCGTTGGCGAGGGCGGCCAGCGGCGGCACGATGGGGACCTCGCCGACGCCGCGCAGACCGTATGGATGCCTGGGGTTGGGGACCTCGATCAGCACGGCTTCAATCATGGGCGTGTCCAGCGCGGTGGGCATGCGGTAGTCCAGGAAGGTGGAGTTGACCATGGCGCCATCGTTGCTCAGGAAGTACTCCTCGTTGAGCGCCCAGCCGATGCCCTGGGCCGAGGCGCCTTGCATTTGCCCTTCTACATAGCTGGGGTGGACGGCCTTGCCGCAGTCCATGAAGGCGGTGAAGCGCAAGACCTGCACCTTGCCCGTCTCCGGGTCCACCTCCACGTCCACGATGTTTCCGGCGAAGGTGGGCCCGACGCCCGTGGTGGGGTTTGAGGCCGAGCAGGTGATGGGGCCGCCGGTTCGGCGGAGCCTGCCGGCGAGCTGCTTGAACGTCATGGTGTCGCCGGGGTTCTTGACGCAGGTGAAGACGCCGTCTTTGAACTCCACGTCCGCGGGCTGGACCTCCCAGATTTTGGCGGCGCGCGCACGCATCTGTTGCTTGACCTCTTCGGCGGCGGCGATGGCGGCCAGACCCGTGTCAAAGGTGATGCGGCTGCCGCCGGTCGAGCCGGTCCAGCCCACCGAGTCGGTATCCACGACGGTGGGGATAACCTGTTCGGCGGTGAGGCCAAGCGCCTCGGCTGCCTGCATGGCCACGGAAGTGCGCGTTCCGCCAATGTCCACGGCACCGGTCACGAGGCTGACGGTGCCATCGTCGTTGACGTTGAGGGTGGCGGAGGAGACGCCGCCCTGGTGGTTGCGATACGCGACGGCAACGCCGCGGCCGCGGTTCGGCCCGGTCAAGGGCGTCTTGTAATGGGGGTGAGCCTTCATGGCCTCTTCCATTTCCTTGCACCCGATGCGCGGATAGACCACGCCGGCGGGCATCCGGTCCCCGGCCTGGGCCACGTTCTTCAGGCGGAACTCCAGCGGGTCCATGCCGAGCTTTTCTGCCAGCTCGTCAACGACAGGCTCTACGGCGAAGACCGCCTGGGGCTGGCCAGGCGCGCGGTAGGCCTGCGTCTTGGGCTTGTTGAGTACCACGTCGTACCCATCCACCAGCATGTTCTCAACCTTGTAGGGGCCGAAGCTGCTCGTGCATCCGCCGCCCACGGGCGAGCCGGGATACGCGCCGGCTTCGTAGGCCAGGTACAGCTCCGCGGCGGTGATGCGCCCGTCTTTGGTGGCGCCCATCTTGCACCGCATGTAGGTGCCGGAGGTGGGTCCGGTGCTCTCAAATACCTCTTTGCGCGTCATGACGATCTTGACGGGATGGCCGCTCTTTTTGGACAGGATGGCGGCCACGGGGTCAAGGTAGGTGGTGAGCTTTGCCCCGAACCCGCCGCCGATTTCCATGGGGATGACCTTGACCATGGATTCCGGGACGCCCACGATTGCGGCGGTGGAGGCGCGCACGCCGAACGTGCCCTGGGTGCAGGTCCAGACGGTGATGTGACCGTCCGGAGCCCAGAACGCGGTGGAGGCGTGGGGCTCAATGTATCCTTGGTGAACCATCGTGGTGGTGAACTCCCGCTCCACGATCACGTCGGCTTCCTTAAACCCCTGCTCCAGGTCGCCGCGCTTGAACTGCAAGTGGCTGGCGATGTTGCTCCGCTTGCCCGTGCTGGTGCCGCGGGCCTGTTGCTCCACCTTGAAGGCCGTGGTCAGGGTTTCGTGGAGGACCGGGGCGCCGTCCTTCATGGACTCGCGCACGTCTAGCACGGCGGGCAAGACCTCGTAGTCCACCTTGATGAGGGAGAGTGCCTCCTCCGCGATGTGCGCGTCGGTGGCCGCGACGGCGGCAACGGCGTGGCCCTTGTAGAGCACTTTGTCGCGCGCGAGGAGCTTTTCCGCCAGCATCTTGGCATTGTCCAGTGTTTCGCCAAAGTCAAGGATCCCGTCCTTCAGGATGGGGAAGTCCTTGCTTGTGGCCACCGCTTTGACGCCCGGCAACTTGTCCGCCGCGCTGGTGTCTATGGACTTGATGCGGGCGTGGGCGTGCGGGCTGCGGAGGATTTTGCCGTGGAGCATGCCGGGCAGGGAGATGTCCGCGCCGTACTTGGCGCGGCCCGTCACCTTGTCCAAACCGTCGTGGCGTATTGGGCGGGTGCCAATCACCTTGAAGGAAGTGGGGCTCTGCGCCGGTCGGTCTGCTGTCGTCGTCATGTGCGCTTTCTCCTTTTGCTCGAGCGATCGCTGCGGCGTTGCGCTATGCGCGAAGTTCGCCGCCATGCGCGAGCCTCGCTCGGGGTGTTGTGCGTACCGTATCCCGCGTGAAGGACACTGTCAAGCCCGCTGCGCTAGGCAGGCAGGGCCTTTGCGCGCCCCGTCGTTTTCGCCCTTCTTGTCAGACGCAGCGGTTGCCATAAGCGCCAGTAGCCGCGGAATGACAATGGAAAATCTGGGCTTCTGCCACGCCCCACTATTGCTTTTTTTCTGAATATGGTATTGTGATGGGCAGGTGACCGGCTCCCCGTGAACCGCGCGCTCCGAATCCAAGAGTGCCCAGGACAACGGTGACCGGAATCAACCTACAACTCCAAGCGGGAAAAGCGAAAAGGAGGTCACCGGTGCCGTTCCAGGATAGGACCCTTACGTGTCGGGACTGCGGTCAGGGATTCGCGTTCACGGCGAGCGAGCAGGAGTTCTTTCAGCAGAAGGGGTACGTCAACGAGCCGCGACGCTGCCCTTCGTGCCGGCAGACCCGGCGGAGCGAGACCGGCGGCGGTGGCAGCAGCGGTGGCAGTGGCGGATTCGGCGGCGGGCCGCGCCAGATGTACACCGCGGTTTGCGCGCAGTGCGGCAAACCGGCCCAGGTCCCCTTCCAGCCGCGCGGCGATCGGCCTGTGTATTGCAGCGACTGCTTCAGCCAGATGGGTGGGCGCAGCGCCAGGCGGTAAGCGTTTAGGCTGGGCGAGTTCCCAAAGCCTCATAGCAACGTGCGGCCTCGTCGTTTGTTTGTGGCGGTTCACATCGGCGACGAAGCCAACAGTTTCGGCGCGTAGGGATTCGCATCCCGTCGGGGCTATGGTTCGCGCGCCAGTTCCAGGGGCGCTCCAGCACAGCTATGGCGCTGCATCCAGGGCAAGATGAAGAGGCCCGAGCTCGACTAATAGCTCGGGCCTCTTTGTTTATCCCATGCTGTGGCCTCTCGGGGCGAGTGGTTTTCCAACAACGAATGGCCTGACCGTCAGGCCATTGTAGGACGCGATGTTGCTCTGCTATCCTCGCGGGGCGGTGCGTGCTTATGCACTTCCATGCGTTAGGCGCGTCTCCTGCAATCTTGCGAAGTCGGGAGGGTGGTAACTGATGCCAAAGGTCCAGCGGTTGCTTGAGGAGCTTTCCAACGCGCACGGCCCCAGCGGCTTTGAGGAGCCGGTGCGGGCGATCATGCGCCGCGAGTTCGCGCCCCTCGCCGACGATCTTGAGACCGATGGGGTCGGCTCGCTGATCGCGCGGTTCAAGGGTGCAAGCGACGCGCCTCGCGTTATGATGGCCGCCCACATGGACGAAGTGGGACACATGGTCAAGTACATCACGCCCGACGGGTTCATCAAGTTTCAGGCGCTAGGGGGGGTCCACGACCAGTCCATCATCAACCAGCGTTGGGTTATCCTGACGCAGAAGGGGCTCGTCCGTGGCGTCACGGGGCTGAAGACGGTCCACGTCATCCCATTTGAGGAGCGCAACCAGCCGTTCAAGCGGCAGGATATGTTCATTGACGTGGGCGCGGCCAGCAAGAAGGACGCGGAGGAGCGCCTGGGTATCTTCCCCGGCGACCCGATCTCGCCGGACAGCACGTTCGTCACGCTGAACGATGGGGGACTCTATCTGGGCAAGGCCTGGGACGACCGCGTCGGCCTCGCGGTGATGATTGGGGTCGCGCGCCTGCTGAGGGACACCGGGCACCCAAACACGGTGTTCGCCGTGTCCACGGTCCAAGAGGAAGTGGGCCTGCGCGGCGCCCAGACCAGCAGCTTCCAGGTGGGGCCGGACATCGGGATCAACCTGGAGTCGGGCGTGGCGAGCGACTACCCCGGCACGTCGCAGAACGACGCGCAGGAGAGGCTTGGCGACGGGCCGGGTATCTTCCTCCACGACAGCTCCATGCTGCCGAACCGAAAGTTCCGCGACATGGTCATGAGCGTGGCCAAGGAGAACGGCATCCCGGTGCAGTTCAACGTGTTGGCGGGCTACGGCCAAGACGGCTCCGCGATGCAGCGCAACCGTTGCGGCGTCCCCGCCATCAACATTAGCGTGCCCACGCGGTACCTGCACTCGCACAACGGCGTCATCAGCCGGGCCGACTTTGACCGCGCGGTGACGCTGGTCGCGGCGGTCGTCAAGAAGCTGGACGCGGCAACCGTGAAGGAGCTGAAGAGCTTCGCCTAGGTCCTCCGGCGTGGCGCGCGCGGCCTGGGTTCTGTTCAGCGGCCCGTCCTTGTTGATGCCACGCCCCGCGGGGCCGAGAGGCTGCGTGTTGAATGTCGTCAGAACAATCTAAAAAGCCACTTCGCAGCGCCATGGTTGTGATGGCCCACCCCGACGACGCCGACTACTCGTGCTCGGGTACGGTGGCGAAGCTGTGCCGCGACGGTATGGAGGTGGTGTACGTGGTGGTGACGGACGGCAGCAAGGGCACGGAGGACCGCTCAATCACCCCTCGGCAGCTCGCGGAGATGCGGAAGGATGAGCAGGTCGCCGCAGGGAAGGTACTCGGCTTGAAGGACGTGGTGTTCCTTGGATACCCGGACGGCTACCTCCAGTCCAGTCTTGAGCTGAGGCGCGACGTCGCTCGGGAGATACGCCGATTCAAGCCGGACATCCTCATCACGGGCAACCCGACGCGGACCCTGACCAGCGACGGCTATCTTGGGCACCCCGACCACTTTGCCGCCGCCGAGGCCGCGCTCGCCGCCACGTACCCCGCCGCGCGGGACCACCTGACGTTCCCGGAGCTGCTCGCAGAGGGGCTTGAGCCGCACAAGGTGCGCGAGGTGTGGGTGCTGGATGCGGAGCACCCCAACCACTGGGTTGACGTGAGCGAGACGCTGGAGACCGCCATCAAGGCGTTGCAGGCCCACGCGAGTCAGGTTGACGGCGAACGGGTTGCGGCGCTGTTGCGGGAATGGCGCAGCGACGCGGGCAAACCGAGCGGCATGCAGTACGCCGAGTCGTTCAAGCGTATCGTGCTGGAGTAGCAAGGTGCGGAAGAATGGCAGGGACAGCGGGCAGGCGACACGTCGAAGGATTGGAGAGGGGATGGCGATGACTCGGGACGAGGGTGAGGATGCCTGAAGCAGTCCAAAAATTCCTTCTCCGCTGGCGGGAGAAGGTTAGGATGAGGAGGAGAGCGTTTATCTACCACCCTCCAGTCATGCGAATCCAAGCCTTATCCGCCGCACAGCGTAGCCGCCGACCACGGCACCGCATACAATCCTCATGGCAACCGCAGGCGACATGAGTAGCGCCGCGCCAAAGCGGGAGGCCTCGTGATCGCCTCGGGAGCGACGGCGCCGAGCCGGACGTGTCGGCGCTGGGCGAGCGTTTGACCCCAGACAGCAAGGTACGTATTCTTCACCTCCGCTTCGCTGCGGCTCAGAATGACGCCTGCAAAACCCTGCGTCGTCGTCAAAGGGTCATGAATCGGGAGGAATAGCTATGCGCGCAGTCCTGATCACGGAGCCCGGCGGCCCTGAGGTCCTCAAGGTCCAGGAGATCCCGGAGCCTGTACCCGGCCCCGACGACGTGCTGGTGGACGTGAAGGCCACCGCGCTCAACCGGGCCGACCTCGCCCAGCGCCGCGGCCGCTACCCCGCTCCTCCCGGCATCCGCGCCGACGTGCCGGGGCTGGAGATGGCGGGCGTCGTGCGCGCCCTAGGCGAGCGCGTCACCGAGGTGAAGGTTGGCGACCGCGTCTTCGGGCTGCTCGGAGGCGGCGGCTACGCCGAGCGCGTTGTCACCCACGCGCGCATGGTGGCGCCCATCCCGGCAAACCTGAGCTTCGTGGAGGCAGCGTCGCTGCCGGAGGTCTTCCTCACCGCGTTTGACGCGCTGTTCAACCAGTGCGGGCTGAAGCTCGGCGAGACCGCTCTCGTCCACGCCGTCGGGAGCGGGGTGGGCACGGCGGCGGTGCAGCTCGCCAAGAGCGTTGGCGCGGCCACGTTCGGCACCGCAGGCTCGGCGGACAAGCTGGAAAAGGCCCGCGCGCTTGGCCTGGACGTGGGGATCAACTACCGCGAGCAGGAGTTCCGCGCCGTGGTCCAGGAGAAGACGCGCGGGCGCGGCGTGGACGTCATCCTTGACCTGGTGGGCGGGCCGTACTGGGAAGCCAACCTCGCTTCGCTGGCGACGCTGGGGCGCATCGTCCTCGTCGGCACGATGGGAGGCGGCAAAGTGGAGACGAACCTCGGCGCGCTCATGGGTAAGCGGCTGCGGGTCTTCGGCACGGTGCTGCGGGCGCGGCCCATTGAAGAGAAGATCGCGCTGACGCAGCAGTTCGCGGCCCAGGTCGTCCCGCTCCTCGCCAACGGGACCATCAAGCCCGTCGTGGACTCGGTGTTCCCGCTGGAGAAGGCCGCCGAGGCCCACGCCTACATGGAGTCCAACGCCAACTTTGGCAAGATCGTGCTGAGCGTGGGGTGATGCCGTTGGCCGCGCAGTCCGACCCGATAACGAAAGCGCCGGGGAGATCGAAATAGTTCTTCAAACCACAGACGGACGGACGTTGAGCGCCAGGCTTGCTGTTGGGGTTGCCCCAAAGCCTAAAGAGCGTGAGCGCCAACGTAAACAGTCTGTACGTCCTGAGATCCATTTCTGCGCAGCAAATGATGCCGACAAGGAATCCTTGAAGGAATTGCTACTCGAAAAGAACATCAGTCCCCTGAGCGCTTCGCTTGAGAAGTACCGCGACTTACTGAGCATTCCCGATAACGAATGTGCGTACTGGGGCGAGAAGACCGAGCATTCAGAGGAAAGTTGGCTGATTGTTGACATCAATGTGGGATATCCGCGACTCGTTGAACTTTTAAAGGCCTGTACCACAGCAGAAGAACGCATCCGAATGAAAGATCGTGTTGTCGAAGACATCGTGCTCGACTGCTATCAGCACGCGTTCCGATTAGACGACGTACCCGACAGTGTCCATGAGCAAGTGGTTACAGAACCGGAAGATTTGGTTCGTGCATCTGAGATATGTCTGAACTTGGACAAATCAATTCGCATGGCATCGATCGAGAGAAAGATGACGGCGAAATAACAAGATACGATTGGCATAAACAAGCGAGTCGAGTTTACGTTTTGCCAGCCGCGCCCGCAGCGCAGGGTAAGACCAACCGCGCCTTCGCCGACGAGCTGGTCGTCACCAAGCGCACGGTGGAAACGCACGTCACGAACATCCTGGGCAAGCTGAGACTGAACTCGCGGGGTGGGTCGCATCGAGAGGCCTGCTTAGACCTGGACCTCTGTGAGCGGCCCGTCAACCACGAGCGGGGCGCCGGTAAGCGCCTGCACTTCCTCCAGGGTGTGGCCATGCGCGATCTCTTTGACGCGAAAGGCCTCGCCCAGAGGCTCAAACACGCCCAAGTCGGTGATGATGAGCTTCACCACGCCCGGGGCCGTGATCGGCAACGTGCAGCGCCTCAAGAGCCGCGGCGCCTTGTCGCGCGTGGTGTGCTCCATCATGACGAAGATGCGTTTGGCGGATGCGGCGATGTCCATGGCCCCGCCGATGCCGCCGCCCTTCCGGCCCGCCAGCTTCCAGTTGGCGAAGTCGCCGTTCGCGGCCGCCTCGTAGGCCCCGAGAACGCCAACGTCCAGAAGCCCCTTCCGAACGATGCCGAACGCGTCCGCGTGGTGGACGATGGATGCGAACGGCATGAGCTCCACGGTCTGGAGCCCCGCGTTGACCACGTTGGGGTCAGCGTTGTCACCCGAAACGTTTCTGCCGTAGCCGATCACGCCGTTCTCGGAGTGGAAGATGACTTTACGTCCCTGCACGACAAAATCTGAACACAGCGTCGGCATGCCCACGCCCAGGTTGACAATCCAGCCGTCCTGAAACTCGGCTGCGGTCCGCGCCGCCATGAGTTCACGCGTCAACGGTGTCTTTTGCATTGGCCGTACCCCTTTCCGTGTCTACCCGCCAGGTCTATGGCGACGCCGGCGCCGGCCCGTGGGCTGGCGCGGCATTGGCCGGGTTGGCGTGCAAAATCCCCTCTGGCGGAGGCGGGATCTTCACGATCCGGTGCACAAAGATGCCCGGCGTGTGGACCTGGTCGGGGTCCAGTTCGCCCTCCGACGCGATGGGTTCTTCAACCTCAACGATGGTGCAGCGCGCGGCCGTCGCCATGATGGGGTTGAAGTTGCGCTGAGCGCGGCGGAAGATGAGGTTCCCGAAGGTGTCGGCCTTCCACGCCCGAATGAACGCGTAATCGGCCGTGATCGCCTCCTCCAGGATGTACGTCCGGCCGTTGAAGACGCGATGCTCCTTGCCGTTGGCGATCTCCGTGCCGACGCCGGCCGGCGTGTAAAAGGCTGGAATGCCCGCGCCGCCCGCGCGAATGCGCTCCGCCAGGCTCCCTTGAGGCGTTAGCTCCGCCTCAATCTCGCCGGTCTCCTGAAGCTCTTCCAGCACCGACCGCCTGGATGGATGCGTCGCGCCGGTGAAGGCTAAGATCACCTTTCGCACGCGGCCCGCTTCAACGAGCGTGCCACTGGTGATCGTGTTCTCGTGGCCCGGAGTCGCCGGCCCGCCCGCGCCGTTGGCGATCAAGGTCAGGTTTTTCGCGCCCTGGTGGTAGAGCGCGCGAAGCAAGTTAAGCGGCACGCCGGGCCCGAAACCAGGGATGAGAATGCTCGCGCTATCGGGGATATCGCGCACAGCTTCTTCAAACGTCCGGTAGACTTTCTGGCCCACGCCTACCCTCCTGCGGCTGTTTATGGCCCGCCTTTAACGCCTGCGTGCCGTCTGCAGAGAAACGTGGAGAACCGGGGGGCCGAGATTACGGAGTCTGCTCGGCGTACGGCTCTATCATCACCTGGGACTCCCCCCTAACGACCTCAACGCCCTGCTGGTTCACGATGCGTGCGTTAAGGGTCACCTGCCGCCTGGGCGCGTTCACGCCGATCACGCGCAACTCGGCGGTCAAGGTGTCGCCCAAGAACACCGGCGCCAAGAACTTCAGGGTCTGCCCCATGTAGATGACGACCTGGCCCGGCGCCACCCGGGTCCCAAGGGCGGCGGAAATAAGTCCCGCGGTCAAGATGCCATGGGCGATCCGGTGCTTGAAGCGACTTTTGGCGGCGACAGCCTCGTCCAGGTGGAGGGCCTGATCGTCGCCGGACACCTGGGCAAACAGTTCAACATCTCGCGCCGTGATGGTCTTCGTGAATGAATAGACCTTCTTGTCGTCAACGACGAGGGGGGAAGTTGTCATGCCTGAACCTCCTATCGCTCAACCAACCTGGTACAGAATCACACCGCTGGAAGGCAACGATGTGATTCTACCAGCGTGAGGTCAACTCAATCAAACATCGGTATTTTTCGGTTATGTGCTTGACTCCCTCCTCGCTCATAGGGCCGAGTCTCTGGAGACTTGCGGGGGCGATTAAGGGATCAGACAACTGAAAGTCCGTGGGGCTAATGAGGAACGGGCTTGCAAATCCGCGTCCAGTCTGTCACGATAAAGCAGCTATGCGGATCGGTGCGTTTGAGGTTGTTGACCCCCTCCCGGAGGTGCGCGACGCCCACGTCATCTCCATCCTTCACCCGTGGATTGACGCGGGCAACGTGGGCACCCTGTCCCTGACGCGGCTTGAGCAGCACTTCGGCGCCAAGCAGATCGCCAATCTCGCCACGCCCGGCGTCTTCTTCGACTTCACGCGCTATCGCCCCGTCACCCGCAACATAGACGGCAAGCGCACGCTGACCATCCCCAATACCACCATCAGTCTCGCTCGTCGTCCCGAGCCGCCGGACCTCCTCCTTTGCCGCATCTACGAGCCCCACGCTTTCGCGGAGGCGTACGTTGAGAGCCTCGTGGACCTGTTCAAGGCGCTCAACGTCAAGCGCCAGTGCCGTCTGGGCGGCATGTGGGACGCGGTGCCGCACACCCGCCCGCTGCTGGTCACCGGCACGCTTGACGGCAAACCGATGAACGACATCAAAGGCGTCACGACGCGCCGCTGGGGCCAGTACGAGGGGCCGACTACCATCCTGGGGCTCCTCAACAACAAGCTGGAAGCCCAGGGTGTGGAGACTATGAGCTTCATGGTCCACCTGCCCCAGTACCTGCAGATTGAAGAGGACTTCACCGGCACGGCCCGCCTCCTTGAAGCGCTTGGGAACTTCTACCCGCTCCCGGCGCGGGTGGCCCAGCCGGAAATGGGGCTGGAGCAGTACGAGGAGCTGAGCGCCCAGATGGAGCGCAACCCCGAGGCCAAGCGCCTCGTGCGTCGCCTGGAGGCCCACTACGACACCCGGACGGCGGAGCAGGAGAAGCCCCAGGGGAACGTCACGCCGCTCCCTCCGGGCATTGAGCAGTTCCTGGCGGAGCAGGGCAGGCGCTTGGAAGAGGGCTAACCTCTAGCACGGCGAGTTCCTGCTGCCCAAGCTACTGGTGTCTAAAAACGCAGAAGGGGCGGGTCAAAGACCCGCCCCTTCTGCGTTTTTAGACACCAGTAGCTTGGGCTACTACACACACCGCGCCACCTACCACGTCCGCGCTCCGTGGTGGTCCTCGAGTTGGCCTACCCTATTTCAGCGGCGAATACGCCGTTGGTGACAGGATGGACGAGTGGATCCTGGCGACCAGCGGCCCGTCCTTCTCCGTCTCCGCGAACTCCTTCTGGCGCTGCGCGTCGGCGCCAAACGCGGCCCATGCCTTCTCCCGCGCCGCCAGATCAGGGTACGACAGCATGTAGGTCAGCTCGCCGCTCGTTCCGATCATCGCGGTCCAGTACCCGATCTCCTTGATGCCGTACTTCTGAAAGTACCCGTGGGTAATCTCCGCGAACCGCTTGTTCAGCGCCCCCATCTTCCCCGGCATGACTTCGTAGACCCGCAGCTCGTAGATCATGTCCGCTCCTTTCGTCCCGATGATGGCCGTATTTTAGCACACGCCGTCCGGTGCGTGGCTACCGGCGAACGATGCGAATGACGTCGCTCAACAGCCGTAGGGTCGAGGTGTATCTCGCCTCTACACGCTTCGCCGACCACCACGTCTCCCGAGTCGCTTCACCCTTTTGGCGCCTTCTTTTTTTGGGCTGAGTCCTGCCCAAAGTACGCTTTCATCGGCTCAAAGTAATAGTCAACCCACCCCTGCTTCAGGTCTGCCACTTGCCCCTTTGGGATGTTCGTGTGCACCAGAGTGACTTTCGTGCCCCCCTTGGCAGGCTCCAGCAGCGCCTCTAGCCGCGAGTCAGGGCTGCCCTCAGGAAACTCGGTCGTCCGCCAGGCTTGCACAATGCGTTTGTTTGGCTCCAGCGTCTCGCCCTCAATGTAGCCGTCCCACGCGGTGAACTTCCCACCGACCCGCTTTTGGGCAGTCGCCTTCCTGCGCGTGAACAACCCGTGCTCGCGCGCGTCCAGCCAGGCGCGGTAGATCTGCTCGGGGGTTGCCGGCAGCACCGTTGAGACCTTGATGGTGTCTGGCATCGCTCCTCCTGTTTCTCTTTGAGGGCTTGCTGCATGTCCCTTGTACCATACTCACTCGTCAGGCTTGCGTCCACCCTCGGCAACATCGGAGCAGTGGGGCTTCACAAACGCGCGTTCTTTGCGTACTATGCACAGAGCGCATGATGCAGGACGCAAGACCCAGCTGCTGGCTGCCGAGTGGAGCCGCCAAGGGATTGCGCAAAGGAGGTTGGTTCTTGCAAACGCTGGAATACACCGCGCCGAAGACTTTGAAGGATGCGATCACCTTGCTCGCCCAGAAGGGCGACGCTGCGCGCCCGCTTGCCGGCGGCACCGACGTTCTGGTGCAGCTCCGGGTTGGGCGGCGCCCGCAAGTGAACACCCTGGTGGACCTTAAGAACATCCCGGAGCTGACCAGGCTCTCTTACGACCCGCGGGAGGGGCTGTACCTCGGCGCGGCAGTGGCCTGCTGCCACGTCTATGAGGACGCTACCGTCCGCCGCATGTACCCCGGCCTCATTGACGCCGCCGAGCTGATCGGCAGCGTGCAGATTCAGGGCCGCGCCAGCGTGGGCGGCAACGTCTGCAACGCCGCCCCCAGCGGCGACACCATCCCCGCCCTCATCGCCCTGAGCGCGACCTGCTCCATCGCGGGCCCCAACGGGACGCGCTCCGTGCCCATGGAGCAGTTCTGTACCGCTCCCGGCAGAAACCTCCTGCAGAACGGCGAGATCCTGGTGGCCGTCCGCATCCCAGCGCCAGCGCCCAACTCCGGCGCCGCCTACCTCCGCTTCATCCCTCGGAACGAGATGGACATCGCCGTGGCGGGCGTTGGCGCATCCGTGGTGCTGGATAGCGCCAAGCAGCGCATCACGTCCGCGCGCGTGGCGCTTGCCTCCGTCGCGCCCACCCCGCTCTTCGTCACCGCGGCGGGCCAGGCGCTGGCCGGAAAGGCCGTAACGGACGAAGCGGCCATCCAGGCGGCCGCTGACGCCGCCGTGGCAGCCGCGAGGCCCATCACCGACATGCGCGGCACGATTGAGTTCCGCAAGCAACTGGTCGGCGTCTTGACGCGTAGGACGCTCCACATCGCGATTCAACGAGCAAGGGGGGCTTAGCCAGATGGCCGATAAGGTCCACGTCCGCACGACGATCAATGGGGAAGCCACTGAGTTTCTTTGCGAGCCGCGCCAGAGCCTTCTGGAGGTCCTGCGCGACGTCGTTGGCCTCACCGGCTCCAAGGAAGGCTGCAACGACGGCAACTGCGGCGCTTGCACCGTCCTCTTCAACGGCCGCATGGTCACCTCCTGCTTAGTCCTCGGCGTCGAGGCCGAAGGCAAGAACGTCACCACCATTGAGGGTATCGCCACGCCCGCGGGCCTGCACCCCATCCAGCAGGCCTTCCTTGAGAACGCCGCTCTTCAGTGCGGCATCTGCACCCCAGGCTTCATCGTGGCCGCCAAGGCCCTCTTGGATCGCGAGCCGAACCCCTCGGAGCAGCGCATCCGCCTGTGGCTCGCAGGCAACCTGTGCCGCTGCACCGGCTACGACAAGATCATCCGCGCGGTCATGGATGCATCCAAGAAGATGCAGGAGGTTAAGGCGAGATGACGACGACCGCTCCGGCGCCCGAGTACAGCGTTATTGGCACCCGCCCCATCCGCCATGACGGGCTGGACAAGGTCATTGGTCGGGCCAAGTACGCTGCCGACATCCAGATGGCCGGGCTGCTGTCCGCCAAGATCCTCCGCAGCCCGCACCCACACGCCCGCATCAAGTCCATTGACACCAGCAAGGCTGCGGCATTGCCGGGCGTCAGGGCCGTCATCACCGCCGCCGACATCCCCGCTGTGGCCTCAGACCGCATGCAGGATCTGGGCGAGACCGCCGTCCGCTTACGCTTCCTGAGCAGCAACGTCCTGGCGGGCAACAAAGTGCTGTACAAAGGCCAGGCGGTTGCCGCCGTTGCCGCCACCAGCGCCCACATCGCGGAAGAAGCCCTTTCGCTCATCAAGGTTGACTACGAGGTCCTCCCTCCCGCCCTGAACGTCCTTGACGCCATGAAGGACGGCGCCCCGCTCCTGCACGAGGACATGTTGATGCAGGAGTTCGGCCAGCGCACCACCAAACACAGCAACATTGCCAACCACTTCCGCTTCAAGAAGGGCGAGCCCGCAGACGGCTTCAAGCAGGCGGACGTGGTGGTGGAGCGCGAGTTCAACACCGCCGCGGTCCACCAGGGGTACATTGAGCCGCACGCCGCCACGGCCAACTGGAACGTGGATGGCAAGCTCACCATCTGGTGCAGCACCCAAGGCTCCTTCAACGTCCGTTCCCAGGTCGCCACCCTGCTCAAGATCCCGGAGTCCAACGTCAAGGTCATCCCCACGGAGATTGGTGGTGGCTTTGGCGGCAAGCTGGGTGTGTACCTGGAGCCGGTGGTCGCTCTCCTCGCCAAGAAGACCGGCCACCCGGTCAAGGCCATCATGTCTCGCACCGAAGTGTTTGAGGGCACAGGCCCCACGCCGGGCAGCTACATGAAGGTCAAGATGGGCGCCAACAAGGAAGGCCGTATCACCGCCGCAGAGGTCTCGCTGATGTTTGAGGCGGGCGCCTTTCCCGGCTCCCCGGTCAACGCCGGCGCCATGTGCGCGCTGGCGTGCTACAACCTGGACAACGCTCAGGTGGACGGCTACGACGTGGTGGTCAACAAGCAGAAGACCGCCGCTTACCGCGCGCCCGGCGCAACGCACGCCGCCATGGCTGTGGAGTCGGTCGTGGACGAGTTGTGCGAGAACCTCAAGATGGACCCCATTGACTTCCGCATCCTCAACGGCGTCAAGCAGGGTGACCGCCGCGTGGACGGCCCCGCCTTCGGCAAGGTCGGCTTCATGGAGGTCCTGCAGGCCGCCAAGAACCACCCGCACTGGAAGACGCCCCTCACCGGCAAGAACCGAGGCCGCGGCTTCGCGGCGGGCTTCTGGTTCAACGCGGGGGGGCCGGCAAGCTGCTACATCGCCATGAACCCAGACGGCACCGTCAGCCTTATTGAGGGCGCCGCCGATATCGGTGGTACCCGCGCCGCCATCGCCATGCAGGCCGCCGAGGTGCTCGGCATTCCCGCCGATAAGGTGACCCCCACCGTCGTGGACACCGACTCCATCGGCTACACCAGCCTCACCGGCGGCAGCAGCGTCGCCTTCAAGGGCGGCCTCGCCGCCTACGAGGCGGCCCAGGACCTGAAGAAGCAGCTGATTGAGCGCGCCGCCAAGATATGGGAGACCACGGCCGACAACGTGGAGTTTGAGAAGGGCGAGTTCAAGCTCAAGCCCTCCTACGAGCGGAAGATGACCTTCACGGAGCTCGCGGGCAGGCTCCTCACCACCGGCGGCCCTCTCGCCGGGCGCGCCAGCGTGGACGCCCGCGGCGTCGGCCCCGCCTTCGCCGCCGTCATCGCCGACGTTGAGGTTGACCCCGAGACCGGCAAGACCCAGGTCCTCCGCGCCACCATCGTTCAGGACGCCGGCAAGGCCATCCACCCCAGCTACGTGGAAGGCCAGATGCAGGGCGGCGTCGCCCAGGGCATTGGCTGGGCCCTCAACGAGGAGTACTTCTTCACCAACCAGGGGACGATGGCCAACCCCACGTTCCTGGATTACCGCATGCCGACGGCCCTTGATCTGCCGATGATTGACACCGTCATCGTGGAAGTGGCGAACCCCGGTCACCCCTTCGGCGTCCGCGGCGTCGGCGAGGTGCCCATCGTGCCGCCGCCCGCCGCCGTCGCCAACGCCATGAAGCGCGCCATTGGCGTGCGCATGACCGACCTGCCCATGTCCCCCGGCGCCGTCCTCGCCGCTATCCAGGCCAAGGGCAACGGCAAGCGCTAAGGCGGGAGCAGACACCTCGGAGCAGCCTTTTGTTGGCTAACTGGTAGGGGCGGGTTTTGAACCCGCCCCTACCAGCGCTTCTTGACCAACACTTGCCCGGCCAAAGGGCGCTGTTGGAGTTGCAAAAACGCCTTCCTCGCTCCATCATGGAGGGGCGACGAATAGGCATACCA
Source organism: Dehalococcoidia bacterium (assembly GCA_009693045.1). Lineage (GTDB taxonomy): Bacteria > Chloroflexota > Dehalococcoidia > Lucifugimonadales > SHYT01 > SHXZ01. The sequence continues at coordinate 105,455 of SHXZ01000004.1, read as the reverse complement.
GCACACGAGGCCCGCCATGGCAGACGTCTGGATCCCCCCCATGATGCAAAAGCTCACCGGCGGGGCCAAGCGCCTTGAGGTGCCTGGCGCATCCGTCCGGCAAATTGTGTTCAACCTCGGCAAGAACTATCCGGACATCCTTGAGCACCTGTACGACCCAGAGGACGATCGCCTGCGCCCCGAGATCGCCGTGGTCGTGGACGGCGAGGTTTCCCACTTGGGCCTTATGGAGCAGGTCAAGGCGGACAGCGAGGTTCACTTCGTCCCCGCCATCGCGGGCGGGTGATGGCACCCGCCTCCGCGCCCATCCGTAGGGGCGCACGGCCGTGCACCCCGTCCGCGTGCACCTCTCGCCTCAACGGGCCAACCGTCCGTCCCCGTCCGTAGGGGCGCACGGCCGTGCGCCCCTACAATTCGCCAAATCCACCTCCGTCCCGCGTATAATTCTCCCCATGCCCGCCCACTACCACCCCGACCTCCATCACCGACGTTCTATCCATCTTTCGGGCTATGACTACTCGTCGGCCGGTGCGTACTTCCTCACCCTCTGCACCTACCAACGCGAACCCCTCTTTGGCGAAATCGCTAACGACGGCATGCATCTCAATGATCCTGGCGGAATCGTCCGGGTCGAATGGCTACGGACCGCATCAATACGTCGTGAGGTCCAGGTAGACACCTTTGTTGTCATGCCAAACCACCTCCACTCCATCGTTCTCTTCTCTCCAACACCGGAACGTAGCGCGGACAAGTCTGTAGGGGCGCACGGCCGTGCGCCCCTACAGAGATCACCAAAATCCTTAGGGTCCCTTGTCGCCGGATTCAAGGCTTCCGCCACCAAACAGATTAATCAGGTACGCCACAACCCTGGCTCTCCTGTCTGGCAACGCAACTACTACGAACATGTCATCCGTGACCAGGCCGAATTCAACCGCATCCGAGAATACATCGCCGCTAACCCGTTCCAATGGTCGAACGACGACCTGAACTCCGCTAACGGGATAGCGTCTCGCTCTCTGTAGGGGCGCACCGCGTGCGCCCTAACGATCGCATGGCGTATCCTGTAGTCAGGGCGCACGCAGTGCGCCCTGACTACAGAAAAGGGGAACCATGACCCGCATCGCCGTTCCTGACGACTACCAGGGCGTCGCCCTGAGCCACGTCGTTGCACATCGTACCTAAAGCGCGCGCTCTGACCCTGGTGGGGTAGAATGAAACCGCGCCCAGTCTCCGCCTACGTGATAACAGACCACGCCCGCCTTGAAATGGAACGGTGCAGCGTCACAGAGGAGCAGGTGCGAGGGGTCTTGGCAGCTCCTCAGTAGACCGATCAGGTCCGGCCGGGACGCTTGGCGTTGCAGAACCGCGTAGTCCTCGCAGGCCGCGAGTATCTGATTCGCGTCTTTGTGGACACCGACAGAAGCCCAGCAGAAGTCGTCACCACCTACCGGACGAGCAAGGGTCGTGAAATACTGGAGGCAATCCCCATGAAAGTCATCTATGACCTGCAAACGGATACGCTGACCGTGATCTTGCAGGACACCCCGGTAACGGAGAGCGACGAGGATAAGCCTGGCACCGTGCTGGACTATGACGCGCAGGGCAACCTTGTTTCTCTGGAGATCCTGGATGCCTCCCGCCGCGTGGCCCAACCCCGTAGAATAGGGTTCCAAGCCGCCCCTAAGTGCTCGGTTTGCCCTCTGCGAGAGGACGAATTCCCCTCTCCACGTTAAGTGGTGAGGGTGAGGGTGAGGCGTTATGACCCGGATCGCCGTCCTTGACGACTACCAGGGCGTCGCCCTGAGTTACGCCGACTGGACCGTGCTCCCCCGCGGCGCAGAGGTCCAGGTCTTCCGCGATCACCTCAAGGACCCGGGCGCCCTCGCCAGGCGACTCCAGGGCTTCGAGGTGGTCTGCGCCATGCGCGAGCGCACTGCGTTCCCTCGCTCCGTCCTCCAGCGTCTGCCTGGCCTCAAGCTCCTCGTCACCACCGGCATGAGCAACGCGGCCATAGACGTGCAGGCCGCCACCGAGCTCGGCATTGCGGTATCCGGCACCGGTGTCCTAGGCTACCCCACCGCCGAGCTGACGTGGGGCCTCATCTTTGCACTGCTCCGCAACATCCCCGCCGAGGACCGCGCCGTCCGAGAAGGCAAATGGCAGGTCTCGGTGGGCATCGGCGCGAACGGCAAGCGGCTGGGCGTCATCGGCGTCGGCAGGCTCGGCTTGCAGGTCTGCGCCGTCGGCAAGGCCCTCGGCATGGACGTGGTGGCGTGGAGCCAGAACCTCACTGCCGAGCGCGCCGCCCAGCACGGCGCACGCCTCATCTCCAAGGACGAGCTGCTCCGCACGTCCGACGTCGTCACCATCCAGACGCGCCTCAGCGACCGCACGCGCGGCCTCATCGGCGCCCGCGAGCTGGCCATGATGAAGCCAACCGCTTACCTCGTCAACACCTCGCGCGGGCCCATCGTGGACGAGGAGGCATTGGCGGACGCGCTGCGCGCCAAGCGCATCGCCGGCGCGGGCCTAGACGTGTTTGACGAGGAGCCGCTGTCGCCTGGCCACCCGTTCCTCTCCCTGGAGAATGTCGTCCTGACGCCGCACCTGGGCTACGTCACCAAGGAGACCTACGAGCAGTTCTACCAGGAGACCGTGGAGGACATCCGAGGCTTCCTCTCTGGTGAACCCGTGCGGGTGATCAACCCGGACGCGCTGAAGAAGTTACGCAAATAGGCGAGGCCCCCCTTGTAAACAGGTTTTTCCTCGCCTATTTCCAGAAGCATTTTCGATGGCTGTCTTTCTAGTGGGGCGAAGAATCCGTAATCCCCTCGCATCCAGTCCACCTCAGAGTCTCCAAGACCTCCCGCGCGCGCCTCCTCCGTAAACCAAGTCACTTCCTTCGCGGTGTTGGGTGCAGAGCCTGCCCTGAGCGAAGCGAATGGGGCGCGCTCTGCCTATGCCCGCGCCGCGAACCAGTCGCCCAGCTCCTTCCGGTTGCGCCCCAGCCACCGCACGTTCAGCCCGATGCGTTCCAGCGACTGCTGGATGGTCCGCGTCGCCGACGGCGCAGGGTGCGTCTTGAAGAACTCCTCCACGTCCCGCGCGTGCTCCGCCGTCGTGAACCCGCCGGTTGTCGCCACCAGTCGCGTGATGGCGAACCCGCCGTCGCCGTATCGGCGGTCAAACTCGCCCCAGTTCGACTTGATGAACTCCCACGCCAGGTCGCGCCCGTGCAGGTTCCCCGCCACGCCTCCCACCGCCAGCACCGAGTCCTGCAAACGCACGTCCGGCCCCAGCGACCGCTCCAGCGTCTCCTGCAGCAGCACCGGCTGCTCAAACCCAGTGAGCGCTCCCAGGAAGCGCATCTTCTCCTCCTGGGTCGGCGCGGCCTTGTACAGGTCCCACAGCGTGCTGTACACGCTACGGTCGCCCTGGTGGGCCATGGCGTTGTACACCACGCCGCGCAGGTTCGGGTGCAGCGACTTCGGGTCGTTCAAGAAGCGCGTGAACCGCGACTTCGTTTCCATCAGTACCTCGTCGTCGCCGTAGCCCGCGGCCTGCCCCAGCACCGTGCTGCGGAGGATCGCGTCTAGGTGGCCCTCCCCCGGCTTGGCGTCCCACCCGACTTTGCGGGCGATGGGCTGGAACAGCTCCCGCGCGAACGCCTGGTACTTGGCCAGGAACGCCTCGTCCGCCAGCAGCGACTCCATCCCTCGCAGGCCCGTCGCCAGGTCGCGCCACACCGAGGCGTCCGTCTCGCCCTTGTACGCCGACGCCAGGGACAGGAACGTCGTCGCCGGCGCCATGCCCGCGCGCATCAGCGCGTACGCGTCGTCTTGCAGGCCCAGGCGGTCCGTCGGCGGCAGCTCCATCGCCTCCACCGCCGCCCGCAGCCGCTCCCACTCCTGCGTCTGGTAGTTCACGCGGTAGAACGCGGTCTGCCCGGCGTTCAGCTTGAACCAGTCCCGCGCCGCGGGCGCCGTTCCCTTGCCCATCTCCACCGCGCCCTGCCGCTCCGTCAGTAACGAAGACTTCCTACCTTGCGTCTTGGCCCGCAGAACGTTGACAGGCACCTGCCACAGCGCCGGATCACGGTCGTCCACGCCGGGCTGGTAGTCGTACAGGAAGTGGCGCTGCGATAGCTGAACGCGCAGGTCGCCGTCGCGTCGCTGCGCCTCCGCCTGGAGCACCGGGTACCCCATCTGCTTGATCCACGTGTTCATCACCGTTGTCACGGGCTTGCCGGAGGCCTCGTCCAGCGCCTTCCACAGGTCCTCCGTCCGCGCGTTCCCGTACTGGTGCGCCGCGATGTACCGCCGCAACCCCGCGCGGAATCCCTCCGCCCCCACGTAGTCCTCCAGCATCCGCAGCACCGACGCGCCCTTGCTGTAGCTCACCGCGTCAAACAGCTCGCGGATCTCGTGCGGGTTCTCCACGCGCTGCTCAATGGGGTGCGAGTTGCGCAGCCCGTCCAGGCTCAGCCCCGCCGTCGTGTCCTGGAACACGAACTGCGTCCACATCTGCCACTCCGGATACGCCTGGTCCACCATCTTGTCGCCCATCCACGAGGCGAAGCTCTCGTTCAGCCACAGGTCGTCCCACCACTCCATCGTCACCAGGTCGCCGAACCACATGTGCGCCATCTCGTGCGCCACGACCTCCAGGACGCGTTGCTGGGTGTTGGCCGCCGAGGTCGCCGGGTCGTAGAGCAGCGCCGTCTCCCGGTACGTGATGGCGCCCCAGTTCTCCATCGCCCCCGCCGCGAAGTCCGGTATGGCGATGTGGTCCAGCTTGGGCAGCGGGTACGGGATGCCAAAGTAGTCGTTGAACTGCCCCAACAGCTTCACCGCGTTCTCCAGCGCGAAGTGACCCTGCTGCTCCTTGCCCCGCGTCGTCCAAACGCGCACCTGTGTCCCGTTGGGCGCTTTCGCCTCCACCGACGCCATGTCGCCGACGATGAACAACAGCAGGTACGTGGACATCTTGGGCGTCTCTGCAAACTTGAACGCCTTGGAACCGTTGGCGTGCGTCGTCTCGCTCGTCACCGGCGTGTTGGAGATGGCCACGTTCCCGTGCGGCGCAACGAGCGTCACCTGGAACGTCGCCTTCACCGCCGGGTCGTCCCAGCACGGGAACGCCCGCCGCGCGTCCGTCGCCTCAAACTGCGTCGTCGCCAGGTACCGCTGCTTTCCCTCGGCATCGGTGTACTGGCTTCGGTAGAAGCCGCGCAGCTGGTCGTTGAGCGTGCCCGTGAAGGTCATGCTCAGCGCCAACGTGCCGGCGGGGATCTGCTGCCCAAACACGAACGTCGCCCGCTCGGTATGGTGGTCCAGCGTCACCTCCCGCGCCGGCACGACGGTCCCGTTCGGCAGCCGCACGCGCACGTCCGCGATGCTCAGGTCCAGCGCGTTCACCGCGATGCGGTCGGTGGGCTGCGTCACCTGGACCTGCACCGTCTGTTCGCCGCGATAGGTGAACTTCTCCAGGTCGGGCTCCAGCGTCAGCTCGTACTTGAGCGGCTTGACGTGGGCGGGCAATCGGTACGCGGTTCCCGTGGTCATCGGTCGTTCCTCCCAGGGGCCAACTTCTCTATTGGGGCGTCGTCTTGGGAAGCCTAAGTTGCTGGCGCGCAATGACAACCGCCGTCGCCACACAAGAACTCTCGTCCGATTTTAGCGGCGCCTCACGGGGTGTCAAGGCGCACAGGGGTTGCACGATAGGCTACAATATCCCCAGCTATCGTGCTGGAGCCACATCAAGCTACAAGGGAGGATAATGATGACCACCACCGTACGGCCCGGAGGCCCCGCCAACTACAAAGTTGTCGGCACGCGCCCCATCCGCCACGACGGCGTGGACAAGGTCACAGGCCGCGCCCAATACGGGGCCGATATTCGCCTGCCCGGCCTTCTCTACGGCAAGATGCTCCGCAGCCCGCACGCCCATGCCCGCATCAAGTCCATTGACGTCAGCAAGGCGCTGGCCCACCCGGGCGTCAGGGCCATTGTCACCGGCAAGGACATGCCGCATATCTCCGCCCGCGTCATGGACCTGGGCGAGGGCGCGTTCCAGAACATGGGCTTCATGTCCATGAACGTTCTCGCCCGCGACAAGGCGCTTTACCGGGGCCACGCCATCGCCGCGGTAGCCGCCATCAACGCCCACGTGGCCGAGGAAGCACTCTCCCTCATCAAGGTGGAGTACGATGTCCTTCCCGCCGTTATTGACGCGCTGGAAGCGATGAAGCCGGACGCCCCGCTGCTCCACGAGCGTCTCCAGACCATCACCAACCCCAACATTCGCGCGGGCGGCTATCGCGACGACAACGACCCCGCCAAGGGGAGCAACATCGCCAACCAGTTCGTCTTTGAGGTCGGCGACATCAAGAAAGGGTTTCGGGAAGCCGACATTGTCGTGGAGCGGGAGTTCCGCACTCAACCCGTTCACCAGGGGTACATTGAGCCGCAATCGGCCACGGCCCGCTGGAGCGCGGACGGCTCGCTGACCATCTGGTGCAGCTCCCAGGGCCAGTTTGCCATGCGCGACCAGACCGCGCGCCTGCTGAACCTGCCGGTGTCCAAGGTCAAAGTCATCCCAATGGAGATCGGCGGCGGCTTCGGCGGCAAGACGTCGGTGTACCTGGAGCCCGTGGTGTCCTTGCTCGCCATGAAGACCGGCCAGCCGGTCAAGATGACCATGACCCGCACCGAGGTGTTTGAGGGCACCGGCCCAACATCGGGTGGCTATCTCCGCTTCAAGATGGGGGTCACCAAGCAGGGCCGCATCATCGCCGCAGATGCCACGCTCATCTACACCGCCGGCGCCTTCCCCGGCTCGCCTGTCAACGCGGGCGCGCAGTGCATCCTCGGCCCCTACGACATCCCCAACGCGCGGGTGGAAGGCTACGACATCGTCGTCAACCATCCCAAGGTCGCTGCGTACCGCGCTCCGGGCGCTCCCGCTGCTGCCCTCGCCTGCGAAACCATCGTTGACGAGATCTGTGAGAAGCTCAAGATGGACCCCATAGACTTTCGCCTGCTCAACGCCTCCAAGGAGGGCACGCGGCGCGTCAGCGGTCCTGTTTTCCCCAGGATCGGCAACATAGAGATGCTCCAGGCCGCCAAGAACAGCGCCCAGTACAAGTCTCAACTCACCGGCAAGTGGCGCGGGCGTGGCGTGGCCAGCGGCTTCTGGATTAACGGGACTGGCCCGTCAAGCTGCACCGCCGCCGTCAACTCGGACGGCACCATCAGCCTCGTGGAAGGCTCGCCGGACATTGGCGGCAGCCGGACCGTGGCCGCGATGCATGCAGCGGAGGTGCTTGGCCTTCCCGCCGAGGACGTCCACCCCCAGGTAGGCGATACGGACTCCGTCGGTTTCACTTCCACGACGGGTGGCAGCTCGGTCGCCTTCAAGACCGGCTGGGCCACCTACGAGGCGGCCCAGGACGTGAAGCGCCAGATGATTGAGCGCGCCGCCCGCATCTGGGAGGTCCAGCCACAGGACGTGGACCTTAAGGACGCAGTCTTCCAGCACAAGTCGGACCCCGCGCTCAAGATGACGTTTAAGCAGCTCGCCGCGAGGTTGCTGGATACCGGCGGGCCGGTTGTTGGCCGCGCGGCAGTGCACCCACGGGGTGTGGGTGGCGCCTTTGCCTTCCATATCGCCGACGTTGAGGTGGATCCGGAGACCGGCAAGGTCCAGATTCTCCGCTATACCACCGTTCAAGACGTGGGCACCGCCATCCACCCCAGCTACGTGGAGGGCCAGCTCCAGGGCGGCGCCACCCAAGGCATCGGCTGGGCGCTGAACGAGGAGTACTTCTTCAACCAGAACGCCCAGATGGCTAACCCCACGTTCCTTGACTACCGCATGCCCACCGCGCTGGACCTGCCGCGGATTGAGACGGTCATCGTAGAGGTGCCCAATCCGGGCCACCCCTTCGGCGTGCGCGGCGTGGCTGAGGTCCCCCTGGTGCCGCCGCTTGCCGCTCTCGTCAACGCCGTCTTCCACGCCACGGGCGTGCGCATGCAGCACCTGCCAATGCACCCGGGCCGCATCGCGGCTGCGATCCGCCAGGGCCACGACGACCCGGTGGATATGAAAGCGATCCAGGCCGCGCCCGTGACGACCGCTGCCGCCCAGGGTGAGGCCACGGAGCACGTGGAGTAACTGGAGCGCCGTTGCACGTGAAGCCGAGAGCGGCGGGAGGGTTCCTCCCGCCGCTCTCTTGGCTTCACGGTATGCCAGCGTTGTTGCGCCATCCCCGAGTGAATGTGGCGGTTACCGCGTGTCACGTGCAATGTCACCCACGATGACACAAAGATTGGTGGAAGGTTTGGGGTGCTTTCTACCGAGGCGGTTCCGCCTTGACGAGACCGATCATGTTGCCATCCGCGTCCGAGAACACCGCAAAAGTGACCATCTTGGGGACCACGGTGACCGGCACGACTATCTTGGCTTCCATCCGCGCGGCCTTCCGCAGATACGCGTTAAGGTCGTCGACTTCAACGTAAAACGTTACGCGGTCGGTTGGCTGGCCGCTGGTCTTGGTGATGCCGCCGCCGATGCCGCCCTTCACGTCCGTGTCTATCAGGCCGTAGTCGATCTGCGGGATCGCCTTGATCTTCCAGCCAAACAGGTCGCCGTAGAATTTATGGCTCTTCGCTGGGTCCCTGGTAGGCAGCTCAAAGTGCACCATTGGGTTAGGCATATCGCCTCCTTTTTGTTCGATGGCTGGTGCGAACTTACAGCCCAACGCGCCGACTACTGGGTACAAGACATGGAGCCCACCCAGCCTAAACAAGATGAACGCGCCACAACGGTCGCGGTTGCTGGGCGGGGTAGCGGCTCGTGTGGGGCGGGGCGTCAGTTCGCCCCGCCCCGACCGTTCTGTATTGACCCAAGACCGATGTCGCCATGGTTGCCCCTGGCCTGAAGGTGATCCCGCGTTGCCCGGTCCTGGGGCGGGCCTTTTGGCGCCTCGGCGTCAACGGCGGCTAGGCTAGCACCGTCACCTCGGACACACGGCCCTTGTCCAGCTTGATCCCCATTGCATCGTGCGACTTGCAGACGGCGTCAGCGTTCGGGCCATCCTACAGGCACCATGCCTCGCCCGTGCCGGCGAAGACGTTCAGCCCCTTCACGCCGAACCGGTCGGCTTTCCCCGCTTTGATCTGGTCTGCGATCTGCTTCGCCATCGCGGGCGGCATTGCGGGCATAGGGTGGTGGTCAATGAACTTCGGCATGTTCTTTCCTCCTCTGCTGGTCGTTTGGCATTTCGGGGGCGACCGGCGCCCGGGCTCACCGGCGCGCCTGTTCCCCTCTTTTGCGCTGTCCCATTGCCTGACAGCCTACCGCTTTGGCGTGCTGCTTGGCATCTGGCCCACCATCGGTTCCGGACCTGGGTTTCCACCGGGCGCGGCGATGGCGAGGCGCGCCCGGTAGTGCTCCCACCCCATCGCGTGTTCGTCCCTGAGGGCAGCCGACAGGCCGTAGTGCCGAGCCGGACGATGGTGACGTCGCCGTCCGGAACGAGCGTGATCTCAACGGTGGACGCGCCGGGAGGGAGCGGGTACCCCTCGCCCTCCCAGCCCCACGTGAACACGATGCGCCGGGGTGGCGTGATCTCCACGTACTGGCCCCGGGCGATGTCTTTGCCGGTCACGTTGACGCGGTAGATTCCGCCGGGTCGAGGTTCCAGCTCCGCTGTGATCCCTTTCCATAAGACCATCTTCTTGGGGTCGGTGAAGAAGGCGAAGATGGTCTCGGGGCGAGCCGCGATACGGACCTCTTTCTCTATGGCGTCCGTCGTTCTATGCGTCACGTCGTTGAGTTCTCTGCTCTTCAGCCTCTGCGGCTTTCTTGAGAAGACCAAGGCGCTCGTCCCAGAACTGGTCTAGGTACGCGCGGAGCTCGCGCAGGCCCTCCCGCCGAGCGCGGTAGAGGCGCCTGGCGCCGTGACGGCGCACCGTCACCAGCCGCGCCGCGCTCAGGACGGCAAGGTGCTGCGAGATGGCGGGGCGCGTAACGTCAAAGTGCGACGCGATCTCGCCGGCGGAAAGCTCCCGGTCCAGGACAAGGCCGAGGATTACCCGTCGTCGTGGTTCCGCGATTGCCTGGAGGGTCGTATCTAACATGCAAGAAGATTATCATACACTTACATAAGTGTAAACTAACCTCTGTGAGACCGCGGTATGCCTGTGTGAAATGGCGATGCATGCTGTGACTGTCGTGTATCGCCGTGCGGTCCGCCCGTGGTCAGAGGGAGGCGCTTGACGAACGATAGCGGGCGCCCTGTTCGCCGGGCACCCGCTTGCAACACTGCGCGGTGGGAGCCTGTTGGGCTAGCGGCGAGAAGCCCGCCGCGCCGCAGCCGGGCGCCCGCGGCTCGCCGATGGCCGGGCTGTGGCCCTTGTCGTCGCTCTCGCTGGGGTCCGGGCGGTTGTCCTCCCGGCCGTCTTGGGCGCGGCCTTGGCGGGTGCTCGCGCGGTGGTTTTCTTGGTGGCGCGTGCGCGTGCCGCGGGGCGGCGCGTTGCCTGAGCGCGTCCGCCTGCTGAGCTGCCGCCGTAGGTCTCGCTGAGGAAGTCGGTGGCCTGCCGGACGGCCTGCTTGCCCTTGTCCAGCACCGCCGACATGCCGAAGAAGCCGTGGATCATGCCTGGGTAGAGCGTGTAGACCGTCCGTACGCCATCCTTTTGGAGGCGCGTAGCGTACGCCTCGCCCTCGTCGCGGAGCGGGTCAAACTCGGCGGTGAGAACCAGGGCGGGCGGCAGTCCCTTAAGGCTCTTGGCCTTCATGGGAGCGGCGTAGGGGTTGTCTATGTCGGACGCCTTTGACAGGTACTCGTCCCAGAACCAGACCATCGCGCTCTTGGTGAGCAGGTAGCCGTTGGCGTTCTTGGTGTACGACTTCGTGCTAAAGTTCCAGTCGGTGACCGGGTACGCGAGCACCTGCGCGGCGAGCTTGGGGCCATTCCTGTCGCGGGCCATGAGGGTGACCGCTGCGGCCAGGTTGCCGCCCGCGCTGTCGCCGCCCACGGCGACTTTCTTGGGATCCACGTTGAGCATGCTCGCGTTCTTGACTGTCCATGCGGCTGCGGCGTAACAATCGTCTGCCGCGGCCGGGAACTTGGCCTCCGGGGCGAGGCGATAGTCCACCGACACCACCACGCATCCCGCGCCGACGCACAAGTGGCGCGCCGTCCCGTCGGCCCCGTCAAGGTCGCCGAACACCCACCCGCCGCCGTGGTACCACACAAGGGCGGGGAACGGCCCGGCGCCCAGGGGCGTGTAGATGCGGATGGGCACTGCGCCCGCCGGACCGGCCACATAGTAGTTTTCGGAACGATACACGGCGGGTCCGGGCATCGTCGGGCGGCCCTTCATGGCCGCGCGGGCCTGCGGGGCCGGCAGAGTCCCCAGCGGAGGCGCGCCAAGCGCGGCCATTTGGTCCAGCAACTTTCGGGCTTGCGGGTCCAGTGGCATACGTGCTCCTTTTCGTGTAAATACGTCGGCCCTCTTGCCTCCGCCTACTATAGCAAGCAAGGGGCAACAAGAAAAGGGACTCGTTTGCATGGGGCGGCGCGAATCAAGAGGAACGCATGCGCGCTTTATGCTGCGCAGGCTGGAGGTGGCGGTTGTTGCGTCCAGTAGCGCAATCACGCGCCAGGGCATACCATCAGCGTAAAATCGGCAGCGTGAAGCCAGGAGAGGAGGGCGCTATGCAGGAGCGTGAGCGGGCGCAACTGTACTGGCACATTGTGGAGAACGTGGCAGACGCCGTGATCTTCGCCGAGTGGAACGGCGCCATCTAGGTCTGGAACGGCGGCGCGGAAGCGGTGTTCGGCTACACCGCGCAGGAGGCCATCGGGCAATCGCTGGACCTGATCCTGCCGGAGCGGCAAGGGACCAGCATTGGGCCGGATACGACCGGGTGATGGAGAGCGGCGAGACAAAGTACAGACGTGACCTCCTCGCGGTGCCTGCGATGCACAAGAACGGGACGCGCATCTCCATTGAGTTCAGCATTGTGCTTGTCAAGGACAGCGCAGGCAAGGTGGCGGGCATCGTGGCGATCATGCGCGACGTAACGAAGCGCTGGAACGAGGAGTGGCAGACGCGACGGCGCCTGGCGGAGCTGGAGCAGCAGACGGGCGCGGGGCAAAGCGCATAGCCAGATCGGCCTACAAGCCAATGGGTAACGAGATTGAAGCGCAAAGGGCCGGATTGATAGCTGTCCATCCGGCCCTTTGTCTATACAAAGAGTCAGGATCGGTCACCAGGCCGCCAGTTTACGAGGGCGGGTCGCCCAGGCTGACCGCCGCGCACCGAGATGCGGCCTTCTGTCTGCACGAGCAGCTCTCGCATCGCTGGTTCCAGGCGCGCTTCTTTGGCGCTGCCATGGGTGACGAACAGGGTGCCCATGAACTGCTGCTTCGCCGCGTCCCACGATTCCCAGCCACGGCGCGGCAGGACCGGCAGCATCTCCACGTCGGGGTAGCAATCCATCTCTCAGAGCAGTTCCAGCAGCTCCTTGAGCGCGGGCAGGCGCAGGCGCTCCTCGCCGTGGATGGCCTTCCAGAGCGGAGCCTCGGTGTGCACGATGACCAGCACCTTCTCGCGCGCGCGTGGCGGTCCAGCTTGCGGATGAACGCCTCGGCGTCGCGGAGGGTGTAGAGCACGTTGGAGCAGAGCGCCACGTCCGCGGGCCGGACGTTGGCCTCCTCCCACGCGGCCTGGACGAGCGAGACGTTGGCGATGCCGGCCTCGGCGGCCACGGCGCGAAAGCCCTTACCCATCGCGGGCGAAGGCTCCACGGCGGTGACGTGGCGGCAGCACAGGGCCAGAGGCAGCGCGTAGCGGCCCGCGCCGGCGCCGACGTCCAGCAGCGTCTAGCCGGAGCGCAGCTCGCGGGCGATGCGCTCCACCATCGGGTCATCGGTGCGACGCGGGTCCTAGCAGAAAGAACACCGCGCCGTCCTCCAGCCGCTTGCCCGGCCCGAGCGTCATGCCGCGCTCCAGGCGGTTGCCGCTGCCAACGGACGCGCCGTCGGCGAGGACGCAGCCGTTGCCGATGAAGCTGCCCTCGCCGATGGCGACGCCGTTGCCCAGGATGCTGCCTTCCACGACCGCCTTGTCGCCGACGCGGACGCCCGCCCAGAGCACGCTGCCGGAGACGCGGGCGTCTTGGCCGATGACCACGCCGTCGCCAAGCACCAGCGGCCCCTGGAGCACGGCGCCAGGTCCGATCGTGCAGCCGTTGCCCATCACGACCGGGCCGTGCAGCTGGGCTGAGGCGTCCACCTCCCAGCCTTGGCCGGACCAGACGCCTGGGCGGAGCTGGTGGCCAGGGACTGGCGTGTCTATGCGGCCCAGCAGGAGCTGCTCATGCAGGTCCAGGTACCGCCGGGGCGTGCCGAGGTCGGACCAGAAACACGTGCTTTTGTAGGCGAAGAGCGGCTCGCCGCGCTCCAGCAGCGTGGGGAACAGGCCGCGCTCAAACATGTAGGGGCCATTCGGCGGCACCAGCTCCAGCGCCGCCGGCTCCATGATGTACGTGCCCGCGTTGACCCACACGGTCGTCACCTGGTCGGGCGCGGGCTTCTCCAGGAAGCGGCGGATGCGGCTGTCCGGCTCGGTCTCCACCATGCCGTAGGGCGTGGGGTCGTCCACCGGCGTGAGGACGATGGTGACGAGGGCCTTGTTGCGGCGGTGGAAGTCCAGGGCGGCGGTGAGGTCCAGGTCGGTGTAGATGTCGCCGTTGAGGACGAGGAAGGTCTCGGTGAGGAGCGAGGCGAGGGCCTTGACGCCGCCCGCGGTGCCGAGGGGGACCTCCTCGCGCGTGAAGTGGAGGCCGACGTTGCGGAAGCGGCGGGACGAGAAGTGGGCCTCCACCTGGTCGGCGCGGTAGCCGAGGGTGAAGGCGGCGTCGCTGATGCCGTGGCGGGCCAGGCGTGCGATGAGGTGCTCCAGGAATGGGCGGTTCAGCACGGGCACCATGGACTTGGCGATGGTGCGGGTGAGCGGGCGGAGGCGGGTGCCTTCGCCACCGGCGAGGACGACAGCGAACATTCCGACCTAACTCCTATCGGGCATACCGCAATTCTGCCCGAACATCGCTATCCAGTCTATATCGAAACTAAAGCACAACCAGTGGCAATCAAAATGCAGAATGTCGCTATGCTTTGCTGTCTGTGAGCTTGTAGCTTTTCCAGGTCATCTCCTGGCGTTCTTTTCCGTATGTAATAGAGTCGTGTCCATTGCAACTTGAGAATAAGACGGGCAAATTATTTGAACCTGTCTTTTCCCGCCAAATGGCACAAATCCGCCGTTAGTGACGAACTTTTCCTTTTGTGAACCTAAATCTATGCCCTCCTCCCTAAATTTGTGGTCATCATACTTTGGTGGCCTTACTGTCGTTGTGCACCCCTTCTGTCGGGCAATTTGCTGTTTGTGGCGTGTTTGTTTGGCGTGTGGTTTCTATCAGACAGGCCCCCTTCACTGAGGGTGATGAGGCTTGTGGCGTGGTACGCGAGAACGTGGTGGCGAACCCCGATATTGGGCCATGCTAGCACCCACCGTCAAGGCCGTAAAGCGGCGCGCGTCGCTCTCCCGGAGCAAAGCCCGTGTGGAACGAGAGAGGTCGTTCAGGCAAGGTGGCCGGTTGCACGGAGCAGCACGAAGCGGCAGGAGACGGCGGCGGGCTCCGGCCACATCCGTACCGCCCGTGGTGAACGAGCCGCCGCGGTCGGAAACCGGAACGCGCGACGCACCGGCGATGTCATCAGCCGCGGCGGAGAACTCACGGACCGCCGAGGGTCAGGACACGGGGGAACGTGGTGTTTCGGCGCGGCAGGGCCTAGGCCCGCCCGCGCGCTTTCCTCCAGGCAGCCTGGTCGTATCCAACGCCGTCGTCCACCTCAAAGGGGCTCACGAGGGCCAGCTCTTTGCCAATTTCACGGGTAGCGGGGAGCACCTCTTGGCCGAACAGCCGAAGGCTGCGCATCTGGTCGTCGTGGGTCATGCCGCCGTCATCGTCCCAGAAGAAGATGCTGCCGGGCCGCAGGTACTCTAATACGTGGCGTACTTTGGGGATCACCGTCTTGGGCGTGCCATAGATGATCTGGTACTGCTTGACCTGCTCCTCAAACCCAAGGCGCCCTGGCCCGCCACGGCCGGCGGCTAAGCTCTGCGCCACCGGCATGCGGGCGTCCGTGGTCCGGGGGTTCAGTCCTGGAAGGTTCATGAGCCAGGGCTTGACCACACCCTCGTTGCCGGTCAGGAACGGGTTGCTGACGCCTGAGAGGAACTTCCGGGCTGTCGCCTCCGCCAGCTCCTCAGTGTCGTCCACGTGCAGCTTCACCAAGTCCGCCACGTGGTGTGTGCCGGACTCGTAGCCGTTTTCGGCAGCCACCTGCTTGTAGTAGCCAAAGGACAACCGCGCGAGTCCCAGGTTGCCTGCGATCATGACGTACGGGAAGTGGTTCTCCGCCGCCCACTTCACCGTGGAGCGGCTGGCGGTGCCGGGGATCCAGATGGGAGGGTGCGGTTTTTGCAGTGGCATCGCCCAGGGATTGACGTAGCGGTACTGGTAGTGCTTCCCTTCCCAGCGAAACGGCCAGGGCGTCGTCCACGCCTTCACCACAAAATCGTGCGCTTCCTGGTACCGGTCCCAATTCATGTTGGGGTTGGCGTTGTGGGCTATGCTCTCCCGCTCGGTGCCGCGCACCAAGCCGGATATCACGCGCCCGCCGGAGATCATGTCCATCATTGAAATCTGCTCCGCCAGCCAGAGCGGGTCGTCCCGCAGCGGCAACCGATTGCCCAAGATGGTGATCTTGGCCCGTTTCGTGATGCGCGCCGGGACGGACGCCATCGTGTTCGTGACACTCTGCATGCAGAACGGCGTGCTGTGGTGCTCGTTCAGCATCAGGCCGTCGAAGCCGATCTAGTCGGCGTACACCTTCTCGTCCAGATACCTGTTGTAAAGCGCGGCGCCCAAAGGCGCATCGTACAGGCTGTTGCTGATGCCCAGGTCCTCTTTGAAGAAGACGGCGGTGCCGGTCTGGGTGCCCATAATGCCGGTCTTGGGGTCTTGCCAGGGCTGCTCCGTGAAGTGGCCGATGAACATGTCCGCTCCTCTCTTCACCCCAAAGTGGTCTTGCTCAGTCGGTGGTGGCGCACAAGATCACGAACCGTTTGCTCGTTGGAAGTCCTGAGTCGTTGATACGTGCTTTGCGGCATGAAATTCATCGGGATAATACCATCCGGTACCCAGGTCAGCAAGGAAGGACCCTTCGTGCCGGAAGGCGGCGGCGACTAGCCCGTTGTGGTGACGCCCAACTGGAAGTCCACGTTGAGCCAGATGGTCTCCTCCATGCTGAGGCCGATGAAGACTCGCGGAACGCTAAGGCCGAAGTCGGCGAAGGTGAAGGCGGTGGTCGCGGTCCCCGCGATCTGGGCGTCGGAAAACGTGGCCGTCACGTCCCAGGTCAGCGGCTTGGTGACGCCTCGGATGGTCATGTCGCCCTTCAACTGGAACGTGGCGCTTCCAGAGGCGGGCAGCGGCCACGCGAGACCGACCGCCTCCGCCGGGACCGAACTGGGCGGTGGGGTAGAGGACGGTGCGGATTGTGGTGTTCCGGACAAATCGGTCGCGCCGCGAGTCGTCGCTGGTGAGGCCGCGCAAGTCAACGGTGAGGCGTGACTGGGCCGAAATGACCTTGCCATCGGTTGTCATAACGATGGCGCCAGTCACGAGGGTGGTAGCGCCGACGGCGTCCGACGGGAAGCCCACGCCCGCGAGCTGCTCGCGGACGATGTAGGTGGCCTTGCTGCCGTGGAGGACGGCGAGCCGGGCGCCTTGCTGCGACGAGGGCGCAGCGTCACTCTGGGTCGCAGCTGGCGGTGCTGGTGGCGTCGTGGAGGATGACGCGACGCTTGCGGAGGCTGACGCTTGGGATTGCACCGCGCTCGCGGGCGGTGTGACAGCTGCTGAGGCCTTGGCCTGGGCTGCGCGAGGCGCGCCGTTGGAGGCGGTGGCGGAGGGCGGTTGTAAGACGCTGGTGTCTCTGGAGGACTGCTGGCCGAAGGCTGTCGCCATCACGGCGACCACGGTTGCAAACAGGATTCCTAGCAATGGTCTCCCAAACATAGGCCGTGAAGTGTGGTGGTTTAGGCAAGATGTCTTTGAGGATAACGCTAGTTTTTCACAAAAGGTTGCGGCACGCCAGCGATTGACCGTCGCCACTGGTCACGGCTATACTCGCCTTGGCCGTTCAGGCGGCGACGACCGCGAAACTGCGGCAAGAATCCTCTCGCGTGAGGGAAGTGCATGAGCCAGAGCGCGACTGCTCCTGTCCAGATGCAACCGCTGTTGGTCCGGAAGGTCCGCGACCTGCTGGAGACCGTCCGGCCTGAGCACACGGTCTTCGCGCTGCCATTCGCGTACATGGCGCTCTTCCTGGCCGAGGATGGGCTGCCTCGGTTCCACGTCCTCCTCTGGATCACCCTGGCGTTCACCGGCGCGCGTTTCGCGGGGATGGCCATCAACCGACTGGCCGACGCCGACCTTGACAAGCGGATACCCCGGAACCAGCGGCGCGCCATCCCGGCGGGACGGCTCAAGCGGCTTGAGGTGCTGCTGTTCATCGCGGCGTCGCTGGGGCTGTTCGTCGGCTCGTCGTACCAGCTTGGCTTCTGGCCGAGCGTGCTGTGGCCGGCGGTCGTCGCCGCGCTGGTCATGTCGCCATACCCCAAGCGTTTCTTCTGGGGAAGCAACCTCTCCATCGGGCTGGTGTACTTCCTCATCCCGTCGGGCGTCTGGGTGGCCGCGCGGGGTGAGATCGGCCTGACGCCGGTTCTGCTGGGCGTATCGTCCGCGCTGTGGAACACGGGGTTTGACACGCTCTACCGGTGCCAGGACGCCGAGGTCGACCGGCGGCTGGGGCTGCACTCGTTCGCGGCGGACTTCGGCGTGGCGCGGGCGCTGTGGGTTGCGCGGCTGATGCACGTGGGCACGTCCACGGCGCTGCTCGTCCTCGGGCTGTTCCTGCACGTGGGGCCGTGGTACTACGCAGGCCTCGGCGTGGCGGCGATGTGCTTCGTGTACCAGCACCGCCTGGTGAAGCCGGACGACCTCTCGCGGCTGAACCGGGCATTCTTTACGATGAACGGACTGATCAGCATGGTGCACTTTGTGTTCGTGGTGGTCGACACGGCGGTGGCGTGAGGCGGGCGGTGGGCGAGGGCGCGCAGTGCGCCCCTGCGGAGTGACGGAGTACGGAAATGGCGATCTACATTGTAGGGGTTACGGGCGGCAGCGGTGCACCGTACGCGCGGCGGCTGCTCCAGGCGCTGCTTGCGATGGAGCACGTCGTAAAGCTGGTGGCCTCGGCCTCCGGCGAGAAGGTGATGGAGGTGGAGGAGGGGCTGCGCCTGGGTGGCACGGTGGCGGAGCGGGAACGGCAGTGGAAGGCGTTTTTGGCCGCACCCTCCTTGGGTGTTGCTCAAGGCAGGTTCGCCCCCCTCCCCTCCGGACCTAACCCCCTTCCCCCCTTCCCTGAAGGAGAAGGGGGGGGCCTGGAGCTGTTCGGCAACGACGACGTGGGGGCGTCCATTGCCAGCGGGTCGTACCCCAGCAAGGCGATGGTGATCGTGCCGTGCAGCATGGGGACGCTGGGACGCATCGCGGCGGGGGCGTCGTCCAACCTGGTGGAGCGCGCGGCGGACGTGATGCTCAAGGAACGGCGGCAGCTCATCTTGACGCCGCGGGAGACGCCGCTGAGCCGCATCCACCTGCGGAACATGCTGACGGTGACGGAGGCGGGCGCCGAGGTGCTGCCGGCGATGCCCGGCTTCTACCACCGCCCGAAGTCGGTGGATGACCTGGTGGACTTTATCGTCGGGCGAATCCTGGACCGGCTGGGGCTGGAGAGCGCGCTGACGAGGCGGTGGCGTGGTGAAGCGAAGCAGGTGGAGTTACCGGATGAGTAGTGTTCGGCAAGGGTCAGCGTTCACTCCGAAGTAGGGGTGATTCATAAATCGCCCCTACTTGTTTTCTTGTCGCACCTTTGGCTATACCGTGGTGACGCCGCGACCCGTAGAATGGGTGCCATGCCATACGCTGATCTTCAGTCCTTTATCGCCGACCTTGAGCGCCACGGCGAGCTCAAGCGCGTCCGCGCGACCGTGGACCCAGCGATGGAGATCACGGAGGTCTACACGCGCGTGGTCCGCGAGGGCGGGCCGGCGCTGCTGTTTGAGAGCGTCGCCGGCTCGCGGTACCCGCTGGTCATCAACCTGTTCGGCAGCGAGCGGCGCGTGCGCATGGCGCTGGGCATGGAGCCGGGAGCGTTCGGCGAGAGCGTCGTGCGAACGGTGCAGGAACTGATGCCGCCGTCGCCGAGGGCGCTGTGGCGGAACAGGAGCACGCTGCTCCGGCTCCGCGCCGCCCGCACCGTCGGCGTCCGCAACGCCATCAGCCAGCAGGTGCTGGAGCGCCCCGGCGATCTCACTTCGCTGCCCGCGCTCAGAAGCTGGCCGCGTGACGGCGGGCGATTCCTCACGTGGCCGCTGGTGCTCACGCGCAGCCCGAAGACTGGACGAAGCAACCTGGGCGTCTACCGGATGCAGGTGTACTCCGAGACGACGGCGGGGCTGCACTGGCAGCTCGGGCGCGGCGGCGGGTTCCACTACGTGGAGGCTGAGGAGCGCGGCGAGCCGCTGGAGGTGGCCGTGGTCCTGGGCGGCGACCCGGCGCTGATGTTGGCGTCGCTGCTGCCGCTGCCGGAGATGCTGGAGGAGTTGGTCTTCGCGGGGCTGCTCCGGGGGAAGCCGACGCCCATGGCGCGCGGCAAGACGATACGCGGGCAGGTCCCGGCCAACGCGGAGTTCGTGCTGGAGGGCGTTGCGCCACCCGGCGAGCGGAGGATCGAAGGCCCGTTCGGCGACCACCTGGGGCACTACTCGGAGGCGGCGCCGTTTCCCGTGTTCCACCTGCGCGCCGTCACCAGGCGCCGCAGCCCTGTGTTCCCCGCCGCCGTGGTAGGTCGGCCGCCGCAGGAGGAGCGGTTCTGGGGCGAGACGGCGCAGGCGCTGCTGCGGCCCTTCGTGCGGCTGCTGCACCCGGAGGTCACCGACCTGTGGTCGTACTACCAGGCGGGGTTCGTGAACCTGGTCGTCGCCGCCGTGCAGGGGCGGCACGTGAAGGAACCCGTGAAGACGGCGCTCGCGCTCCTTGGCGAGGGCCAGCTCTCACTGACCAAGTGCCTCATCCTGGTGGACCCGGACGTGAACGTCCGCGACTTCCGCGCGGTGCTTCGGGCGGTCCGGCGAAACTTCAGCCCGGAGCGGGACTTCACCCTGCTCTCCCGCGTGGCGCTGGACACGCTGGACTTCACGAGCTACCAGATGCACCTGGGCAGCCGCATGGTGCTGGATGCGACGAGCAAGCCCGGCGCCGGCTTGCCGCTTGAGGCGACGATGCCGGGACACTCGCGAGGCCCGGACGCGGCGACTGAACGCGTCGGCGAAGGGCCGGTCTTGCGCGCCGACCTCAAGGCCATCTGCCCGGAGATCAAGCGATGGAGACTCGTCGAGGACACGCTGCTCGCTGTGCAGGTGGACTTTCCTGCTCGCTCGGTGCTGGAGCGGCTGGTGACGGCCCATGAGATGCAGGGCGTGAGGGTCATCGCGGCGGTGAGCGCGGACGTGGACCTGGACGATGACGACGCGCTGCTGTGGGGCATCTTCATGCGGTTTGACCCGGCCCGCGACGTGCTGTTCACGGAGGCGAGGCTCACAGGTGTCCAGCCGACGTACCGAGGCGCCATGGGCATCGACGCGACGTGGAAGCCGGGCTACCCCGAGGTGCTCCGGATGGACCCGGACGTCGTGCGGAAGGTGGACGAGCGGTGGAAGGAGTATTGGGGTTAGGTCCCGGCAGCTGCGGACGCGGAGCGGCGGCGAGAATACGGCCCCACTTTGCCTTCGAAATGGGACAGCGGCGCCGACGGCAGCGGGGAGATTGCAAACGAACGACCTCCGTCCATAATTGAGGGTCTGGCTTGATCTGCCTGAAGAGACAGCGAGGAAGCTCTCGGCGGCATACGATGCCGTCATGCAGCAGGTGTCCGGCCAGGCCGCGATGCGTCGCGTTTCACTGATACAAACCCTGGCGAGAAACTTCTCCGCGGAAGACGCGGCCCGGTTGCGAACACTTGTCCCTGGTGTGCTTGGCGCCCTGCCTCCCACGGCCGCCGTGCCAAAGAAGCACCCCGAGTTTTTCACCGCCCTGGCCATGCTCGCGCAAGTGGCGGCGGAGCTGCCTGAGGGGGAGGCTGTGACCCCGGAGGCCCTTGCAGAGGCCAGTCCCCAGCTCCAGGCCCATTTCAACGCCGGGCTCCTGCGCCTGGACAAGGCGGGACGGCTCCAAGTCTCCATGCGCGTCACCCGCCTTGGCCCCGAGGAGCGCGAAAGCATGCGGGCGCTGGGGGTCGTGATCGAGCGAGAGGACACGCAAAGGGGCCTGGTCCAGTGCAGCATCCCGGTCCGGGCCTTGGGGCCCATGGCCGAGCAGATCTACGTCTCGTACCTGGTGGCGCCGGACTACCCGGTTTATAGGGTTGGCTCGCGGCTCACCCAGGGGGACGCGCTCCTGAGCTTCTCCTCCTTGCGGGTCGCCGTCGGGGTGAACGGCAGCGGCGTCCGGGTAGGGGTGATATCGGACGGCATCGCGGGCCTGGCCGCATTCATCGCTGCCGGAGACCTGTCTGCCACGACCCTGAACCGGGACGGTGCCGGCAAGCTCGTCTCCACGACGGGAGGGGTCATCGCCCAGTCCTTCCGCGCCAACGGCGACCTGGAGGACGGCGCTGAGGGCACGGCGATGTTGGAGATTGTCCACGATATCGCTCCAGGCGCCCAATTGCTCTTCGCCAACGTGGGGACATCGCTGGAATTCATAGCAGCCGTCGACTTCCTGGCGGCCAACGCCGATGTGGTTGTGGATGACCTGGGCTTCTTTGGCAACGCAAATGACCAGACCAGCGCCCTTTCCACGAACCTGGCCGAGGAGCTCAACCGTGCGACGAACGCAATGCGCGGCTATTACACCGCGGGGGGCTACGAGGCGTTGCGCCACTACGCTGGGCTGTTTGTGAACTCCGGCGTGGAGGGAACCCCTTCCGTCAGCTCCGGCTGCACCGGCGCCTTGCATAGCTTTGCGTCCTCGGCCTCCACGACTCATGCCACCGGCAGCAACCCGTCCATCGGTAATGCCATCAGGATACCCCCAGGCCAGACCATAAGGGTTGCCCTCACCTGGAACGATACTTTCGGCAGCGCAACGACCGATTACGACCTCTTTCTGCGGGTGAATCCTGCCGGCCCTGTCGTAGCTGCCAGCGTAGACGACAATAGGTTGGTAACCAGGAACCCTTTTGAGATCCTGGGTTTCACCAACACCACTGCCGCGATCCTGGTCTTGGACATCCTCATCCAGAACTTCGGCAACCTCTCATCGCCCAAGACGCTGGAGCTCTTCTTGCCCGACGGCGGGACGCCATGGCCAGGGACTAATACGTTCCTCTGCTTCAACCCCATGGCCGGCAGCTTGGTTGCCCCCAGCGACGTGGGTGGTGGCGTGGTCTCCGTGGGGGCCATCGCCGCTGGGGACCCCGGCTTGGACGACATCGAGCCGTTCAGCTCTCGCGGGCCCACCAGGAACGGCGTCACCAAGCCGGACGTGACCGGCATCGACGGGGTGGACGTGACCGGCTTCGGCGGCTTCCCCAGCAGCTTCTCCGGGACCTCCGCGGCGGCGCCGCACGTGGCGGGACTGGCGGCGCTGCTGCTTTCGTACCGGCCGGACCTCAAGCAAGGCGAGCCAGGGGACAACCCGGCGGCGGACCGGGCCGCCCTGCGCGCTGCCATCGTGGGCGCCGCCGTGGACCTGGGCGCTCCGGGGTTGGACAACATCTTCGGCAGCGGTCGGGTCAGCGGCGTGAACGCTGCCGCCGTCATGAACTCCAGCGCCACCTTCACGCAGTTTAGCCCCGTGGGCGCCAACCTCCCTTCGGTCAACAACTCGGCGACGATCAAGGCGCAGGCCGCCAACGTCTCTGCCGAGGTGGACTGAGTGCAGGTCAACATCCAGCATTCCGGCGCCGTGACCGTCACTTCTCCAGCGTGCATCGGCATCTTCGCAGGGGCAACGGTGGTCGCGCCGGCTCCGGCCAGCGGTGGTACGCTGATCGGCTGCCAGCTCGCCAGCGGCAACGTGGCCGCGACGACGGGGGACGCCCTGAGCTTCGTGCTCACGCGGGCATTAGCCGGAGACGTGGCGCTGACGATTGGCCGGACCGGGGCCTCTCCAACGCAGTATTTCGACGGCGCCACGGGAATC
This sequence comes from Dehalococcoidia bacterium, assembly GCA_009693045.1. Classification (GTDB taxonomy): domain Bacteria; phylum Chloroflexota; class Dehalococcoidia; order Lucifugimonadales; family SHYT01; genus SHXZ01. The sequence continues at coordinate 82,046 of SHXZ01000004.1, read as the reverse complement.
ACCCCCGGCGCGACCAACACCCTTCAGGTCACCGGGGTCCCACTCACCCTGAGCTCTGTGGCGCCCGCCAGCGGCCCGGCCTCCGGTGGCACGGCGGTGATACTGACAGGCATGGTGTTCCTGTCCGGTGCCACGGTTAGTTTCGGAGGCACGGCGGCCACCGCCGTCACCGTCGTCAACGCCACCACCATAACCGCCACCACGCCAGGCCATGCCGCCGGAGCAGTCAACGTCGTCGTCACCACGGGGAACGTCATGACCTTTGTGCTGACCCGAGTTGGCACCGCCAACCCCATCCTGAGCCTTCTGACAGGCGGCGCGTTCGGGACGCAGTTCACGGACGGCGGCACGACCATCGGGCCCGGCCAGACCAACACCCTTCAGGTCCTGACGGGGGTTACCGTCAGCGGCACGGTGATGCTCCAGGGGCGCACGGCCACCTTCCCTGCGGGCGTGGGCCACAGCATCGCCACGGTCACCATGAGCCCCGGCAACATCACCGCCAACGTCGCGATGGACGGCACGTTCCAGTTCGCCAACGTGGGCGCGGGGGCCGTCACCTTCACTGCCTTGGCGTCTGGGTACCTGTCGGCCCAGCGCGCTGATGTCCAGGTGGGCAGCAGCGCCGTGACTCTTCCTACCGTGCAGCTCCGTGCCGGGCTGGTCAACAATGACACGGCCGTGACCATTCTGGACATCTCAGCGGTGGTGGCAGCCTTCGGCACGAGCCCGCCGAGCCGGCTTGACGCCCAGGGCCGCTTCGTGGACCAGAACGGCGACGGCGCGGTGACGATCAACGACATCTTCGCGGTGGTCTCCAGCTTCGGGCAGAGCAGCCCAACGTCATGGCCGTGATTCTGTTTTGACGCCGGCTCGCGTAGGCGACTGATAGGGCTAATGGATGGAGGTTTGGCGGCCTTGACGAGGTGGTCTGCCTGAACTCTGCCGGCTTGCCGAGTTATGGTGTCGTGGTGCGTTGTGTCCTTGTCAAGTGGGGGTCAAATTGGGGGGCTAGTGGTTGTTTGTGGCTTTGTGATGCGAATGGAGCGGGAGATGGGACTTGAACCCACGACATCCTGCTTGGAAGGCAGGAGCTCTACCACTGAGCTACTCCCGCTCGGAGAACATCTGGGGGCGCGGCGGCGCCTTTCTCTCAGTATAGCACCCGCACTTCCCGGCTTGGTGTCGTGGAATAGCGTGCAGGCGCGAGGACCGCGCTAGGGCAGTTGGTATTGGAAGGCGAGGTCGCCGAGGTTGAGACGAACGATGAAATCGCGGGCGTTGATCTCCGGTATCATGGCGTTAGCCGCTACTCGTTGCGTGTCGTTGCCCGTACCGTAATACTTCCGCTGAAGGTCAAGCCAGACAACGGCCCGTGACAGGAACGTGGTGAGTTCTTGGTGCAGCCCATTCCATCCTGTGGGTGGAGTAAGCGCGACCGAACGTTGTTGCAATAAAGTCGCCTGGGCGACCAGGAGATCGCGAGTGGCGGGGGCTGTATCTCCAATAAGGGCTTCCCGCTGTGCTGCTATCTGGCGCCACTCGGCCATAAGGCTATTGACCGAGGAATCATACGAGTTCGCGGCTTGCCGCTCCGGATCTTGCCAGTCGCGGATCCAGCTGCGGTACGCTTGCTCAAACGCCGTGTACGTCTGGCCCGTGGCGGCCTGGATGGCCTGGGCGAGGGGTAATCCCTCGGCGAGTTTGTTGAGCAAGAGCGGAAGAGCCGACTCGGAAAAGCGCTCAACGAGGAAGCGCACTGCCAGATAGGACTCTGCGTACTGCAGTAAAGCCCTGTCCGGGTCAGGCTGGCGAATCCAGTCCTGTTGACTTTCCAGAGCGGCTAAGGAGAAAAGCGAGCCTGCCGCCGCTGCTTGTTTTGTCTCGTCAATTCCCGCATACACCTTGGCTCGTAGAGCTGCATATGACTGAGCATGAATGCCAGGATCATATTCAAAGTACCTCGCGGCGCCTTCGTTGACCCAGGCTGGCCAATCTGGGACAAGGAGCGGCGCCTTTTCTTCAAGAAGCAGATGAACATACTCGTGGGTCAGTCCGCTCCGTAACGCAGTCCCCAGGGTGTCGGTCTTCAAATAGATACCCGGAAAGGGCCTCCTCGTGGTGAGGAAGCCGTCTTCCCAGGTCACGGTAATGCCTATGGCGCGGCCTGCCGCTGCAAAAAGCGTCTGGTCGGCGAAGAGGTACAGGTCGGGAATGGTGCGGCTCTGGAGCCCAAGGCGCTGCGCAAGAGCGGCGCGGGCGGTGTAAAGATGGGCCTGAAGGTCCAGCACCAGAGCCGATGGAACGCCGCTGGAGAAATACACGTCGGAGGAGAGGCCCTGGTAACGCCTGAGATCAAGGCCGAAACGCTGAATACGCTCGGTGCTGAGCTGGAGCTGAGACACCTGGTAGGGGACGGTGTGAGTCGCCCCGTTGAGCGAGAGTTGGACGTTCCAGGTGCCCTCGCCATCCCTGGCGCCGATACGCGTCCATGTGACCGTGCCGCTCTCATCGGGATAGAGGGCCTGCTGCGTGGACCTGTTACCCTGACCGTCTTTGACGTAGGCCTCGCGCTCGGTGATCCAGTCGGCAGGTACGCCGCTGGGTTGAAGGAGGCTGACGGTTACCTGCTGCCAAGGCTGGAGGCCCCGGAGCGTGAAGTCCACGTCCTGGCCCGCAAGGGGTGTGGACGGGCTGATCTGAAGGCTGACGCCCCCGGTGACGGAGAGGATGGCCGATGAGAGGCTCGCCGTTGTGCCTGTCGCGGCGCCCACGGCGGCGGCCTGCGCGGCGACCGCCTGCTGGAGCCGGAGCACATCAGCGCTGATCTGACTGACCGTCGTGGACATCTGATTAATGCCGGCCTCCGCCGCGCCGACGCGGTTCCCTACGCTGGTGGACGTCGTCTGGAGGGCCGCGACGTTTTTGAGCAGGGCTTGGGTCTGTGTGTCGGTCTTGTCTAACTTGGCCGAAGCGGACGCAAGGTCGGTCTTGATGGTGGAGGCGAGGCGGGAGGTCTCGCTTGCCGAGGTGTTGAGCTTGACGAGGTCCGTGGAAACGACGGTAAGTCCACTCTTGACCTGGGACAGGTCGCTGGTCGCGGTGCCGAGCGCGGACTGGGCCTTGGATACGTCGGCCTTGATCGCGCCGACGTCCTGGGCCAGCGAGACGAGCTTGGCGTCGGTCTCTCCCCGGACCGCCGCGAGGGTCTGAGCAACCTGGGCAATCTGCTCGCGTGTTTGGGCGTTCTGGGCGGAGACGCTGCGCCATCCTAGGATGCCAACGACTGCCAGGAGACCGATGGCAACGAAGAGGGCAAGCGAGGTGGCCCGGTTTGCAGTCATGCCTTGCTCCTATTGGACAAGTAGGTCACGGTCCTCAACCAATGCTACGTTCTGGCAGCCCTGTCGGCTTGCCCCAACCGAGGGATATTGTTGCTCGCAAGGCGCAAGAGGTGTGAGAGGACAGCCGATGAGGTCATCGGTTGGCTTGATTTACAGGAGTCCGTCGCCCGCTCAGGCATCTGCGCCTACGGACGCGGGAGCGACTGGAGGTACCGCTTGAGGAGGTCAAGCACCGCGTCGGCGGTCTGGCGCTGGTTGGCGAGTCGGTCGCCCTGGAAGATGTGCCGCTCCCACGCGTCGGCGTCGGCGGCGGAAAGGGCCACGTAGGTGAGGCCGATTTGGCGGTCCGGGCCGCCGCCGGTAGGCCCAGCGATGCCGGTGTCGGCGAGGCCGACGTCGGCGCCGAGCAGCTCGCGCACGCGGCGGGCCATCGCCTGCACGGACGCCTGGCTCACGGACCCCTGGGCCAGTGCTGCTTCGTCCACGCCGAGCACCTGGCGCTTGGTGGTGTTGGAGTAGGCAACGACGCCGCCGATGAGGTATCGGGACGCGCCGGGAACGGCGCCGAGGCGGTGCATGACGAGGCCGCACGCCGTCGCCTCCGCGACGGCCACGCGTTTGCCGTGGTCACGGAGCAGGGTGGCTACGGCCTCGGCGAGTTGGTCGGTCAAGGGGGGGGTCTCCCAGCGACGTACTCTGAAGACTGTCGGTGAACGGTGTCTTGAGGGTCTTCACAAATCTGTTGCTTCTTGAGTTCAGTCTGCGTCCATTGGCCTGCAGGGGATGCGCGTGGGCGTCGGCGCTCTAGGGCGCTATGGGGCGAACGAGTCCGTAATGTCCTCCCCGAACTCAATGAGGTGGTAGTGCTCCGACCGTCGGTGCAGGTCGCCGCCGGGGCGCACCTCGGGCATCAGGACGCGCTTCTTCGACTCCGCGCCGTCGGCGCCGGGGCGGTAGATTATCTCAAACACGCCCTGTTGCTGCGGGCCGCGGCCCAACAAAGTCAACGACTCCAGGGTTAATGGACGGCCGCTCAGGTACCTGCGGAGCCAGCGTTCCCCGCAGGCGGCTTTGTCGGTGCACCAGCTGGACCACGGCTCCACCGTGCCGGTGTTGGTGCCGTCGCGGGCGGCCCAGTTGTGTCCGCAGAGCGGGCACCCCGGATCGCCGAGCCGGTTTACCTGCTGGCGCTCCCAGGCGTTGAGAATGACCACGCCAACTCCTCGCCCCAGCCATTTCGCGAGGCGGAACACGTCCTCGCGCTGCCGGCGCCCGCTCCGCTATCCTGCGAACGAATCGGTCACGTCCGCGCCAAACTCTATCAGATGGTAATGCTCGCTGCTACGGTGGTGGTCCCTCTCGGGGTGGACCTCCGGCATGAGGACCCGTTTTTTGAGGCCATCCGCAGTCTGCGGCGAGTAATGCACTTCAAAGACCGCTTGCTGGGACGGGCCGCGGCCAAGCTGGGTGACAGACTCAATAACGCCCGCCCGCCCGCTCAGGTATTTCCGCAGCCACCGTTCCGCGCAGGCATCCACGTCCGGGCACCAGAAGTATTGGTCCTCGCGCCCGCCGGGGTCAATGGCGGCGTCGCGGATAAGGGCGCTCAAGCCGCACAGGGCGCACCCTTCAACGTGGTACGCCATCTCAGGCCGCCTCGCAAGTGCGCTGGAGCGTCTTCAAGGGACAAACCCGCTGGTCATGTCCGCGCCGTTCTCCATCAGATGATAGTGCTCGGTCCACCGGTGCAGGTCGCTTTCAGGATGGACCTGAAAGGTGAAACGCCGCCTCTTGGTACCGTCCCCGCGAAGGTGGTATCCCACCTCAAAGGCGGGCGGAGGATTCGGGTCTTGACCAATCACGACGATGGACTCCACGTTGATGGGCCTACCGCCAAGGAATTTCACCAGCTAGCGCTCCGCGCAGGAGATGCTGTCCTGGCACTTAAGGAGACGGAGGTTGTCGTCGTCCACGTCAACGGAGCCGTCGGTGACGACGTAGCTCAGGCCGCAGAGCAGGCATTCCTCAACGTGGCTGGCCATCGCCGGCGTCCTCCATGACGTTTGGGGCTTTGGTACGCTAACCGTCCGAGCGACGAAGCCGTTCAGTTTGCCGCAAACCGTGACGCTCGTATGAACGCTATAATACTAGAATAAGACGAGGGGAACGGCGATGCCTCATGCTGACGTTTGAGCGCGGCGACGCCACGCGACCCAAGGGCCACGCGCTGTTGTACTACCGCGACGCCGCCAATGGCGGGAAGCTCCTGGCGACGTACGTGGTCGTCCTGCCCGTTTCCGTGGATGTCGTGCGATACATGCCGCCCTTCCTGGCGCCGCACGCCGCGGAGCTGATGGCGAGGGGCCTCTCCGCGTTCGCGTTTCCGCCGGTGCCGGAGCCGATGGAGAGCGTTGAGCGCCTCAGGCATCTCGCCGACGCGCGAGACGAAGACCTGCTGTACGGCGGCGAGATTGACATAACACAAGTCCAACTTGTGCTGGAGCGCGTGAACGACCAGGTGCAGGAGTACGCGGAATCGTACAACGTGCACGCGGCCGCCATGCCGTCGCCCCAGTCCCACGCGCCCGCGGGCCAGCCTGACCTGAGCGGCCTGAGCGTGAACGAGGTGCTCTCCGAGTTCATGAGCGACCGGGACCGCCTGGCCGAGATCACCAAGCTCATTGGCACGCTCCGGTTTGCGCTTGGCGGCAACGACCAGCGGCTGGTGCAGGAGACCACGACGGAAATCACGGCGCTGGCCAAGCGGCTACCCGCAAACTGCGCCGCGGACGGGCTGGTGAACGCTGCATGCGACTCATCGTCGGCTGGGGCGCTGCTCGCGCAGCTGTACCTGGACCGGTGTTACAAGCTCCTGGACAACGATGTCCAGGAGGTCCGAAAGCTGGACGAGCGGATACGGGCGGCGCAGGCTCCGGGCAATAGTCTGGCATCGGCCTGACCCGCCTCCGCGCGACGCGCCACGGGCCCGTAGCTCAATGGTAGAGCGACCGGCTCATAACCGGTTGGTCGTAGGTTCGATCCCTACCGGGCCCACTGCTAACTTCTAACAATGATTGCAGGTCCTTTGACCACCGTGTGAGAAGTCGAGCGAACGACGTCTGCGTTCAAGCACTTATCACCTACATCGTCGACACGAGAGACGGGCAGAAATCGCACCGGCGAGCAGCGATGGGAATGTCGCTGAGGCATTCCGGGCATTTCCGCGTGGTGGGGTCCGGCGGCGACGCTGAGCGCTGTCCGGCGATGAGCGCGTTCATAGGTATCACAACCAGGAAGAACAACACCGCAGCCACGATCAGTAGAGCCACGACTTCATTGACAAACTCCCCGTAACGGAACGTGCTCCCCCGGATGGTGAACGCGTAGTCGGAGAAGTCTTGTTTTGCCGAAGATGCCGATGAGCGGCGTAACCAGGTCCTCTACCGCAGACTTGACCACCGCCCCAAAGGCCGCGCCGATGACTACCGACACCGCCATGTCAACGACGTTGCCGCGCAGCAAGAACCGCTTGTAGTCTTGCAGCGGCTTAGTCAGCACAGAGTCGTCTTCCCTGACATTCAGCACCAGGTCGGCCCTTCCCGTCTCACAGGCCCGGGTTTACAGCACCCCGTCCTTCCGCAGCGCCGCAACGTCCTCCACACCCATGCCCAGAAGCTTGCCCAGCACGTCCTCCGTGTGCTGGCCCAGGTCCGGCGGCGGGATGCGCACCATCCCAGGCGTCCGCGAGATGGTTCCCAAGGCCAGGAATGCCGACCAAGGGTAGTCGGGACCCACCATGACTGCGGCGGCAATGGCGCCCACCTGGTCTATGCCATAGACAAGCCAAGAGACTGCGCCATCGACCACGTCCTGAAAGTGCTCGCGCCTGAGTTCGACACGGCGAACGTAGGGATTGATACCACCGTCAGCAACCTGGCAAGAATTTGGGAATTGCCAGGCACTTGCGCCAGAAAGGACTATTGCATCTCATTGCGTCTCCACCGGATGGCCAGGCTGTTGGAGGCGCGGCGTGCGAGCGGAACGCCAGAGGGGGAGCCCCATTCAGTGTGGGGCTCCCCCTCTGGCCCAACAACCCGCGAGTGCCTAGTGTTCGAACCCGGAAACCGAACCCGGGCGACCCGCAAGGGTCATGCCGGTGACCGGCGTGACATCAAACGGCCCCTTCAGGTCCAACTCCTTGCCAAGCTCACGGGTGGCCCGGATAACGTCTGAACCAAAGAGCCGCAGGCTGCGCATCTGGTCGTCGTGGGTCATGGAGCCATCGCCGTCCCAGAAGATAACGCCGCCAGGCCGCAGGAGCTCTACTACGTGCCGGATCTTCGGCATCACCGTCTTCGGAGTGCCGTAGATGATCCGGTGTTGCTTCACCTGATCCTCAAATGATAGCCTTCCCACCGCGCCGCCGCGCCCCGCCGCCAGCGTTGCGGCGACTGGCATCCGCGCATTCGCCGTGCGGGGGTTGAGTCCCGGTAAGCCCTGGACCCATGGACGGACGCCACCTTCGTTGCCCTCAATGAAGGGGTTGCTCACGCCGCCCAGATACTTGCGAGCGGTTTCCTCGGCCAGTTGTTCGGTCTCGTCCACGTGCACCTTCACCATGTCTAGCACGTGCTCGGTGCCCGACTGGTAGCCGCTCTCCGCCGCAACTTCCTTGTAGTAGTCAAAGGACAGCTTCGCCAGTGCCAGGTCGCCCGCGATCATGACGTAGGGGAACCCGTTGGTCGCTGCCCACTTCACCGTCGCGCGGCTAGCGGCGCCGGGGATCCAGATGGGCGGATGAGGGTTCTGGTAGGGCACCATCCAGGGGTTCACGTAGCGATACTGCAGGTGCTTGCCCTCCCAGCGGAACGGCCCGGGTGTCGTCCAGGTCTTGATCACGAAATCGTGTGCTTCCTGGTAGCGTTCCCAGTTGATCGTGGGGTTGATGTTGTGCGAGATGCTCTCGCGGCCAGTCCCACGCACCCAGCCACACACCACGCGCCCGCCGGAGATCATGTCCATCACAGCGATCTGCTCAGCGAGCCAGAGAGGATCGTCCCACAACGGCAAGAGGTTCCCGATGATGACGATCTTGACCCTATTGGTGATGCGGGCCAGAATGTGCGCCTCGACATTGACCACGCCACCCATGCAGAAAGGCGTGGAATGGTGCTCGTTCATCGCGACGCCGTCGAAGCCGACCTCTTCGGCGTACACGCGCTCGTCGAGATACCGATTGTAGAGCTGTCGGCCTACCTTCGGATCATAAAGCCGGTTGCTAACCTCCATGTCAATAGTAACCTGTCCCGTAAGACCTGACTTGGGATCCTGCCAAGGTCGCTCAGTAAAGTGCCCGATGAACATGGCTTCTCCTTTCGTGTCTGTTCCGTTACTGTCTGACAATGTGCAGCAGGTTGTCAAGTCTTATCTCGTTATTTTCTTGGGTGCGAGCAGGAACAGTGGCTGGGTGCCGTAGCTTCGGGGTAATCGATGACGGTATGGCGGGGCAAGTCGGTAGGGAGAGTTGCCACTGGTAGAGACGCGAGCCACTCAGGTGTTACACCACCCCGTCCTTCCGCAGCGCCGCCACGTCCTCCACGCCCATCCCAAGCAGCTTGCCCAGCACCTCGTCCGTGTGCTGGCCCAGGTCCGGCGGCGGGATGCGCACCTTCCCTGGCGTCCGCGAGAGCTTGGCGGGCACGCCGGTGAACGTCCACGTCCCGAGCCTCGGGTGCGGCATCTCCACAAGCATCTCCCGGTGCAGCACCTGCGGGTCGCGGACGACTTGCGGAACGGTGTTAACCGGTCCGCACGGGATGCCCAGCGGAATCATTTCGTCCAGCCATTCCTGGGTCGTACGCTGCTTAAGCGCGTCGGTGAGCACCGGTTCCAGATCGCGGATGTGCTGCGTGCGGTCCCAGGGCGTAAGGTAGCGCGGGTCGTCAATTAGCTCCACGCGGCCGAGGGCCGAGCAGAAGAGCGGCCAGTGCCCCGGGTTGCTGCCCGTGATGCCCACGACGAGCCAGCCGTCCTTCGTCGGGAACGCCTGGAACGGCGTCATCACGGCGTGGCGAGTCCCAAGCGGCCCCGGCGTCTCGCTCGTGGCAATGTGCCGCGAGATGGCGTTTTCAACCAGCGCCACCTGGCAGTCCAGCATGCTCACGTCAACCATCTGGCCGCGTCCGCTCTTCGCCCGCTCCACCAGCGCCGCGCACACCGCCATCGCCGCCGTCATGCCCGCGTTGATGTCGCCCACCGGCGCGCCCACGCGCAGCGGCCTGCCGCCCTCCTCGCCCGTGATGCTCATTACGCCGCCCATGCCCTGTACCACGATGTCCAGCGCCGAGCGCTCGGTGTACGGCCCCGTCTGCCCGAACCCGGAGATGGCGCAGTACACGAGGAGCGGGTTCACTTTCTCCAGGACCGGGTAGTCAATGCCCAGGCGCTTCATGGTGCCGGGCGTGAAGTTCTCCGCGACCACGTCCGCCTTCTCCACCAGGCGCAGGAACAGCTCGCGCCCGCGCTGGGCCTGCAAGTTGAGACTGACGCTGCGCTTGTTGCGGTTGATGCTCATGAAGTAGGCGCTGTCTTGGCCGATGACGGGCGCGGTCCCCCGCGAGGCGTCGCCGTAGCCGGGTCGCTCCACCTTGATGACGTCGGCCCCCATGTCGGCGAGCATCATGGTGCAGTACGGGCCGGAGAGGATCCACGTCAGGTCCAGGACGACGGTGCCTTCCAGCGGGCCGGGCATAGGCTAACCTCACAGCGAATGTGGTGCGGACACGGGAGATATTAGCACCTTGCCCTCCGCCGAGAAAAGACTTGTCCACGGGAGCGCGCACCCGTATCATCGCTGGGCAGGTGGCCGGAGGTACTCATGGCGGATTTCACCCAAGCCGTCGCCGACGCCCAGGCCTTCATGCGCCAGCGCCGTATCCCTGCGTGGCTGGTGTATGACTACCGAGGGATGAACCCGGTGTTCCGCAGTCTGGTGGGGCAGGTGAGCCACATCACGCGGTCCTGCTGGTGCCTGGTGCCGCGCGAGGGCGAACCGCGCTTCCTGGCACACCACGTGGACGCCGGGCGCCTGGCGCACCTCGGCGCGTCCGTGGCCGTGTTCGCCAACCGGCGGCAGATGATTGCTGAGGCGCGCCGCCTCCTCACCGGCGTCCGCACCGTGGCGATGGAGTACTCGCCACGCGCCGAGCTGCCGCGCGCCTCCCGCGTGGACGCGGGGACGCTGGAGATGGTGCGCTCTCTCGGCGTCCGCGTCGTCTCGTCCGCGGACCTGTTCCAGCACGCCACGCAGCGCTGGACACCAGGGCAGCTCGCGTCGCACCGTGACGCCGCTGCCAAGCTTACACACATTGTTGATCGCGCCTTTACGCTTATCCGCGAAGCGGCGAACAAAAAGCCCACCGAGTGGGACGTGGCGCAGTTCATCCGCGACGAGTACGCGCGTGAGGGCCTGGAGGCGACGGAAGGCCCCACAGTGGCCGTTAACGCCCATGCCAGCGACCCCCACTTTGAGCCGTCGCCGGAGGAGCGCCGCCGCATCCAGGCGGGCGACTGGGTGCTCATAGACCTGTGGGCGCGTGGCCACGGCGACGACGCCATGTACGCCGACATCACGTGGGTGGGCTACGTCGGCAACCGCGTTCCCAAAGAGCACCAGCGAGTCTTTCGGGCTGTCATCGGCGCGCGGGACGCGGCGCTGGAGTTCATGGCGGAGGCATTCCGCGAAGGGAGGCGCGTCCAGGGTTGGCAAGTGGATCGCCTAGCACGGGGTTACATAACGAAGGCAGGCTACGGCAGATACTTTACTCACCGGCTCGGCCACAGCCTGGGCCGCGAGGTGCACGGCGACGCGGTGAACCTGGACTCGTGGGAGACCAAGGACACGCGGGAGTTGCTGACTGGGCTGGGCGTGACCATTGAGCCGGGGATATACCTGCCGGAGTTCGGCGTTCGCTCGGAGATAGACGTGTACCTGTCGGAGCGCGGCCCGGAGGTGACCACGCCGCCCCAGCGGCTGGTTGTGAAGTTGGGTTAATATTCCGCCCGCTGCGGGTACGACTTTAGGTCTTCGCGAAGCACTGCAGCAGCCGTCCTAAGATCGATTTCTTGTAGCGGGAACTCGACCAAAAGAGGCCAATCCGGAAATGTGTGTGATCGTGCCCAGGGAGGGCGCCATTCAATTTCGAAGTAGACCCGAAGGCATTTGCCGCCGGACACATCGTCAACCAAACGAAACAACAGATTCGGTTCAATGAAGCCAATCTCCGGTTCAATTGCATCACCGTTGGCGATAGTATCAAACCACTCAGACAAGCCTGTGACTTCCCAGGTGAAGAGGCTCGATGCAATCCCAGTCCATTCACCACGAGGGTGGACGACTCTAAACCGAATCCTGAGCCAGTCGGAATCGTACCGTTCGTTCTTGAGCTCGGGGAACTGGTAGCTGACCAAGCTCAGTTCAAAGACATGGCCATTGTTAGGAGCTAAGTGCAACATTTGTCTATTGTATTGCTCCGGCTCTCAAAGACACGCTCGATGCTCTGCCACGAGAGGGGGGTCTTACGCACAAGCCCTTCACATTACCCTGCTTCGCCCGTATAATCCGCCCAGTGCAGCGCCTTGGGACGGAAACCGTCATGCCTAACCAGTCCCTCACCGGCATCACCATTCTGGACCTGTCCAGCTTCGTGGCCGGGCCGTACGCCACCAAGCTCATGGCGATGATGGGCGCGCGCGTCATCAAAATTGAGCCGCCTACCCGCGGCGACGTCTCCCGCTGGACGGGGCCTTTTCTCAACGACGACCCGCACCCGGAGCGCAGCGGCCTCTTCGCCCACCTCAACACGGGCAAGCAGAGCGTGGCGCTGGACATGACGAAGTCCGCAGGCGCCGACCTCTGCCGTCGCATTGCTCGCCACTGCGACGCTGTGGTGGAGAGCTTCCCGCCAGGCACGCTCCAGCAGTGGGGCCTGCACTACGACCGCCTCGCCGAGGTGAACCCCGCCATCGTGGTTACTTCGCTCACGCCGTACGGCCAGACGGGCCCGTACCGGAGCCTTCCGGCCACCAGCCTGACCATATTCGCCATGGGCGGCCAGATGAGCATGACCGGCGAGCCTGACCGCGCGCCACTGCGGCCCTACGGCTACCAGGCGGACTACCAGCTCGGCCTCAATGGTTTCGCTGCCACACTCACCGCCATTTATGGCGCCCAGCTCTCCGGGACCGGCCAGCACGTGGACATCGCGGGGATGGAAATCTTGGCGGCCACGCTGGAGGGCGCCGGACCCCGCGCTGCCTATGCCGGCGACTTCATGAAGCGCCGTGGCAACCACGGCATGGCCCTGAGCGGCGTCTACCCCTGCAAGGATGGGTACATCGGCATCCTGGCGGTGCCGCGCAACTGGCCCGCCATTGTCGCCCTCCTGGGAAAGCCTGAGCTGACGACCGACCCCCGCTTTACTACCGGCGCCAAGCGCCGCGCCAACGACGACGCCCTCCAGGCCATCATGTACCAGTGGTTCATGGACCACACCAAGGACCAGGTTTTTGAAATCGCCGGGCGCACCAAGGCGCCCGTCAGCCCCATCCTGACCGTGGCGGAGCTGTTCGACTCGCCGCAGCTCAAGCACCGCCGGTTCTTCCGCCAGCTTGACCACCCCGCGCTCGGGCGGCAGTGGTACCCCGGCCCGCCCTTCGGCATGAGCGAGACGCCGCTGGAGGCCTCGCCCGCGCCGCTCCTGGGCCTGCACACTGCGGAGGTGCTGTCTGAGCTGGCCGGACTGACTGAGGGCGGCCTGGCAGGACTGGCCGCCTCGGGCGTCATCCAGGTGCGGGAGGCGGTCGCGTGAGCACGTCGCCGCAGACGAGGATGCCGCTGGTTGGGGTGCGCGTCGCCGACTTGGGCACGGTCTGGGCCGGCGCCTACGTCACCAAGCTCCTCGCCGATATGGGCGCTGAGGTCATCAAGGTGGAAGCGCCCAGCAACTTTGACCTGATTCGCGGCCTGAACATTGACGCGGGCGGCGAGTACTACGACACCAGCCCGTACTTCAACACCTACAACCGGAACAAACACGGCTTGGGGCTGGACGTTGGGCAGCCTGACGGCCTTGCGGTATTCAAACGCCTCGTACAGGTTTCTGATGTAGTTGTGGAGAACTTCCGGACCGACGTTTCCGAGAAGCTTGGCTTTCACTACGAAGCCCTCCGTCAGGCAAACCCCGCCGTCATCATGCTCTCCATGCAGGCGTACGGCCGCTCGGGCCCGCACCGCAACTACGCTGGCTACGGCCCCATGTCCGAGTACGGCGCGGGCCTCACCAGCATGAGCGGCTACGTGGGCGACGAGCCACAGAAGGTCGGCATCAGCTACGGCGATCCTCTCGCCGGAGTCGCGGCTGCGGGCGCTATCGTCGGCGCGCTCCTCTACCGGCGCCGAACCGGCAAGGGCCAGCACATTGAACTGGCCCAGCGAGAGAACGTCCTCGGCCTCATCGGCGAGGCGGTGCTGGACTGGAGCATGAACCGCCGATTGCGCAAGCCCCAGGGCAACCGTCACGACGTGTTCGCTCCCCACGGCTGCTACCGTTGCGCGGGCGACGACCAGTGGCTGACCCTCGCCGTCACCAGTGAGGACGAGTGGCGCCGGCTGTGCAACGTGATGGGCAAGCCGGAGCTGGTCAAAGACCAACGTTTCGCGGATGCTGCCGCCCGCAAGCGGAACGAGGACGCCCTGGACGCCGTCGTGGAGCAGTGGACCTCCGACGTCAACCGAGAAGACGCGTTTCAGCTCCTTGCCGAGGCTCGCATCACGGCAGGCAAGGTGTTGGACCCCCTTGACCTGCTCAAGGACCAGCATCTCAAAGCCCGTGGTTTCTACCAGGCGATGACTCATCCCGCCGCGGGCACGTGGCCCATGGATGGCCCGGTCTGGCGCATGAGCAAAACGCCCGGCAAATTCTGGCGTGCCGCCCCACGGTTCGGTGAGAACAACGACTACGTGCTCAAAGAACTGCTCGGCCTCACCGACGGCGAAATCACGGCGCTAGAGGAGCGTCAGGCCGTGGCCCGGAAGCCCACGACGCCCAAGCAGGTGTAGGCGTCGATTCCTCCATTTTGTAAGAAGAGGGGAGGAAAGCTGAGGTAGCAACGTCTCGAAGGCAGGCAGGTTCTCTCTTCAGTTGGAGGAGGGAAGAGCGAGGAACAGACAAAGAGGAGGGCGCCATGACCACCACCACGCGCCAGTACATCCAATACCACAAGGACGGCGGTATCGCCAGGGTCACGCTGAACCGCCCGGAGAAGCTCAACGCCCTTTCGCAGCAGCTCCAGAATGAGCTGTCCGGAGCGGTGGCGGAAGCCGACGCCGATGACCAGGTGCACGTCATCGTCATCAAGGGCAACGGCCGCGCCTTCTCCGCCGGCTACGACATCACGCCGCGCCAGGAGAGCGACGAGGACCGCCGCCAGAGGACCATCCGGCGCGACATCCAGAACCTCCGCCGCACGCAGGGTCGTTGGGACACCCTGCTCAACACCAGCAAGCCCGTCGTCGCCCAGGTCCACGGCTACTGCCTGGCGGGCGGGACCGACCTGGCGCTCCACTGCGACATCATCGTCGCCGCTGAGGACGCCACGTTCGGGTTCCCGGCCGTCCGCGCCATGGGCTCGCCGCCAACCCACATGTGGACGTACCTCGTCGGCCCCCAGTGGGCCAAGTACCTGATCATGACCGGCAACTCGGTGGACGGTAAGACGGCCGAGCGCATCGGCCTCGTGTGGAAGGCCGTGCCCGCCAGCCAGCTTGAGGCCGAGGTTGAGTCCTTAGCCGGAACGCTCGCCAAGATTCCCACCGACCTGCTCATCGCCAACAAGGGCATCGTCAACAAGGCGCTGGACCACATGGGCCGTGCCATGGTGGAGCAGCTCGCCGCCGAGAACGACGCCGTGGCCCACATGGCGCCGGCCGTTGAGGAGTTCCGGCGAATAGCCGCGGAGCGCGGCCTCAAGTCCGCGCTGGACCAGCGCGACTCCCCGTTCCGCGACTACCGAGGTGCGGCGGCCAAGAAGAGCTAGTCGGTCGTCATTCAAACAAGGGACGACGTTCAGACAGTAGGGGCGCACGACCGTGCGCCCCTACACCACTGGTGGTGCCCCACCTTGTTAACCCCGCGCACCATCAGTACGGGTAGGGGCGTCCCAACGCGTCGGGACGCCCCTACCCGTTTCGCTGACTCTGATACCACGCCACTTTTCGCTGATGGTGTTGCACGATGTTCCGTACGGGGCTTTCGTGAACCGCCCGTACCATTTTTTGACGTCATTGTGCCAACGCGGTGATCGTCTCTCCAAAGGGGTAACACCTGAGCTGCAAAAAGCGCGAGGGGCAGGCCGGAGTCGGCCTGCCCCTCGCGTGTAAGCGATTCGCGGGAAGTTACCGCTTTCCGGGGTACTTCGCGGGATCAAACATCTCCCACGCCGTGGGGCTGTCCGTGTTGCCGCACCAGGTCACCTGCTGCGTCGCGCAGTTCATGGACCACGGCTGGAACATCACGAATGACATCAAGCCGCTGTACCGGATCGCGTAGAGCTGCGTCAGCTCGTACTGCTCAAACTCCCACAGCAGCGTCGCGCGTTTGGCCGCATCCAACTCACCGCGCTCCTTGAGGTACAGCGCCTCAATCTTCTGGTCGTCAATCTTCTGGAAGTTCAAGGGCGCTCCCTTGAGCATCTGCAGGAACGGCTCATCGCCGCCTCCCCAGCAACCGGGGATGTAACAGCCCATCGGGTACAGCCCTTCCCATTGTCCAGCGTACAGGGCTGTATTGGCTGCCACGGTATCAAGCTGATTCAATTTGACCGTGACGCCCAACTGTTTCTTCCACTGGCTCTGCAGGTAGAGGATCATGTCATACGTCGGCCCTGACCTAGCAGCGGTCGTGATGGTCGTGGTGAAACCGTCCGGAAACCCAGCCTCAACAAGGAGTTGCTTGGCCTTCGTAGGGTTGAATTGGTAGTTTTCGCCGGCCTGCTCCAGGCTCATGAAGAACTCGTCCCCAAAGTAATGCCGCGCCACCAGCGTCGGGAAGAAAGCATAACCCTGGTACATCACTTCCCACATCGATTGGTGGTCCATCGTCATCGTCAGAGCGCGTCGCACTCGTAGGTCAGCCAGCGGGCCCTGGAGCTGCGGGCGCATCGCCTGACCGTTGAAGATCGTCGCCGCAACGACCCTCATCCCCGGCACCTGCTTCTTGAGGTTCTCCATGTCCGCGGGCTGTTGCACGCTCTCTAATGAATCAACTTTCCCCGAGATAAAGGCAGCCTTTTGGGCTGCCACGTCCGTGATGCCCACCAAGCGGAAGCCGTCCAGGTACGGCATGCCCTTCAGGTAGAACTCCGGGTTCTTCTCAAAGACTGCCAGGATGCGAGGCTGGTCCACCTTTAACAGGAACGGAGCCGGGCTGATGGACTTGTTCACCAGGCAGTCCTTCTCGTCGTAGCACTCTTTCGGGAACAGCGCCAGACTCATGTTCGCCATGTTCACCATGAATTCGGCGTGTATCTGGCTCAAGGTCACCTTTACAGTGTAGCGGTCCACTTCCTCAATGGAGTTGACCAGGGTGAAGTAAGGGGCAAGCGCGCCCTCTTTCTTGATGATCCCCAGCCACCAAACCACATCCGCGGAGGTCATCTCCCGGTCTATCCGGGCCATGGGCGGCATCGCCGGCCACATCACGCCCTTGCGGATATTGAACACGTAGGTGGTCGGCGTGGGCTGGCTCCAGGCGGTAAACGCCGCAGGGGTGATGATCCGATTGTAGTTGTTGGCGTACTTGCCCTTGCAGACTGAAAAGTCGGCGTCCCGGCCCTGCAGACTGCACAGCCCCATGTCAATGTTGAACGGCGTGCCGTAAAACATGGAGCGGTGGTCACCCAGGTTCTTCAGCACGTTGAATTGGATGGTGGGCAGCCATTGGTTCACGGACACCAGCTCGCCGCCGTACTTCGCCTTGGTCCACAGCGGCAGCTTGGTCTGGTGGTAGTCGTTCCAGTACCCCCAGAACTTGAGCTTCTCAATGTTCGGACGATCGTACACCGGGGCGCCGGGCACGAGCGACTGCGGGCCTGCCAGCGCCGCGGGCGCAGGCGCGGTAACAGGAGCAGCTGGGGTGGTTGGCACGGGCGCCGCTGCGGGGGCCGACGCCGCCGCCTTCACGGGCGCAGGCGCCGTTGCGGGGGCCGGCGCCGCCGCCTTGTCCCCTCGTGCGCAGGCAAAAGCGAACATCGCCAGAACGAGGATGCCAAGCACCATCAAAGAACGCAACCGGAAGCGAACCATACCTTTTTGCTCCTCTTCCTACCGTCAAGCTTGTCGCTGGTATTAAGTATACATGGTGGTGTCAAGAACATTAACATTGTCACGGGACTTGTCACGTTTTTGGTCGTGGCCGACCGCCCTGTTAGCTTCTGCCCTGGAACAGCGCTTCCTTCAGCCGACTCCTCGCTGACTCCCCAAGGGCTACCGCACTCTTTACACCCCGTGTACAATGCCGCCCAGGAGGTGACACAGTGGGCAACCTCAAAGACAAGTACTGTATCGTCGGCGTCGGCGAGACCGACTACTCGCGGAACTCGGGCCGAAGTGTGCGCGCCCTCGGTGTGGAGGCCGTGCGTAAGGCCATGAACGACGCGGGGCTCAAACCCGACGAGATTGACGGCATGCTTAGCTACCACGGCAACGATTCCACCACCGCCCCCGCCATCTCTCACGACCTCGGCATGCGGCTCAACTTCTACATGGATTGCTCCGGCGGCGGCTCCAGCACTGAGGCGCTCGTCAGCCTCGCCATCGGCCTCATAGAGAACGGCAACTGCCATACCGTTGCGCTGTACCGTTCCATGAACGGCTACTCCGAGGCGCGCATCGGCGGCACGCCCGCAGCCGCCCGGCCCGCCGCGGCCACCATCACCGGCCCCGCGCTGGAGAGCCTCTCCTACGGCCTCAGCAGCGCGGCGCAGAACTTTCAGTTCACCTTCGCTCGCCATATGTACGAGTACGGCACCACCAGCGAACAGCTTGCCACGGTCAAGGTCATCCACAGCGAGCACGCCTCCAACAATCCCAAGGCGTACTACAAGAAGCGCGTGACCGTGGACGACGTGCTCAGCTCGCGGTGGGTCGTCAAGCCCGCGTGCCACCTGCTGGACTGCTGTGTGGAGACCGACAACGCCACCTGCATCATCATCACCTCTGCCGATCGTGCGCGATACCTGAAGCAGCGTCCCGTGCACATCCTGTCCGTGGCCGGGCGCGTCGGCAAGCCCTTCCAGGGGATGCACTACCAGTGCGACCCCATCACCCGCCAGGCCGGGTACTACGGCAGCCGCATCGTCTTCCGCCAGGCGGGCGTGGAGCCGGAGGACATCCAGCTCACCGGCTGCTACGACGCCTTCACCTTCACGCCCCTTCTGCTGTTTGAGGGATTCGGCTTCGCCAGGCCGGGCGAGGGCGGCGACTACATCACCAGCGGCGTCATGCGGCTGGGCGGCAAGCGGCCTAACAACACCTCCGGCGGCCACTTGTGCGAGGCCTACACCCACGGTATGAACATGGTCATTGAGAACGTCCGCCAGCTCCGTCACCAGGCCGATGACTCGTGCCCGCGATGGCAGGAAGGTATCCACACCTACGACCACCGCGAGGGCGGTTGCCGCCAGGTGAAGGACGTTGAGCTCGCGATGAACATGGGCTGGGCGATGCCCGCGCTCTGCAGCTCGCTCATCATGCGGAGGTAACCGGACCTCTCCCTCAATCCCTCCCATCAAAGGGAGGGAGGCAACTACCCCTTGAGGGAAGGGGCCGGGGGTTAGGTCGGTGGGGATGGGGTGGGCGTTGTTACTTGGGCTGGACGACTCAGCGTGACAAAGAGAAGAGAACAGAAGACAAGAGAAGAGGGTAGCCGCCATGACCATGTACAAAGGCATGCGTTTCGTCGTCAGCCCCGTGGACTCGGAGCACCGGGGGTTTTACGAGCACGCCCGCCAGCACCGCCTGATGGTGCAGAAGTGCTCGGACTGCGGACTGCTCCGGGGCGCGCCGGGCGCCGGATGCCCCTTCTGCACTTCCCTCAAGTGGACGTGGCAGCAGGTGAGCGGCAAGGGGACCATATACAGCTACCAGATCGTCACGCAGGCCATCCAGCCCGCCTTCCGCGACTGGGTCCCGTACGCCATCGTGCTGGTGGACCTGGACGAGCAGCGCCGCGTCCCCTGGCGCAACGCAGAGGAAGGCGAGTACATTTCCGTCCGCATGGTGGCCAACCTGGTGAAGCCCAACGACCCAACCAAGCCCGAGGACCAGGAGAACGTCGCCATCGGCAAGCGAGTGGAGGTCTGTTTCATAGACCTAGACGACAAGCTGGCCCTGCCGCAGTTCCGCCTGAGTAACGAGCCGCCGGAACACACGCCGTGGCGCGCGCCTGTGTAGTTCGTAATAGGGTAATCACAACCCTTCAAAGGCGATGTCACTATGCCCAGTTGAGAAGACGAGCGGTGGCTAAATACCCATCCTCATCCGCCGAGTTGTACCTGCGTAGATTGCACGAAGAGGCGTTTGGGTGGGAGCGCCCAGCCAAGGGCCAGCAGCGCCTCGCCAAGCGTTCCGGGTTATAGACGGCGGAGGCGGTTCGGCCTCAAGTGGATACTTTTGCTCTTATTGGCAGCAGCTGTTTTTCTGGTGACTACCCCGCTCCTGCTAACAACCGTCCGAAACAAAATCAACGAAGCTCAATCGGAAATCGCGAGTTTCGTCCACAACTTGACTCGGACGGAAAAGTCGGCTCAATCAAGGGATAGCAACAACCTAAGTTCATCAGGCGTGCAAACGACGACGGCACAATCTGCGACCTCCGCATCAAGCGACGGCAGTATTCCAAGGTCGTCAGCGACGCATACCGCGGCGGCACAAAGCGTCCCCTCCACGGTCGCCACTGCAAGTACGCCACCTGCTACTCCACCCACTCCACAGGTTACTGGAGTAAGGCTCAACCTTTCGACTAACAAGATTGAGGTTACTTACGGCGGCGACGACTGGAGAGTATTAGTTAACCCACAAATTCAGCATACCGCCATGGAGACACCGAAGCCTTAATTGGCGTGCTGTGGTGGGTCGCCCATCCGTGCTGCCGCCCTGCGGCATCGCCACCAGTTTCTACCACTGCGCTCGTTCCAATTCCTCCATCCCAACAAGGTGTTGCCCAAACCACGACTCCCTCTGGCAACCTCACCGATTGGTATCAGGCTATGCTTGATCTCATCAACAAGGATCGTTCAAGTGCTGGCCTAATGTCGGTGGTGCTGGGATCTAATCCCGCTGCGCAACAGCACGCAGAAGAAATGCTCAAGAACAGCTATTTGGCTCACTGGGGCATGGGCGGACTCAAGCCATACATGCGATATACGCTCGCCGGGGGTACCAACTACGAAGCCGAGAACGGTTTTGGGATTAAGGGGCCGCTGCCTCCGGGGAACTATCCGAAAATCTTGGTACCTCAGGAATTAACCGAGACGGAGCGGGGTTTGATGAACAGCCTGGGGCACCGTGACAATATCCTAAATAAGTGGCACAAGAAAGTTAATCTAGGCATCGCTTGTGATGCCTACACCTGTGCTGTAGTTCAGCAATTCGAGGGGGATTACGTTGAATTCACAAAAAAGCCACTTCTGGAACCTGCCAACGGGACCATTTCGATGGCCGGACGTCTTACGGGCGACTTCAAGTTCGATGGCATTGATATTCGGTACGATCGTCCCACCCACCCATTGACGTTTGGTCAGTTGGGCAAAACATATGCTTACATGACCGGAAAGCCGGTAGCAGTAATTATAAAGCCGCCATCGCCTGGCTCTTACTATGCTGTGCAGTCCACCTACTCCTCTTGGACAGAGGAGATCAGTCCCTACGATATTGACCCGAACACTCCAAGACCAATTTCATGCGTCTTCTTCATTTGTCCACCACCATCGCCTCGTCCCGCGCGTGCCTTTGTCTTATCCGTTCCACTGGTCGTAGCCACAACTTGGAGCCTTACTGGCGACAGCAACTTTCAGATTCAGGCCGACTTGCGGTAGATCATCGCACAAAACGGCCCCGGAGTTTACACGGTAATGATATGGGGTAGCCAGGGTGGGCAGAAGGTGCCCTTGACTAACTACTCCATCACTGTGCCCTGAGTTGTGGGACCGATTACGCCTACACCTTGTATGGGCGGGGTTCACCCCCCACCCGGCTTTGCACAAATATTCAATCCTGCACAAATATTAGATGTTCTGCACAAAAAATCAGGACACTATAACTTAACTTCTAGTCCATGTGGAGGAGGCTCAATTCCTAGAAACTCACGGTAGATGAGGTCTTTATATTCTGCGCAAATTTCGTTCACGGCGTCGATGAAAGCCCGATATGTTCCAACACCACCTATTTTCTCCCAAAACTCGTCTCCGATGAGCACAACAGGATCATGTTTCATGTCAAACCATCGGCCAGGGAATGGCCAAGCGTAGTCCTCTTTCCGCCCATAAAGATTGTAAGGAAGTGCATAGAAGGCCATATCCACCTTTAGCGGCTCCATGCTGTATAGCTTGAGGAGTTTTTCCTTGCTCACCTTCGTATGGTCGCTATTGGGTAGAGGGGCCTTCAACTCAAACGCCAGACGTTGATTGGTAGTCCTATTCTCGGCGTACACGTCGCACACGATTGTTGTAGGCATAAGTTCTCCATCCCCCGCTAGGACATAAGTAAGTTCATCTGTCCAGTTAGGACGGATGCGTTTCTTCCCGCGCTCCGAATGTTCTAGTCTGGTTAGAACCTCATGTATTCTTCGGAGCCGTTCCGCTCTGATTGTCCCATGGATCGAATAGTCTAGTTCTCCGTGGCCCATACCAGCTTGTGCAGCAACGACAGCAAGTTTCTCCCAGGCTTTACCAAAAAGTAGCCTGAAAATGGCAATATTTGTGCCCCCCCACCCCTAAACACTCAACGACACGGGCACCATAAGATCACGCCCCCTCCAGGTCCACCACCCGCTTCGCCTTCAGCTCCTCCACCTGCGTGTCCGTGTAGCTCAGCTCATGCAGAATGCTCCACGTCTGCTCGCCCCGCAGCGGCCCCGCCCGCCTTGACCCGATTGAGTGCCTGCGGCGCGAGTAGGCTTCTCGGAAATCATCAACACGAGAGGAGAGGGGCGGTCGCGGACGGCCCCTCTTTTTTCACGCTGATTTCTGCTATAGTGGCGCCGCGTTCGAGGTTCGACACTGCGAACGGGCCAAAATGGAGGGAAATATGGCGAGCTGGGTCACCGGAGAAGCACTGAAGCAGTATCTCCACGGCGTTCCGTACTTGAGCTTTGACGGCGAGCGTGCCGTCATCAACCGGTTGGACCCCGCCTACCGTTCCTACCCGTACGACATGTGGAGCACCTCGCTGGCCAGCGCGGGGGTGAGGCTGGAGTTCCGAACCGCCGCCCGCGAGGCGCTGGTCCGGCTCCGATACGTGGAAATCCGCGGTCCCGGCGCTCCGGCGACGGCCTTGAACGGAGTGCGGCCCGCGTCGCTTCCGAAAGCAGCGCCCGGCGCTCCGGGGGCCGTGGTACGGCCTGGCTCGGTCGCCACGAGCATCTGGCGCGATGGGAAGCGCATAAGCCAGTACGCTCCCGATGGCAAGCTCGGCGACCACGAGATCAAGTTCACCCTGCCCGGCGGCGCGGGCGCATACACGGTGTACCTGCCGTTCAATGCGGTTGTTGACGTGGCCGGCATCTCGGCGGACGGGCTGCAGCCGGTCACGGAGCGGCGGCCGCGGTGGCTGGCCTTTGGCGATTCCATCACCCAAGGGTTGCACGCCACGGACCCCGGCAACACCTACTTGGCGGTGATGGCGCGGAACCTGGGCCTGGACCTCTACAACATGGGGTATTCCGGCGCCGGCCGGGGCGAGCCGAGCGGCGCCGAGGTGCTGGCCGGAATTCCCGCCGACGTGATTACCCTCTTCTTCGGCACCAACATCATGCCCCGCGTGTGGTACGACACAAAGGCCTGGACCGAAGCCGTCCGCATGTTCATGGAGATCGTGCGCACGGGCCATCCCACGACGCCGATCCTGGTGCTCACACCCCTCTTCCGCGTGGCGGGCGACCACGAGACCATTCCGAACCGGATGGGCATGACGTTGCCGGACCTCCGCGCCGCGCAAGAGGCCGTGGTCAAGGCGCGTCAGGCGGCGGGAGACAGGAACCTGCACATCCTCTCTGGGACCAGTGTCATCGGCGAAAAAGACCTCTCGCTTTTGGAGGATGGCTTGCACCCCAACGACGCAGGCATGGAACAGGTCGCCAAGGAGTTCGGCGCGCGGCTGGCGAACCTCGTCAAGGTAGCGGTGCGGTAAGGACGAGCCGTCCTAGTTGGTGGGGAACATGGGTCATAACAACTTACTAACCCGTCTTCTTAGTCCAGGTAGCCCTTGCGTTTCAAGGCATCAGCGTAGCCTGCTCCTGTCATCCGGCACTCAACAAGCTCCTCAAAATCGGCGGGGCTGAGCAACGTTTGCACGCGGATGCTTTTGAACGTCTTCAGCGGAATCTCTCACCGATGAGCGTGAGGGAGAGTAACTCGCATAATTTTCTTGCCTGCATACATATACTAGCCCGTGCGCTCGGGGCCGGCGCGGAAATCAATGGTCAGTTTGGAATGGATACTTGTGGTGACCTCCCTGTACGTGAAGCGCCTAGGCATGGGCACGCACGACCCGCTGGAGAGCACCCAGCCATCGCCGGGGCAGAACTCCTAGTTGTTCGGGTGGGGTTTGGGAGAGTTCTTTGTACAGACGGACGATTTGATCTTTCAGATGCCCGATCGCTTCGGTCGGTGTGTCGCCTTCGGCGTAAGGATGCAGTTCCGGCCACGAGGCGGTCACGCACTCGTCTCCTGACTCCTCCAAGAGGATGAGAAGCGGTTGATTCAGTACATAGCGCTTGCTGAGGTCGTAGATGACGGTTGGCTTGACTACCGAGAGGTCGGCAACGGCAGTTTTGAGCTCTTGGACGACCTCCAGGCACTGGTTTACAGACGACTGCAGCGCTCGGAGTTCTCTGTCTGTCGTTGATGGCGTCCGTGTTGTCTTCACCATCGCCCTCCCGCAAGGGCAACTTTTGCTGCGTACTCTGATTGTATTCTTGTCCGATGTCTGACCGCATTGGTTGTTCTTACCGCACTACCCGCGCGTACCGCCGCTTGCCCACCCGTATCACGTCGCCTTCTGCCAGCGGCTTCGGCAGTTCGTCCGCCGTCGCCGTGACCCCGTTGACCTCCACCGCCCGCTGGGTGATAAGTCGCCGCGCGTCGCCCATGCTGGTAGCCAGCCCCGCGTCCACCAGGACGCGGCTGAGGCGCGTCGCGTCCGTCGCTACCTTGACGATGGGCATCTCCTCGGGCAGCTCGCCGCGCTGGACGGTGCGCTCGAAGTGCTCCTGCGCGGAGCGCGCCACTTCGTCGGAGCCGAGGTTGAGCAGCTTCACCACCTCGTAGGCAAGGCGCTTTTTGTGTGCCATCGGGTTCACCTTGTGCTGCTCCAGGGCGCGCTCAATCTCCGCCAGCTCCTCGTCCGGCACGTCCGTCACCAGCTCGTAGTAGTGGACAATGGCCGAGTCCGGCAACGCCATAACCTTGCCGTACTGGTCCTGGGGTGGCTCCTCCACAGCGATGAAGTTGCCCAGGCTCTTGCTCATCTTCACCGCGCCATCGGTGCCCACCAGCAGTGGCACCAGGAAGCACTGCTGCGGACGCTGGCCCATCATGCTCTGGAGCTCGCGGCCTACCAGCAGGTTGAATTTCTGGTCCATCCCGCCGAACTCCACGTCGGAGCGGATGGCGACGGAGTCGTACGCTTGCAGCAGCGGGTAGAGCAACTCTGTGATGGCGATGGGACGCCCGGCGTCAAACCGCTTGCGGAAGTCCTCGCGCTGGAGGAACTGGGCCACGGTGAAGCGCGACGTGAGCCGGATGACGTCCGCCATGGTGAACGCGCCGAACCATTCGCTCTGCCAGACGACCTGGGTCTTGTCCCGGTCCACGATGCGGAAGAACTGTCGAAGGTAGGTCTGCGCGTTCTCCCGCACGGTTTCGGCGGTGAGCATGGGGCGCGTCTGGGACTGGCCGCTGGGGTCGCCGATCTGGGCGGTCCAGTCGCCGACGATCAGGATCACCTGGTGGCCCAGCTCCTGGAGCTGGCGCAGCTTGCGCAGCCCGACAACGTGCCCCAGCGTGAGGTCGGGCCGCGAAGGGTCAAAGCCCATCTTCAGCCGGAGCGGCTTGCCCTCCTGGAGGAGCTTGACGAACTCCTCCTCGGAGACGATCTCCGCGACGGCGCGGCGCGTGATTCGGTGGAGCATGGTGGTGTCAAGCGCCATTCCAGCTACCTTACCTCACTGGCTGCCAGCATCCACTCTGCTTCCCGCAGCGCGGCGCGGGCGTTTGCCACGTCGCGCTCCATCTGCTGCGCCAGCGCGGGCATGGAGTCAAACTTTAGCTCGTCCCGCAGGCGCTTGGCGAACTCCAGGCTCATGGGCTGCTCGTAGATGTCGCCGGAGAAGTCCAGGATGAACGTCTCTATGGTGCGCGCGAGTCCCTCGCCGATGGTGGGCCGCACGCCGATGCTGGTGGCCGAAAGATACCGCTTGTCTTCCAGTACCGTCCACGTGGCGTAGATGCCGTCCTTGGGGAGGGCCATGTCGGCGGGTAGCTGGAGGTTGGTTGTGGGGAAGCCCATGGTGTTGCCGCGCCGGTCGCCGTGGCCCACCGTCCCGTCCAGGCAAAAGGCGCGGCCAAGCATCCGCGCAACGGCCTCGGTGTCGCCGCCCGCTAGGGCCTGGCGCACGGCGGTGCTGCTTACGGCGGTCTCCTGGAGCGTCCACGGTGCCACGACGGCGACGGCGATGTCCATCTTCTTGCCCAGGGCCTGGAGGACGGGTACCGTGCCCTCGCGCCCGCGACCCATGGCGAAGTCGGGGCCGACGACGAGGCCGCGGACGCGCGCCCTGTCTTTGAGCAACGTCAGGAACTCGGCGGCGCGGAGCCGTGAGAGGGCGGCGTCAAACGTGATGGGGGCGACCAGGTCCACGGACTGCGCCCGCAGCAGAGCGAGACGGCGCTCAAGAGAGGTGAGGTAGGTCGTGGGCAGGTCAGGCCGCAGTACGGTGCGCGGGTGGTTGACGAACGTGACCACAAGGTTCTGGGCGGCGGCGCGGGTCGCGGCGCGTTTCAGCTCGCGCATGAGGTACTGGTGCCCCAGGTGCACGCCGTCAAAGACGCCGATAGTTGCGACGGTGTCCCGAGCGGGCCGGAGGGCGGCCAGCTCCGCAGCGGCCTTGGTGTCGGCGAAGTCTTGCGGCACGGCGCATCAGTCCTCTGCACGCAGCGGTGTCACCGTCATCGTTCGTTGATAGCGCAACGCCGCCCCTGGGGCGGCGTTGCGCGGCGACTGCGATGGTCTCATGGGAGAGGCGGCTAGGAGGTCTTGACCAATGCCTGGGTCTTGGGAAAGGGGCTGACCTTCATGGTGGCCTGGCGGACCGCCCGGACGCCTTCCATCAAAATCCGGAAGTTCTCAAAGGTCAGGGACTGGGCGCCATCGGAGAGGGCCTGGTCCGGGTTGGGGTGGACCTCAATGATCAGACCGTGGGCGCCCGTTGCGATGGCGGCCATGGCCATCGGCTGGACGAGGTACCACTTGCCGGTGCCGTGGCTAGGGTCGGCGATGATCGGCAGGTGGCTCAGTTTGTGGATGACGGGGATGGCCGCCAGGTCCAGGGTGTTGCGGGTGTACGGCTCAAACGTGCGGATGCCCCGCTCGCACAGGATGACCTGGTGGTTGCCGCCCGCCATGACGTACTCGGCGGAGAGGAGCCACTCTTCGTAGGTGGTGGCGAGGCCGCGCTTGAGAAGGACGGGCTTGCTGATCTTGGCGACCGCGTCCAGCAGCATGAAGTTCTGGACGTTGCGGGCGCCGATCTGCACGATGTCCGAGTAGCTGGCGACGGCGTCCACGTCCTCCGGCGTCATCACCTCGGTGACGACGGGGAGGCCGGTCTCCTCCCGCGCCTTGGCTAGGAGGCGGAGGCCCTGGACGCCCAACCCGCGGAAGCTGTACGGGGAGGAGCGGGGCTTAAAAGCGCCACCGCGCAGGATGTGCGCGCCCGCGGCCTTGACGGCGTGGGCAGTGGACAGCAGCTGTTGCTCGCTCTCCACGGAGCAAGGGCCCGCCATGATGATGGGCTCCTTGCCGCCGATCGCCACGTCGCCGACGTGGACGATGGTGTCGTCAGGGTGGAAATCGCGGCTGGCGAGCTTGTACGGTTTGGACACGCGGATAACATCGGACACTCCGGCCAGCATCTCCAGTTCGCTCTGGAGCTCCGGGTAGATTCTACCGATGATGCCGATGATGGTGCGCTCCACCCCGCGTGAGAGGTGGGTCTTGAGGCCCTGCTTTGACTCCACCTGGCGGCGTACCGCCTCAACCTCTTGGTCTGTTGATCCGCTTTGCATGACGATAATCATGGCGCCAACCTCCGTGGGCTTCGCCTCAGGGGCCGACGGCGATTTATTCCCGTTCTGGCCCGGCTGGGGCTGCAAACTACTGGTCAGGGGTGTTTGCTCCTGCCCATTGCCGCAGCAATAGTTGTACCACTATATAACAAAAAACGAGCAGATGGCAGGCCCTCCATGACGCGAACTCATGGTCTTCCGGTGGTCCATCATTCTAAACTGAGTGAGCCGCAGCCCTGAGCGGAGCGAAGGGGCGGCGCAGGCGAATAAACCGTGACCTGGGGATGCGGATTCCTCGGTCGTACTATCGCGCTGGGACTCCCTTGGAATAACGGCTCAAGCGCTCCCTGGCGACCGACACCGGACAGCCGAATGCCGCGAGACGTTCATGCATGCGGACTTCGCTCAGGCGTGTTGGCAGGCCGCTCATTGCGCAGTCGTTGGGGGCAGCCCGCGATTGCGTAGGTTTGTTGCCCCCTTCAGGTACACGAAACGCAGCTCTTCAGCCTTTTTCTCGGTGTTCACGAGCAGCATGACTCGTATGCACATCGGCGTTGCGTCAGGCACGTCTATCTCGTGGCCGCTGAGCATCGCCACGGAGGTCCACCCCATGAGCCGGGCGGCCGTGGCGGGGAACTCGGCATTCAGATCGCGCGTCGTGGTCAGCCACGCCGCCGCTATCTGGTCTGCGGAGACGCCGTTGGCTTTGACAAGCTCTTGCAGCAGCTCGCGAGTCGCCGAGCTGATGGCGTCTTTGGTGTTCGCATCGGCGGTGGTTGCGCCACGCAATCCTCGGCAGACGACCATCAACGCGCGCTCCGTGCGACCGATTTCGGGACGTTGACCAATTCGGCCACAAAGTGGCGGGCGAGCGGAAGGGCCTGCCCTGCTGGGGCCCTGCCGATGGCGTCTATCAGCGCGCTGCCCACGACGACGGCGTCCGCGAACGCGCCAATGGTCGCCACGTGGTCGCGACGCGAAACGCCGAACCCAACGGCGACGGGCAGCGTAGTGTGACGCCGCACTTCCGCAACCAGCGCGGAGACGTCGGACGAAACGGCGTCGCGGGCGCCGGTCACGCCGGCGACGCTCACGCAGTACACGAAGCCGTGGGCGTGGGCGCAGGCGGCGGCGATGCGACGCGGCGCGCTTGTCGGGGCGAGCAGCGGCACCAGGGCCAGGTTCTGCGCCTCGCACGCGACCGAAAATGGCCCGGCCTCCTCGGTCGGCAGGTCCGGGACGATGAACCCATCCACCCCAGCCGTGGCGGCGTCGTGAGTGGTGGCCTCAAGCCCGTGGGCCAGGAGCGGGTTGTAGTAGCTCATGAAGACGAGCGGGATTTTTACCCCTGAGGCGCGGACTGATGCGGCGGTCTCCAGGCAGTGATTGAACGTCACGCCCTGCTTGAGGGCGTGGAAGCTGGCGCGTTGGATGGTGGGGCCGTCCGCGAGGGGGTCGCTGAAGGGGACGCCGAGCTCCACGACATCGGCGCCGGCGTCTTCCAGCACGCGGACGAGGCCGGCGGTGGACGAGAGGTCAGGGTAGCCGACGGTCAAGTAGGGGATGAACCCCACGAGACCTCGCCGGGTGCGCTGCCGCAGTTGCGATTCTAAGCGTTGCCAGCCCACGTGGTCTCCGTAAGGATGTCACCCAACGCGTCAGCGGCGCTGGGTTGAGCCAGGGCAGCGAGGCTGTCATGCGTTCATGCGTCCAAGAGCAAGGGCCTAGGCGTCCTTGGCCCCTCGGGCTTTGATGAAATCAACGGTCTCCTGGACGGTATGGATGTTCTCGGCCTCTTCGTCCGAGATCTCCAGGGTGCTGCCGCCGGTGGAGAACTCTTCTTCAAGCGCCATAATCAGCTCAACTAGGTCCAGCGAGTCGGCGTTCAGGTCCTCGGTGTACGACGCCTGCGGCGTGACCTTGGATTGGTCCACCCCAAGACGCTCCACCACCACCTTTGTGACGCGTTCATAGACCGTTGCCACGCGTGTTCTCCTCCCTGCCGGTTTCGTTGTGTTCTGCGTTAGTACTTGGCGCGTTCCATGACGGAGCCCAAGACGCCGTTGATGAACCGCGGAGAGCTTTCGCCCCCGTACAGCTTGGCGAGCTCTACCGCCTCGTTGATTGCGGCTTTGGGAGGCGTCGCCTTGGTCAAGGTTACCTCATAGATGGCGATCCTGAGAAGGTTGCGGTCAATCGGACTGAGTTGCATCACGGGCCACGCGGGGGCCAGCAGGCGGATCTGCTCGTCCAAATGTTCTCGGTTGGCTACAACTCCGTCCACAAGCGTTTTCGCGAAGGCGGCACCATCGGGACGGACAAGCCCTCCGTAGAAGTCCCAGGCCGAGCAGATGTCGACAGCATGCTGGACCAGATCCACCTCGTACAGCACGCTCAAGGCGACCGCGCGGGCCTTGCGCCGCGAAGAGAATTCCTCAAACGAGGCCAGGTCGTCTTCAACCGTGAAGTCCTGAACCACCACCGCGGAGGGCGAAGCTGGGCGGGCGTTATCCGGCAGCGGCTTTGACTGTTGGAACGTCGCTGATGGTAAATGTCCGGACATGCGGCGCTGCTCGCTTCATCAGGTTCGTTAGCACTCGGCCTGGGCCGAACTCGTAGGTCGACGCCACGCCTATCTGCTCCATATAGAGTACTGACCGATGCCACTGGACGCAACCCACGAGTTGCCCGCGCAACGCCTGGCGCACGGCGTCTACCGTGGTGATGGGCTTGGCGAGCACGTTGGCGATGACCGGCACGGCGGGCGCGCGGATGGGTGTGGTCTCCAAAGCCTGCGCGAACTCCGCCGAGGCGATACCCATGTGTTTGGAGTGGAAGGCGCCGCTGACCTGGAGCGAGATGGTCCGCTTGGCGCCTCGCGCCGTCAGCAAGTCCAGGGTGCGGGCGAGGGCCATTCGGTCCCCGGCGATGACGATCTGGTCCGGGGCGTTGATGTTGGCGATCTGGGCGCCGGTCTCCTGGCAGACCTCTTCCACGGTCAGCTCGTCCAGACCCAGGACGGCGGCCATGCCGCCTGGGCTGGTCTCTGACGCGTGCTGCATGGCGAGGCCGCGGGTCCGAACAAGGCGTGCCGCATCTGGAAGCGCGACGGCGCCAGCTGCGACCAGGGCGCTGAATTCGCCAAGGCTGTGTCCGGCGACGACCGACGGCGTTGGTGCGGACTGGCCGTACAAGCACTCTTGTAACGCCTTCATGCAGGCGATGCTGACGGCGAGGATCGCCGGCTGGGCGTTGGAAGTCTTTCGGAGCTCTTCGTCCGGCCCCTCAAAGATGAGCCTGCTCAGCGGCATCCGCAGGGCTTCATCCACCTCGTTAAAGACGTCCTGAGCCGACGGGAAGACCTCGGCCAGGTCGCGGCCCATGTTGACCTGCTGGGTCCCTTGCCCGGGAAAGAGAAACGCAACGTTTGTCGGGGCGCCCTGTCTAGTGCGATATGAAGACTCGGAGCTGTCCTCGTTCACGCCAAAGACCGTCCTTTCGCTACTGCGCAATACGTGTGCCGAGAGATCAAGAATGAAGACATGAACGAGCTACTGTCCCTGGGAGACGACTTCGCGTCCCGCGTAGTAGCCGCAGCTGGGACAGACCCGGTGAAGAAGTTTGGGCTGATGACAGTGCGAGCACTCGCCCACGCCCAGCGGGCTGGTCTTGAAGTGGGCAGCCCGGGAGCGCTGCTTGGATCGTGACATTTTCCGTTTCGGCAGAGGAGGCATGTGCTTGGACTTCCTTTTGCTCCGTGATTAGCGGAGGTTGCGTTTCGTAGCGGCCTTGCCGCTGAGCATCTCTTTCAGCACTTGCAGACGCAGATCGCGCCGCTCGTCGGCGCAGCCACAATCGCTCTCGTTACGGTTCGCACCGCAGTCCGGGCACAACCCGCGACAGTCGTCTTTGCATAACGGCTTCATCGGGGTACCGGCCAGCGTGTACTGCCGCACGGCCTCCCGCAAGTCCAGATTGTGCCTCTCATCCAGGCGAAACGTCTCTGTATCGGTGCCCGCGTCGGTGATTGGCAGCCCGGTCGCCACGTCAACCAGAGGAAGATACTCTTCGTCAAGCTCAAACGTCAAGGGGAGGTCAACAGGGCCAAGGCAGCGGCTGCACGTGGCGGCTATTAGTACCCGAAGTACGCCGTTCGCCCAGATGCCCTTGTCCGTGCGCATGAAACGGACCCGGCCCTCCACGAGCACAGGTTGATCAGCCTCGTGGGGCTGAGGCCGCTCCGCCACCGTGTAGGCGCGTTCGGCCCCGTCGGGTTCTTTGAGCAGTTGCGCGACATTAAACAGCATCGTTCACGCCTGGCCGAATTATAGGCACGGAACGGCGATTGTGTCAAGCGTCACAAACATTTGGGGCGGTCGCCTGAGACTTTGCGCCCAACCGTCACCGCCCACACGCGGCTTCGCATCTGCTCGGCGGTCGTCAAGGTCGCCATCGTCAAGGCGCAAGGAGCCGCGTACTGTGCCCCCGCCGCTCCTCGTGGGCGCGGACGAGGGTCTGGAAGCGGGCCTGGTATTCCGGAGTGCGAATGGAGTCTGTTGTCATAATGAACGCGTCCTCGCCGTTATCGGCGTAATATCGCTTCCTGCTGCCAACGGTGTTGAACCCGTACTTCCGATAAAGGGTCTGCGCGCCCGCATTGCTTATCCGGACTTCTAGGGTGGCCACGCGCGAGCCACGTGCGAGCGCCAGCTCCAACGCACCGATCAGCAGCAGCTCCCCGATGCCGGACCGCCGCCAGGACTCCAGGACGGCCACGGCTACGATGTGGGCCTCGTCAGTCATGAACCAGGTCCCCACGTAGCCGACGATCTGCTGGCTGTCGTCGCGCGCCGTCGGAGGCTGTTGGCGGCGCGCGCGCTCGAAGAGCCGTTGCCACACCGACAAAGATGGGGGCCGGCGTCCGGACGACGTGTTTGGGGCGTCTGAAGCGGCCGGACGCCACGCCACCAGGTAGCCGGTTATCTGGCTGGCGGCTTCGCGCTCAAACGAGGTCGGGGGGCGCAGCTCAGAGAAGGCGTTGCACTCTATGGCGCTCACCTGGGAGGCATCCTCCTTCGTCATGCGGCGAAGGGAGAACTCCATGTCCTTTCGGGTGGTATTAGGGCGGCGTTCCGCCATCTGCGCTCCGATAATTGGCCGAGGTCCGGGTCCACGACACGGGTGCGCCCGCTCAATCGCACCGCAACACGTACGGGTCCCCGGAAGGCGCCAAGAAATTCCTTGTTGAAGGACCAAATCCCTTGGCGCCAGCGGCCTGACGCCGGGTCCGGAAACTCGTTCTTACCCCTTTGGTGCCTGCACCGTTATAGTACATGCATGGGGCAGCGTGCGCAGCCCAGGGTGCTGCGCGTGGAGGCCAAGTGCAAGACATAGAGGCCCTGGCCAGGGACGCTCAGGCAGGGAACCGGGGGGCGTTCAGCCAGCTGTACGAGGCGCTGTTTGACCGGGTGTACCGGTACATCCTGGTGCGCGTAGGTTCTTCGGCGGAGGCGGAAGACCTGGCGCAGGAGGTCTTCCTGCGGGCGATGAAGGCGCTGCCGGGCTTTCAGTTCCGAGGGAGGCCGTTCACGGCGTGGCTGTTCCGCATCGCGCACAACACGGTGGTGGACCGCCACAGGCAGCGGGCAGGCGTCACGTCGGTGCCGATAGACAGCGTGGAGCCGCTGGTTTCAAGCGAGGACGTGGCGCAGGACGCGCTCCACAACGTTGACATGGAGCATGTGCACAAGGCGCTGGGCCGTTTGGCGGAGCTTCAGCGCCAGGTGGTGCTCTGCCGGTTTGTGGCGGAGCTCTCGTTGGCGGAGACCGCGGAAGTGATGAGCCGGGACGTCAACGCGGTCAAGGCCCTCCAGCACGCGGCGCTCAAGTCACTGCGGCGCTTGCTGGAACAGCAGTCGGTGGTGACAAGGCGGGAGGACCATTGAACGAACGACAGGTGCAAGAGGCCCTGAGCGATTGCCTTGATCGGCTGGCCGCGGGCGCCTCGGTTGAGGAGTGCCTGGCGCGGCACCGCGACCTGGCAGCCGAGCTTTCGCCACTGCTCCGCACGGCGACCACCGTCGCGGCGGCTTCCTCCGCCTGGCAGCCTTCCAGGGTAGCGCGGACCGCTGGCCTCGCTCGTGTGATTGAGGCGTGGCCCAATCACGGCGCGAGGCGGTCGTGGGCCGGGCTGTCTTACCTGCGGCGTCCCGCAGCGGTGGGCGCCCTGCTCCTGGTGGCGGTCGTCCTCGGCGGCTGGGGCGCCCTCACCGCCTCGGCGAGCACGGCGCCGGGCGATGCGCTCTATGCGGTGAAGACCACGCGAGAGCGCATCGGCCTCTTCTTCGCCCGCTCCGACGACGCCAGGGCGCTGCGTTACGCGCACCTGGCGGAGGAGCGAAGCTTGGAGCTGGAGCGCCTCGTGCAGCGGGGAGCGAACAGCGACGCGTTGGTTGCCCTCTCTGTCCAATCCCGCGACCGAGCAGAGCGGGCAATGAAGTTCCTCAACCTTCCGCATGACACGGCCCTCCCCGCCAACGTGGAGGCGCTCGGCAAGCCAGCCGGTGCGCCGGCGACCGCGCCGGTCTCGCCCTTCGCCGTCTCACAGGGCAAACCGGAGAGCGCGGCCAGGCCTGACCCCAGGAGAATAATCACCCGAGACCCAGATATTGAAGCGCGCCCCGTCCGGAAGCTGACGCCTGAAGAGTTGCAGGTCCGCCGCAAGGTGCACGACCGCCTGCAACGGGCGCTTCAGGCGCACCACCAGGCCGGTGACCGTTTGCCAAGGCATCTAACGCCCGCTCAGCGCAGCGAATTGACGCAGATGATTCTGCGGCGTGAACGCGAGTGGCGGACGCTGCTGGACCAGTTGGAGCGGCAGGGGATCTCGCTGGATGACGGGCGGCCCCAGCCGCCTCGGTGAGGGTTCGGCCACCACCATGGGTGCTCGTTCCCAGACCTGGAGTGCTCGGCTTTGCCTCACAAATCCTTGCTCGGTCGTGGTGGGCGGTGCGAGGTTTTGTCCTCGCCCTATTATCCTTCACTTTCCGAAAGGTCTTCCCTTGCGGTTTGAGGGGGCCTATAATGCTCCGCAAGAGAAGGAGCAGTCCTTTTTATGCGAATTCTGCTGAGGCTTTCGGCGCTGGCGTGGCGCTACCCGTGGCAAATCGGCTTGGCGTACGTGTGTCTCCTGGGCAGTGTCATGGCGGCGCTGGCCGTGCCCCGCCTCCTGGGCGATGCCATTGACCACGCTCTGAGCAGCCGGCAGTATTCCACGCTCGTCACCCTTGCCATAGGCGTTTTGGCCGTTAGCGCGCTCCGTGGGGTGCTGGCCTACGGCCAGACCTACCTTGGCGAGGGTGTGTCGCAGCGCGTCGCCTACGCTCTGCGCAACGCCCTCTACGACAAGCTGCAGAACCTGAGCTTCGCGTTCCACGACCAGCAGCGCACCGGCGACCTCATGTCCAGAGGCACGGCGGACGTTGAGGGCATCCGCTTTTTCATACAGATGGGGTTGCTCCGCCTGGCGCAGCTGGTCGTGATGATCGGAGGCGCGTCAGCGCTGATGTTCGCCATGAACTGGCGCCTGGCGCTGGTGAGCATGGCGTTTGTGCCGTTCGCTGCGTGGCGGACCGCGCTGATAAGGATAGCGCTCCAGCGGATATGGCTGAGCATCCAGTCGCTGCTCGGTGAGATGACCACGGTCCTTCAGGAAAACCTCACCGGCGCCAAGGCGGTCCGCGCCTTTGGGGCCGAGGAGTTTGAGAAGGCCAAGTTCAACGCCAAGGCGCAGGCTACGGCTGAATCGTCCTACAAGGCTAACCTGCTCCAGGCCGCCAACAACTCCGAGATGACCCTGGCGTACGCAATAGCACTGGGAGGGCTCTTGTTGGTGGGCGGCTACGAGTTCATTGCCGGGCGGCTGACTGCGGGCCAGTTGACTCAGTTCATTTTTTATCACAGCCTCCTGGCTATGCCCGTGAGGCTGATCGGCATGGTGGTCAACGTCATCGCCCGCGCCCAGTCCGCCGGAAAGCGGCTGTTTGACGTGTTGGACGCCGAGTCGCCGGTGCGCGAAAAGCCCGAAGCGCGAGACATTGGCCGAGCGGAAGGCTATGTGCGCTTCAACAACGTGAGCTTCGCATACCGCGAGGACGCCGCCGTGCTCAAGGATGTGGACTTTGAGGCGCGGCCCGGCCAGGTGATGGCCCTGCTTGGCGCGCCGGGCAGCGGCAAGACAACGGTGGTCCATCTCATTCCGCGCTTCTACGACGCGACCGGGGGCGCCGTGACCATTGACGGCGTGGACGTGTGCGACATGACGCTGGACTCGCTGCGGCGCAACGTGGGCATCGTCATGCAGGATGTCTTCGTGTTCTCGGCGACCATTCGCCAGAACATCGCGTACGGGTACCCGGAGGCCACGGACGACGACGTCATCCGGGCCAGCCGCATCGCCCAGCTCCACGACTTCATCACAACGCTGCCAGACGACTATGACACGGCGGTGGGCGAGCGCGGAGTGACCCTGTCCGGCGGGCAGCGCCAGCGCCTTGCCATCGCGCGCAGCGTGCTGCTGGACCCCTCCATCCTCATCCTTGACGACACGATGTCCAGCGTGGACGCGGAGACGGAAGCGCGGCTGAAGGTCGCCCTTGCGGACGTGATGCGCGGGCGCACGACGTTTGTCATCGCGCACCGGCTGAGCACCGTGCTCTCCGCCGCCCAGATCCTGGTGCTGGACGAGGGCGTCATCGCGGAGCGCGGGACCCACCGAGAGCTTTTGGCGAAGGGCGGCCTGTACCGCCAGATCTACGAGGCCCAGCTCTTACCGCAGGAAGAGTTGGCGGGCGCGGGCAAGCCGGTCAACGGCCGGCAAGCGGACGGGGCGCCGGCGATAGCCGGCATAGGTCCTCGGATGACGCGCGTCCCGCATTGACAAGCCCATTGATGAACGATGACTTGGCGCGTGAGGTAGTGAGCGCATGACCTGGTCCGGCGGCTTTGGCAGCGGCATGATGGGCCGTGGCGGACCGATTGCTCGCGGCCGTCTTGGGGAGTTCCTGGACGAAGAGCAGCTTGGCACGCCGTACAACCACAAGGTGGTGATGCGGCTTCTGCGGTACGTGCGCCCGTACCCGCGCCCCTTGACCATCAGCATCGTCGCGCTCCTGATCTTCACCGCCACGCAGGTAGCCGCCCCGTGGATCATCAAGTATGGCATTGACCAGCTTTTGCAGCACAAGACCGTGGGCGCGATGGTCCTCCCGCTGTCTATTTTTGTGATCAGCAACGCGCTGAACGTCGTGACGAACTACATCCACCAGGCGGCGCTGGCGCGCGTAAGCCAGGGCGTCCTGTACAAGCTGCGGACCGAGATGTTCGCCCACCTGCAGAAGCTTTCGGTGTCGTTCATGGACCGGAACGAAGTGGGGCGAGTCATGTCGCGCGTCCAGAACGACGTCTCGCAGCTCCAGGAGTTCCTGTCCATCATCGTCCCGTCGCTGGGCGACCTGCTGAGCCTGATCGGCATCACCGTGGCGATGTTCCTGCTCAACGTGCAGCTGGCGCTGCTCACCATGGCGATGGTGCCGGTGCTCTTTCTGGTGCTGGTGCTGTGGCAGCGGGTTGCGTGGCGGTCGTTCATGCGTGT
This sequence comes from Dehalococcoidia bacterium, assembly GCA_009693045.1. Classification (GTDB taxonomy): domain Bacteria; phylum Chloroflexota; class Dehalococcoidia; order Lucifugimonadales; family SHYT01; genus SHXZ01. The sequence goes on along the minus strand of SHXZ01000004.1, from coordinate 44,429 downwards.
CCGCCGGGCGATTTCGGTGGTCAACTCCGGGCTCCAGGAGAACATCAGCGGCGTGCGCGTGGTGCAGGCGTTGGGGCGAGAGCGCGTGAATATGAGCCAGTTTGACGGCGTGAACCGCGAGCACCTCAACGCCAACCTGCAGGCCGCGCGCCTCTCCGCCGCGCTCATGCCCGTGGTTGAGGTGCTGACCGCCGTCTCCATCGCACTCGTGGTGATCTTCGGCGGCCGGCAGGTGATGAACGGCTCGCTGGAGGTCGGCGTGCTGGTGGCGTTTATGCTGTACATCCAGCGGTTCTACGACCCCATCCGCAATATGACCATGCAGTACACGCAGCTCCAGAGGGCGATGACATCAGGGGTGCGCATCTTCGAGATGCTTGACACCAAGCCCGCGGTGCAGGACGCCGCGAGCGCCAAGGAGCTGCCGCCGATCAAGGGCGACATTACGTTTGACGGCGTGCACTTCGGTTACAGCGCGGAGACGGAGGTGCTTAAGGGGATTGACCTTCGGATCGAGGCGGGTGAGACGGTGGCCGTCGTCGGCCCGTCCGGCGCGGGCAAGACGACGCTCGCGGCGCTCATTGCCAGGTTTTACGATGTCATCGGGGGGCGTCTCCTGATTGACGGCCACGACGTGCGGGATGTCACCAGGGCGTCGCTGGCACGGCAGATGGCGATGGTGCTCCAGGAGCCGTTCCTGTTCTCCGCTTCCGTCAAGGAGAACATCAAGTTCAACCGGACGGACGCCACCGACGATCAGGTGGTGGCGGCGGCGCAGGTGGCGGGCGCGCACGCGTTCATCATCCGGCTGCCGCAGGGATACGAAACCAAACTTGAGGAGCGCGGCCAGAACCTTAGCCTTGGGCAGCGGCAGCTTGTCAGCTTCGCGCGCGCGGTGCTGGCCGACCCGCGCATCCTCATCTTGGATGAAGCGACGGCCAACATCGACACGCACACGGAGCAGCTCATCCAGAAGGCAATGGGGAGGGTGCTCAAAGGGCGCACCGCGGTCGTGATCGCCCACCGGCTCTCCACCGTGCGCTCGGCGGACCGCATCGTGGTGCTGGAGGGCGGGCGGGTCGCCGAGCAGGGGACGCACCGGGATCTGCTCGCCAGGGGCGGCCTGTACGCGCACCTCTACGCCGCGTACTTCAGCCAGGAAGAGGCCGCTGCGGCAACTGCGCGAGCCTAACGCCTCCTCCACGTCTCAATCACCCCCGCGCCGACGTGCATCTTCTTGATTGTTCCCTAGCCCTGGTGAACATTTATTGCAGCGTCGCCCCCTCGCCCTCTGTCCCGCTCTACCATTTCGCACAGCATCTTTTCACATGCTTGTATTCTTCATCGGTACTGCGGGGTGTAGTGTTGTAATGCCTGGTGAACGACGGTTTTCCTGACGGGTTTCTGTACATTAGAGGAGGCCTCGCTGCCCGGCGCCCCTGCCGTTGTCCGGCCACGGCACGCCGATGTGCTCGTAGGCGAGGCGAGTCGCGGCGCGGCCTCGCGGGGTGCGGTCCAGGAAGCCCAGCTGGAGCAGGAACGGCTCGTACACGTCCATCACGGTGTCCGGCTCCTCGCTGATGGCGGCGGCGAGCGTGTCCAAGCCCACGGGGCCGCCGTCGTACTTCTCCACCAGCGCGCGGAGCAGAGCGCGGTCCATGCTGTCTAGTCCCAGCGGGTCCACCTGCAGGGCGCCCAGCGCGTCCTGCGCGACGGCTCCAGTGATGACGCCACGAGCCTTGACCTGCGCGTAGTCGCGGACGCGGCGCAGCAGGCGGTTGGCGATGCGGGGCGTGCCGCGCGCTCGGCGGGCGATCTCGCCGGCGCCGGCATCGTCCGTCTGAACGCCGAGCACTCTGGCTGAACGAAGGACGATGGTCTTCAGTTCATCCGGCGTGTAGAAGTCCAGCCGGAACGTGGAGCCGAAGCGGTCGCGGAGCGGCGCGCTCACCATGGAGAACCGCGTCGTCGCGCCGACGAGGGTGAACGGCTTGAGCGGGATCCGGAGCATGCGCGCCGCGCCGGGGCCTCTGCCGGCCACCACCACGTCCACGCGCTGCTCCTCCATCGCGGGGTAGAGCACCTCTTCCACGACGCGGCTGAGGCGGTGCACCTCGTCAATGAAGAAGACGTCGTGGGGCTCCAGCACGGTCAGCAGCGAGGCCATCTCGCCGGGGCGCTCAATGGCGGGGCCGGAGGTGACGCGGACGTTGACGCCCATCTCCTGGGAGATGATGTACGCGAGGGTGGTCTTGCCGAGGCCGGGCGGGCCGTGGAAGAGGGTGTGGTCCAGGGCGTCGCCGCGCTGCTTGGCGGCCTGGATGGCGATGCGGAGGTTCTCCTTGACCTGGGTCTGGCCGACGTAGTCGTCCAGCGCGCGCGGGCGGAGGGTGCGCTCCAGCGACGTGTCGTCGGCATGGATGCCGCTGGAAACGAGGCGTGTGGCTGGGGCCGCGCCGTCGTCTTTGGCCGCTTTTGCGGGCATCGCGGACTTGGGCATGCACCCTCACCATACCCTCTCCCATCAAGGGAGAGGGGTTTGTACTGAGTCCTTGGGGCTATCGTAGCGTTAGAACAGGTGAGCGTCAATGGGCGGGGCAGCGGTCGGCGTGCCCTCGCAGGTAGAGGCGGGGCATACCTCGCCTCTACGGGGTGCGGGTAAGCGGTGTATGCGAGGGGTTCAGTTCGTCTTCCGCCCAAAGAGAGGGGTTCGTGGAAATGTATTCCCGGATGCGGTCCAGTTCACTGTCGCCGCGGATGATGTGCTCGTAGTAGTTGCGTTGCCAAATCGGAACGCCGGGTGTTCGTCGAAAGATGTTGATGCGGCGGATGGAGGCGGATTTGAGGGAGGCGACGATGGCGCCGAGGGACTGAGGGCTGAACTCGTGCGGTGGAACGGGCTGAGTGGGGGCAAGGCATGCTTCGCCCCCACGATCTGTCGGCGTACTCGTTGGCTGTCGGGATAGCGGAGAACGTGGGTGCGTGATGGCATGTAAGGGCGATGGCGGAGGCGATGCGGGGCATAGGGGCGAGGCATGCCTCGCCCCTACGATTGGCGAGACGAGGATTGCGATTGCGTGGACGTGGTTTGGCATGATGATGGAGGCGTCTAGGACGAGGTTTTTGAAGTGAGCAGGCAGTTCTTCCCAACATGTTTGAACCGTTTTCCCCAGGTCGTTTAGGTACATCGCGCCATCCCCTATGTCGCCGAACAGACGTTCACGCTGGTACGTGCAGATGGTGACGAAATACGCGCCGGCGAGCGAATGGTCATAGCCCTGCAGGCGAATGGAACGTCGGTGGTGTTGGTCGGGGTTGTACGTGGGTATGGCGGCATTGTACAGCGGAGGCAAGGCATGCGGGGCGAGGCATGCATCACCACTACGTGGTGTGCGTGCGGCGGCGGGGATGGCCAGAGGACGTGCCCGCGGCGGGCACGGGGACGGCCCCTTCCACGATGCGGCGTTCGTCTGCGGTGAGGCCGTACAGGTCATAGATGGCCTCGTCTATGGCGCGGTCTTGCTGGGCGACGCGGCGGTCAAGCTCCTCTCGGTCCGTGGCGGTGAGCGGTACGGCGGGGTGGCGGCGCTGCTGGAGGGCGAGCATCTCCTCCACGAGGGCGACGACGCGATCGTGATGGGCCTTCTCCTCCGGCTTGATGAAGTCAAGGCGGAGGATGGGGAAGCGGTTCCAAGAACTGACGGTTTGCCGAGCGGAAGCCGCCTCGGAATGGTGCCGCGATCTGTTGGAAGGGGGGATGACCCGTCACAGGCGGGACGGGGTAAGGTCTCCTCGCCCGACGGAAACGGGTGCGGCAACAACGCTCCTACCGAAGAACGCGCAGCCCGAAAACGTAGGGGCGAGGCATGCCTCGCCCCTACGGAATGACACCACCATGCCCCGCATTGCGCCAAGGATGCAGGGCTGCGCCCTGCCCAAATTGACGCGCCCAGGCGGCGCGGCTACACTTTGAGCAGCCTAACGGCGCCCAAACAGCGCAAGGAGGCCACGATGGCCGCACGCAGGACGAAGCAAGAGTGGCGCGAGAAGACGCTTGACCCTGCCCTGAAGCGCGCGCCGGAGCGCCAGCCATCCTTTGAAACCGAGTCCGGAATCCCCCAGGAGACGGTGTACACGCCGGAGGACCTGGAGCGGCTTGGCTTTGACTACGACCGCGACGCGGGCTTCCCCGGCGAGTACCCGTACACCCGAGGCGTCCAGCCCACGATGTACCGCGGACGCACGTGGACGATGCGCCAGTACTCCGGCTTCGCCACGGCGGAGGAGTCCAACCGCCGATACCGGTTCCTGCTGGAGCAGGGCCAGACGGGCCTCTCGGTGGCGTTTGACCTGCCGACGCAGACGGGGTACGACTCGGACGACCCGATGGCGCTGGGCGAGGTGGGGAAGGTGGGGGTGCCCATCGCGTCGCTGCGGGACATGGAGGTCCTGTTTGACAACATCCCGCTGGACAAAGTCAGCACCTCCATGACCATCAACGGCACGGCGTCCATCCTCATGTGCCTGTACGCCGCCGTGGGCAAGAGGCAGGGCGTGGCGCAGGACAAACTGGACGGCACGGTGCAAAACGACATTCTCAAGGAGTACATCGCGCGCGGCACGTACATCTACCCGCCGAAGCCGTCCCTGCGGCTGGTGACGGACGTGTTCCAGTACTGCGCCAAGAACATGCCAAAGTGGAACACCATCAGCATCAGCGGCTACCACATGCGCGAGGCGGGCTGCACGGCGGCGCAAGAGCTGGCCTTCACGCTGAGCGACGGTATTGAGTACGTCCAGGGCGCCATTGACGCGGGCCTGGACGTGGACAGCTTCGGGCCGCAGCTCGCGTTCTTCTTCGCCTCGCACAACAACCTGCTGGAAGAGGTGGCGAAGTTCCGCGCGGCGCGCCGCATGTGGGCCAAGATCATGCGCGAGCGGTTCAAGTCCAAGAACCCGCGCGCGTGGACGCTCCGTTTCCACACGCAGACGGCGGGCGTCACGCTGACGGCGCAGCAGCCAGACAACAACGTCATCCGGTGCACGGTGCAGGGGCTGGCGGCCGTGCTGGGTGGCACGCAATCGCTGCACGTGAACTCGCGGGACGAGGCGCTGGCGCTGCCGACCGAGGAGTCGGTGCAAATCTCGCTGCGGACCCAGCAAATCCTCGCCAACGAGAGCGGCGTCGCCGACGTGGTGGACCCGCTGGGCGGCTCGTACTACATTGAGGCGCTCACCAGCCAGCTTGAAGAGAAGGCGTTTGAGTACATCCGCCGCATTGACGACATGGGTGGCGCGCTGGCGGCGCTGGAGCAGAGCTTCCAGCAGCGTGAGATCGCCGACTCGGCTTACAAGCACCAGCGGCTCGTGGAGCAGGGCAAACGGGTCGTGGTCGGCGTCAACCGGTTCCGCACGGAGGAGCCGCCGGTCAAGAACATCCTGCGCATCAACAAAGAGGCGGAGCGGCAGCAGGTCACCAACCTCCAGGAAGTGCGCCGCAAGCGGGACAACAACCGCGTGCAGAAGGCGCTCAAGGATCTGGAGGGCGTCGCCCACTCCACCGAGAACACGGTGCCCGCGATCATGGAGTGCGTTGAGTCCTACACCTCCGTCGGCGAGATCGCGGGGACCTTCCGCAAGGTCTTCGGCGAGGCGAAGCACCAGGTGACGGTGTAGGCGCTGTCCAAGCGAGAGAACGAACGTAAGAGGTCGCGCGATGGCAACCCTGCCGGCTCGGTACCGCTTCACCATCGCTGAATACCACCGGATGGGGAAGGCCCGCATCTTCACCGAGGATGATCGGGTGGAGCTGCTGGATGGGGAGATTGTGCAGATGGCAGCTATCGGCAAACGGCATGCCTACACGGTGCTGACGCTGCACGAGCTCTTCATCACTCGGCTGCGCCGTCGCGCGGTTGTTAGCTCACAGAACCTCATAGCCTTGGGTGAGACATCGGAACCGCAACCCGACCTCATGCTCCTTATTCCGCCCGCTACGCAGTACCGCGACAGGCTGCCGCAGCCGTCCGACCTTCTTTTTCTCATTGAGGTTGCGGATACAAGTGCAGCCTTTAAGCGCCGGGTCAAGCTCCCCCTCTACGCACGCGTGGGAATCCGAGAGGTGTGGCTGATGGACCTGAAACAGAGGATCTTTCAGGTCTTCCGGCAACCCTCGCTCGACGGATATCTCAGCGTGACCCGTGTCGCCAAGGGCGAGCGGCTGGCGTCGGAGGCGTTCCCTGACATAACGCTATCCAGCGACGAGGTCCTTGCCTAGTTTCCTCTCCCGAATCGTCAAAGGAGGTCCCTCATGGCCGACATCATGCTGAACGAAGAGGAATTGATGCTCCGCAACATGGTGCGTCAGTTCGCGGAGAAGGAGCTGGCCCCCAGGGCGGCGGAGATTGACGAGCAGGAGGTCTTTTCCTGGGATGTCTGGATGGCGGTCAGCAAGCTGGGCATCACGGGCATCACGCTTGACCCTAAGCACGGGGGCTCAGGCGGAAGCGTCAAGTCCATCGCGGTGGTGATTGAGGAGCTGGCCAGGCTGGACGCCTCCACCAGCGTGACGTACCTGGCCCACGTCTCGCTGTCGGCGCAGTTCATCAACACCTTCGGCTCGGAGGAGCAGAAGGCGCGGTGGCTCCCCGGCATGGCCTCCGGCGCCAAGCTGGGGGCGTTTTGCCTGACTGAGCCGGGTAACGGCAGCGACGCCGCTGCCGCCTCCACTATCGCCACGAAGAGGGATGGCAAATACGTCGTCAACGGCAGCAAGACGTTCATCACCAACGGCGTGAACGCCGACACCTACATCGTGCTCGCCAACACGAACAAAGAGCTGCGGCACCGCGGCTTCGTGGCGCTGGTGGTGGACAAGGGTGCGAAGGGGCTGTCGGCGCAGAAGATCCACGGCAAGATGGGCGTGCGCGGCTCCGACACGGCCACCGTGTTCTTTGACGACGTGGAGGTGCCGGAGGCGAACCGGCTCGGACCGGAGGGCCGCGGGTTCCAGGAGTGCATGCAGATCCTGGACACCAGCCGCATCTCCATCGCGGCGCAGAGCGTGGGAATCGCGCAGGGCGCCTTCGACGCCGCCATCAAGTACGCGAAACAGCGCCAGGCCTTCGGGCGCCCCATCGCCGACTTCCAGGCCATCCAGTTCTACCTGGCGGACATGGCGATGCGCATTGAGGCGTCGCGCCTGCTGACCTACCAGGCCGCGATGCTGAAGGACACAGGCCAGCCGTTCCTCAAGGAAGCGTCATTTGCGAAGGCGTTCGGCTCGGAGACGGCGGTCTTCTGCGCGGACCGCGCGGTGCAGATCCACGGCGGCAACGGCTACATCCGCCCCACGAACGTGGAGCGGTACTACCGCGATGCCCGCGTGACCATGATCTACGAAGGCACGTCCGAGGTCCAGCGGAACATCATCGCCCGCCAGCTGCTCCAGGAGGCCGTGTAGGCATGGCTGTGGCCAGAGAAAGTCGGCTGCCGTTGCGGGAAAGTGACCCACTGCACTTAGAGAACGGCTTGATTGCTCTCCAAAACGGCGAAGCCGGCAAGGCGGGCGAACTTTTATGGGGAAGTGTAGCAGAAGCGGTTCATGCGTTAGCAGTGACGAAGAATGTACCCATTCAGTCCCATTGGCAATTACATAATTTCGTCCTCAAGATAACAGAGGAGTTGAAGGATGAATCGCTGGCACAAGATTTGTATTTGGCTGAGAGCCTTCACCATAACTACTTTGAAGTTCAGTTAGAGCCGAGAGATATTGAGGTACTGCTGCCAAAAATAAGAGAGCTCGTCAGGAAGCTGTTGGAGTTTATTCCGCCTCAGGCAATCTCGTCGTGATATACCACCTTGCGTCACGCGTTACATCGCCACCGGCGTTCCAAACGACAGAGGAGGAACCCTATGCCTGACTCCGTCTGCACCGCCAAGCACCTGCACCACGTCTGCATCGCCGTCAAGGATATCCGCGACACGGTCAAGTTCTACCAGGACACCTTCGGCATCGGCAATGTGAACGTGCAGGAGGTCACCGACCAGAAGGTGCTCGCTGCGCTCGTCAAGATCGGCGGGACCGAGCTGGAGTTCATTCAGCCCACGGACCCGACGAGCGGCGTGGCGCGGTTCATTGAGCAGCGCGGCGAGGGCGTGCACCACATCTGCTTTGAGGTGGACCACCTGGCCGATACGCTGAAGGCCCTGGACGCCAAGGGCGTACAGCTCATTGACAAGGCGCCGCGCAAGGGCCTGGCGGGGATGATCGCGTTCATGCACCCGCGGTCCACGCGCGGCGTGCTGATAGAGTTGGTGGACAGCCCGGCCCATTAAGGCAGGCCTGCCCTCTGCCTCTTGTTTGCGTGGTGGGTGTTGGAAGGGATGTAGGGGCGATTCATGAATCGCCCCTACACAGTCCGCTTTGGAGTGTTTTCGGAAGACGGGAATGCCCCGCTTGGGTTCCTGACCTTGCGCGACCGGACTTGAGTGATGCGCTACAATAGAGTGCTGGCAGCTTTGCACTCCCGTGGAGGTGATTCCCCGTGGTAGAGCAGCGTGAAAACATCAGAGTCCTCGTGGCCAAGCCGGGGCTGGACGGGCACGACCGCGGCGCGAAGGTGGTGGCGAGGGCGCTGCGCGACGCTGGTATGGAGGTCGTCTACACCGGCATCCGGCAGACGCCCCAAATGATTGTTGAGGCGGCGGTTCAGGAGGACGTGGACGTTGTCGGCCTGTCCATCCTCTCCGGCGCGCACATGGAGCTGGTGCCGCCCATCCTTGACCTGATGAAGAAGCAGGGCATGGAGGACACCATCGTCCTCTTGGGCGGCATCATCCCTGAGGAAGACCGGCCTCAACTCAAAGAAATGGGCGTGTCCGGGGTCTTTGGGCCCGGCACCTCTACCGAGGACATCGAGAAGTTCATCCGCCAGGCTGTGAAAGAAAAGCGGCAGCACGCGCGGGAGTAACCTGCGCGCATCTTGACCAGCCAGCGATGGCCGCACCGAGCGGCCCTCGCTGTTTTGTGCCGCTTCTCGCCTAGCTCGGCGGCACGCGCTATAATGCGTTTACTATGAGGGTTGCCGTAAAGCTATTTGCCATCGCGCGCGAGAGGGCGGGGACGACGGACGCGTGGGTAGAGCTAGCGCCTGACGCGACCGTGACCGACGCCCTGGACGAACTGGGCCGCTGCTTCCCCAAGCTCCCTTCGGTCCTGACGCGCGCCATGGTCGCCGTGAATCGCGAGTACGCAGAGCGTACCCACGCGCTGCACGATGGCGACGAGCTCGCGGTCATTCCGCCCGTCAGCGGTGGGGCCGCGTTCTGTCACTCCTGCGCGAATCGGCAAACGACCGCTCCCTCAGTCCCTCCCCCTTCGGCAAGCTCAGAGCTTGCCCTGAACGAAGTGAATGGGGCGGGCTCTAAAGGGGTGGGAAGTTATTCCCCCTTCCCTGAAGGGAAGGGGGAACGGGGTTAGATTGGGAGGCGCCCCATGACCGTCTTGCTCACCCACAAGCCCTTAGAGCCTGAAAAGCTCTCCGCGCTGGTCCAGCGCCCGTCCAACGGAGCCACGGTGACGTTCCTGGGCGTGACGCGCGACCACAACGACGGACGCCGCGTCCAGTACCTGGAGTACGAGGCGTACGAAGAGATGGCGGTCCAGGAGCTGCGGCGAGTGGTTGACGAGCTGAAGGCCAGGTGGCCTGTGGACGTGGCGGTGGCGCACCGGCTGGGCAAGCTGGACATCGGCGAGGTGAGCCTCGTCGTGGCGGTCGCGTCGGCCCACAGGAAGGAGGCCTTTGACGCTTGCGCTGAGGCGGTGGACCGCATCAAGATGACGGTCCCCATCTGGAAGCGAGAGGTGTACGAGGGCGGGTACGTCTGGATCGGCAGCGAAGAGCACGCCGAGGCAAAGAGCCCGGCGGGGTAGCATAGGAGGAAACGTGGACGCACTGGACCTTTTGAAGACACAGGTGACCGGCCTGAGGCGGGACTTCGCCAACATCGTTGGGGACATGACGTCCGAGCAATTGCACTGGGCGCCGCCTGGAGTGACGAACCCTATCAGCAGCCTGATCCTGCACTCCACCGGTTTCCTGGACCAGACTGTCCACCGGACGGCGCAGGGCAAGCCCCCCATCTGGGACAGCGGCAACTGGCAGCAGAAGCTTGGCACCCCTCCGGTTGGACGGCTGGACCTTGAGGGTGGTCGGAAGCTGAAGCTGGACATCAACCTGGTGAAGCAATACGTCAACGAAGTGTTGGCCTCGTCGGAGACGTACTTGAACGCGCTCAAGCCGGCCGACCTGGACCGGAAGATCACCACCTCGCGTGGAGAGAACGCACTGGGCAACATGCTCTCCGGCGCGTTTGTGACGCACTTCGCGGACCACATGGGCGAGATGTCCGCCCTGAAGGGGTGCTCTGGGGGCAAGGGCTACGCGGGGTAGCCATTCCTGACACGTGCTCGTCCGTAACTCGTAGGGGCGAGGTATGCCTCGCCCCTACCCAGGGCGATTGCCTTCCAGGATCGTTTCAGGTGGCGGCAACATCGTGAACACCCTCTACCTCCTCCGCCACCAGACCGCCCACGTCCGCGAGGCGTGGCGTAGCGCTAGCCAGGGCTTAACCGAATCCGAGGCGTTCTGGTCGCCGCCTGGAAGCCTCAGCCCCATCGTCGCCATCCTGCTCCACGCCAGCGGGCTGGAGGACCGGACTGTCCAGAGGCTGGTCCGTGGGACGTGGACGGTGTGGGACGCGGGGGAATGGGGACGGCGGCTCAACGTCCCGCCGCCCGGCGATCTAGACCCGCGCGTCGTCAGCGACCTCACGCCGGACCTGTCACTCGTCATGGCGTACGCGGCGCAGGTCGCGGCCTCCACCGATGCGTACCTGGCCTCGTTGTCCGAGGCGGAGACGCAGCGTATGGTGCGCGGCCACTGGGGGCCAACGCCGGTGGCGATGTTACTGTCCAGCGCGCTGGCAGGCCACCTGCTGCCGCACATGGGTGAGGTGAGGACCATCCGGGGGGTGCAAGCGCGTTCCTCAGTGACTGTTCCCTCTCCCATGGGGAGAGGGTGAGGGAGCCACGCCCATCCGAACGAAGCGCATCTATGACCCCGCGGAGTCGGACGACGGCTACCGCCTCCTCATCATGTAGCTGTGGCCGCGAGGCGTCCGGAAGGAGCGCGTCAGCGAGTGGCAGCCGGAGCTTGGGCCGAGCCGCCCGCTGCTGAAGGCGTTCCAGTCGGGGGCGGTGGACTGGGAGGCTTCCACGCGCGCGTACGTGAGCGAGATGGCGGCAAAACGAGAGCTTCTGGAGGCGGTGCGCGCTCGGACGAATGCGGGAACCGTCACACTGTTGTGCTCGTGCCGAGACGAAAGCCGTTGCCACCGGAGCCTGCTCAAAGGGCTGGTTTAAGGGACTTTGTTACTTCCATCACAATCTTAGCTTAGAAAAGCTGACGAAAACCGCCTTGTCCTCGGTATGGGCCGTCGGCTACGATAGACGCACTGCCTCGTCACGAGCTTGGGGCACCACCCTGGGGGGATCGCATAGAGGTCTAGTGCGGCCGCCTGCTAAGCGGTTGGGGGCTCAAAAGGCCCCTCGGGGGTTCGAATCCCCCTCCCCCCGCCACTCCTGACACAGAGGACGCCGCGAATGCAGACCATCGCACTGCACCCCAGAACTCCGCCAAGCGCGGCGGATCTCCCAGCCGTAGCGGCGGGAGTCTTGGCCGCGCCCAGCGTCTTCCAACAGGGCGCGCAGAGCGGCGCTGTGCCAAAGCGGTACTACATCTGGACCGTCGGTTGCCAGATGAACAAGGCCGACTCAGAGCGCCTGGGTAACGCGCTGGACCAGCTCGGCCTCACGCCCGTGGAGGACGCCGCCGAGGCGGACGTCATCGTCTTCAACTCGTGCGTCGTGCGGCAGAGCGCGGAGGACAAGGTGGCGAGCGCGCTGGGCACTGTGAAGCCGCTCAAGCGCCGCCGCCCCGAGGCCGTCGTCGCCCTCATGGGCTGCATGGTCGGCCCGCAGACGCGCGAGCTCCAGCGACGCTTCCCCTACGTGGACGTGTTCATGCGCCCCCAGCAGTTCAAGCCGCTGCTGGACGTGGTCGGCGAGCGGCTCGGCGTGGACTGGGAGGGCTGCGTCGGCGCGCTGGCGCCCACCAGGCCCGGCGTGACGGCCTACATCCCCATTATCCACGGCTGCGACCTGTTCTGCACGTTCTGCATCATCCCGTACCGGCGCGGGCGGCAGGTCAGCCGCCCCGTGGACGAGGTGGTGCGGGAGGCGGAGCACCTGGTGGCGCGCGGCGTCAGAGAGGTGACACTGCTGGGCCAGACCGTGGACGCGTACGGCGCCGACCTGCCGGACCGGCCCGACCTGGCTGACCTGCTCACTGCACTGCACCCGATTCAGGGGCTGGAGCGCATCCGCTTCCTCACGTCGCACCCCAACTTCATGAGCGATCGGATCATCGGGACGGTGGCCGAGCTGGACAAGGTGTGCGAGCACGTCAACCTGCCGGTGCAGACCGGCGACGACGCGGTACTGACCGCGATGCGCCGCGGCTACACCCGAGGCGACTACCTGCGGCTCGTTGACCGCATCCGCGCGCGCGTCTTGGGCGTCTCGCTGACCACGGACGTGATCGTCGGGTTCTGCGGCGAGACGGACGAGCAGTTCCGTCAAACCGCCTCGCTCCTGGAAGAGGTACAGTTTGACAAGGTGCACATCGCGCGCTACTCCACGCGGCCCGGCACCATCGCCGCGCGGAAGCTGGACGACGACGTGTCGGACGCGGTGAAGGACGAGCGGCTGCGCGTGCTGGAGGCGATCCAGACCCGCATCGTCACGGAGAGCAACGCGCGGTTGAAGGGCAAGGCCGTGCAGGTGCTCGTGGAGGGCCGCGATGACGGCGGCAAGTGGCGAGGGCGCACGCGTTCGGACAAGCTGGCGTTTATTGACGACCTAACCCCTGACCCCTTCCTTGACAGGAAAGGGGTCAGGGCGAGAAGGGCTGACCTGACGGGCGAGACGGTGAGCGTGGAGGTCACGGCCACCAGCCCCTGGTCGCTGCAGGGTAGGCTTCCTAACGTGTCATTCTGAGCGGAGCAAGCTGAAGCCCTGACCCTGAGCAACGTGAAGGGGAACGGGGAAGAATCCGTACCCGCGCATTCTAAAGGCGGATTGTGATGCACCTCGGCATGCTCACGACCTCTCCCTCAGTCCCTCCCCTAAAAGGGAGGGAAGGAATGGCAACTCCCCCTTCCATTTAGGGAAGGGGGCAGGGGGTTAGGTCTAACCTGGCACGGGAGAAACGATACTCACAGAACGCTAGGTTGGGCCCAACAGAGCAGGGCCCTCTGGTGCCCTGAGGTAAACAGAGCCCACAATGGAGGTGAACCATGGTTTTGACGCTGAAAGTGAAGAATCCGAGGGTGCCGCTCACCGAGCTTGAGCAGTCCGCGTTCTGCACCACGGAGCCGCTGGACACCAAGCCGCTCATCGAGGAACTGAAAGCGGGCGTCCGCTGGCAGCAGTTGCCGGACGAGTACGTGCACCTTGACGCAACGCAGCTCAGGGCGCGCATCGGCGAGGCGCGGCGGAAGCTGGGCAAGAAGGCCGTCGTGCTGGGCCACCACTACCAGCGCGAGGACATCATCCAGTTCGCGGATATCCGCGGCGACTCGTTCAAGCTGTCGCAACTCGCGGCGCAGCAGCCGGACGCGGAGACCATCATCTTCTGCGGGGTCCACTTCATGGCGGAGACCGCGCGCGTCCTCTCACAGGCTCACCAGCGCGTCGTCCTGCCCAACCTGCAGGCGGGATGCTCCATGTCGGACATGGCGCCCACCGGCGACGTGGAAGACTGCTGGGACGACCTGACGAACGTGCTCGGCAAGGGCGAAGCGGTCCCCGTGGCGTACATGAACTGCACCGCCGACCTCAAGGCGCTGTGCGGGCGCAACGGCGGCATCATCTGCACGTCGTCCAGCGCCGACAAGACCGTGCGCTGGGCCTACGACCGCGCGCCGCGCGTTATCTTCTTCCCAGACCAGCACCTGGGCCGCAACACCGGCCTCAAGATGGGCATCGCGCCGGACGAGATGGTGCTGTGGAACCCCTTCAAGGCGCTGGGCGGCAACACGCCGGAGCAGCTCAAGAAGGCCAAGCTCATCCTGTGGAAGGGCCACTGCTCCGTCCACACCCGCTTCACCGTCGCGCAGGTGCAGAAGGCGCGGGAGCGGTATCCGGGCGTCAACATCATGGTGCACCCGGAGTGCGTCAACGAGGTCGTGCGCATCGCCGACCACGTGGGCTCCACGGAGGCCATTGTCAGGACGATTGCTGCCGCGCCCAAGGGCAGCGTCTGGGGCGTCGGCACCGAGATCAACCTGGTGAGCCGCATCGCCCACGAGAACCCGGACAAGACCGTCTTCTGCCTGGACCCCATCGTCTGCCCGTGCGCGACGATGTACCGCATCCACCCGGCGTACCTGGCGTGGGTGCTGGATGAACTGGCGGCAGGCCGGGTCGTGAACGAGATCACCGTGGGCGAAGAGACTGCCCGCTACGCCCGCATCGCCCTCCAGCGCATGCTGGACGTGGGGTAGGGGCGAAATGGCGACAGCGCGTAAAGCAACCCGCAAACCATCTCCGAAGCCAGCCAAGGCTGCTCAGACCGCCTCTGACAAAAAGCGGGAGTGGCTGCGTGGCCTCGTCGGCAAGCTGCCCCCAGGTGAACTGGAGCACGCGCAGCGGTACCTGGAGTTCATGGTGGCGACCACGACCGATGACCCGGTGCTGCGTTCGGTGCTGCTCGCTCCCGAAGACGACGAGCCGGAGACGCCCGCGGAACGTGCTGCGGTCAAGAGAGGTAAGGCCGACATCAAGGCCGGCCGGTTTTACACGCTGGAGGAAGTGAAGCGGGAACTGGGCCTATGACCGTGCGGGTTCTCCTATCCCCAGGGCAAGAAGAGATCTGCGCGACCTTGATAAACCGATTGCTGAGCGCGTCGTAAGCGGAATCGAACGTTTCGCTGAAACAGAGGCGGGTAATGTTAAGCACTTGCGTGGTCAAGATGGAGAGCTTCGGCTGCGCGTTGGAGACTGGCGAGTAAGGTTCACGCTGGACCCTGAGCAGGGCATTATGAACGTCCTGCGTATCCGCCACCGCCGCGAAGCCTACCGCCGCCATTAAGAGGAGGAACAGTTGGACATCGCAAAGATCCGTTCCCAGATTCCGGCCACCCAGCGCACCATCTACCTGAACACCGGCTTTGACGGTCCGGCGCCGATCTCCGTCGTGGAGGCCATCCAGCAGCGCGTCGCCTACGAGAACTACGACGGCCCGACGACGCCGCACGTCCTGGAGAGCGGCCGCAAGCTCTCGGTCCAGGCCAAGGAGGCCGCCGCCCGCATGGTGAACGTCACGCCCGACGAGATACTCATGACGCAGAACACCACCGAGGGTCTGAACATTGTCCTGAACGGCATGGACTGGCGCCCCGGCGACGAGCTCATCACCCTCAGCATTGAGTACCCCTCGGTCATGGTGCTAGCGCTGCACATCCAGAAGCGGTATGGCGTCCGGGTGCGCATCGCGGAGGTGTCGCCGACAGAGTCCAACGCCGGTCTCCTCGCCAAGGTCGCCGAGGCCGTCACGCCGCGCACCCGCGCTATCTTCATGAGCCACATCCACTACCTCAACGGCCTGCGCGTGCCCGGGGCCGAGCTTGCCGCGCTGGCGCATCGTCACGGCGCGCGTCTGCTCCTGGACGGCGCGCAGGGCCTGGCCCACGTGGACTTGGACCTCCGCGCGATGGGCGTGGATTTCTACTCTATGCCGGGGCAGAAGTGGCTGTGCGGGCCGGACGGCATCGGCGCGTTGTACATTAAGAAGGATCTCATCCCGAGTATCCAGCCGACGTACGCGTCGTCGCGGGCGGCCAAGTCGTGGCTCCCCACGGGCGAGTGGGAGCCGGAGACCGAGGCCATCACCAAGTTCCAGCTCACCACCACCAGCGCGCCGCTCCGCGCGGGCTACGTGGAGGCCATCCGTTTTGTGCAGGAGGAGGTCGGCGGCACCAAGGTCATAGAGGAGCGCGACACGATGCTGGCGACGGCCATGAAGGACGCCTTGCGCGGCATCGCGGGCGTGCAGGTGCTCTCGCCGGAGCGCCCGCCCGAGGCTACGGGCATCGTCACCTTTGGCATCGCCGGCAAGAAACCGAAGGACATCGTGGACGCCCTGTGGGCGCAGAAGCGCATCATCACCCGTACCATAGAGCCGCTGAACGGCGTCCGCCTCTCCTGCCACTTCTTCAACACGGAGGACGAGGTGGCGACTACAGCGGAGACGATACGCGGGTTAGCGAAGTAAAGCAGTGTGATTCGTGTCGCGTCGTGCTAGAGCAACCAGCAATCAAAGTTCTTTGGGAAGGTGCAGGGAACCTTTTTTTGCAAGAAAGGGTTCCCTGCTAGACACAGAGGTTGACTCTTGACCATACGTGATAGCTACGACTACATCATCGTCGGTTCCGGCATCGGCGGGCTGTACACCGCCCTGCTGGCCCGCGAGCATGGCTCCGTGCTCCTGCTGACCAAGGGCACCATTGAGGACTGCAACACCCGTTACGCCCAGGGCGGCATCGCCGCCGCCGTCGGCGATGCCGACTCGCCGGAGCTGCACGAGCAGGACACGCTTGAGGCCGGCGCGGGCCTCTGCGTGCCGGAGACCGTCCGCATCCTCGCCCGTGAAGGGCCGACCGCCATCCAGGAACTGGTGCGGCTGGGCGTGGAGTTTGACACGCAGCAGGGCGAGGTGCTCCTGGCCCGCGAGGGCGCCCACTCCGTCCCCCGCGTCCTCCACGCGGGCGGCGACGCCACCGGCGCCAACATTGAGACCGCGCTCATGAAGCGGCTCCTGGAGTCGGGCGCGACGGTCAAGGAGCACGCCATGCTTACCAGCATCGTCGTCAGCGACGATGGCCGCGCCACCGGCGTCCGCGCCTTCCATGCCCAGACGGGCGAAGAATCCGAGTTTGCGGGGCGCTTCATTGTCCTCGCCACCGGCGGCGCCGGGCGGTTGTTCCGCTACACGACCAATCCTGAGGTCGCGACCGGCGACGGCGTGGCGCTCGCCTTCCGCGCGGGCGCCGCCGTCAACGACATGGAGTTCTACCAGTTCCACCCCACGGCGCTGCACCTCCCTGGCGCACCCACGTTCCTCATCTCCGAGGCGGTGCGCGGCGAGGGCGGAGTCCTCCGCAACGCGCTGGGTGAGGCGTTCATGGCCAGGTACCACGCCATGGGCGACCTGGCGCCGCGCGACGTCGTTGCCCGCGCCATTGACACCGAGATGCGCGCGACCTCGTCGCCGCACGCGCTCCTAGACGTCACGCACATCCGCGCCTCGCGCATCACCACGCGCTTCCCGACCATCTACAGCTACTGCCTGGGTCACGGCCTTGACATAACCAAGCAGCCCATCCCGGTTGCGCCCGCCGCCCACTACATGATCGGCGGCATCAAGACAACCTCCTGGGGCGAGACCACCGTGCCGGGCCTGTACGCCTGCGGCGAGGTGGCCTCCACCGGCGCGCACGGCGCCAACCGCCTGGCGAGCAACTCGTTGCTGGAGACCATGGTCTTCGGCAAGCGGCTGGTGGAGCGCACCCTCGGTCGCAACGGCGGCGAACCGGACGGCGACCGTACGGAGCGCGTCTTCAAGCTCCCTAATCGGCACGTGCCGTGCGCTCAGGTCCCGCCGCTCACGCTGGGGAACCTCCAGGACCTGCTGTGGCGGAATTCCGGCCTCGTCCGCAACGGCGACGAGCTGCTCTGGGCGGCCCGCGTGCTGAGCGTGTGGCGGACGATGTCGCGCGCGCGGCAGGCCCCAATGAAATCGGGACAGGGCAGCGACCGTGCCGCCAACGAGCTGGTGAACATGGTGCTCATCGCGCGGCTAATGGTTGAGGGCGCACTCGTCCGCCAGGAGAGCCGCGGCGCGCACTACCGCACCGACTTCCCCGAGCCGCGCAAGGAGTGGGAGCTGCACACGGTGTTCGTGGGCGAGGAGCGGGGGTGGCATCAGCCATCCTGTGCATCCGGCATTCCTCAGTAAACTAGAGAAGTGTATGCGCAAGTATCGCGAACTTGCTAAAGGACGGAGCTTTCGCTGCTCACAGTGTGGCAGACGCAAATTCATAAAATATGTGCCGACCAGCGATCTATGTCGAGAGTGCGCTTCTCGAAGGCGCAAAACAACGTCCAACGTCCCCGTTCTTCTTACAGACGAACTAGTGGTTACCAAAATTGTTGAGAAGAAGCTAAAAAAGAGAGCCGTTTCAGAGGTTCCGGCAAGTAAGGCTTTGAAAATAGGTGAGAATGGTCAGCGTTTTTCCTTCTTAGCTATGTGGGTTTCAGCCCCCTTTGTTACTCGAGCCCTTTTCCATGAATTTTCAGAGGCTATGTGGATTTTCGTCTTTGTGTGGGCAATGTTGATACCGTATGCCCTGCTGCTAGCAACCGACCGTTTATTGACTAAGCCACGTCGAGAGAGACAAGAACTGATCTCAGCCCGAATCGTTCAGTTAGCTCGTGAGCGGCAACAACGCATCGAAGAATACGAACGTTTTTACTCAAGCCCGGAATGGATTGTGATGCGTGCCCAGGTGATAAATGAGGATGGGCGGGGCTGCGCCGAGTGTGGCAGAGAGATTATGACAGATAGTGAGGTCACCGTTGACCATAAACGACCACGGAGCAAGTTTGCAGAGTTGTCTCTGAAGAGGGAGAACCTCCGTGTTCTTTGTCGGCGGTGCAATTCCAGAAAAGGAGCGAAAGAATGGGTGGAATTGTAAATCACCGACTTTTCACCTAGGAAATGAGACAAAGTCATGGCAGGAGTACTAACACCAATGCTACCCCTTCTCTCAGACCTCCAAGCCCTCATAGACCGCGCTTTGCAAGAGGACCTGGCCATCGGCGACCCGACGACGGACGGCCTCGTGCCGCCGGACCTGCCGGGGCGCGGCCTGGTCTTCGCCAAGGGCGGCGGCGTGCTCTGCGGCGCGCCCGTCGCCGCCATGGTCTTCCAGCGCGTTGACCCCTCGCTGCGCGTGGAGCAGGTCCTCCACGACGGCGACCGCCTGGAGCGCGACACCGCAATCCTCCGCCTGCGCGGCCCCGCGGCCTCCATGCTCAAGGCCGAGCGCGTTGCGGTCAATTTCCTCCAGCACCTCAGCGGCGTCGCCACGGAGACGGCTCGGTACGTGGAGCGGGTGCAGGGCCTGCCCGTCCGCGTTGTGGACACGCGCAAGACCGTGCCGGGCATCCGCGCGCTCCAGAAGTACGCCGTGCACGTGGGCGGCGGCGGCAACCACCGCAAGAACCTCGGCGACGGCATCCTCATCAAGGACAACCACCTCGCGGTGCTGCGGGCGAGCGGCAGGCCGCTCAGGGAGATCGTCCGGCAGGCCGTCGCCACCGCGTCCCACACCATCAAGGTCGAGGTGGAGGTCACGACGCTGGACGAGGTGCGCGAGGCGCTGGAGGGCGGCGCGCACGTGCTGCTGCTGGACAACATGAGCGTGGAGCAGATGCGCCAGGCCGTGGCGCTGGTCAACAAGCGCGCGGCGTTGGAGGCCTCCGGCGGCATCACGCTGGAGACGGTGCGGGCCGTGGCGGAGACGGGCGTGGACCTCATCTCCGTGGGCGCGCTGACTCACTCGGTCAAAGCGCTGGACATCAGCATGGACGTCGAGCTGGAGAGGTAGCCGGCTCGGGGCTGACCCTGAGATCGTGCGTCAAGCTGAGGAGCAATACTTGCTTGTCATTCTGAGGAGCGAAGCGACGAAGAATCCGTACCGTCACATCGCGTCCGAGACACGGATTCTTCGCCCCGACCGCATCGGGGCGAAGAATGACGAACAAGGCGCACTGACCCACTCCGTCAAGGCGCTGGACATGTCAGCATGGACGTGGAGCTGGACAAGTAGCGCGCTTGTCCAGCCCTCGCCTTCGGGAGGCTTCCGCTTTCGGGGGAGACCTCTCCATCAGTCCCGCCCCGACACGGGGAGGGACTGATTTCTCCCTTCCATCGCAGAGCCTGCCCTGAGCGGACCGAGTGGGGAAGGGGGCCAGGGGATCAGGTCAAAAGAGCGGCCAAGCGAGCCGCGAGGTCATTGCGCCGACCCCTCTCAGCGCGTGAGCACCGGCTGCTTGGCGAACGCCTCCCGCAGCGCGCCGCAAGCCTGCGCGATGGCGGCCTTGCCCTTGTCTAGCACCGCCCACTGATTGAAGAAGCCGTGCGTCACGCCGTCGTAGCAGGTGTTCACCACGGGCACGCCCGCCTCCTTGAGGCGCGCGGCGTACGCGTTCCCCTCGTCGCGGAGCGGGTCGTACTCGGCGGTGATGACCAGCGCGGGCGGCAGGCGGCGAAGGTCCTTGGCCTGCAAAGGCGCCGCCAATGGGTTCTTGGCGTCCTCATCCTTGGCCAGGTACTGGTTCCAGTTCGTGATCATGCCGTCCTTGCCCAGCCCGTACCCGACGCCGTTGTCCTGGTACGACCTGGTGGTGAAGTCGCGATCGGTGACGGGGTACACGAGGACCTGGAACGCGATGCGCGGCCCGCTCTTCTCCCGCGCCATGAGCGACACCGCCGCGGCCAGGTTGCCGCCCGCGCTGTCCCCGCCGACGGCGATGCGCTGGGGGTCTACGTTCCAGCCAGCGCCGTTCTTGACCGTCCATATCGTCGCGGCGTAGCAGTCCTCCAGCCCTGCCGGGAACCTGTGCTCAGGCGCAAGCCGGTAGTCCACGGAGACGACGACCGCATTGGCACCCACGCAGAGGTGGCGGGCCGCGCCTTCAGACCACTCCAGGTCGCCGAGGACCCAGCCGCCGCCGTGGAACCAGACAAGCGCGGGGAACGGGCCGCTGCCCACTGGGCTGTAGATGCGCACCGGGATCGGGCCGCCAGGTCCCGCGAGCAGCCTGTCCTCGGTCCTGTAGACTGCGGGGCCGGGCGCGCTTGGCCGTGCTCGCATGGCGGCGCGCCGCTCCTGGAGCGTTGCGTTCGGGTTTTGTGGCACGGCGGCATTCCGCTCAAGAAGGGCCTTTGCCTGAGGGTCAAGGGGCATCGCTCACCTCCTCTGTTAGGTCACCATGCGTGGGATTATAGATGTTTCGTACACCGCAGTGCATGGTTTGAGTGGCTTTCCGAATCGTGTTGCGCTTCACAACCGTGCGTTGCCGGCGACCTCTGCTGAAGGCGCCGCGAAGAATCCTCCTTGCCTTTTGGGTGGTTTTCATCGTATGGTGCATCATCCCACTTCGGGTGGGTCATCATCCTGAGCGGTTCGCGCTGCGAGGGTCAGTATGGAAGGCAGAATTGCCTTTCGCGGGTCAGACAACCGCCTGTACACGGTGATGCCGGACGGCTCGGACCAGCGGCCTCTGACCTCGGCGCGGTCGTCGTACCGCTACAACGGCCGCACGCCGCTGGTGCGCGAGTCGTGGCCGGCCTGGTCGCCCGACGGCGCGCGCGTCGCCTACTCCCAGGTGCTCCCCGAGGTTGACGGGAGCCTGCGGCTTGAGGTGCGCGTGGCGGACGTGCAGACGGGCGAGTCCACCTCGGTGTTCGTGAACCCCCCCGGCTCGTCCACGATCGGAGGGCGCGTCCCCCACTACATCCAGTGGTCGTCGGATGGCGCGCACCTGGCGTTCATCGCGGCGACGCCCGAGGGCATGGGCCTGTACGTCGCCCAAAACGACGCCAACGCGCGCGAGGTGACGCGCCAGGCGCCGCTATACCTGGCGTGGGCGCCGGACCGCGCGGGGCTGCTCGTCCACGCCCGCGAGCGCCACCTGCTCATTGACCCGTCGCGGCCCGGCGTGTCCCTGGATGTGGAGGCCGTCTCCGTGGTACACCGGCTGTCGTCCTGGGCGCCCGACGGGAGCGGCATGGCGTACATCTGGGACCGGCAAGGCAGCCGCCTCGCGCTCCACCTGGCAGACCGCCTGGGCAGGGACCCGCGCGAGCTGACGCCGGTGCGCGCGTTCGCGGGGTTCCTGTGGTCCCCCGCGGGCGACGCCATCGCCGTCGGCGATGACCAGGACCCCTCCATGCCGTACTACGCGCGGATGCGGGTCGTGCGGCTTGACGGCTCGCAGCGGGAGGTTCCGCTGGAGCGCGTGCTGGCCTTCTTCTGGTCGCCGGACGGCGCGAGGCTGGCGTGCCTGACGCTCGGCGCCACGGAGGGCACGGTCGGGCTGGTGGTGATGGAGACAGGCGCCGCGTCGCTGCGCGAGGTCGCGCGGGTGGAGCTGACGCCCTCCTGGGGCCTGCTCGCGCTGCTGCCGTTCTACGACCAGTACGCTTTGTCGCACCGCATCTGGGCGCCCGACAGCCGGTACCTCACGCTCTCAGGGTTCATCGCGGACGCCGGCCAGAGCGCCCCGCTCGGCGAGGACGACACGCACGTGTACGTGATAGACGCCGAGGGCCGCGACGCGCCGAAAGCAGTCGGGCAGGGCGTCATGGCCTTCTGGTCGCCTAAGTAGGCCAGCGCTCCTCGCCCCTGAGGATGACAGCATCGGCATGACACCTGCATTGGCGTTGCGGGGCGAGTAGGTGAAGCGTGACGACTACCACTGCACGAATATCGGCGTGACTACCTGAGTGTAAATCACTCCACGGCTTTTAGCCCCCCCGCCCGCATGTGGACAGAAGAAGTCGCTCAGACCCCCCTCAGCTGCGCGATCGTGCCGTCCACGTAGAGCACGTGCAGCGCCGCGATGGCACCCAGCTCCAGCTGCGCGCCCTGCACCTCGTTGAGGTCCTCGCGCAGCCCGCTCACGAGCTTGCTCACCGGCGTCTCGCCGTCGATGCGCCCCACCATCTCGGCGACCAGCGGGCTGCACGGCATGCCCTCTGGGTGGCCCGGCGTGGTGAGGACGTGGCCCCACACGAACTCGCCCTCCGCGATGACGGGCTTGCGCTCCACGCGGATGCCGTGCGCCAGGTGCGGCACGGCGTTGTAGAGCGGCAGCCGGGTCACGTCGGGGTGGGTTCGGAGCGCGGCAAGCTTGGCGGTTCGCCGCGTCTGCTCGGCCTCCACGGTGCGCACGGCCTGCACGAACTCCTGCGGCGCGTGGCCCTGGTCCAGCACCACGCGCTCGTAGCCGCGCGGCGGCTGGCCCGCCACGGCGCGGATGAACGCCTCGCGCGGCGTCATGGAGGGGTCGTCGCCCAGGATGCGGCGCGCCTCCCAGAAATAGCCTTCCATCGTGCTGTTGCTGGCGTAGAACAGCTTGGCCATCTCGCGGAAGTGGCTGTACTCGCGGTAGTACAGGTCCTTGTACACCTTGGCGGCGGGCGCCCTCATGCCCGGGTCCTTGAGCGCCGTGACCACATAGGCGGCGGCCATGACCCCCGCGCTCATCGCCAGGTGGACGCCCGACGAGAAGAGCGGGTCAATAAAGCACGCCGCGTCGCCAACCAGGATGTACCCGTCTCCGACCACCTCGTCCGAGACGTACGACCAGTCGCGGAGGACGACGGGGCCGTGGGCCAGCGTGGCGTTCCGCAGCAGCTTGGCCGAGTGCGGCGCCTGCGCGATCTGCCGCATCAGGAACTCCAGCGGCCCCCACTGTCGCACGCCCTCGGAGCCGACCTGCTTGTCTACCACCGCGCCCACGCTCATCCAGCCGTTGTGCAGCGGGATGTTCCAGAACCAGCCCTGCGGGTACGCCTCAATGAGGATGTTCCCCTCGTTGGGCGCCGCCAGCTTCTCGGCCCCCGAGAAGTAAGCGTACACGGCCAGGTTCTGGAACCACGAGTCCCACTTGCGGAGGTCAAACTTGCGCCCAATCAGGCCCGCCTGCCCGCTGGCGTCTACAATCCAGCGCGCGCGCGCCAAACGCTCCCCCGAGCCGTTCTCCGTGAAGCGCACGCCCATGGCCTTGCCGTCCTCAAACAGCACCTCGCTCACGTGGTGGCCCTCGCGGACGTCCGCGCCGCTGGCCCGCGAGTTGTCCAGCAGCAGCTTGTCAAACTGCGGACGCCAGACCTGGTAGGAGTGCGGATGACGCTTGTTCGTCTCGCGGAAGTACCAGCTCCACGGCTCGGTCTGCTTGCCCCAGACCATCGTCGCACCCCACTTCTTGATGAAGCCCGCTTTCTCCACCGCAGGCATGACGCCAAGCTCCTCCAGCACCGGCATGCTGGCGGGCAGCAGCGACTCGCCGATGTGCTCGCGCGGGAACGTCTCGCGCTCCAGCACGAGCACCTTCAGCCCTTTGCGCGCGAGCATGGTGGCCGCGGTGCTGCCCCCTGGGCCGCCTCCGATGACGATGACGTCGGTGTTCAGGTCAGGGCCGCTGGGTGTCGTCATACGCTATTCCTTGATCTCCACCAGGCGTTCCTGGGCCAGCTGCTTGATGCGCTGCGCCGCCACGTCCGCCGCCGCGCCGCCTCTGGGCGCGTACGCCGACAGCAGCTCTTCCACGGCGCACTCCTGGTTCAGGGAGTCCTCAAGCTTTCTCCACAGCACACTGGCGACGTCGTCAAGCACCGTCGTGCGCATGTTCTGCATGCTCAGCACTACCACCGTCCGCGCGCCGCTGCGGCTGTACACGTGGCTGGGGATCGCAATGCGCATAGGCTCATGCTCCGATGTGCCGGGTTACGCGGCGGTATAGTCTCTCAGTTTATCCACGAGCTTTGCGCGGTGTCAACGGCGAGGACGCCCACAAACGGTGATGCCCTGGCTGGCGTAGCACTGCCGTCAGAGCATCACTTCAGGACCTTGCCAGGTGGTCGGCCTACATCTCCATGTCCACAGGCTCGTACAGGCCGGCGTACACCGTCCGCACCTCTTTCGCCTTTGGCCTTGCCGCCGGCTTGCCCGCGGGCGGTGTCTCAACGGGGACTGGAACGACCGCGCCGGGTTCTCTCGGCTGCTCAGGCTGCTTCTTGGTCCTTGGTCCCTTTACCGCAGTCATGGCGTTGCCTTCTTAGCGCTCCGGCCCCATTCCTTTTCCTCGCCTCCATCGTGCCCCAAGGCCGGCCACCAGTTCCTGAAGACGCTCTGAAACAGGCCTGAACATCGCCTGAACGCGGGTGCGGCCACAAACAACGCGCCACCGTCCCTCCGAGGAGGGACGGTGGCGCGTTGTTTGATCCCAGAGGGAGCCGCGAGAGGCTAGGCCTTCGCTGCCTGCCTTGCCTGGCTGGCCTTCCACGCCGCCTGGTCGTAGCCGGTCCCGTCGTTCACGTCAAACGAGCTCTTCAGGCCAAGCTCCTTGCCGATTTCCCTGGCTGCGGGGATGATTTCCTGGCCCATCAGCCGCATGGAGCGCATCTGGTCGTCGTGCGTCATGCTGCCGTCGCCGTCCCAGAAGAAGATGCTCCCCGGCCGCAGGAACTCCAGCACGTGGCGGACCTTGGGGATGACCGTCTTGGGCGTGCCGGAGATGATGGTCAGGTCTTTCGCCTGGTCCTCGTAGCTGCGGCGATTGGTGCCGAAGCGGCCCGCGGGCCCAAAGGCGGTGGCGGCCAGCTTCTGAGACGTCCTAGACGTGTGGCCCGGCAGCTGGATCAACGCCTGGTTGACGGTGCCCTCGTTGCCCTCCAGGAAGGGGTTGCTGACACCCGAGAGGTAGCGCCGCCCGGCCTGCTCGCCCAACTCCTCGGTCTCGTCGGCGTGCACCTTGAACAGGTACGCGATGTTCTGCGTGCCGGACGTGTAGCCTTCCTCGGCCGCCGTGTCGTGGTAGAGCTGGAAAGACTGCTTCGTCGGCTCCAGCTTGGTGGCCAGAAGGACGACGGGCAGGTGGTTTCTGGCGCACCACTTCACCGTTTCCACGCTCACCGTGCTCGGTATCCAGATCTGCGGGTGCGGCTGTTGAAGCGGCCTGGCCCAGGGGTTCACGTAGCGGTACTGGAAGTGCTTGCCCTCCCATCGCCACGGCCCGGGCGTTGTCCACGCCTTGACGATGAACTGGTGCGCCTCCTCAAACCGCTCACGGTTGATCGTAGGCGGCGCGTTGTGGGAGACGCTCTCGCGCCCGCCGCCGCGCACCCAGCCCGTCACCATGCGCCCGCCGGAGATCATGTCCGCCATCGCCAGCGCCTCGGCCAGCCACAGCGGGTCTTCCCACAGCGGCAGCACGTTCCCCAGCAGGATGATCTTGGCCTTCTTCAGGATGCGGGTCAGAATAAACGCCTCGGTGTTCACGACGCCGCCCATGCAGAAAGGCGTGCTGTGGTGCTCGTTCATCATCAGAGCGTCAAAGCCCACCTCTTCGCCGTACACCTTCTCGTCCAGGTACCGGTTATACAGCTGCGCGCCGACTTCCGGGTCGTACAGCGAGTTGCTGGTCTTCAGGTCCACCTGATTGCTGCCCATGAGTCCGGTCTTGGGGTCCTGCCAGGGCCGCTCCGTGAAGTGTCCAACAAGCATGAAGCACTCCTCCTTCTCGTCTGGGCAAACCCATAGCCCACCCATTCCGCCCTTGTATAGCACCGTCTCGGAAAGGTGTCAATACCCACCGGCGCGTCGCCTCCATTGCCAGGCGCATGGCGGCGTTGTTTCTCCGCTCTCGGCCGTTAAACATCGCCGCCTTCCATACTAGCGAGGAGGCGCATCGCCGTGTCCTCACACGCAGCACGGTGGAGGCACATTTGCTTGGGCATCCTCCGTGGCGTGCGAGCCTGTGACCCAACGCCAACATTCCCGTCGCCGCTCAGATGTTGGAATCCCTCCCCGCGTCGGGGAGGGATTTAGGGAGAGGTGGGTGGTGAGGCGATGGGCGTCCCCCAGGTTGGCTTAGAGACACCGGAGGTCGACGGGAGAGCCAAAGGCTCGGAAGACAAATTCCTTCACAGGCTCTGAGTGGGGCGGAGAGCTTGCAAGCAGCTGTCTTGCTGACGCCTTCACCGGCTGTAACGGTGTCCCCAATCGTCAACGGTCCGCGTCACCGCCCAGCCGTCTCCATGGTCTAACAACTACTTGCAATAGTGCGCCTGTGATGCCTCGCGAACAAGCCGTGACGGCGCACAAAACACAATGTTGACTCATCTGGTCAACAATTGACACACCGCATGGCTACGGCCTATACTGACCCTTGAAGTAGGCGGAGGTGCATCACTATGGCGGAACCTGCGGTCTCCAAGGACCAGGTCATTGAAGCACTCCGGGAGGTGTACGACCCGGAGATCCCCGTCAACGTCTACGATCTCGGCCTCGTGTACGAGATCACCGTCTCCGAGGACAGCAAAGTGTACGTGCAGATGACGCTCACAGCGCCCGGCTGCGGCATGGGCCCGTACATCGCGCAGCAGGCCGAGTGGCGCATCGCCGAGCTTGACGGCGTTGAGGACGTTGAGGTTGAGATGGTGACGGAGCCTCCCTGGACTCCCGACAACATCACCCCGGCGGGCAAGGAGCTCCTCGGCATTAGCTAGCCTTGTGGGACGATGGTTCGTGCTGATGGTAGGGGTGCATAGCCGTGCGTACCTGCGTGCGAGCCGCAAAGGAGTCCCTCATTCCCCTCGTCGCCCGCATTTGGTTCCCGGCATTTCGTTCCCAGGATTTTGTTCAGGGAGTGCGACCATGACCACGCCGCGACCCGTCTCGCCGCAGGATCGCGCGCGCCTGGACGCGATGAAAAAGTCCTGGGAGCAGCGGCGTCAGATCAAGGAGCGCCTGGACAAAATCAAGCACAAGATCGCCGTGTACAGCGGCAAGGGCGGCGTCGGCAAGACCACCGTCGCCGTCAACATGGCCGTCATGCTCGCCCAGCAGCACCACCGCGTCGGCATCCTGGACGCCGACATTGACTGCCCAAACGTCGTGCGGGCGCTCAAGATTGACCAGCGCGCGCGGCTGGAGAACGGCACGTTCTACCCCGCCGAGCGCTGGGGCGTGCAAGTGATGTCCACCGCATTTTTCCAGGAAAAAGAAGACGAGGCCATCATCTTCCGAGGCCCCATGATCCACAACACGCTCCTCCAGTTCCTGCAAATGACTGATTGGGGCGACCTGGACTACCTAGTGACCGACATGTCGCCGGGGACGTCCGACTCGGCGCTCACCATCATGCAGACGCTCCCCGTGGACGGCTTTGTGGTGGTCACGTCTCCGCAGGAGCTGGCGATGGTGGACGCGCTGCGCTCCATCAACATGATCAAGAAGCTGAACATGCGCATCCTGGGCGTGGTGGAGAACTTCAGCGGCGACTTTTTTGGCACTGGCGGGGGAGAGGCGCTAGCCAAGAAGGCGGAGGTTCCTTACCTTGGCAAGCTCGAGATGCGTAAAGACTACCGCGACGACTCTAAGCCCACCGTCCTCGCGAGCAAGTCCGTCCACAAAGACTACGAAGCGCTCGTCGCCAAGGTGAAGGACCTGCTAGCCGTCCCCGCCGCGACGTAACCCCGGCTGCGTCATCCCGAGCGCCCCTGTGTCATCCGAATACCCCTCTGTCATTTCGAGCGGAGCGAGGAATCTCCTCCACGTATCCGATATGGCAGGCATAGCCGCCTGACGCCCCCACGCCCCAGTCTGTAGGGGCGAGGTTCCCTCGTCCGCCCACGTTCCGCCCGCGAAAACCCAACCAAAAACAGAGACGCCCCCGCCATGCGAACGTGGAGGGCGATTCACGAATCGCCCTCCACGTTCGCCCCCTAAGGTCGTCCGACACCGGGCAAACGCCTCGTCACCGCACCGTCCGCTCCCGCCGCACTACCAGCTGCACCAACCGTTTCCGCCAGATCAGCAGCCGCAGGCTCCACGTCTCCGACCGAGTGAACCGCCGCTGCTCCTTTTTGCCCTCCGCACGCTCTTATAGGCCATCGGCCAGGTAGTCCGGGAACTCCGTGGCGAACTGCTGAAGCTCCTCCGGCAGTTGTTCCACAAGCCTAGCATAGCCTTTCCGAGTGCTCGTGTTTCCTTCGGTAGCATTACGGTTGAGAGCGGGTCTCCTCAGCTCCAGGTGAGGGAAAAAATACGTGGCCAAGGCTGCGCCTGCAAATGCGACTGCGCCTGCGAATGCGACTACGACTGCGTATGCGCCTGCGACTTGCACTGCCACAGGCGATTCAAGCAACATAGCCGAAATCGTTAGGACACCAGCCATTAGCATTGCGAGCCCTTGGAAACCAATGGACTTCCAAGGCAGTTCGGCTGCCCTCGGATTCGCCAGCAGGCGCAGCATACCCCAAATGCGGGCTGCTCGACAGACTGCACCGCAGATCGTAATGATCGCAGCCGCAATCCCCAGCCACAGCCCCCAGGACTGCACATTCTCCACGCCTACACCCCCTACGCCTTCAAGGCGCCGAAGGCGTAGCCCTTCGCCGCGCCACGCTTCACCAGGCTCCCAGCGCGCCGCAAAATCAGCCACGTCTCGTCCACCGCGTGCGCCCCTGCGCCAGTGACGCGGTACGTCTTGCCCCGCTCGCCGGGTGCAATCTCCTTCTCCTCGGCGCGCTCAATGTACCCCGCCTCCAGCAGCTTCGCGATGTTCTCGTACAGCGTGGCCGCGCTGAACTTTACCTTGCCCTCGGAGATCTCCAGAACGTGCTTGGAGATGGCGTAGCCATGCTTCGGGCTTGCCATGAGGCTGCTCATGATAAGCAGCTCCTGCTCTGTTAGGGGAAGTCCGGTGTTCCGGCTCTGGGATTTTGGCATGGCGCTCACCTTATGCCGTTTCGTGGTGTATTGCTAGTTAGATGTATCGCTAAGGGGTAGTGCGACGCCAGGAGGTCATCTTGTCAAGGGGTGGGTAGGGGGTGGAGGCAGAGGAGGTGCAGCCAAGAATACCTCTGTCAAAAAGT
This sequence comes from Dehalococcoidia bacterium, assembly GCA_009693045.1. Taxonomy (GTDB): domain Bacteria; phylum Chloroflexota; class Dehalococcoidia; order Lucifugimonadales; family SHYT01; genus SHXZ01. The sequence continues at coordinate 14,574 of SHXZ01000004.1, read as the reverse complement.
GGCAAGAACCAGGCTGCCATTCTGAGGGAGCGGCAACGACCGAGGAATCTCCTCACATGTTGCAGGCCGCCCAGGTATCTGCGGAGATTCCTCGCCACTGCCATCCGCCCCTTGCCCGGAACACCTGCCGTGGCCTACGCTGGTCCTGCAACGCTCCTAATCGCACGGCTCACTGTGCGCTGGATCAGACACCCTCTCCCGTTGGGAGAGGGCAGGGTGAGGGTAATCGTTCCCCCTCTCCACATAAGTGAAGAGGGGGTCGGGGGGGGGCGAGGCGACTATGAGGGTTGATCGGTCGAAACTTGGGATCCCGCTGCAACCGCACCAACCGCGTCACGGCCAGAGAAACGCCCTGCGAAGTTGCGGTAAAACAATGCGGCGCTAAGCGGGCACCCCAGCCGAAATCAAACCAAACAATCCACTCGCCAAGGTGTGTCATTCGCCGATGTAGGGGCGGGCATGCCTCGCCCCTACGGTTTCGCGGGCTGTGTGGGGGGGAGTCAGAAGCGTGGGACCGCGTGGGCAAGCCGCAGAACGGGCCTTTACGACTCCGTCCCGGAGCGCTGCGACGACGGCGGTGGCGTGGAGGGCGGCAGAGGGGCAGCAGGCAAGGGCATCTGCAGTACCTTGGCCTTGACCGCCTTGGGCTTCCTGATGCGGCGCGGCTTCTTCTCGGTGGCGGGCGTCAAGGCCGCCTCCTCCTCGCCGGTGCGCAGCGCCTCCAGCTCCCTGGACAGCACCATGCGGAAGTACGAGGTGTACTCGCCCATGTTGCGGAACTTCTGATGCCGCCGCTTCAGCAGCTTGCCGGTAGAAAGCTTTCGCAGCTCGGCCAGAGCGCCCACCAGCGCGTCGTGCACCAGGACCGCCGACTCCGGCCGGTTGGCGTGGGCGCCGCCCTCCGGCTCCGGCACGATGCCGTCGATCACACCCATCTCCAGGCACTCGCGCGCGGTCAGGTGCAGCGACTGCGCCGCCTCGTCAACGCGGGAGGCGTCGCGGAACATCAAGCTCGCCGCGTTCTCCGGCGAGATCGGCAGGAACACCGAGTTCTCCATCATCAGGACCTTGTCGGCGATGCCAAAAGCGACCGCGCTCTCCCTGCCGCCCTGCCCGATGATCACCGCCACGGTGGGAACGGACACCTCGGCCATTGTCGCCAGCGTGGTGGCGATGGCCGGGCCGATGCCGTGCTCCTCCGCCTCCAGCGTCATGGCTGGGCCTGGCGTGTCTATGAGCGTGATGATGGGGATGTGGAACTTTGCGGCAACCCGCATAGCTCGCTGCGCCTTTCGGAGGCCGTCGGGCATAAGGGCCGCCATCTGGTTCGGCCCTTGCCGCGGCGACTGGCCGATGACCATCACCGCCGCGCCGTCCAGCGTCGCCAGCCCCGTCACCACCGATGGGTCGTCGCCGGAGACCCGGTCGCCGTGCAGCTCAACAAAGCGGGAGAAGAGCATCCTCAGGTAATCGCGGGCGGTTGGCCGTTCGGGCAGCTGCGAAAGGCGCACCACCTCGGCCGCGGTCAGGATTTCGCGCGTCTCTACCGCCTTTTTCTTGGCCCTGCGCTTGGGTGCTTTGAGCTTGGCGTCGACCTTCTTAGGACTCAGGAGTCCCAGCAGGTCAACGACCGTCGCTCGCAGCGACGCCCGGTCCTCCACCATGTCCACCATGCCGTGGGCGAGGTGGGATTCGGAGGTATGGGCGCCGTTCGGCAGCGGGGCGTTGGTGACCTGCTGGAGCACGCGCAGCGGCGAGAAGCCGAGGATGGCGCCAGGCTCGGCGATGAGTACGTCGGCGAGGTTGACGAAGCTGGCGTATGCCTGGCCGGTCGTTGGGCTCGCCAGCACGCAGACGTATGGGAGTCCGGCGCGATGAAATTGGTTGGCCGCAATGGTGGTCTTCGCCATCTGCATCAGCGAGAGGACGCCCTCTTGCATGCGTACGCCCGCGCTGGTCACCACCATCACCAGCGGACGGTTGCGCTTGACGGCGTACTCAAACGCCAGCGCGACCTTCTCGCCGATGACGGTGCCCATGCTGCCGCCCATAAAGCCGAAGTCCAGGCAGACAAGCACGCACGGACGGCCGTTGATCTTGCCGCGCCCCACAATGGCCGCCTCGTTCATGCCGGTGCGGCGCTGGTCTTTGAAAAGCCGCTTGCGGTACGGGACCTTGCCCGTGAACTTGAGCGGGTCAAGCGAGGTGATGGTCTTGAACTTCTCTTTGAACCCCTTGGAATCCATCAGCAAGCGGACGCGCTCGCGGGCGGAGAGGCTGTAGTGGAAGCGGCAGGACGAGCAAATCCGGTAGGTCTTATAGCTCTCCATGTCCTTAAGCGACGAGCCGCAAACGAGGCACACATCACGGACAGGAAGCGCCTGGCTGCCCTTGCGGCCGCGGCCCAGCAAGGACGAAATGACGCTCCCAAAGGTGCCGACCACAGGACTCCCTCCGTGCTCGTCCCCTCAAAGTCTGGAGGAATAGCGCGGGTTGCCACCCGACTACGATGCTATTGTGACACAAATTGCAGCGAATTCGCTCAGGTTATTCCTTGAAATCAGGGTCCTCGTCAAGCGAGATGACCTGGCGAGACTTTCCCTGCTGCCCCGCCGCCACGAAGCCGAGCTCTTGCAGGCGGTCCAGAAGGCGGGAGGCGCGGGGGTAACCGATGCCGAGCTTGCGCTGAAGGAGCGACGCCGACAGCGACTGGTGCTCGCCGGCGAGTTCCTTCGCCCGTTCCAGCATCTCGTCCTGCTGCGCGTTCTCCTCCTCAGTAACCAACGCGAACGGCGGCACTGGGGTTCCCTGCTGCTCCTTCCACGCCGAAACGACCAGGGCGATCTCCTCGTCAGAGACATACGCTCCCTGCACCCGTTTCGGCTTTGGCGCGCCGATGGGGGAAAAGAGCATGTCGCCGCGTCCAAGTAACTTCTCGGCGCCCGAGTGGTCCAGGATGGTCCGCGAGTCCACCTGGGAGGTCACCGCAAAGCTGATGCGGCTTGGGAAGTTGGCCTTGATGAGCCCGGTGATGACATCCACCGACGGCCTCTGCGTGGCAACAACGAGGTGGATGCCGACGGCCCGTCCAAGCTGGGCCAGCCGGCATAGGCTGTGCTCCACGTCTACAGACGAGGACATCATCAGGTCGGCTAGCTCGTCAATCACCAGCACCAGGTAGGGCATTCGCTCTTGCACTGAATGGACCTTGTCGTTGAAGCCGTGGATGTTGCGGACACCCGCCGTCTCCAGGCGCTTGTAACGCTCTTGCATCTCATGAATGACGCCGCGGAGCATTGGGACCGCCTGGTCCGGTTCCACGACGACGGGCAAGGCCAGGTGAGGGATGCCGTTGTACGGCGTGAGCTCCACGCGCTTGGGATCGGTCATGATGAGGCGCAGGTGGAAGGGCGAGAGCTGCATAAGCAACGAGCCGATGATGGTGTTCATGCAGACGCTCTTGCCGCTTCCCGTGGCGCCTGCGATGAGCAGGTGTGGCATGTCGGCCAGATCGGCGACCACCGCCTCGCCGCCGCTCCCCTTGCCGAGAGCGATGGGCAGGCGGCCCTTCTTGACCACCGCCTTGAACGCGTCGCTCTCCAGGGCGCCGCGGAGTGTGACAGCGGTGGGAGAGAGGTTCGGCACCTCAAGCCCTACGAACGACTCGCCCGGTACGGGAGCCTCAAACCGCAAGCTCCTCGCGGCCAGCGCCAGTGCCAGGTCCTTTTCGCGCGAAAGAATGGTGTCCACGCGGACCCGGAGCTTGTCCTCCACCTGAACGGAGATTGGTTTGCCCGCCCGGTCCAGCTTGGGACGGCCGTCCTTGTCGCGTTCTTTCACTTCGTGCACTTTGCGCACCCAGCCGGGAACGACGCCGAACTGGGTCACCACCGGTCCGGGACGGATCTCCTGAATCTCCACCTCAATACCGTAGTCGGCAAGGGTCTGCTCAATGAGCCGGGCCTTTTCCAGGTTCTCTTCTTCGGTGACCCACGCCTTCGGCTCCTCACGCAGCATGCCCACGTTCGGGAGCTTCCAACCGCCAAGGCCGTTGCCGCTCTTTCCATTGAGCCGCGCTGGAGCCTTGGCCTGCTCAGTGACCGGGGTCTGCTTGGCTTCACGATGCTTCTTTGTCGGTGCGTCAGCCTCGCCGTCATCGGGCGCTAAGGTTCCTTCGTCTGTAGTGAGCTCCTGGTCGTCAATCGGCTCCGCACGCGGGCGCCACGCCGGGTTCAGCCTGCCGGTCACTGACCGAAAAGCCCACACGAGCGCCCTGTGGAGCAGGGAGTTCCGGTACCAGTCCACTGCGGCAGGTGTAGCCTGGTACAAGTCGTGGATGGCCGCGTAGAGGGTGCGGGATGTCCAGACGCTGCCCGTCAGCGTGACGCGAGAGGCGGTGAGCATTGGCCGGGGCAGGGCAATCACCAGCGCAGCAAGGGCAGTCAGGACCACGAGCGTGATGCCGGCAATGGTCGGCAACGCCGCCACCGTGTCGCCCACGCGCCCTCCCCACCCAACGTGGCGGAGCGAGAGCGCCAGCGTGAATCCAAAGACGAGCAGCGCATACCCGGCGACGAGGTTGGGACGGCGAAGGATCCAGCCAGGCCGGTATCTAAGCAGAACAAAGAGGCATGTTACGCCAAGGGCGGCCCCGATCACTCCGAAACGAATGTACGGCCACACCAGGACCGCGCCAGTGATGCTGAGGCCGAAGAAGATGAGGGCCGCGATCCACAGGGCAAACATTTTGAACTGCTGGAAGACATCGCTGTCTGTGGACGCGGGAAGAGGGGCGGTGCGAACGGTCCGGGAATACGTTCCTCTGGCCATCGTATTTACCTCATGCGCTGCGCTATGGCCTCCCTCCGTGACGGGAGAGGCGCGTTACGGAAACCGCTAGACGGAAATGACGACGGGTAGGATCATTGGACGTCGCTTGGTTTCAGTATACAGGAATTTTCCCAAGACTTCCTTTACCTGCACCTGAAGATAATCGCTTTGCAGCGGAAGCTTGCCGCGATGATCCAAGGATTGCATCACCACCTGAGCGCCCCTGGCAAGCAGGCCACCGTTCTGGCCGGAGTCTACGAAGCCGGTGGAGACGATCTCCGGCTCCCTGAGCAACGCGCCCAGATGCTGGTCAACCGTCAGGACAACCATGACAACGCCGTCGCGGGAGAGCGTCCTCCGGTCGCGAAGGACGGCGCTCTTCGGGTCCCACAGCCGGAGACCGTCCACGTAGATGTGTCCGCAGGCCATCCGGTCAACGACCTTGCCGGCGTCCTGCGTCAGTTCCAGCACGTCTCCGTCCTCAAGCACAAAGGCGTTCTCCGGCGGCACGCCCACCGACTGGGCGAGCATGCTGTGCGCCGCCAGGTGACGGTACTCCCCGTGGACGGGCACGAAGAACTTGGGCTGAGTTACGCGCAGCATGAGCTTGAGGTCTTCCTGGCTGGCGTGGCCGTGCACGTGCACCGTGGCGTTGCGGGTGGTGAGCACGCGGGCGCCCTGGCGGGTGAGGTTGTCAATGGTCCGGCTGATGACCGTCTCGTTGCCAGGGATGGGCGAAGCCGAGACCACGACCGTGTCGCCTGGGATGATGCTGATCTGGGCGTGGTCGCGGTTGGCGATCCGCGTGAGGCCCGAGGTCGGCTCGCCCTGGCTCCCCGTCGTGACGATGATCGTGCGCTCCGGCGGGAGGTCCTTGATCTGGCCCCACTGGCGCAGCACGCCGTCGTGCGGCTTCAGGTGGCCCATCTTGGTGGCCATTGCCACGTTGTCCACCATGCTTCTGCCCAGGACGGCCACCTTCCGCCCGTTGAGCTCCGCAGCGTCCAATACCAACTGGACACGGGAGATGAGGGACGCGAACGTGGCGACGATGACCCGGCCCGGCGCTTCGCGGATGATGCGGTCCAGCCACTCGGCCACGACGGCCTCCGATAGGGTATAGCCGGGGACCTCCGCGTAGGTGGAGTCTGACAGCAGCAGCAGCAAGCCTTCTGACGAGATACGGGCGAGGTGCTGGAAGTCGGTTGGCCTCCCGTCAATCGGCGTGTGGTCTACTTTAAAGTCGCCCGTGTGAATGACCAGGCCCTGAGGCGTGCGTATAGCCACGCCCATGGCGTCCGGAATGCTGTGGCACACCCTAAAAAACTCACCGGACAGGTTGCCCAAAGGGAATCGCTGGCCTGGCTCCACCTTGGTCAGCAGCGCGTCGCGCAGGACGCGGTGCTCCTTGAGCTTGACTTCGATCAGGTCGTGGCCGAGGCCGACGGCGTACACGGGCGTTTTCAGCCTTGGCAGGACGTACGGGAGCGCGCCGATGTGGTCTTCGTGGCCATGGGTGATGAGGATGCCCCGGACCTTGCTGGCGTTCTGCTCCAGGTAGGAGATGTCTGGAATAACGAGGTCAACGCCAAGCATGTCCTCTTCGGGGAACATCAGCCCGCAGTCAACGACGACGATGTCGTCGCCGCATTCCAGGGCAAGCATGTTCTTGCCGATCTCACCGAGGCCGCCCAGGGGAATGACGCGTAGTGGTGGGGTCATAGAGAGGTTAGGCCGGCCGTAATCAGAATAGTTTCATTTGCTCCGTTTCAGGTTCACTGGGCCGAGCGACCGTTTCGCTCTTTGCGGCTCGTTGCTCAAGCTCCTTGAGGAGACCCGGAATGCGCTTGAAATCGTCCTCCAGGGTTTTCTTGACCGTCGGCGACCTGAGGGCCGCCGCAGGGTGGTACAAGGGATAAACCGTCATCGTTCCCCTGATGGTCGGGGCCGCCCGTGCGCCTTGTTGATCGTCTCCTGCGGAAAGAAGTGCGCCAGGGAGTAGCGTCCCAACGTCGCGACCACCTGAGGCTTCAAGAACCTGAGTTGATGGTTCAGGTATTTGCGGCACGCCTGGATCTCGCTGGGAAACGGGTCGCGGTTTTCCGGTGGGCGGCACTTGACCGCGTTGGTGATGAACACCTGGTTCGGTCCATGCTGACCAAGCCGAGCAGTTGCTCCAAGAGCTTGCCCGCGGGGCCTACGAACGGCCGCCCCTGCTGTCCTCGTAGAAGCCGGGCCCTTCACCGACGAACATCAGCCGAGGCGTCCCAGGCCCTTCGCCGGGGACGGCGGTAGTCCGTGTGCGGGACAGAGGGCAATCAATGCATGACCTTATGCGCTCGGCGACGGTTGCAAGCTCGCTCAAGAGCCGCTCCGCGGGAAGTTCGGCTTGAAGGGCGTCATGGTCACCGAGGTCGCCTGCCTAGTATCATAACACACGATGCGGGACGCCTCAATGGTTGCGTCAGGCGGCTACGTTGGGGCAGCTTTCGCGGTTGCGACGAACGCCTCGGAGTGATATAGTAGGCCTGTCTTCCTCTTGGGCACGGTGAAAAGTGGGCTTGCCCCACTTTTTTGTTACAGCGGTGAGAGGGGACGAGGGGTCATGAGCAAGAACGAGTTCGAGTTGGCACTAACCCAGCTTGCCGCCGAGCGGGGACTGCCAAAGGACAAGGTTGTCGCGGCGGTGGAGGCTGCGTTGGCCTCGGCGTACCGCAAGGAAAGCCAAGCGTCGGGGCAGAACATCGTCGTCCGGTTGGACGGGCTGTCGGGGACGATACGCCTGTTCACCACCAAGACGGTGGTGGATGCCGTTACCGACGCCAAGAAAGAGATTGCCGTCCAAGAGGCCCGCCAAGCACGTCCGAACGTCAAGGTGGGCGAAGAGGTGGAGGAAGAACTGTTTCATCCCTCGTCCGCCCGCATCGCCGCCCTCACCGTCAAGCAGGTGGTGCTCCAGCGGCTTCGCGAGGCGGAGCGAGACCTGATCTACGGCGACTACCTTACCCGGGAAGGCGAGATGGTTCCCGGTCGCGTCGAGCGGTCGGAGCCTGGCAGGCTGGTGGTGACACTCGGCAAGGCGGAATCGTACCTCCCTCGGGAAGAGCAGATCCAGACCGAGCGGTATCGGGCGGGCGCGATGATGCAGTTCTACCTGCTTGAGGTTCGAAAGACCACCAAGGGGCCAGAACTGATCCTCTCGCGCACTCACCGGAATCTCCTGCGCCGCTTGCTGGAGCGCGAGGTGCCGGAGATTTACCAGGGCGCCGTGGAGATTAAGGCCATCGCCCGTGAGGCAGGTTCGCGCAGCAAGGTGGCCGTTGCCGCGCGTCAGGAAGGCGTTGACCCCGTTGGTTCATGCATCGGGCCGAGGGGCGTGCGAATCCAGAACGTCGTCAACGAGCTGCAGGGCGAGAAGATTGACATTTTCCAGTGGAACAAAGACCTGCGAGTGCTCGTCACCAATGCCATGAATCCGGCTCAGGTGATAAAGGTTGAACTGAGCGAAGACGAGAAGGTGGCCGTGGTTGTGGTGCCGGACAACCAACTTTCGCTGGCGATCGGGCGGGATGGGCAGACCGCCCGCTTGACGGCCAAGCTCACCGGCCTTCGCATTGACGTGAAAGGCGCGACTGAATACGAAGCCCTAAGGGCAACGCTAGCGCCCAAGGCCGAGGCCGCCGTTGCGGTAGCAGAGCCCGCGCCTGTGGTGCCTGGCCCCACCGAGGCAGTGCTCAAAGAGGCTCTGCCTAAGGTTGAAGGGGCGACCGTCCCAGTCGCCGAGGCGTCTGCTCCGGCTGCGCCTGCGGCGCCCGTGGCCGAGCCGGTCAAGGCCGCAGAACCCAAGGCCCCCACCCAAGCTGCCCCAGTTAAGGGACCAGAACCTGCGCCCGTAACCGAAGACGTTTGGGAGCTTGGACGGATTTTGCGGAGACCGACGGTGCCGGAGTCTGGCGTCCTCCGGTTTGCCGAGGAGATTCTCCCAGGCCGCGGAAAGAGCCGTGAAGGTCCTGACCCCGTACCGGACGACCCGGCGGTGGTCGCACGAGCCAAGCCGAAGCGCGCCAGAAGGGCACGCCCTGCTCAGGACGAGGAGGAAGACACTGGCGGAGCATAAGACGGGTGGGAACGCGCCGGTGGCCACGGCCAAGCACGTTCCGCAGCGGACGTGTGTCGCCTGTGGCAGTACGTCCGACAAGCGAAGCCTCGTGCGGATTGTGCGGACGCCCGAAGGCGCGGTTGAGGTTGACGAGCGAGGAAAGAGGTCTGGGCGAGGCGCGTATTTGTGTGCTTCAGCGGACTGCTGGGAAACGGGTGTCAAGAAAAAGCGCCTTGACCATAGGCTCCACACGACCCTGAGCGCCGCCAATCGCGAGACGCTCAAGCAGTACGCCGAGCGGCTGTTTCAAACGCAGTCGGTATAAGGGGAACGATGGTTCAACGTAACCGCTTCCGAGGCGGCAGGCGTCCGCCAAGAACGCCCGGCCGCGCCGGCACGACACTGGTGGAGCAGCCCGCAGCGGAAGATGCCGTCGCGCCGGTTATCGGTTCGGCGGGAACCGTGGAGTTGCCCACTTCCCTTTCTGTGCGACAGCTCGCCGACGCGGTGAAGGTGCAGCCGGTGCAGGTCATCAAGCAACTGATGCGCGCCGGTATGATGGCCGCCATCAACGACGTTGTTGACTTTGAGACGGCCGCCAAGGTCGCCGCGGCGTTTGGAGTGCAGGCCAAGCCGCAAGAGACTGCTCAGAGCGCCGCCATCGAGCGCGGCACAGGCGAGGCGGATGATCCGGCGCACCTCATAACGCGCCCTCCGGTCTTGACTGTGCTTGGCCACGTTGACCACGGCAAGACAACGCTCCTGGACGCGATTCGCAAGACCAACGTCGCCGGCGGCGAGGCTGGAGGCATCACCCAGCACATCGGCGCCTACCAGGTGGAGTACAACGGCCACAAGCTCACGTTCTTGGACACGCCCGGTCACGCGGCGTTCACCGCCATGCGAGCGCGCGGCGCCCAGGCGACGGACATCGCGGTGCTGGTCGTGGCCGCCAACGACGGTTTCATGCCACAGACTATTGAGGCGATGAACCACGCCAAGGCGGCCAAGGTCCCCATCGTCGTCGCCATCAACAAGGTTGACCGTGAAGACGCCGATCTCGAGCGCGTCAAGCGTCAGATGGCGGAACACGGTCTGGTGCCGGAGGACTGGGGCGGCGATACGGTGACGGTGCCCGTCTCCGCGAGGCAGGGGATAGGCATTGACACCCTCCTGGAGAACCTCCTGGTCGTCGCGGAAGTCCAGGACCTCAAGGCGAATCCCGACCGGCGCGCGCGCGCCGTGGTGATTGAGGCCCAACTTGACAAAAGCAAGGGTCCGGTGGCGCACGTGCTCGTCCAGACCGGGACATTGAACGTCGGCGACAACGTCGTCACGGGCAGTGCCTGGGGCCGCATCAAGGCCATGATCAACGACCAAGGCCGGAGGGTCCGGCAGGCGGGGCCGAGCACACCCGTTGAGGTGCTTGGCCTGGGCCGCCTTCCAGAGGTTGGCGACATCCTGGTGGCCGTTGCGGACGAGAAGACGGCGAAAGCCATGGCGGTGGACACCAAGGTCCAGATCGGGCAACAGCTGTTCAGCCTTGAAGAGATGGCGAACAAAGCCCGCGCCGGCGAGATCAAAGAGCTTCCCATCGTCCTCAAGTGCGACGTGCAGGGCAGCGTTGAGGCAGTGACCGGCGCGCTCGCCGGCGTCTCCGCGCCCAGCGTGCAGCTCAGGCTCATCCACGCGGCCGCGGGCACAATAACCGAAAGCGACATTCTGCTCGCCAGCGCCTCCAAGGGCATCGTGGTCGGATTCACCACGCGGGTGGAGCCCGGCGCGCAACGGCTTGCCGAGCAGCAGGGCGTTGAAATCAGGCTGTACAACATCATTTACACGCTCCTTGAGGAGCTGGAGAAGGCGCTCAAGGGTCTGGTGGAGCCCACCACACGCGAGACCGTTGATGGGCGCGCTGTGGTGAAGCAGGTCTTCACCTCCGGCAAGCGGAACAAAGTGGCGGGCTGCGCCGTGCAAGAAGGACGTCTGCGCCGCGGAGGCACAGTGCGTTTGTTGCGCGGGGGCAAGCCCTTGTTCCAGGGCGCCATCAACAGCCTTCGACACTTCAAAGAGGAAGCCCGCGAGATTACGGCCGGCATGGAGTGCGGTCTGGCGCTTGAAGGGTTCAACGAGTACGAAGAAGGCGATGTACTCGTTGCCTTCTCGGTCGTCCGCGTCTAGCCGATTCGCGCCCGCGCAGCCAACATAACACCTCCCTGTCAGTTTGACCGGCGGCGCAGAGCAGTAATGGCGCGTCGTGAAACGGCCTGGGCTTTCAGCCGTCCACACGACGAATCGCCCAAGGAGTCCCCCATGAGCCGAAGGACGGACCGGGTCAGCAGCCTGCTTCGCAAGGAGCTTAGCGAGCTGATCCAACACGAGCTTAACGACCCGCGCCTTGCGGGGTTGGTGACGGTGACCGCGGTGGAAACCGCGCCGGACCTCAAGACGGCGCGAGTGTTCATTAGCGTGCTGGGCGATGCCGAGGCGCGGCAAACGGCGGTCGCCGGGCTGAGCTCGGCGTCGGGCTTCCTTCGCAGAAACCTCCGCGACCGTGTTGAGCTGCGACCCATCCCAGACCTCCAGTTTGAGGGCGATGCTTCCATAGAGGAGGGCGCGCGCGTGGTCGCCCTGCTGGACCAGGTGGCGGCTGTCGGGACACCTGATGTCCAGCCTGTGGAGCAGCCCGTGAAGCGTGCTCCGGCGGCGCGCAGGCCGCGGAGCAACTCCTGACGCATGGCCGTCCAAGGCATCCTCAACCTGTTCAAGCCAGCCGGTCCCACCTCCATGGAAGTGGTGCGCCGCGTCAAGCGCCTCACGCGCGAAGCCAAGGTGGGCCACGGAGGCACGCTGGACCCCATCGCCGCCGGAGTGCTGCCGATTTTCTTCGGCAGCGCCAGCCGGACGATGGAGTACCTGATTGACAGCACCAAGGTGTACCGGGCTGAGGTCACGCTCGGCGTCACGACCGATACGCTTGACTCGGCGGGGGCGGTGGTCGCCCGCAAGGACCCGTCCGGCGTCACCAGGGATGACGTTGAGCGGGCGCTGGCGTCGTTTCGCGGCGCCATAGCGCAGCTGCCGCCTGCCTACAGCGCTCTGAAGCACGAGGGCCAGCGGATGTACGAGCTGGCCCGCGCCGGCCAGGAGACGCCGCGCAAGCCGCGCCAGGTCCAGGTGATGCGACTGGAGATGACGAGGTGGGAGCCGCCGTTGGCGGGGCTTGACGTGGAGTGCGGGCGCGGTGTGTACATCCGCTCACTGGCGCACGACATCGGGGAGGCGCTTGGCTGCGGCGCGCACCTGAGCGCGCTGACTCGGCTGCGCACGGGCCCCTTCCGCGCGGAGGATGGAGTGACGCTGGAGGCGCTGGAGGAGGCTGTCAACAAGGGCGGTTGGCAGGAGCTTCTGCACCCCGCGGACACCGTCCTGAGCCATCTGCCCGCGGCCATCGTGCTCAAGCCGATGGCGGTCGCCATCAGCCGTGGGCAGCAGGCGCCGCTGGCGGCCCACAAGCGCAATACGCTGCAGCATGGCGAACTGTGCAGGGTCTATTCTTCGGACGGGCGGTTCATCGCGCTGGTGCGCTACGACCGCTCGGCGGGCCTGTGGCAGCCGGTGAAGGTGTTCGCGCCGGAGGCGTAGCGGGCGAGTATCTGGAGCCGCGCTCTCTCCTGTTGAGTGTTCCGACGGGTGTATTGTTTGGGTTGATTATCGCTGCTTCGCCAGCTTGGGGTCGAATTGTTTTCCCGCCGATTTTCATGGCATTTCCCTGGCCGTGATGCGGTTGGTGCAGTTGCACGTTGCCCCCAGTTTCGTCTGATCAATCCCCCTGTCGCCTCACCGTATGTCCCACGAAGCCGTAGGGGCGAGGCATGTCCCCTACATCGGCGAGCGACCCGCTCATTTTACCCTCTTGCGTCGCTTCGCTCAGGCCCGGAGGCAGAAGGGTGTTGACCGTTCCCGGCTCATGGTAGAACACGCGGTCTTTTGCGATAAGGGGCGGATGGCACCAGGGTCATGGTGTCTCGGTTGGGGCTTGACGGAGACACCGTGCGGAAGTAGCATCCAGCAAGATGGAAAAGTTGGTCTCTTCGGGAGGAACGGGATGAACAAGAAACTTCTCCAGGGCATTCGCGTCATTGACTGGACGGTGTATCAGTTTGGCCCCATCGGCGGCACGATGCTGGCTGATCTGGGGGCGGATGTCATCAAGATTGAGTCCCGGGCAGGCGACCCCGGCCGAACCCTTGGCGCAGGGCGGAGCAGCACGCCGTTGGCTACCGGCCATACCGCGTACTTTGAAAACGGCAACCGCAACAAGCGCGCGATCACCCTTGACTTGACCAATCCCGAAGCCAAAGAGGTCGTCTACAAGCTGGTGGAGCACTCGGACGTCTTCATCCAGAACTTCCGCAAGGGCGTGGCCGAGCGCCTGGGCATGGGCTACGAAGACCTGAAGAAGCGCAACCCGCAGATCATCTACGCCTCTGGAAACACCTTTGGCCCCAAAGGCCCGCGGGCCGGCATGCCGGGTTTTGACGGGATGGGACAGGCCTACAGCGGCATGATGTACCAGGGCAATCCTGAAGGCAGCGTGCCGCGATCTGTGGGCGGCGCCATCGCCAATCAGATGGGTGGAATCCAACTGTTCATGGGTGTACTGGCGGCCCTGGTAGCCCGCTCCATTCATGGGATTGGTCAGAAGGTGGACGTCTCGCACGTGGGCGGCCTGGTCTGGCTTCAAGGGACTTCCCTGAACATGAATCTGCTCACGCCTAAGGCTCCGCAGGGGTCTGAGAGCGCCGTAACTCCGCCAGCTAACCCCTTGACCAAACCCTACCAGAGCAACGATGGCCGGTGGTTCGTGTTCTCCTTCATGTATCCCGACCGGGCTTGGCCCGCGTTTTGCCGGGTGCTAGGGCAGGAAGGACTGATTGAGGACCCCCGCTTCGTAAATGTCGCGGCCCGCGCCGAGAACGGGAGCGCGCTCAACGCGATCTTTGACAAGGCATTTGCGGCCAAGACCGCCGCCGAATGGGAACCGCTCCTGAGCAAAGAGGACCTTATCTACTCACCCATCATGAGGCTGACCGAGCTGGAGAACGATCCTCAGATCCTGGCCAACGAGTACATTCAGGAGATTGACCACCCAGTGCTGGGGCGCGTCAAGGAAACGGGCCATCCTATCCACTACAGCGAGACTCCGGCCAACATCGCGTACCGGCCGGCTCCGCACCTGGGCGAGCATACCGAAGAGGTGCTGCGGGAGCTGGGCTACGGCCAGGAGCAAATCGCAAAGCTGCGAAAAGACAAGGCTATCTAGAGGTCCGCAACAGCCCCGCCGGCCATGCGCCTTGCCGATGCGTCGGGGCTTGAAGACGTCGCAGTTTCTGCGTCGCTCCTTCAAGCCCCGATTCTGCGCTTGCCGCATTAGATAGAGGACCGTCGTCCACAGCGAAACGTAGGGGCGAGGCATGCCTCGCCCCTACGGGCAACAGGGCTTGTGGCGAGTGGCGCACGGCGTGGTGGACGGCCGATTTCACGTAAATGCAAGAGAGTGAGCAGCGAAACCCTGTCTTGACACCCCCCCCCCGCCCTGCTACGGTTTGTTGCGCCCTTCGGCTGGCCCTTCACTTCGCTCA
>SHXZ01000015.1 GCA_009693045.1 Dehalococcoidia bacterium | reverse complement strand
CAGGACCGACGGGCTCCGGCGTTGGCTGCGATGCGGGCTGGTGGTCCGTGTTGTTCGTCATACGAGAAGTATAAAGAACACGTGTTCTTCTCGCTAGGGGGGCGATGGCAGTTTTGCCTTACTCCCCCTCGGCTGCACTCGAGGCAGGCTCTGACCCCAGGGCTTTTTCACTTTCTGATTGGCGCCTATCCCGCTAGAACAAGTAACGTTGCTTCTGCTAACGCTTTTACCTCACCCCTAGCCCCTCTCCGCACTGCAGAGAGGGGGAATGCCGACTCAGTGGGATGAGGCATCTCTCCCATTCGCGTACTTGTCGCCGTGGGATAGGCGCCTTCATGAATTGCCCTTACGCATCCTGCCGGGACTTGGGACTGTGAGCAAGAAGGGGAGTCTAGGCGATAACTGAAAGACTCGGGGCTGACCACCCTCCTTCGTTGTCTGTACTGCCACTCCGTGCTACTATCGCGTCACTAGAGAGCGGACGTGGAAGGAGAGCGAGATGGCGAGAAGCGGCTACGCACAGCTAAAAGACGGGCGGATGTTTTACACCCACGACGGCTCGGGTGAGCCGGTCATCCTCTTGCACCAGCTGGGCGCCTCGTCCTGGGTCTGGCACATGGTGCAGCCCATCCTCGCGCGACAGTTCTCGGTCTATGCCCTGGATATGCTCGGCGCGGGGGACTCCGAGAAGCCGCCGCGCGCTGACTACTCCCTGGAGACCCACGCCCACAACGTCGTAGCGTTCATGGATGCCATGCAGATACCGACGGCCTATATCGTCGGCAACTCCGTCGGCGCCTGCCTCACCATCAACGAGGCGGGCGAGCACCCCGACCGCGTGACGCGGGCCGTGCTCATCGGCACACCGCCCTGGACGTCCCAGGACGGCGCGCAGCGCCTCGCCCAGTCCCGCCAGAACGGCTACGACGCCAACGGGCTGCCCAAGCTGCGCTCGCTTGCAGAGCAGAAGGTGACCATGCCCGGCTTCACCGAGTTCATGGCCGACCAGATGAACGGCGTGCGCGCCAAGTCGGGTATGTGGGCGCAGCGCACCATGGAAGCCCTCTGCAACTACGACGTGCCCTCCCACCTGAGCGCGGTCAAGTGCCCCACCCTCGTTGTGTACGGCGACCGCGACTCTATTAGGGACAAAGAAGACCGCGTCGCCAAGGGCATCGCCGGCGCGCGGCTGCACGTCATGCCGGCCGCAGGGCACAGCCCGCAGCTTGAGCGACCGGAAGAAGTCGCCCGCGTCGTCGCCGACTTCCTCAAGCAGGCTGCACCACAGCCCAGCGGCGCCGCTCGCAGGTAGCAGCAGAGAGTAGCTGCCCCACCCTGAAAGGTGGGGCAGCTACTCTCCTTCCCTCGTAGGGAAGGGGTCAGGGGTTAGGTTTATGACCGAGGCTGGGGGGGTAGGTCACCCAGAAGGAAGGTAGCATGGTCGTCCTCTACCGCTATGGAAAGTGGGATGGCACCCAGGAGGTCTTCGCGCCCGGCAGCGAGGGCCTCATGAACGAGCTCGCCAACGACTTGATGAACCACGGCGATGTGCAGCGCGCGCTGCGCGAGCTGTTCCAGCGCGGCATGCAGGGCCAGCGCGGCGAGCGGATGATGGGCCTGCGCGATATGATGGAGCGCCTGCGCAACAACCGGAACGAGCAGCTCCAGCGCTACAACCTGGACTCGGTGATGGACGACCTGCGCCGCCGTCTTGAGGAAGTCCTCAAGACCGAGCGGGATGGCATTGATCGCCGCGTCCAGGAGGCCAACGAGCAGCGCGGCCAGGACGGCCAGCAGGCCGACCAACCCACCGGCCAGCAGGACGATCAAGCCGATGGCCGGGAGGGCGAGCAGCAGGACGGCGGCGAAGGCAAAGACGGCGGCGAGGGACAAGAGGGAGACGCAGGCCCGGAAGGTCAAGAAGGTCAGGACGGCCAGCCAGGGCAACAGGCGGGGTCCCGGACCGGACAGCAGCAGGGCAGCCCGTCCCTAAGCGCGCCGAGCGGTGCCGCGCGCGAGCGGCTGCTCCAGAACCTGCAGGAGCGAGCGCAGCGCTCCAAGGAAAAGCTTGAGGCCCTGCCGAAGAGCATGCCGGGAGCCATCAAAGAGCTTTCGCAGTACGAGTTCATGGACCCGGAGGCCGCGCGCAAGTTCCAGGAGCTGATGGACTTGCTGAAGGGCCGCATGATGGAGTCGTTCATGCAGAACATGCGCCAGTCGCTGCAAGGCATGACGCCGGAGCAGACGAAGCGCATGCGCGACATGCTCCACGCCCTTAACCAGATGATGCGGGACAAGGCCCAGGGCCGCCAGCCGAACTTCCAGCAGTTCATGCAGCAGTTCGGCGACATGTTCGGGCAGGACCCGCCGAAGTCGCTGGACGAGCTGATGCAGCAGATGGCGGAGCAGATGGGCCAGATGCAGTCGCTGATGGACTCCATGAGCCCTGGCCAACGGCGCGAGCTGGAACAGATGCTTCAGCAATCGCTCGATGCCGAGACGCGCGCCGAGCTGGACCAGTTGGCTGCGGCGCTGCGGTCTTTCATGCCTCAGGACGCCTTGGGCCAGCAGTACCGGTTCATGGGCGACGAGTCGCTGGACCTGGACCAGGCGGGCGAGCTGATGGGGCAGCTCCAGCGTATGGACGACCTGGAGGAGCAGCTACGCGACATTGGCCGCAAGGGGAACATTGAAGACTTGGACATGGAGCAGCTCGCGGAGCTCCTAGGCGAGGACGCGCGCCGCAACGCCGAGGCTCTGCAGAACCTGGCGCGCGAGCTTGAGGAGGCGGGCTATGTCCAGCGCAAAGGGCAGAAGCTGGAGCTGACCGCGCGTGGCATCCGCAAGATCGGCCAGAAGGCCTTGCGTGAGGTGTTCCAGGAGCTGAAGAAGGAGCGTCTGGGTCGACATACCATCGTCCAGCGCGGCCCCGGCGGTGACTTCACCGGCGAGACGCGCCCGTTCGTCTTCGGCGATGCGTTCGACCTGGCGCTGGAGAAGACGGTGTTCAACGCCGTGCTCCGCACCGGGCCGGGCAAGCCGGTGCGCCTGCACCCCAGAGACTTTGAGGTGCGGCAGCCGGAGACGATCACGGAGTCAGCCACTTGCATCCTGCTGGACCAGAGCCGCTCTATGGGCCTCTTCGGCAGCTTCCAGGCGGCGAAGAAGGTCACCCTGGCTCTCCAGGCGCTCATCCAGAGCCAGTTCCCGCGCGACGTGCTTTACATCATCGGTTTCTCCGACTACGCCATTGAGATTCAGACCGACGAGATGCCGCAGGTGAGCTGGAACGCGTGGGTCTCGGGCACGAACATCCACCACGCCCTCATGCTCTCGCGCAAGTTGCTCTCCAAGCACAAGGGCACCTCGCGACAAGTGTTGATGATCACCGACGGGGAGCCGACCGCGCACCTGGAAGGGGAGCGTGCTTTCTTCAACTATCCGCCAACCTACCGCACCATTTCTGAGACCCTGAAGGAGGTGCGGCGCTGCACCCAAGAGGGCATCACCATCAACACGTTCATGCTGGAGAACAACTACGACCTGCAGGACTTCGTGGATAAGCTGACGCGCATCAACCGTGGCCGGGCGTTCTACAGCACGCCGGACAACCTTGGCCAGTACGTCCTGGTTGACTACGTGAAAAATCGCAGGAAGCGCATCAGCGCTTGATTGCGGCGAGCTGAATCAAGCCTGCGCCACGGGGACCGGCGAGCGGGCCTCGTCCAATGGCGGCGCGACGTGGCGGTGGCGAATGTAGGGGCAATTCATGAATTGTTCCTACAGGTTTGAAGAAGGGTACAATCCAACAACCAACGAGCTTGCTCTAAGCAGAGGGTCAGCCATGCCCGCGCTTGCTGAACTGTCTATCGTTGCGCTTGTACAGAACCGAACGCTCAACCTGCCCGGAGCGGCCCTCCTTTGGGCTTTGGCCGCGCGGCGCGGATCGGTCATTGTCGCGTCGCCGCCACAGCGCGCCGGCAAGACAACGGTGCTGCACGCCTATTTGGACCTCTTCCCCGCGGACAGCGTCGTCGTCCCAATAGCCGGCGAACTGGCGCGCTTTGACTTCCTTGACCGCACCGACCCGACGGAGACAACGCTCCTGGTCCACGAGTTCAGCGACCACCTGATGGAGTACACCTGGGGCGAGCAGGCCGCGCGCGTCTTCGCGGCGGCTGCCCGGGGCTACGCCATCGGCGGGACGATGCACACGGCGACGCCACAGCAGGTCTTTGACAAGCTTGCTGCCCCGCCAAACGCCATCTACCCGCAGCGCCTGGCGTTGCTGTCGGCGGTGGTGATCATCGCGGTGCGAGGCACCTATGCCGCGCCGGTAAGGCGCGTCCAAAGCATTACCATCGTCCATCCCGGCGCCTCCCTGACGGCTCTGCCTGTACTGCAGACCGTGGCGTTCCTTGACCGGCAGACTGGGATATTGGTGGTGGACCGCTCGGAGGAGGCCGTTGCCGGGATCATCCGACGGCTTCAGACGACTCCCGAAGCTTTCCTTGACGAGTTGGACCGGCGCGAGGGAAAGCTGCGCGATCTCCTCAACGCGGGTGTTGTGCAGCCGGACGCGGTGCGTGTCCTTTTGGGCGGTGCGTTCCCCTCCCTGCCAAGCCGCCAGGGCGCGTCCGAGGCGCCACGCCACAATCTTCCATGACGCATAGCCCAGGACATTAGCGCCGCGCTATCCATTGACAGATTTCGTAGGGCTTGGTAAGATAGCGACGATAAAGCAACGTTGCTAAAGGGGACAGCATGGACGAACTTGACCGCAGGATCGTCGCAATCTTGCAAGCGGATGGGCGGGCATCCAATGCGAAGATTGCGCGCGCGGTAGCAGTCAGCGAGGGGACTATTCGCAGGCGCCTGAAGCGTCTCATTCAGCAAGGCCTCATTACCGTCACGGCGGTAGTGGAGCCGTCCAAACTTGGCTTTCAGACGGAGGCGATCATCGGCGTGCAGGTGGACCCGAACCGGCTGGACGTCGCCGCCACCGACCTCTCCAAGTTCCACGAGGTGTCCCAAGTCTCGATAGCTACGGGCGCGTATGACCTCTTTGCCTGGGTCAACGTGCGCAATGCCGACGAACTCGGCACGTTCTTGAAGACCAAGGTGGGTTCCGTGACCGGCGTGCGCCGGACCGAGACGTTTGTTATCCTCGGCACGCCCAAGCGCGGCTACGGCGTCGCGCTCTAGGATAACCCGCCACCACGGCGTCTGTCGCACCATTGCCTTGCCTCAAGCGAGTGGTTGAGGTGTGTCTTGCATGCCACAGAACCTGTGCTAGAATAGCTTGGCCTGATGCGACGGGCGTCACAAAGATGGCTGGAGGGGCAATGACCTACATCATCACGGAGCCTTGCGTAAACGTAAAAGACGGGGCGTGCATTGACGTCTGCCCGGTGGATTGTATCTACACCACGCCTGACACGAACCAGATGTTCATCGCGCCGGACGAGTGTATAGACTGCGCGGCGTGCGAGCCGGTCTGCCCCGTGGCCGCCATCTTCGCGGAGGATCAGACCCCCGCTAACATGAAGCAATACGTCCCCCTGAACTACGACTTTTTCAAGGGCAAGGACATGAACGAGCTCAAGGAGCTCACGCGCGCCGCGCCGCGCAAGGTGAACGAAGCGCACTAGGCATCACCTGCTCCGGGCTGATGGGAGGGCCGCTCTTCTGGCGTGAAGAACGGCCCTCTTTTCTTGCAGTGGTAGGAGCGAGGTGCGCCTCGCTCCTACCACTGCGCGCCGTCGCTCTTCGGGACGAGGCGCTGCGCATTACTCGGGAGCGGGCTTGAGGCCCCTTGTGCTGTGCGAGCTAGAGCTGGCCGCGCCACTCCATGTACATCCGCTGCACAGGGACGGCCAGGTTCTGCATGCCCGGCCAGGAGGCGTAGAGGGGCAGACGCACCGCGCTCAGGGCTTCCGCCTCGCTCCTGCCGGCGTCGTGGGCCTGGCGGGTCTGACGCCGCAGCTCGGCGATGAAGCCTTGGAGGTCGGCGGCGGTCTGCTTGCTCCCCAAGAGGCCGTGGCCTGGGACGAGGGTGGTGAAGTCCAGGGCTTGGAGCTGCTCCAGCACGTTGATCCAGCTTGAGGGGTAGCCGTCCATGAACGCGGGCACGCGGCCGTTGACGACGGCATCGCCGGCAAAGACCACGCGGTCTCTGGCGATGTGGATGAAGATGTCGCCGCGGGTGTGGGCGCGCCCGAAGTAGAGCAGCTCAACGCGCTTGTTGCCGAGGTGGATGGTGAGCTTCTCGTTGAAGATGATCTCGGGTGGGATGGGCTTGAGCGCGCGGAACTCGGCGGCGTCGTCCGGACGGTTGGTGGAGAAGCGCTCCACCCAGGGAGCCCACTTCTCCAAAAGCTCTTCACGGCACTCCTTGTGGCCGATGACCACCGCCGGGAGGAAGTTGCCGCCGGCGAAGGTATGGTCGCCGTGGAAGTGGGTGTACACGAGGAAGCGAATGGGCTTGGAGGTGACGCGTTTGATCTCGCCGAGCATCTTCTGGGCGACGGCCTTGGTCATGAAACCCTCTATGACGACGACGCCCTCGTCGCCGACGATGAAGCCGCCGTTGGTGGCGCCGCCTTCCTGGATGAACGCGAACACACCATCCGCAACCTGGATGGCGCCGGTCTGGGCGGTGGTGACCATGCTGCCTCCTCTGTGTTCTCTTCCTCTTTTTGTCCGGGGCGCTTCTAGTCGCTGAGTTTGTGGGCGACGCCGGGGACCGTTACCTCTACCAAGGGGCTGCGGGCGGTCCACTGTTCCATGTCCATGCGCGGGGCGAAGCGCGGGAGTTTTGCCTGGTACGCGGCGAGGACGCGGTGGCGCTCGTCCGTATCGGTGATGGGGCGGGCGGTGGCCGCCAGGTCCAGCTTGGCGCTCTGTTTGAGGTGGATGGTGAACGCAGGGTTGGCGAGGAGGTTGGCGTACCAGCCACGGCGGCCCGGCCTGCCGGTGAGGTAGAGCTTGCCGTTGATGATGCCGAAACCGATCTCAATGCGGCGCGCCTGGCCGCTTTTGCGTCCGGTGGTGGTGATGTCTATGAGGCGGTCCTTGCGCAGGGCGGCGACGGCTGCGTCAGCGTCGGGCATGGCGTGCCTCCTGGCGGTACTGTAGGGGGGTCAGCGCTGTGAGTCAACCCGGCGTAGAACGGACAAGGCTGCGCCTCGCTCACCCTGAGGGAGAAGGGGGACCTAACCCCCTACCCCCTTCCCGACATGGGAAGGGGGTAGGGGGTATCCGTGCCGAGGCGTGTGGCGCTCGGCGGAGTCCAGCCAGATGGTGACGGGGCCGTCGTTGACGAGGTCCACCTGCATGATGGCGGCGAACTGGCCGGTGGCGACGGTGAGGCCCGCCTGGCGGAAGAGGGCGACGGCGCGCTCGTAGAGGGCGTGGGCGTCGGCGGGCGCGGCGGCGTCGGTGAAACTGGGACGGCGACCGCGGCGGGTGTCGGCGTAGAGGGTGAACTGGCTGACGACCAGCAGCTCGCCGTGGATGTCCAGGACGGAGTGGTCAAAGCGGCCTTGGTCGTTCGGGAAGACGCGCAGGTTGACGACCTTGTCTACCAGGTAGCTGGCGTCGTCTTCGGTGTCACCCTGGCCGACGCCCAGAAACACGAGCAGGCCGCTGCCGATGGCACCGACCTGGGCCTGCTGAACGCTGACGGAGGCGTGGCTGACGCGTTGGACGAGGGCGCGCACGGGGCAAACTCCCCCTCACCTTAGTCCTCTCCTACAAGGGGAGAGGAGATCGGCGAAGCTTGTACGGAAACGCGCCTTCTGGCCCAAGACCAACTCTGATTGAAAGTGGCGTTCATCTTGAAGGCTCGCCGCTGGTGGACGGTAACGCACGGCGTTCGTCCACGCCGATGTTGCTCTAACCCCTCGTCCCTTCCCTAAAGGGAAGGGGAAGCTTGCCCACCAAGCCAACTGATACCGTTGCGCCACCTTTTTACAGAGATGGTATAAGACGGCGCGGGGGGTGGCAAGCCTTCAGCGGCCACGAGCTGGCGGGCGGAGCCAGGAGAGATTCCTCGCTGCGCCCGCTCCACAGCCCCCCTGCCCCAGGCTCCGCTCAGAATGGCAATGCGAAGTGGGCGAGCGCTGATGGCCATGTTTATCCGTCTCGGTGTACGCCCCCGCTTATGAGGTGCTCAGCATTGCGGGAGAGAGGAGGTTTTAGGGGCTAGGTGGAGCTTTTCGCGGGGGTGGAGGACGTGCTGCTGCTGGACGAGGAGGTGGTGCTGGACGACGAGCCACCGCTGGGCGATGAGCTGGAGCTGGACGACGAAGCAGGGCTGCTGGGCGTGGAAGGCGTGGAGGGCATTGGCGGCTTGCCGCGCTCCTCGCGGGACTTCTCGCGGCGATCCTCACGCTCGTTGCTGGAGGCCGGGGAGCTGTCGCCGTTGCTGGAGGCGGGCGAGGAGGGGTAGGAGCCGCTACGCTTGGCGTAGTCGGTGGTGTACCAGCCGCTGCCCTTAAAGACGATGGGGACGGCGGTGAACTGGCGGTTGGCGAGCTTGCCGCAGCGGGGGCAGTCGCTCTGGGTGGGCGAGTCAAAGCCCTGGCGCAGGTCAAAGGCGTGGTTGCACTCGGTGCAGCGGTAGGCGTAGGTAGGCATACGGGGTGGCGTCCTCCTCCACGAAGGGGACTCTGAACGAGTCCCACAGTTCACGGTAGCAGGCGGGGCGGGGGGGTGTCAAGGAAAGTGGCGTGGGGTGAAACCTCTCTGCGCTTTTCCTACCCAACACGGGGGAGAAGTGACCTCCGGCTGCCGCGTGGTTGCGGCGCGGCGTCAGGGGAGATTCTTTGCTGCGCTCGGAATGACAGGGGATTGTGCAGCTTTTTCAGCGGGGGGGTGAGTGCCGCGCGGGGTGGAACCCCACCCCTAAGCCTTCTCTATCACATGGAGAGGAGGAATGACAGCTCGGCGTAAGGTGCTCAGGTTCCCAAAAGTCCCCGTGCAGCCTCTACCACGCCGTCCAGCGCCACGACGCGGGGCTGGGACTCCTTGCGGGCTTTGACCTCGGCGGAGGGTTGGGTGGCGCGCAAGGTGCGGGGGCTGACGACGACGCGGACGGGGAAGCCGAGGAGGTCGGCGTCGTTGAACTTGACGCCAGTGGACTCGGGGCGGTCGTCGTAGAAGACCTGGAGGCCCGCGGCTTTGATCTGCTCGTAGAGGGCCTCGGCGTGCTGCGCGACCTCGGCGTTGTCCAGGTTGAGGGCGACGAGGTGCACCTGGTACGGTGCGATGGAGGCGGGCAGTGTCATGCCCTTCTCGTCGTGGTTGGCCTCGATGGCCCCGGCGAGGAGCCGCCCGACGCCGATGCCGAAGCAGCCCATGAGCACGGGGCGCTGCCGGCCCTGGGCGTCCAGGTACGTGACGCCGAAGGGGTCGGTCATGGACGTGCCGAGCTTGAAGATGTGGCCGACCTCAATGCCGCGCTTTGTCTCCAGCGTTCCGGCGTCCCAGCGGGCGGTCTCGGCGTGGCAGCGGGGGCAGCCGTGGCCGGGCTGGGCGGTGGCGATGTCGGTCAGCACGTCGGTGGAGAAGTCGCGCGGATAGTTGACGTTGCGCAGGTGCGTGTCCGGCTTGTTGGCGCCGGCGACGAGGTTGGCGCCGCTGGTGACCGAGCGGTCGGCGACGACGGTGACGCCCCTGAGGCCGACCGGCGACGCGGCGCCGTCGACGAGGCCGGCGCCGCGGACCTCCTCAGGCGTGGCGATGCGCGCCTCCTTGGCCTTGAGGGCGCGCAGCAGCTTGATCTCGTTGACCTCAAGGTCGCCGCGGATGGCGACGAACACCATCTTGCCATCCACCAGGTAGAAGACGGCCTTGAGCGTTTTGCCGGGCGAGACGCGCAGGAATCCAGCCACCTCGTTAATGGTCTTTTGCCCCGGCGTGCGCACCTCTTCAAGGGGCAGCGGAGACTCGGCGGGAGACGGCGGCAGGACGCCCTCGGCGCGCTCGGTATTGGCCGCGTAGCCGCAGCGGTTGCAGATGACGATGGTGTCCTCGCCGACCTCGGAGGGCAGGATGAACTCCTGGGAGTCCTTGCCGCCGATGGCGCCGCTGTCGGCCTCCACCATGACGGTGTTGAGGCCGCACCGCGAGAAGATGTTGCGGTAGGCGAGTGCCATGCGCTGGTAGGTCTGGTCCAGGCTGGCGTCGTCGGCGTTGAAGCTGTAGGCGTCCTTCATGTCAAACTCGCGGGCGCGGATGAGGCCGCCGCGAGGACGGGCCTCGTCGCGGAACTTGGTCTGGATTTGATAGACCAGCATGGGCAGGTCGCGGTAGCTGCGGATGATGGAGCGGCCCAGGGTGGTGACCACCTCCTCGTGGGTGGGGGCCAAGACCAAGTCGCGGTCGCGGCGGTCTTTGAGGCGCAGGAGGTGCTTGCCGAAGCCCTGGGCTCGGCTCGACTGCTCCCACAGGTCCAGCGGCTGGAGCGCGGGCATGCGGAGCTCTTGGCCGCCCGCGGCGTCCATCTCCTCATGGATGATGCGTTCAATGTTGCGGAGCGCGCGCTGGCCGAGCGGGAGGTAGGAGTTCAAGCCCGACGCGAGGGGGCCGATCATGCCCGCGCGGAGGAGGAGGCGGTGGCTGGGCGTCTCGGCGTCGGCAGGGTCGGCGCGGAGGGTGCGGCCGAAGAGCTGGGTGAAACGCATGGCGATGCTCCGTGTGCGCGAAATAGTTCGTCCAGTCTATCGCCTGGAGGGGCTGGTTCGCAAGCGCGTGGGGAAGGGAGCCATGCATGGGACTGGGGGGGTTGAGGGGCGATTCCCAGGAACGTAGGAAAAAGTTCTCCTAAAACTAGCGGCAAATGGTCTTGACAACGGGGCGGAGAGTGCTAACAATGGTCATGAAGCTAAATTTTGGAAGGAGACGGACGACATGGTCACCATGAGGAAGAGCGACCTGGTAGCTAGCGTGGCTACCACGATGGGCTCCACGCGGAGCTCGGCGGAGGACTCTCTCAACGCCGTTCTTGACACGCTGAGGATTTCGCTGGCGAAGGGCGATCGCGTGGTGCTCACCGGCTTCGGCACCTTTGAGGTGCGGCAGGTGAAGGAGCGTAAGGTGCGACCGATCCGCGGCGGTTCCGCCGGGAAGACGATCACGGTCCCCGCGCACCGGCGCGTCGGCTTCTCCGCGGGCGCGGAGTTGGCGACGGCGGTCCGGACCCCGCCACCGGCGGCCCGCGGCGCGGCGAAGCGTCGCTAACTCTCTCCTCCTGTGTCCGCCCGCCGGCGCCCCATCGCCGTGCGGGCCGCAGGCAAGCCCGCCGCCGTAACCCCCCTCACGGCGGCGGGCTTCGTTTGGAAGGGCGAGCCCTTCACCCTTTTCGGCATTTGGGGCGTGGTGGCCTTCACCTGCAACGTCACGCGCCCGGAAGGCGGCGTCTCCTACATCCGCACAATCCTCAGCGACGCTCGATGATTGCACACTCTTTCCCTTAATGGAAAAGGGTGAGGGTGCAATCCCTCCTACGCTGCGCGGCGTTCGCACGGACACCAAGGCATCGCGCGTTTTTCTCGCATCACGCTTGGCTCACTCGCGTCGCCCTGGCGGACGCATTATCATGGAGTCCAACGCAACGACGAGAGGTCGTGACGCTTGCAAGACAAATCCGCAGGGTACGACATTCTGGGGGCCGTGGGCAACACGCCGCTGGTGGAGCTGCGGCGTGTGCCGGTGAAGCCGGGCGTGCGCCTCTTCGCCAAGCTGGAGGGGATGAACCCGTCGGGCAGCATCAAGGACCGCATCGCGAAGGCGATGGTGCTGGAGGCCGAGGCTGAGGGGCAGTTGCGCCCCGGCGACACGCTGGTGGAGGCGAGCACGGGCAACACGGCGCTCGCGCTGGCGCTCATCAGTCGACAGCGCGGGTACAAGCTGAAGGTGGTGATGCCGACGCGGGTGGCGCCGGGTATCGCGGAGCTGCTCCAGCTATTTGGCGCAGAGGTCGTGTGGTGTGAGCCGAAGGTGGGCATGAAGAGCACGATTGACTTGGCGCGGGAGCTTGGGCGGCAGCCGGGCCACGTGGCGCTGTTGCAGTTTGAGAACCAGGCGAACGTCCGCGCGCACTTCGAGGGTACGGCGCAGGAGATCCTGGGGGCGCTGCCGCAGGTGGACGCGATCGTGGCTGGCATAGGTACTGGGGGCACGCTGACGGGTGTGGGACGCCGCCTGAAGCAGGCGAATGCGCGGACGCAGGTGGTGGGCGTGGAGCCGCGCTTCGGCGAGCAGCTGCAGGGGCTGCGGAGCCTGGAGGAGGGGTACATCCCGCCGCTGCTGGACATGGCGCTGCTGGACGGGCGGTTCCTGGTGGACACGGAGACGGCGTTCCAGCGCGCCCGCGCGCTAGCCCATTCGGAGGGCATCCTGGCGGGCGTGTCGTCGGGGGCGGTGCTGCACGCGGCGCTGCGGCTGGCGGATCGGATGGATGGTGGGAACATCGTGTGCATCTTCGCGGACGGCGGCTGGAAGTACCTTCCGTCGTACCTGGCGACGTTCAAGGCGCACGACGCGAAGGGCGACGCGGACGACATCGCCTGGTGGTGATGGCGACGCTGGGGAACCCTCTTTGCAAAGAGGGTTCCCCAGACCCTTCCCCGAAACTTTTGAAAAGAGGACTGTCATGCCTACCTCGCTGTTGCTCCTCGCCCCAATCATCCTCGCGATTGGCGCGGGGACGGCGACGCAGAACGTGGTGAACACGGCGCTGAGTCGCCACGCTAGCGCCGTGGGCGCGGTCTTCATCTCGGTGACAGGGACGTTTTTCATCTTGCTGGTGCTGCTGTTGCTCAATGTCGGAGGCAGCCGCACATCGGTGAGCAGCGCCTTGCACGCGCCGCCCTATCTTTGGATCGGGGGCATCTTTGGCGTGCTGGTTTTGATCTCGGCGGTGCTGCTCGTCCCGCGCGTCGGCGCAGCGACGTTTGTGGCCTTCCTGGTCGCCGGGCAGCTCATCGGCGCGCTGGTGCTGGACCAGCTCGGCGCGTTTGGCCTGCCCAGGTTTCCGGTTACGCCCTTGCGCGTTCTGGGTGTTTTCCT
Organism: Dehalococcoidia bacterium; assembly: GCA_009693045.1. Classification (GTDB taxonomy): domain Bacteria; phylum Chloroflexota; class Dehalococcoidia; order Lucifugimonadales; family SHYT01; genus SHXZ01. The sequence goes on along the minus strand of SHXZ01000015.1, from coordinate 8,177 downwards.
GCTGATCGGCGGAGCACGGCTGGTGCTGTGGAGGTAGGACGAATCCGCAGATTGCGCAGATGTACGCAGATTTTTGGTTCGCTTTGACTGGCGAACAGATAGTGACAAGAGCAGCGGAGGTGGGTTGTGCCCAAGATCCCACGAGAGCTGGCGCTGACGCCGCAGGAGCTGGACGAGCTGCTGAACACGGCGCGCACCTGCCGCATCGCGACGGTTGGGCCGGGCGCGCGTGTCAACCTGACGCCGATGGGCTTCTGCTGGGCCGGAGGCTGGGTCTATATGTACGGTCGCGGGCAGAAGGTGGTGAACCTGCGCCGCAACCCGAACGCGACGGTGTTGGTGGACGTGGACGGCGAGTACTCGTCGCTGGTGGGCGCGATGTTGCAGGGCAAGGGGGTGGTGCTGGAGGACGCGGCGGCGGAGCGGGCGGACGCGCACCTGGAGGAGGCGCGGGTGCAGTGGGCGCGGAAGAGCGGCGGCGCGCGGCGCGAGCAGACGCTGGCTTCAGGGCGTCACGAGGGGACGGCGCAGGGGAAGACGGGGCGGTGGATACGGGTTGAGCCGGAGCGGGTGGTCTCGTGGGACAACAAGAAGCTGGGCAGGCTGGCGCGAAGGGGGTAAGGGCGGAGCGTGGTTACCGCAGGTACTGGCGGGTGAGGGTGACAAAGAGGTCAGGGTCATTCATCACGCATGTCCTAGCCGCTCCCACTCAGCCGCGCTGATTCCTCGACCAATCAGAGCACCTACTTCACGAAGCAGCATCTGGAGTTGTGGCACCGAGTACTCGCTGTTAGAGGGAACGGCCATTCTTCGCCCCGCAGAGACCATGAACTGGTATTTCGTTCCGGAAAACGGGCCGGTGAACCCAAGCCGTCTGAGCCGCCGGATGAACCTCCTGTCGCCTACAGGGACTCCACCGGCTCACGATCAGGTCTCTTGTTCAGGTCTATGCCTGCCACTACCGGCAGCTTGTGGCCGAGTTGGAGGCCGAGGAGGATCCACTCCTCCAGGGTAGAGCGGAACTCACGCTCGCAGTCCGACAACGAGGGGCCAAAGGCGATGACGCCCTTACACGGTGGCACGCGACCAGCGTACGAGCCGTCACTGAACTTCTTGTACACGGCTTTGGCCATGGCGCGTTCAACGTAGTCGGTGAGGACAAACCTTACTTTCATTGGACTGGCTTTCTCTTCTCTGTTCCAGTGACCGGGGTTCTGCTGCTCAGGGCTCAAAAACCTCACGCACCGCCAAAGAAAACCCAGGCAGCAGTGGTCCGCCTTCCAGAGTGTCCTGCCCTTCATACCAGCGGACAGCGCCGTCGTGGTGGTGCACCGCCCACGCGGCGGTCGTCCGGATAGGCTAAGCAGACCTGCTGGGCGCCGGTCCTGAGGTACTCGCGCACCTTGGCGTTTACTTGAGCCGGAGTGTTGGAAGGCGACACGACTTCAATCGCCAGGTCAGGTGTCCCCTCAAAGTAGGCTTTGGGTACGCCGGTGGAGGGAAGGTGCTCCGTGGTGACGAACGACACGTCGGGGCCGCGCATCGTGTTGGGTCGGCGCTCAAGGATGAACCCACTCTCTGCAAAGAGCCGTCCGATGGGATGCTGGCGCAGATAGTCTCACAGCGCTCCTGTAATGTTGACAGCCACAACTCCATGTATTCCGCCCGGTGGGGTCATTTCGACAACTTTCCCCTTCACAAGCTCATAGCGGCCTTCTTTGCGGCTGTACTGCTGGAAGAACTGTTCGGCGGTTAGGAGCTTGTACTGGATTACCATCGCATTCCCCTTAGATACCACTGAGAGCGGATTCTAAGCCTCAACGCAGTTGAGGCTTAGAACGACAAACGGGCTACACCCCTACCGGAGCGCCCTTCTCCTCGGCGACCTTGCGGACTTCTTCCATGAGGGCGGTCATCATGTCGGCGGCTGCGACGACTTTGGCCTTTTGGCCTTTGCGGAAGATGATGGCGCGGCCCACTCCAGCCGCGATGCCCACGTCGGCGTCCTTGGCCTCGCCGGGGCCGTTGACCTCGCAGCCCATGACGGCGACCTTGACGAGCGATTTCATCCCCTTGAGCATCGCCTCAACGTCGTTGGCGAGGCGGCGGATGTCCACGTCGGCGCGGCCGCAGGAGGGGCAGGCGACCAGGGTCATGCCCTTCTGCCGCAGGTTCAGCGACTTGAGGATCTCGTAGCCGGCCTTGACCTCTTCGTGCGGCTCGTCGCTTAACGACACGCGGATGGTGTCGCCGATGCCCTCGTAGAGCATCACGGCCAGGCCAACGGCGCTGCGGATGGAGCCGCCGAACGCGGTGCCCGCCTCGGTGATGCCCAGGTGGAACGGGTACGGGACGAGCGCGGCGAGGCGGCGGTACGCCTCCACGGTCGTCGGCACGTCAAAGGCCTTCAGCGAGATCTTGATGAGGTCAAAGTCCTCGTCCTCCAGCAGGCTGATCTCCCAGAGGCCGGTGGCGACCATGTGGTCCACCACGCTGTACTCGCCCTCTTTGGCCTGCTGGGCTTTGGGGAGCTTGTTGACCATGTCCATGTGCCTTGAGAAGCCGCCGGACTTGCCGATGCCGTCTACGGGGGGCAGGCTGCCAAAGTTGACGCCGATGCGGATGGGTATCTGCCGCTCCTTGGCGAGGCGGACGACCTGGCGGACGTGCTCCGGGTTGCGGAGGTTGCCCGGGTTGAGGCGGAGGCAGTCGACGCCTTGGCGCAGCGACTCCAGGGCGAGCTGGTAGTGGAAGTGGATGTCGGCGACGAGGGGGATCTTGATCTGCCGCTTGATCTCGCCGAGGGCCTGGGCGGCGGCCATGTCCGGCACGGCGCAGCGGATGATCTCGCAGCCGAGGTCCTCCAGCTCCTTGATCTGGCGGACGGTGGCGGCGACGTTGCGCGTGTCGGTCTTGGTCATGGACTGGACGGTGATGGGGGCGTCGCCGCCGACTTTGACGCCGCCGATGTAGACGGGCTTGGTGGCTCTACGAGTGGGCATCGTTCCGCTCCTTGGGCTACCTTGTCAGGCGAGGCAGCCGATTCATTGTGGAACGCGGCGCGGCGGGGGTCAAGCAGCCCCTCGCGCGAGGGAACGGCTGCACTGGATTCGGCGGCCAGCGGTGTCGGGACCGAGGATTGAGCGGGCTTTCAGATGCTGATGACGATTTTACCGAAATGGGCGCCGCTCTCAATGTATTTGAGGGCCTGACGAGCTTCTTGAAAAGGAAACACCTTGTCAATGACCGGTTTCATCCTGTGCAAGGCAATGGCCCGGTTCATGGTCTCAAACATCTCACGAGAGCCAACGTAGATCCCTTGCAGGCGAGCCTGTTTGGCAACCATGTTGCCCAGATCAGCCTGGCGGTTCCCGGTGAGCGCGCCGATGAGATTGACGAAGCCGCCGACCCGCACCGCCCCCAACGACTTGTCTATTGTCCCGGCCACCTCTACGACGTGGTCCACACCTTCTCCGCCGGTGAACTCCAGGACGCGCTGCTCCCAGTCGGGCGTGGTCTTGTAGTTGATGAGGTTGGCCGCGCCTAGCTTCTGTGCGCGGGCGAGCTTCTCATCGCTGCTGGAGGTGACGATTACCCGCGCCCCGTGCATCACGCCAAACTGGAGGCCGAAGATTGAGACGCCTCCGGTGCCCTGCACAAGGACGCTGTCGCCGGCCTTGAGCGCGCCTCGCGTCACCAGCGCCTGCCAGGCGGTGACGGCGGCGCAGGGCAGAGTGGCGGCCTCCTCGTACGACAAATGCTCCGGCACGTGGACAAGCCCGTCTTCGCTGAGGACGACTTGCTCGGCCAGCATGCCGTCAATGGCTCCTCCCAGGGCGGACTGCCGTTGGGCCGGCGTCAGGTCTCCCGCCAGCCAGGCCTGAAAGAAGATGCTTGCCACCCGGTCTCCCTTCTTTACCCTGGTGACGCCCGGGCCGACCTCTATGACGTCCCCGGCGCCATCGGAACAGGGGATGAGCGGCAGCTTGAGGTTCCGCTGGCCCGCGCTCTTGATGGTCGCCAGGTCACGATAGTTCAGGGAAACGGCGCGGACTTTCACGACCACCTGCCGGTGGCCAGGTGACGGATCGGGCCTCTCTATGAAGCCCAGAGCATCGATGCCCTGCGGAGTGGTAATCGCGACTGCTCTCACGGTCTGTTCCTCCTCTGGGTTCCTGCATGGAAGAGTCCTGCTTAGCTTAGGGAGAAGGGAACAAGGTGTCCAGAGTGCGCACGACACCTGAGGCTGGGAAATGGGTCGGCGCGCGGGCGGATTGTGTGGTTGCCGCGCTTCTTGCAGGATGACATAAGGGTAAAAGTTCCAAGAACCCGGCTTCGTCAAGGGATTGAGGAAACTTGGAGAGCGCGGAAACGAGGGATGACCAGGGCGCCGGGAGAATTTGTTCCGCTACTTGAGCAGGCTCTCGCCGCGGACGATGCGGCTGATGTCAAAGAAGCTGACGATGACCACGAAGCCGATGAGCACGACGAACCCAATCATGTGGACGAGGGCCTCGCGCTTAGGGGGGATGCGCTTGCCGCGCCGGACGAGCTCAATGGCCAGGAAGAGCAGACGCCCGCCGTCCAGCATGGGGATGGGCAGGACGTTGAGGATGGCGAGGTTGATGCTGAGCAGGGCGGTGAGGCCGAGGAGCGCGACAAAGCCGCCGACGCGCGCAACCTCGCCGGTGACCTGCGCGATGCCGACAGGACCCGCGAACTGGGGCTTGGTGGCGCGGATGATCCAGCTGGTCACCTCGTTGCGGAACAGGACGAGCGTTTCGCCCATTTGCACGAACGCGTGGGGCAGCGCGCTCCACGCGGGGCGTGACTCGCGGACCAGCGTGGCGTTGACGGTGGCGATGCTGACGCCGGACGCGCCCTGGCCTGGCGGAGGCCGCCAGCGCGGGGTCAGGTGCGTCACGAAGGTCTCCGAGGACACGGGGGGCAGCGATGGCGTGAGGCCAGGCTCTCGGCCCCCGCCGATGGCACCGGTCAGGGCCTGCTTCTGGCGCAGCACCTTCCACTCGGTGTCGGCGCCCAGGCGGAGCCGGACGCGGTAGGCCAGGTCCTGGGTGTTGCGCACGGGGTGGCCGTCAATGCTGAGCACGATGTCGCCCGCTTTGAGGCCAGCCTGCTCGGCGGGGGAGTCCGGCGCGACGGACTGGAGCTGCGCCTGGCCGACGGCGGTCTGCTGCGGGACCATTGCGACGACGAAGAAGATGACCACCGGCAGGACAAGGTTCATGCCTGAGCCAGCGAAGAGGACGACGAAGCGCTTCCAGAGGGCCTGGGCCGCGAGGCTGCGCTGGTTTGTGGGGTCTTCCTCGCCGAGGAGCTTGACGAAGCCGCCGAGCGGGAGGAGGTTGAGGGTGTAGGTCGTCTCGCCGCGTGTGAAGCCGGCCAGGCGCGGAGGGTAGCCGAAGCCGAATTCCTGGACCTTGATGCCGAACGCTCTGGCGGTCAGAAAGTGGCCGAGCTCGTGGACGAGCACGAGGACGGCGAGCATTGCAAGGAAGATAAGGATAGTGATCACGTGGCGCTCTTCACGGCCTCACGCACGAACCTGCGAGCCCACGCGTCGGCCTCAAGGACCTCTTCTATGCCAGGGTTGCGGACGGGGGTATGGCGCTGCAAGGCGTCCTCAACGTAACGCACGATGTCGGTGAAGCGGATGCCGCGGTCCAGGAAGAGGCCGACGGCCTCCTCGTCCGCCGCGTTGAGAACGGCCGGGTACGTGTCACCTTTCTTGCCCGCCTCGACGGCCATGTTGAAGCACGGGTACCGCTGGTGGTCCATCGGCTCAAACGTGAGGGTTGCTATCTTAAACGGGTCAAAGCGCTGGAGGTTAGCGTTGTTGGGCCGCTGCGGGTAGAAGAGGGCGTGCTGGATGGGGAAGCGCATGTCCGTCGGCCCCATCTGCGCCTTCACGGAGCCGTCTTCAAACTCCACCATGGAGTGGATGACGCTCTGCGGGTGGATGACGGCCTCAATGCGCTCCCACGGCACGTTGAAGAGCCAGTGGGACTCAATGACTTCAAACGCCTTGTTCATGAGCGTGGCGCTGTCAATGGTGATCTTCTTGCCCATGATCCACGTGGGGTGCCGCAGCGCGGCCTCCGGGGTCATGGCGGACAGCTCGCCGAGGGGGAGGCGTCGGAACGCGCCGCCGGACGCGGTGATGAGCAGGCGGCGGATGGACTTCTGCGCGTCTTCGCCTCGGAGGCACTGCCAGATGGCGCTCGGCTCGCTGTCCACAGGCAGGATGGGCGCGCCGTAGCGGGCGGCGGCCTCGGTTAGGATGTTTCCCGCCATGACGACGGGCTCTTTGTTGGCGAGGGCGAGTTGCTTGCCGGCCCGCAGGGTCTCCAGGGCGGGCATGAGGCCAACGCCGCCGACGACGGCGAGCATGACGACTTCTACGTCCGGGTCGGTGACCATCTCGGTGAGGCTGGTCACCACGCGGCAGTCGGGGGGCAGGTTAGCACCACCGTTGAGGCCTTGTCCAAAGACCATCTTGGGTTTGAACTCGCGGGCCTGCTGGAGGAGCAGGTCACGGTTGTTCCACGCGGAGAGGCCGACGATCTTGAGCTGGTCTGGGAAGGCGCGGACGATGTCCAGGGTCTGGCGCCCTATGGAGCCGGACGACCCGAGCAGAGCGATCCCTTTCATGACACCACCCACGTTACGAAGTAGTAGCCGACGACGAGCCCGAAGACAATGCTGTCCAGCCGATCCAGCATGCCGCCGTGGCCGGGCAGCAACGCTCCGGAGGCGCCTATTCCTGATGCCCGCTTGAGCAGCGATTCTGCCAGGTCGCCTACCTCGGCTGCCAATGCAATACTACCACCAAGCGCCGAGGCCTGCCACCACGCCGCAGGGAGTCCAAAGGCCGCTGAGAGCGCGATCCCCACCGCAATTCCGCCAACCAAGCCACCCGACGCGCCCTCCCACGTTTTGTTGGGGCTGATGATGGGCGCCATGCGCCGACGCCCTGCAGCCCGGCCGACCAGATAGGCGGCTGCGTCCGTTGCGAAGATCGCGGCGGCGATGAGGATGATCCACTCGCGGCCGAGGGGCAGGTCTCGGACGAGAATGGCATGGGAAAGCGTCCAGCCAAGGTACAGGACGCCCAGCACGCTGAGGGCCCACCCAAGGGCGGCGCGGAGGAGCGGGCCGTTGGCGGTCGCGCCCTGGTCGCCGGCGCGCGAAGGGGGAAGCGGCGTGACCAATGCCCGCACCGCCAGCCAGGACAGGATGGCGAGCGCGCCCGCGCCGATGATAAGCTCGCCGCGGCCCCACCCCCAGAAGGCGTTGAGCAGGAGCAGCATGGAGGTGGCGGCCATGAGCGTCAGGGTGGGCTGCGCGCCCATGCCCTCCGCGAGCTGCGAGAACTCTCGTAGTCCCAGGAGAACCGCAACGATGAGCAGGGCAAGCAGCCAACCGCCACCGAACCAGGCGGGTGCCAGCACCAGCGGAAGGCCGATGACGAGGGTTGCGGTCCTGAGCAGCAAGACGTTACCTCGTCGCGAGCTGAGCGAAGCTGACGTTGCTATGATCGGACGGGCGGACGGCAGGGTCCGCCGCGCTGGGGGACTCCGCCGAAGCGGCGCTGGCGCTGCTGATACGCGGCTAGAGCGGAGGAGACCTCTGGCTTGCCAAAGTCCGGCCAGAAGACAGGTGTGCAGTAGTACTCGCTGTATGCGGACTGCCAGACGAGGAAGTTGCTGAGCCGTTGCTCTCCAGCCGTGCGGATGATGAGGTCAGGGTCGGGTAGGGAGCAGGTGTACAGGTAGCGCTGGACGAGGTCCTCGTCCACCTTGGAAGCGGTGACGCCGTCGGCGATCATGCGGCGTATCGCCTCCAGGATTTCGTCGCGGCCTCCATAGTCAAAGGCGACGCTGAGGGTCAGGCGGGTGTTGTCCTTGGTGAGGTCCAGGGCGCGCTGGATGGCCTTCTGGAGCGAGGGGGAGAGGCGGTCCAGCCGGCCCAGGTGCAGCAGCCGCACGCCTTGGTCGTGGAGGGTCTGGGCCTGCTCGTTGATGACCTGTTCCAGGATGGAGAGGAGGGCTTGGACCTCCCTGCTGGGGCGCGACCAGTTCTCGGTTGAGAAGGCGTACAACGTGAGGTAGGGGACGCCGCGGAGGGCGAACTCCTCTACAATTCTGCGGATGTTC
>SHXZ01000012.1 GCA_009693045.1 Dehalococcoidia bacterium | reverse complement strand
CCTCTTTGCAAAGAGGGTTCCCCAGAGTGGCTGTCTGCACCTCGGAATGGGAACGCGGTATAGTCCCTGCGACGTAACAGAACGAGGGGGGAAACCATGCCCAGAGCGATGGTCAACGGGTTCGACATGAGCTACGAAGTGATCGGCTCAGGCACGCCGCTTCTGTTCATCCACGGCGGCTTCGGCGGCTCGGTGTCCACCGTGGCGGCGCGGCCCCGGCAGCCGTGGCAGACTGAGGTGGCAAAGTCGCACCAGTTCATCACCTACGACCGGCGTTTCTCGGGCCAGTCTGCGTACGCAGAGGATGCGTACACGCTGCCCAGTTTCGCCAAGGGAGCGCGGGATCTGCTGCGGCATCTGGGCGTCAGCAAGGCCATCGTGATGGGTGACTCTGCCGGCGGGCCCATCGCCATGACCTACGCGTTGACGTACCCGGATACGGCCCTCGCGCTCGTGCTGGCGCAGACCTCGGCGCGGCCGCTGGCGGACACGCACCTGGACGGCCCGGCGGGCCGGAGGCGCTGCGGACGAAGGGGCCGGAGGCGGTGTCTGACCTTGCTCAACAGGAGCAGCGGGACCCCAAGATGCCCGACCTGCAGGGGCGCATCAAGCCGAACTCGGTGAGCGCGGCGGGGATGCAGGCGTTCCAGCAAGAGGCGATGAAGAAGATGCAGGCAGTTCCCCGGGCCGACTTGGTCCGCTACCACGTGGGCGAGTTGAACAACTACTCGGCCTACGCGGGCGTGGATCTGACGCCGAGACTGCACGAGCTGCGGATGCCTACGCTCGTCGTCAACGGCGCGGACGGCCTGCTGGTGCCGACGGGTGGGGTGTACCACTCCGCGAGTCACATCCCGAACGCGGAGATCAAGATCATCCCGGAGGCGGGCCACGGGCTGATGGGGTGGCCGGGCGCAACTGAGGCGATCACGGCGTTTCTGGCCAAGGTGGCTCCGGTGGCGGCTGGGGTGCGGTAGGCGGTTGCGGCAAGCTGTAAGAATGTTGCACGCGAGCGGCGGGGGCGGCTTCAAGCTGCTCCCACCGCTCACGTGCAACAATTCTTGGTGCAGATTGCGCCAACGCATTTGGCATGGTGAAGGTCGCTCCTGGGTTCGCTTCTGCCAATGAGAGTAACGTGGCCCCTTCCAGATTCTTCGCCTCCGCTACTCCCCTTCCCTGACTCGTCGGGACTCGGGGCTTCGGCTCACACGGCTCAGAATGAGCCTTATTCATATTCTCCCAGCCGACATGTATAAAATGTGAGCCCCAGCCCCGAATCATCGGAGGTGAGCACGTGGCTGAGAAGTTCGACGTGTACGCAGATGCGTTTCTTGTGACTATTACGCCATTCGGGGCTAATGTGTCATTTGATCTGAGAGATGCCCATCTAAATCCAAACACTGTGCCAACAACGACCAGACTGGGAACCGTCCGTATGGGTAACGAGCACTTGAAGTTGATAGTGATGGTGATGAGAAACCAGACCAAGGCTAGTGAGTCGCAATTTGGGGTTAAGACGGATATTTCGTTCCAGATACTGTCCCAGATGCGGATTGCACCCGAAGACTGGGAAGCATTCTGGAAGTGACACCGCTCAACCGATGCTGCGAGGCGAGCAGAAATGATCAGCATGGGGAACAACTTCCTGACAGCCAAAAGTTCCGACCTTGAGGTAATGCTTCAGTCCATAGGCACGGACAAAGTTCTTTCGGTGGTCGAAGAGAGCCTCAGTCTTTGGCTACTGCCTGAAGACTGGTCTTTCGACCAAATTCATCGCCTAAAATCGTTCCTGTTGGTGCAAATTCGGACATCAAGAAATGGAGTCCTGGCAACTACCTTTTTGGAGGCTGAGGAATATGGCTGGGGGGAGACGGAAGAGGAAGCGATTAGAGACCTGGCTTCAGCACTGATCGAATACATGGAGTCGCTCATCACCAGAAGGGGGAATTAGGCGAGTCGGCTCTGAGTGATCTAGAAAAGCTCCGTCAACTCTTCGGTTGACGGGTTCGTTGGAAATGGACGTTCGAGACATTCGTCGGAGTCTCCCCGGGAAATTGCACGCGATTGAGGACCGGAAGGCGCACCACATCCTTTTCTATTTCGATAGGGAGGGTAAACAGCGCAGAACTACAAAATTATCACATAGCGCCAAGGGGCAAATTGATGATACTCTCCTGGGCCTCATAGTAAAGCAGCTACGATTACAAAAAAGGGAACCGGACTCGCTAGTAGATTGCTCTTTGTCAGAGGAACAGTATTTCCAATTATGGTCTCAACGCCAGGAGTAGTGCTGGTTCACGCTACTTTGCTAACCGACACTCGTGAGCCAGATGCTAGAGCTTGAGCGATAAGCGCCGTCATTTCCTTCTTCAGCAGGCTAATGCCATCTCTGTTCGATGATGTCATGAATGAAGCGAAGGCAGCTTTTTCTGTCATTCCGAGCGCAGCAGGGAATCCCCCCTACCTCCCTGCTCTCGCCCACCCTCAACGCACAATCCACATTCAGCACTCGTCCCTCCCGCGCCGTCTCGGAGAGGGAGCCGGAGGGTGAGGTTGCCCGCCGCCGGCTGTGACGCACGCGCAAGGCCGCGTCCCCAACCCGAGGGGGCAAGGCCCTACCTTGCGGCTCGTATCGCGTAGTGCTAAAGTGCGAGGTATTGAACGGGCCTGCTACGAGCCGAAAGCCTGCCCACGAGCGCAGCGTAGGGGCAGCGCGCGTGAAAGTGAGGGTGCTGAATGGAGCCATTGATTTGGCACGAGCGTCCCGAGCTACGAAACCCAACCCTTGTCGCGGCATTCGGAGGCTGGTCAGACGCCCAGGAGGCTGCCACCGGCGCAGTCCGCTTCATCGCCGAGCAACTCAAGGCCACCAAGTTCGCCGAGATAGAGTCCGAGGACTTCTACTCCTTCTTCCGCATGCGCCCCTTCATCAGCGTTGACGAGAACGGCACGCGGACCATCCGCTGGCCGGCCAACGACTTCTTCTACTGGAGGAACGACAAGACGGGCGCCGACTTCATCTTCTTCGCCGGCCTGGAGCCCCAGCTCCACTGGAAGACGTATTCCCACACCCTCGTCCAAGTCGTTGACGCGTGCAAAGCATCACCCATCTTCGTCGTCGGCGCCATGCTGGACGGCACGCCCCACACCCGCATGCCCGGCGTCACCGGTTCCGCCAGCACGCCTCAGCTTCGCGAGGTTCTGGCCGAGGCCGGCATATCAGGCGTGCGCCGCCGTTCCCGCTACCAGGGCCCCACCGGCATCTCGTCCGTCTTCACGATAGAGTGCCAGGAGAAAGGCATAGAGTACGCCAACGTCTGGGGGCATGCGCCGCATTACCTCCAGAGCTCCCCCAACCCAAAGGTTACCCTGTCGTTGGCCCAGTCCTTGCTCAAGTTCCTGCCGCTGCCGGTTGACCTTTCGCCGCTCCGGACCGCCACGCAGGAGTTTGAGCAAGAGGTCGCCAAGGCGACCGCCGGCAACCTGGAGCTCCAGGGCTACATCCGCCGCCTGGAGCAGCAGTTCGACGAGGGAATCGAGTCACAGGCCATGTCCCAGCCGAACGCGCCGCGCGAGGGCGAAGAAACCCCCCGCGGCGAGCTCCCCAGTTCCGACGTCCTGCTTCGCGACGTCGAGGAGTTCTTCCGCCGTCGCCCGGGCGAGCAGCCAGGCGGCGCTCAGCCCGGAGGGCCCCAGCCGCCTCCAGGCTAAGTGTCTTCCAATAATCGGTCGCACTGTTGCGCATTGACAGCCTTTCTACACCGCGCTCTAAAGGGCGCGGCATCTGTCGGCCCTACAGAGCCTGCCCTGAGCGAAGCCGAAGGGGCGGGGTGGTTGGTCGGGATAGGCTCTTGAGGCGCAGCGCCTGTTCCCTTATGCTCCCAGCTTCGGGAACAGCTCTACCAGCCCCCTCCGCACGAGTTGCACCGCGATGGCCGCCATCACAAGTACGTCACCTTGGACAGCGCCAGCAGACCGCCCGTGCCCAAGAAACGCCCAATCCGCGCTGACTGCGAGAACACCAGCCACGCCAAGAAGATGTTCGCCACAAACCCGGCGATGACGAGCGATATGCTGTGCAGGCCGCTTAGCATGATAAGCAGTGAGATCGTCGCCGGTCCGACCAGCAGCGGCGTGCCTATCGGTACCACCGCCATGAGCTCGTCCGGCGCGGGAGGCGCTTCCGGCCCCGACGAAAGCAGGTCCTTCAACGCCACGGCCAGCAGCACGGTGCCGCCCGCCACCAGAAAGTCGGGCACCGCGATGCCCAGCAGCGAAAAGATCCCGCTCCCCAGTCCAAGGAACAGCAGCCCAACCAGCAAGCCCGTCACCATCGCGTTCCTGACCAGCGCCCCACGCCTGGCCGGGGCCACCCTGCCCAGGAAAGGCGTCAGGAACGGAAGCACCGAGAGCGGCGACATCGCCACGAACAGGGGAACGAAAACCAGCGGAAAGTCCTTGAGCCAGTCCACGAACGCTTGCATGCCCCAGATTGTACCCCACCCGTCCGCGTACAGCGGAACCTTTGCCGTCGTGGCGGCAAGTGCTCGACGCTGCGCGAAGTCAAGCCGTACCCAGGCTATTCCCCGGCGCATGACGCTGAGCAGGCTTCTCGAGCCGCCCGTGGCGGTGGCGCGGTGGCGATAGGCTCTGGTATACTTACTCCTGTCTGTGGACGGTCCCAGGCCGCGTGCCCTGCTCGGTGGGGATATAGCTCAGCTGGTAGAGCACTTGTATGGCATACAAGGGGTCGGGGGTTCGAATCCCCCTATCTCCACCAAATCTGTCGCACGACCTCCTTTGACCTCGGCGTCGGTTACGCCCCGCGCACCGTTGGTACAACCTCTGACTACTGCGCACGGTTGGCCCGGCCTCAGGTCGGGATGCCCGCCCTACTCACCAAGCCACCGTCCGCCTCGGGACGTACTGTCTCGGAAGCAGACTCGTAGACGAAAATGTTGAAGGCTCCACCGTTGTTCTGGCTCATCGTGGCCGCTATCGTCGTCATCGGCTTGGCCTGCTCCTCCGCGCCGAAATCCACAGGCGCGATAGCTCCCGCTCCAGCGTCCCAGCCGTCCACCCCGGCGTCCCAACAGCCGACCCCTACGCAGGTCGCACCGAGCACCACAGACTCCCCGCAACTCATTGCTACCAGCGAGCCGACGGCGGCCGTCGCGCCCGTCCAAGCTTCGCAACCCCCGCCGCTCGTGGCCACCAACGCGTCCACGGTCGCCGTACCGCCCGTCCCAGCCCCGCAACCCCCAGCGGCCGTCGTGCCCACTCCTACCCCCCAGCCCACGTCGCCCGCGCCTGCGGCGTCCAGCGTTCCTGTCGGGACTAAAGTCGGCCAGCGCGTCCCGGCCTTCACCGTCATCACTCTGGACGGCGTCCGGCTCGCCAACGTCGACTTCCAAGGCAAGCCCTACCTGCTCTTCTTCTTCGCCACCTGGTGACCCGTCTGTCGCGCCGAGTTGCGGCGCCTGACGCAGCTCTACCCTGAGTTCTCGGCCTATGTGCAACTCCTCGTCGTGGACATGGACCTCGGCGAGACCGCTGGCGAGCTGACCCACTTCCGCGAGCAGCAAGGCTACCCCTTCGGGCTCGCCACCACCGACGCTAGGACCCTCGCGGCGTTTAACTACGTCGGGCGATCCTCCAAGTTCGGCGTTGACAGCAAGGGCATCATCATCTACCGCGCGGGCTACGGCGACGGCACCGACGCCGAGTGGCGAGGTCTGTTCCAGCGGCTTGCCCAGTAAGCATCGGGCCACAAGACACCGGTAGGGGCGGGTCTTGACCCGCCCCTACCACTTTCATTGCTCGCCTCCTCTGTCGTTCAGCCGCCCGGCCAAAGCGTCGTGCTATACTTTCCACCAGACTCGATTCCACCACGCGCGAGGGCCGTTATGCCGCGCATCTTTCGTCTGGCGCTCGCCCAGGTCAACCCCACCGTCGGCGACCTCACGGGCAACACCCAAAAGGTCCTGGACTACGTGCGCCGCGCGCGTGAGGCGGGCGCCGACCTCGTCGCCTTCCCCGAGCTGGCGCTCACCGGCTACCCGCCCGAGGACCTAGTGCTCAAGCCCGCCTTCCTCCGCGACAACCTGGCCGCCATGCAGGAGGTGGTCGCCGCCTCCCAGGGCATCGCCGTCGTCGTGGGGTTCGTGGACCGACAGGGCCAGGACATCTTCAACGCCGCCGCCGTCGGCGCCGACGGCAAGCTCGCGGGCGTGTACCACAAAATCTACCTGCCCAACTACGGCGTCTTTGACGAGGACCGCTACTTCAAGCGCGGTGACGCCTGCCCCGTCTTCACCCTGAACGGCGTCGCCGTCGGCGTCAACATCTGCGAGGACATCTGGTACGCCGTCGGCCCAACGCCCGTCCAGCGCGACGCCGGCGCCGAGGTCATCGTCAACATCAACGGCTCGCCGTACCACCGCGGCAAGGGCCGCTTCCGCGAGCAGATGATCGCCACGCGCGCCAGTGACAACGGCCTCATCGTCGCCTACGTCAACACCGTCGGCGGCCAGGACGAACTGGTGTTCGACGGCGCCAGCGTTGTCTTTAACCAGTCCGGTGGCCTGGTGGCCCGCGCGGCGCAGTTCCAGGAAGAGATGCTCGTGACCGACCTGGATGTGGAGGGCGTCTTCCGTTCCCGCCTCCGCGACCCGCGCTACCGCAAGGAGCCGCCCGCCGCGCTGGAGGCCGTGGGCAAGCCCGTCAGCATCCACGTCTCGGACTACCAGCACCGCGCCCGCTCGCCCCTGCCGCCGCGTCTCGCCGAGCCGCTGGACCCCGTCGGCGAGGTGTACCACGCCCTCGTTACCGGCACCCGCGACTACGTCCGCAAGAGCGGCTTCCGCAAGGTGCTCTTCGGACTCTCCGGCGGCATAGACTCCAGCCTCACCTGCTGCGTCGCCGTGGACGCGCTGGGCAAAGAGAACGTCCTCGGCGTCTCCATGCCATCGCGCTTCTCCTCCGAGGGCAGCGTCATGGACGCACAGGAGCTTGCCCAGCGCCTGGGCATTGAGGTCTGGACCGTCCCCATTGAGCCCGCGCACGCTGCCTTTGAGGAGATGTTCGCGCCCAGGTTCAAGGGCACGCCGTGGGGCGTCGCCGAGGAGAACCTCCAGGCCCGCATCCGTGGGATGCTCCTCATGACCATGTCCAACAAGTTCGGCTGGCTCGTCCTCTCCACCAGCAACAAGAGCGAGTCCGCGATGGGCTACTCCACCCTCTACGGCGACATGGCCGGCGGCTTCGCGGTGATCAAGGACGTGCCAAAGACGCTGGTGTACGACCTCGCCCACTGGCGCAACGAGCACGGCACGCCGCGCAACGTCGTGCCCGAGGCCACGCTCACGAAGCCCGCCAGCGCCGAGCTCCGCCCCGGCCAGGAAACCGAACGAGAGCTCGCGCCCTTCGCCAGGCTGGACCCTGTCATCCACGCCTACGTGGAGGACGAGCGCACCGCCGACGAGATGCTGGCCCTCGGCTACGACGAGGCGCTGGTCAAGCGCGTCATCCGCACCGTTGACCGCAACGAGTACAAGCGCCGCCAGGCCGCGCCGGGCGTGCGCATCACCCCGCGCAACTTCGGCAAGGACCGCCGCATGCCGATTGTGAACGGGTATAGAGAGGGGTAGGGCTTACTCAAATGAACTGTGGGGAACCCTCTTTGCAAAGAGGGTTCCCCACGCCCTTCCCAGAAACTGTCCTTCTTGGGCTTATTTTTCGCGAAGTTTCTGACGTACCGCCTACATCTTCTTGCCCTTGCGCCCGCTCAGGTACTCCTCCGGCTCCCTGGAGAACGCCACGCGGCAGCCAGGGCCGCAAAAGTAGTACGTCTTCTCCTTGTACGCGAACGTCCCGCCGCCCGGCTTCTTCGTGTCCACCTGCATGTGGCACACCGGGTCCTCGGCCATCTCGGCCTTGCGCCCAAAGCGGATCAAGTTGCTGACCATTGAACTGCCTCCTTGTTCGAGTTGTCCCCAGATGCAATTGTAACGTCAGTTCCGATTACGCCGCGTACTTCTTCGGCTTCGCCTTGAACTTGGCGTGGTAGTCGTTGGAGCAGAAGTAGTACACCTTGCCTTGGCGTCGCTCCTGTGCCGCCGCGCCCTTCGGGCCGATCCCCATCCCGCAGACCGGGTCCTTCACCGTCGCCATGCCGACCTCCTGACTACTCACGCGTTCCTGGAATTCAACCCTTACCTGCGCCTCCTGCCGACGCGTCCCGGTCTCCGCCAGCGCCGGCCGCCGGTACATCCGCAGCCGGTTGGCGTTGGACACAACGGACAACGAGCCGAGCGCTGGAGCGTCGTCGACGCGTCGCCCACGTGATCCACCAATGCGGCCTCGGCTCATCTTTCAGACGGCGGACCATCGCGCATCCTGGAAATTTTCGCCCGACTGAGGAGGACGGAGTTCACGATGACGGACAGAGAGCTCAGAGCCATGGCTGCCGCGGCGATAATCGGGTTTAGCAACCCGAGAGCCGCGATCGGGACGGCCGCCGCATTGTAGGCGAGGGCCCAGAAGAGGTTCTGCTTGATTTCGCGCATCGTAGCCCGCGAAAGGCGGATGCTGGTGGCCACATCCCGGACATCGTCCTTGATGAGGATGATGCCGCCGGTTTCCTTCGCGACGTCTGATCCCGAGCCGATGGCGACCCCGATATCAGCCGTCGCCAGCGCCGGGGCATCATTCACCCCGTCGCCCACCATGCCCACGACCTCCCCCTGCTGCTGGAGCCCCCGGATGACCTCCGCCGTGTCGGCAGGCAGCACCTCCGCGATGACACGTTCGATGCCGAGTTCTCCGGCGATGGCCTGCGCCGTCCGGGGGTTATCCCCCGTGAGCATGACGAGGCGCAAGCCGTCGCGGCGCAGCGAGCGCTTCTTGGGCCTCCGGTTTTGTGGTATCCGCTACGGCGACGATACCTGCGAGCGTTCCATCGACTGCAATAAGCATCGCCGTTTTTCCCTGGGCCTCAAGGGCGGACATCGCATCTTCGGCAACGGTGGTTGCGATCCTGTCTGTAGCCATAAGCCGGCGGTTCCCCATGAGCACATTGTATCCGGCCACTTGGCCGCGGAGTCCGTATCCGGGAACAGCCTGGAATTGGGAAACAGCCGGCAGCCCCAGGCTACGGTGCGTTGCCGCCTCGACCATCGCCCGCGCAAGGGGGTGTTCGGACCCCGCTTCTTTGGCAGCGGCAAAGCGAAGGATATCCGTCTCGGACCACCAAGCCAGGGGCCGCACGTTGGTTACCACCAGCCGCCTCTTGGCGATCTCCAGCGGCGACTCTCCCATGTCATCGCGCCGCCTGTTGTTGCCGCTCACCGCCCGCACTCCCCACGCCACCAGCCCGATGATCACGGCCCAGAACACGATGAACCAGAGGCCGCCCATGACCATCCACCAACCCATGCCACTGTGATACCCCCACATCGTGCTCACTTTCTCTCCGCTGCCGTGGGCGAGAGTGCCTTCACCGCGTCGTCGCCGACAGCCTTGCCCCTGGTCGCGTCATGCCCTTCGTGCCTGAACACCCGCCCCGGCTGCCACGGCGTGCCAAGCAGCGGCAGCAGGAACCGGTCCAGCCCAATCCATCCGGCGTTCTTCCAGGCCAGCATCAGGGCCGCGCTGATGGCAAACATCACCGGGTTCGTGCTCGCTGTTCCCGCCATCATGAAGTTCCAGTTCATGAACGCGCCCCCCGAACGCCGAGATGCCAACGAACAAGCCCAGAACCAGGGCGACCCCGATGGCGACCTCGCCGATGGCGATGAGCTTGGCGAACCACACGTAGTGCCCCCCCCCGTCTAGCATGAACTGGAGGAAGTCCCGGTACCAGTCGTACGTCACGACGGGACGCCCGGTCTCCGGCACCACCACGGCGCGCGCCCAGAAGCCCTGGACGGCGGCGCCGGTATCCATCCACGCCGAGTTGCCCAACTTGTCTATCCCCGAGCCCAGCCACTTCCACCCCAGGTACAGCCGCGCCGCCAACCAAAGCACCGAGGCATAGGGGCTCGCAAAGAGGAACTGCGCGATGAGTGGGTCCACAAAGTCTACACGCCCAATCACTGTGTGCCACACGTTCCGCAGAGTCGTCATCAGTCACCTTCCTAGAGTCACGCCCGCATGGGAGTCCACTACCAACATACCGAAAGGCAACCCTGTCGACCTGAACACCCCATGAGCGTGACCTAAAAACCCGCTGAACAGGGTCGCTACCCGGAGACGTCGACGCCGTCTTAAGAACGCAGCGGCGGACCAGGAATTCAGTTCGTGGGAGGTTCCATGACCGAGAGAGCGTGTGGAAACGCCCTGAAGCTCTTGGAGGCAGAGCGTTGGCTTTATAAACTCATTCCTTCCCCCTGGAGGGGGGGAGGTTAGGATAGGGGTGAAACGCGTCTTCCCCAGCCACATTGCGGTTTTGTTAGGCACTCTCAGGGCGCGGCATATGCCCCGCCCTTTAGGGCGCGGTCTGGAAGGTTATTAGATTAGGCTCTGAGGCGGTTCTGCGGAACAGGACAGGGCGATGTGGGGCTGGGGACTGAACTGAACGCGAAGCGTGCAAGGAGGCCAGGGCTGCGGCGCAAACGCCGCGTCGGGGAGCGGCTACGTCCTCTGCGGCGGCAACGCCGCCAGCACCGGCTGCACCACCTCGCGCATCGCCCGCCTTCTCCCTCCGAACTGGAACACGGTCCACTGCAGCAGTCCCACCACCCCTCGCGCCTTCGTGTGCCACGTCACCGTCCACCTGGTACCGGAAGCCGCTTCCTCAAACGCGTCCGTGCGGTCCGACCACTTCGGGTCCGCCGCCTCCATGACGCGGCGTGAGGGTGGCGAAAAGGTCACGCGCCACCGGAGCCGCTCCTCGCGCTCCTCCTCAAAAATGTGCACGCCGTCCACCTTTTGGAGGAGCCGTCCGTATTTCTTGGTGGCCGCGTCCTCGTCAAGCGCTCCCGATGCATCGCACGCCGTCACCTGCTTGTACACGTCGCCAACCGGCGCGTGGACCATGACCGAGATGCGCAACCTGCCCATGCATGTCCCCCTCACTTGGTGTCCGTACTCTACCTGTTGCCGCTGCGCGCAGGCAAGCCGAAGTTCGGCAACGCCGGCAGGCCCGATGCGTAGGCCGACGTCTCACCGCCAGGGAAAACGTCGTGGCGGGGACAGCGCTTTGCGCCTGTTTCCCGCCACGTTCTTACTGTGACTCGCCAACCGTCTTAGACGCTACACCTCGCGGAACGTCCCCTCAACCGGTCCAGGCGGCCCCTCGCCGCCATCACCAGGGCCGCCGGGCCCTCCCTGGGGTGGAGTCCCCCCCTGAGGCGGCGTGCCCGCCTGCTGGTAGGCCACCGCGCCAACCTGCTGCATCGCCTGGCTCAGCTCCTGCATCCTCTGGCGGATCATAGCCACGTCCGTGCCCTGGACCGCCGTGCGCAGCATCCTGACCTTCTGCTCGATGTCGTTCTGCAGCTCCGTCGCGATCCGCTCCTTGTGGTCCGCCAGGAGCTTCTCCGCGCCGTACGCAAGCTGCTCCGCCTGGTTGCGCAGATCAATCTCCTCCCGCCGCCGCCGGTCTTGCTCGGCGTGCTCCTCGGCCTCCTTGATGAGCCGCTCCACCTCGCGCTTGTCCAGGCCCGAGCTCGGCTGGATGACGATCTTCTGTTGGCGGCCTGTCGCCTGGTCCTTCGCCGCAACACTCAGGATGCCGTTGGCGTCAATGTCAAACGCCACCTCAACCTTCGGCATCCCGCGCGGCGCAGGCAGAACGTCGTCCAGAATGAACCGCCCGATGGACTTGTTGTCCGCGGCCATCGGACGCTCGCCCTGCAGCACGTGGACCTCCACGCTCCGCTGGTTGTCCGAGGCCGTTGTGAACGTGTCCGACTTGGATGTGGGGATCGTCGTGTTGCGCGGTATGAGTGGGTGCGTCACGCCGCCCAGCGTCTCCAGCCCCAGCGTCAGCGGCGTCACGTCCAGCAGCAGAATGTCGCGAACCTCGCCCTTCAGCACCGCCGCCTGGAGCGCGGCGCCGAGGCCCACCGCCTCGTCCGGATTCACCGTGCGGTTGGGCTCCTTGCCAAAGAGCTTGCGCACTTTCTCAAACACCGCGGGCATCCGGGTCATCCCGCCGACCAGGATCACCTCGTCAAGCTGGGCTGTGGTCACTTTTGCATCGGAAAGGGCCTGCTTGCACGGGCCTTCCGTCCTCGTGATCAGGTCCGCGTTGAGTTGCTCAAGCTGCGCGCGCGTGAGCGTCTTCACCAGGTGCTTGGGGCCCGTGGCGTCCGCCGAGAGGAACGGCAGGTTAACCTCGGTCTGGGCCACGGACGAAAGCTCAATCTTCGCCTTCTCCGCGGCTTCCCGCAGCCGCTGGAGCGCCATTCGGTCCCCGCGCAGGTCCACGCCCGTCTCCTTGCGGAACTCCTCCACCAGCCAGTCCATCACCCGCTGGTCAAAGTCGTCACCGCCCAAGTGCGTGTCGCCGTTGGTGCTCAGCACCTCAAACACGCCGTCGCCCAGGCGCAGCACCGTGATGTCAAACGTGCCGCCGCCCAGGTCAAACACCGCGACCGTCGCCTCTTGCTTCTTGTCCATCCCGTAAGCCAGCGCCGAAGCCGTCGGCTCGTTGATGATCCGCAGCACGTTCAGGCCGGCGATGGCCCCCGCGTCCTTCGTCGCCTGGCGCTGGGCGTCGTTGAAGTACGCCGGGACGGTGATCACCGCCTCCGTGATCTTCTCCCCCAGCTTCGCCTCCGCGTCCGTCCTCATCTTCTGCAGGATCATCGCCGAGACCTCAGGCGGCGAGTACGCCTTCCCGCCGAGCTGCACGTGCGCGTCGCCGTTCTGCGCCCGCACCACCTTGTACGGGAGGTGCTTGATGTCCTCTTGCACGATCGGGTCGTCAAACTTGCGGCCCATGAGCCGTTTGACCGAAAACACCGTGTTCTCCGAGTTGACCACGGCCTGGCGTCTGGCGACCTGCCCCACGTATCGCTCGCCGTTCCTGGTGTTCACCGCCACCACGGACGGCGTAAGGCGGTTGCCCTCCGCGTTCTCAATGACGACGGGCTGTCCCGCCTCAACATAGCACGTCACCGAGTTGGTCGTGCCAAGGTCAATACCAATAACCTTTGCCATAGCTCCTAAGCCTCCGATGTCTTTGCGTTGTCTTCAACGGTTGGTCCGGGTTGGGCCGCTGCCTTCGTCACTACCACCTGGGCTGGCCGCAACACCCTGCTGTTGAGCTTGTATCCAACCGCTACTACGCCAACCACCTGGCCCTCAGGCAGCCCCGGCGCCGGCTCAAGGTACGCGACCACCTCGTGCTCCCACGGGTCAAGGGGCTTGCCCAGCGGGTCAGTCCGCTGCACCCCCGCATCGTCCAGAAACGCCCTGAACTTCTTGCCGATGAACTGCATGCCTTCCACCCAGGGAAGATTCTGCGCCTGCGGCGCCTGGGCGAGCGCGCGGTCCAGGTCGTCCAGGATCGGGAACAGCTTGAGCAAGACCTGTGCGCTGGCCGCTCGCACGAGCTGTTCCCGATCTTCGTCAACCCGCTTCCGGTAGTTCGCCAGGTCAGCCTGCGCGCGCATCGCCATGTTCCGGAACTGGTCGCGTTCCCGCCGCGCCTCCTGGGCTTCCGCGCTAAGGCGCTCCTCCGCGCTCGGCTCGGCGCCTGGCGGCAGCCCCGCCGCCACCCGTTCACTCTCCGGACTCGCGTAGCGGGCGCTACCCGAGCTCACGGTGCCGGGCGGCGCTGTGCGTTCCGCTTCCTCGTGTTCCTTGTCGCTGGGACGTGTCATGGACACTCTCCACCTCTGTTGGAGTCGCACCGTCATGGGCCGTGTTGTCGGTGGTCTCGGGCAACCCCAACGCGCGTACTACCTCTTCCCACGTCTCCCGCACCACCACCGTCACGTCGTCGTCTGCCCGGTCGTCATCCGCCCGCATCAGGGTGAGCAGCCGCTGCTGCATCCCCAGCATGCGGTCAAGCAAGTCCATCGCCACCTCCACGCCCGCCACGTTCATGCCCCAGTGGTCCACCAGGTGCTTCACCATGCGCAGCCGGTTGATGTCCTGGTCTGAGTAAAGCCGCAGCAGGCCAATGGTCCGCGAAGGATTCACCAGACCCGCACGCTCGTACTTGCGAAGCGTCTGCGGGTGCATGCTGACCAGCCGGGCGGCCACGCTAATGACGTAGACCCCGTCCTCCTGGCTCGGGGCGGGCGCGGGGCTGACCGTCACAGGGATGGTCACGCGGGCGCCTTGCCCCTGGCGTGATCCCTGGCCCCGGCTCGGCACCGACGTCGGCACATCCTTGCGGACGGGCCGTTCATCGTTGATGTTCCGTGGTATTCGCCGCATAGCTGCATTATAGCTGCGGCGCGCGCTCTACGCAACGTATCCCCTATATTGACATGCATCATATCATGCTATATACTCACACATCTATAGCATGAAAGCTAAACAAAAGTAGGCTCGTACAGGAGCCGGCAGAGGAGCCGAAAATCACGATAACGAAGGGGCTTTTCTCATGCATCTTCGGTGAAACCCATGCATCTAAATGAGTGACATTATCGTTATAAAAGGCGGTAACAACGAGCAAAAGCGTCCGCCGACGAGCGGATAGGAGGACCAGCTATGACGATGTACTACAACGCCTGTCCAAAGTGCCGGGGCACCGTGATGCGCCGAGACGACGATTTCGGCGCGTACCTCCAGTGCGTAAGCTGCAGCCGGATTATTGAGCTTGCCCAGCCGAATGCCGGCGGCCAGTCGCGGCCCAAGCTCGCCCAGAAGAAAGCCGCATAACGTCACACAGGCCGCTGCACGGTAGAGGGGCGCTCGCCGGGATGAGCGCCCCTCTACCGTTTGTTGTCGTGGTCCGGGACCAGGCCGTCAGCGTTCATCCCGTGCGCAAGCCGCACGGCTCGCCGCACCAATACCCCGGACGGCCCGGCAAAGCGGCTGTTTCTTCACGATGCTCGTCGCAACTGCGGAGGAACGCCCCATCACGCCCTTCCCTCCGTGTCATCTTCGCAGCCTCCCTGTCGCCAGCGCGCGATTCACTCCAGCGCCAGCACGATCTTCGGACGGGGCAGCGCGTCCATCTCCGCCCACCGCACGTCAGGCTCCGCCAGCCGCTCGAGCCAGGCCTGGGCCTCGCGGGCTAGCGGCGCCGTCCTCACCCCCAGGAACGTCGGCAGAAACGGTGCCAGGTTCGCCAGGGCGGTTGTGAGCTGGCTCGTGGCGCTCCGCTGGTGGTGGCGGCCAACGTGCTCAAAACCCACCGCCACCTTGATCAGCGCGTAGTAGAAGAGCTTGAGGGGGTAGGGAGTCTCTCGCCAGACCCCCTCAAGCGTCTCGTGGCACTGCCAGTACGCGCCGTGGTTGAACTCGGCGATGCCCTGGTAGTAGAGCGGCGGCGGAGATAGCGGGTCGGGGAGGAGGGAGAAAACGCCTTCAACTCGGAGGCGTTGGAGCCATAGCAGGTCTTGCGTGTGCCGGTTGGGTTGTGAGCCGGAGGCGGGCGAGCGCGCGGCTGAGGCCACGGTTACATCAACTCGTCCCAGAACCGCTCTTCCTTCCACGGGTCGCCGCGCATGTGGTAGCCGCGCTCCTCCCAGAAGCCTGGGCGGTCGTCCTTTATGAACTCAACGCCGCTCACCCACTTGGCGCTCTTCCATCCGTACAACTGCGGAATCACCAGGCGCAGGGGGCCGCCGTGGTCGGCGGGCAACTCCTTGCCGTCGTGCCGGTGGGCAAACAGGACGTTCTCTTCCAGAAAGTCCTCCAGAGAGATGTTGGTACTGTACCCGCCGTAGCAGTGCACCATCACGTAGGAAACCTCAGGGCGCAGCTTGATAAGTTTGACCACGTCCTCCGTCCGGACACCCTCCCAGGTGTTCTCCAGGCGGCTCCATTGCGTCACGCAGTGGAAGTCGGCGGTCATCACCGTCTTGGGCAGGGCCAGCAGCTGCTGCCAGGTCAGCTCGCACTCTTTCTCCACCAGCCCGAAAAGCCGCAGCCGGAACGTCGCCAGGTCCACCTTGGGCGTCGGCCCGTAGGTGAGGACCGGGAACTTGTCGGTGACGAACTGCCCGCCGGGCACCCGCTCGCGGCGCTTCGCCTCAAGCTCCTGTCGGATCTCCTTCGGCGGCCTGGGCAGGTGAGGCTCTACCATCGTCTCCTCCACATGGGGCGCGGAGTATTCCGTCCATAGTACGTCGCCGTCTATGGCGTGTCAAAAGACGCGTCCTTGCGATGCTGGGCCAATTTCATCCAACCGGTTTGCCATATACTATTCCACCCAGATGTAACGCTGCAGTTATCAAGTGGGGCGAGGGACGGCGATGGGCAACTACAACACAAACCTGGCTGCGGAATTTTATGTTCTTTCGATCTTGCATCGGTTAGGAGCCGAGGCCATACTTACGTTGGGTAACAAAAAGTCGGTAGATGTGGTAGTCGTCCGTGCGTCTGGCGATGTCGTCACTGTGGACGTAAAAGGGCTGGCAAGACTGCCTGGCCCGTTGATAACGTCAGTCAGAAAAACAACCATTTCTTGATCTTCGTGACTTTCCTGGACAAGATCGCTGAAACGACCGCGGTACCCGAAGTCTATGTAGTTCCCTCTGTCGCCGTTCCAGGGCTGACATATTACGCCCCTGGTGGTCGCAAAGTCGTGCAACTACATACGATTCGGAAACTAGGCCAACAGTACTTCAATTGTTGGCAGCAGTTGCTTTGAAGTTTGCAGTCGCAGGCTTTCTCGACCGTGTCGAAGTCAATGCCCCGGGGATTTTGAATTTGACCCACCACTGTCCTCACGGTTCTGTGGCGTTGAAAAGGATATGCTTTCCTGGTGCTCTAGTCGTCCACCACATTCCCCCTCTCCATCGTATGGAGAGGGGGAATGTGGTGGGGTCGGGGCGGTTGGGTGAGGGCGCCTTCCATCCTCATCAACACCAATGCAAGAGAACGCCGAGCCGTTTTTCCTTGACACTCTCCCTACGTTATGCTTATATGAGAACGTATGTTCCATAACGGTAAGGAGCACCATGCGCACCATCTTCCACGCTGACCTGGACGCCTTCTTCGTGGCCGTGGAGCGTACGCTCGACCCCTCCCTCATCGGCATTCCCGTCGTCGTCGGCGGCCAGCCCGGCTGCCGCGGCGTCGTCGCCTGCGCCTCCTACGAGGCCCGGCGCTACGGCCTCCACGCCGGCATGTCCCTCGCCCAAGCCTACCGCCTCTGCCCCCACACCCGGTTCATCTCCGGCCGCTTTGACCACTACCTGGAGGTCTCCCGGCGCTTCCTGGCCATCCTCGGCGACTACACGCCGTTCCTCCAGTCAATGGGCCTCGATGAAGCCTACCTGGACATGACCGGCTTTGAGTCCCTCTACGGCCCGTCCGAGCGCGTGGCCGCCGAGATGAAGCGCCGCGTCAAGGACGAGCTGCGCATCACCGCCTCCGTCGGAATCGCCACCAGCCGCGTCGTCGCCAAGGTCGCCTCCGACGCCTGCAAGCCCGACGGCCTGCTCACCGTCGGGCACGGCCACGAGGCAGCGTTCCTGGCGCCGCGCTCCGTCCGCGAGCTTCCCGGCGTCGGCGAAAAGACCGAGCCGCTCCTCAAACAAGCCGGCATCGCCACCATCGGCGACATCGCCCGCACACCTCCGGCCACGCTCCGCCGTCTGCTCGGCGCCTGGGGCGACGTCGTCTGGCGCTCCGCCCAGGGCCTGGATGACACCGCCGTCGTCGCCGCCGGCGACCCCAAGTCCATCAGCCGCGCGACCACCTTCGGCCAGGACACCCTGGAACTCCCCCTCCTTCGCGGAACCCTCCGTTACCTGGGAGACCGCGTCTGCGCCGAACTCAGGTCGCAGCGCATGGCCGCCCGGGCCGTCGTCCTGCACCTCCGCTGGGACGACTTCACCACCCTCAGCCGCCACCGCACCTTCGCGCGCCCCGTCCGCTCCGACGGCGCCGTCTTCGCCGCCGCCGAAGCCCTGCTCGCCCGCGAGCTCGCCGCCGAGGCCAAGGGCGGACGCCGAAGTGTGCGCCTCATCGGCGTCGGCGTTGACCAGCTCGCCAAGGACTCCGGCCAGCTCGGCCTCCTGGAAGCGGAGCGCGATGAGCGTCTCGCCAGCGCCCTGGACACCATCCGCCAGAAATACGGCTACGTCTCCGTCCAGACCGGCCTCACCCACGAGCTTCGCAACGCCTTCCCGGAGGAGCGCGGCAAATACCTGCTCCGCTCCAGCGCCCTCTCGCGCTAAAGTCCCACTCGGCGGCTCTCTGAAACCTGGTATCCTGAAAGAGGCACTCATGAGCACGTCGCGCGCTCTGGGCCTTGAAGAAACAACACGCCTCTACGTCAAAAAGTCCCTCATCACATTCCTTGAGCGAAACGGCCAAAGCAAAGATCGAGACCTGCAAAACCTGAGCTGGGTCGTCGGCGTCGTCCGCTCTTCCGGCGTGCGCGGCGAGCACCTGGCCACAATCCTCTCCGAAATCCAGAGCGAAGGCGCCTCAATGGAGCTTGGGAAGGTCATAGCGGAATGCCAGCGGCAGAGATGGTGTTGACGCGCTCGGGCTCCGCGCCCCCGAGTCTAGCCGGCCAGCTCGCCGTCCTCGAACAGGAGATGGCGCGGACCGAGCGGGGCCTCGTAGCCCTCCAGCGCCGCTACGAATGCCTCGCCGAGCGCCGTAGCGCCCTTCGCCGCGTCGCCCGCCTCCTCAAAGCCGAAGGCCTGGACACAAACAAAGGCTTTACCTGGGCCGCCGTGTGCCGCCTCAAAGGCTGGGAGGTGCGTGGCGAAGCCCATCGCACCGTTAAGCGCCGCGACCCCCGGCTCCACATCCTCCTCCACCAGGCCGTTCTCGGCGAGACCTGCTCCCTTGACCGCGCCAGGTATCCGCTAGAATGAGGGCAGGTTAGTACCACGTTGCCGTAAAAGAGCCGCGAATCCTCGTGGAGTGATTGTTCCCCCTTCCCTAAAGGGAAGGGGCTAGGGGTTAGGTTGGCGGGGCGGGGAGGATCTGGTTCGCTGAGGCCGCACCACTTCTTCAAGGTAAGTTATGGCGTTTCAAAGCGAGTTGGTCTGGGCCTCGTCCTATATCTAGGTCTTCTTCAGACACTACACTCAGGCGAAGGGGCTAATCCCCTCTCCCCCAGCGAGAGGGGATTAGGGTGAGGGTCCGCCCACGCGGGCCCTGCAGGCGATGAGGTAGAAGCTCAACGTGCGAACCCAACGGGGCACAAGGCGATGAGGTCACCATTCGGAGTACCGCGTTGCTAGAAGAACTCGCCAGGATGTTCCAGGAGGCGACACAATCAGCCGCCGGCCTCCAGGACCGGGAGCAGCGCATGGTCGCGTTGCTCAACCGCGAGTCTGGCCCTCTGGACGTGGACGAGGCTTCCGCGTCCAGGCAGGCCTGGGCAACACCCGACTACGTGTTTGCCCTCAACATCCCGTGCTACCACCAGGGCGCCGTGCTGCTGCCGGAACACAAAGAGGCCCTCGCGCGCACCCTGGGCCTTACGCCCATGCGAGCCTACTCACTGCTCCTCAAGACCGCCCAAGAGCGAGGCGCCGCGCCCCAACGCCTCGCCGCCAGCCTGGTCTGGGCGTTGGACCGCGACGGCTCCGGCGCGAGAGGTTGATTGGGCTGTACTACCACGTAGGACGGAAGGGTAAGAACGGCGAGGGGACTTCTAGCCCCCGTGCGCTCCCCCTTCTCAGTCAGCGGCGACCAGTTCAGCCACCGGCACGCGCAGCGCCTTGGCGACGCGCTCCAGCGTCGCCAGGCTCGGCAGGTGCTTGCCATGTTCTAGCCGGCTGAGGTTGGGACGTTCCATGCCCGCCGCCTGCGCCAGCGCCGTCACCGTGAGACCGCGCCGCTTACGCAGCGCCCGCAACTGCGCGCCGATGCGTTGGGCTGTTTCCTTTTCCTCTCGCTGTTGCGAGGCCCGGCCCTTGTAGTAGGGGTAGTCTGGCTCGGCGTGGTAGAGGACAGCGTCCCACGGCAAGTCAATTCTGTTGCCAGACTCCTGGATGACCAGTACGTAGTCTCTATGTCGTGATACCCGGCAAGACTGGATGCCAGATGAATCGGTCTCTGGGATATCACTCAGGTGCACAACGTATTCCTTGCCGTTGGACATGAGGGCAAGGATAGTACGGCCAGACGGAATCGTCACAACGCGCTGGAAAGTAAGGTATACATCCTTCAACGAGTGTGCGTTCTGCTTAGCGGCGTTTAATTGCACCGGTCGTGCGGTAGCCATTGCGCGTTATTCCTCCAGGTAGCCAGCTTGCTTCAGTGCGGCTTTCAGCTTGCTAGTCACTTCAATGGTACCCATCGGCTTCTTTTGCTTGATATCCCACTTTCCGAGGTGCCTGTGACCCTGATAGATGTGGACATGTGGCGGCCCGTGGTCGCCTTTGTACGTTACGAAGATGAACCCGCCAACCCGTTTCCTCGTCATGCTCTATCGACACACACAGCGTATCACAAATGATACTACAATATATTTCCAACATCAGCGTTATCTCCAGATCCTCTACACCCGCTCCAGCGGCGCCATGCTGTACAGCAGCCGCTTGACGCCGCCCTCCGCAAACGCCACCGTCACCTCGTGGTCGCTGCCGGAGGGCTGGAAGCTGACGACGACGCCCTCGCCGAACTTGGCGTGGCGAACGTGGTCGCCGGGGCGCAGCGCGGGCTTGTCGGGCGCGGCAGGCCTGGCTGCACCTCCCCTCTCCACATTAAGTGGAGAGGGGCCGGGGGTGAGGCTCGCGGCGCGCTCCCGCTCACGGCGGGTCATGCGTGGCTCGGGGACCGTCGTCTTCTGGAGCGTTGAGGGATGGGTGAGGGCGGTAACGGGGATGTCCTTCAGGAACCGTGATGGCATGCCCGCCATGCTCCCGCCCGCGGTGTGCCGCCGGAACGCCCGCGTCAGGTACAGCCGCTCCTCCGCGCGCGTGATGCCCACGTAGCACAGGCGGCGCTCCTCCTCAAGCTGCTGCGGGTCGTCCATGGAGCGGATGTGCGGCAGCAGGCCCTCCTCCAGGCCCGTGAGGAACACGGCGCGGAACTCCAGCCCCTTGGCCTGGTGCAGCGTGATGAGGGTGAGGCCGTCCTTGGCCTCGTCCAAGTTGTCGGTGTCGGAGACGAGGGCGACGCGCTCCAGGAACGCCACGAGGCCCTCCGGCGGCGGCATTTCGGCGAACTCGGCGGCGAGGGCGCGCAGCTCCTGCACGTTGTCCCAGCGTTCCTCGCCGCCCTCCTCGGCCTTCAGCAGGAACTCCTTGTAGCCGGTGCGCTCCAGCGCCAGGTCCAGCACCTCCAGTGCCGAGACGGTGGTGACGGCGTCGGCGAGGGCGCGGACCAGCTCGGAGAAGCGGGCGAGCGGCACGCGGGCAATGCGGGTGATGGGGATGGCGTCGCCCCCACGTTCCCCCTCTCCATAGTATGGAGAGGGGCTAGGGGTGAGGTCGGCGGAGAGGGGGGCCGTCCGCTCCCTCTCCCCGTATCGGGGAGAGGGCTGGGGAGAGAGGTTGGCGACCCGGTGGACGGCCTCCACGGTGGAGACACCCAGCTCGCGGGCCCAGCGCACCAGGTCGTCGGCGGACTTCTGCCCGATGCCGCGCGGCGGGACGTTGAGCACGCGCGCCAGGCTCACCTCGTCCTGCGGGTTCATCGCCAGCCGCAAGTACGACACTAGGTCCTTGACCTCCTTGCGCTGGTAGAACCGCACCGCGCCTACCAGCCGGTACGGCAGGCCGTACCGCAGGCACGCCTCCTCAAAGGCGCGCGACTGGGCGTTGACGCGGTAGAGCACGGCGCAGTCGCCGTAGCGGAAGCCCTCGTCGCGGCGTAGCCGGTCGGCCTCGCGTACCACCCAATGCGCCTCTTCCTCCTCGTTGTACGCCTCGGTGATGACAACGGGGACGCCGCCGGTCTTGTGTGGGACCAGGTCCTTCTCAATGCGCTGCGTGTTGGCCGCGATGACGCCCGCCGCGGCCTGGATGACGTAGGGCGTGGAGCGGTAGTTAGTCTCCAGCCGCACGACCTTGGCGCCGGGGAAGTCGCGCTGGAAGCTCAGGATGTTGCGCACGTCGGCGTGGCGCCACGAGTAGATGGCCTGGTCCGGGTCGCCGACGGCGCAGATGTTGTGCTGCCTGCCCGCGAGCTGCCGCGCCAGCGCGTACTGCGCCACGTTCGTGTCCTGGAACTCGTCCACGAGCAGGTGCTGGTACCGCGACTGGTACTTCTCCAGCACCTCGGGGTGGTCACGGAAGAGGACGTAGGCCCTGAAGAGCAGGTCGTCAAAGTCCACCGCCTGACTCTGCGCGAGCATGACCTGGTAGCGGGCGTACACGCGCGCGACGACGCGGTCGTAGGGTGCGACGGCCTGCGCGGTGTACGTCTCCACGTCAATGAGCTTGGCCTTGGCCCGCGAGATGGCGGCGTGGACGGCGTTGGGCGAGAAGTGCTTGGGGTCTATCTGCTCGGCGTCAAAGGCGCGCTTGAGCACGGAGGTCTGGTCGTCGGAATCGTAGATGACGAAGTCCTTGGAGATGCCGATGGCTGCGCCGTCGCGGCGTAATATCTGGGCGCAGAGGGCGTGGAAGGTGCCCGCGGTGAGCCGCTCGGCCTGCGTACCGAGGAGCCTCCCCAGGCGGTCCCGCATCTCCCGCGCGGCCTTGTTGGTGAACGTGACCGCGCAGATGCGGGAGGGCGAGACGCCCACGACGCGCACCAGGTACGCGATGCGGTGGACGATGACCCGCGTCTTGCCGGACCCCGGCCCAGCAACGATGAGCAGCGGGCCGTCTATGTGCTCCACTGCCTCGCGCTGCGCGGCGTTGAGGCCGGAGAGGAGATTGGTGGCGGCGGAAGGGGTGGGACCGGAGATTGCTACGTCAGTCGTTCGCTCGTGGGCTTCCGTCATTGGTATCTTTTGAACCTCACCCCTAACCCCTCTCCACTACGTGGAGAGGGGGAATGTGGCCGCAAGTGCGACGAGTCAGCGTTTTCCGAGGGTTGTTTGGATTGTTTCAGGAACTTTCGGCAAGGCGGTCATGACCTGTTCGTTGGTGAAGCGCAGCACATGGAGACCTTGGCTTTCCAGGGATGCCTGACGGTTGGCATCTGCCTGTCGTTGGTGCTCATGGATAGGGCCGTCAATTTCTATGACCAGCTTAGCTTCTACGCAATAGAAATCAACAATGTATGGGCCCATGGCGTGTTGACGCCGGAACTTGGCGCCCGATATTTGCCGGCCCCTTATCCGACGCCAGAGAAGTTCCTCCGCTGGCGTCGGGCGTGTCGAAGTTCATGGACCTTTGGTTTGAGACGTGACCACAGGCCTGATTCTGGACGCCTGCGTTCCTTTTCCATACTCATTCCCCCTCTCCATCGTATGGAGAGGGGTTAGGGGTGAGGTTCAAGCGATCATCTGGGCGAGTAGTGCAATGAAGCCGCACGCAGCCCTCCTAAGCCTTAAAAAGTGAGTCGGGTTGTTTAGGTAGTGGGTCTATTCGAAGGAGATGGCTATAAGCCCATCTAGTTCCGCACTTTGTCTACGAACGCCTCAAAGTCCAGAACCGTTTTGAACGTAGCGAAGGAAGCAGTCTCCCGCTGCAAAGTTCTACGGCTTCTCTCACGATGCCTTGGACTACGCAACGCGTGGTTGACTACCTTCTTCTCCCACCCTCGATATTTCAATTCCACTTCAAACGGTGCCCAATCAATCATGCAAACTCCCTCCTCTCGGTTTTAACAAGACATTCATCTTTTGCTATAGTTCAGAATTCGCTGAGTCAATATGGCCTGATCTTCTGGGCACAGACCTAAGAACGCTCGCCAGAAAACTTCGACTATAGGCCTAGATTCATTCGTGGGAGTCTCTTACTGGCCGCTGTTGTGTGCTGCCTGTGGAGGAGTCGTTTCTAGCCGCCACCCAACAGGGGCACCAAATCGGGCCGCTATATTCGGTCTTTTACCGTGGTTGTGAAGAGGTTCAAAAACCTTTCCGGCGATGTATTGGGCTTCGGGTGTGTCTTCCTCTAGGGTATCGAACCATTTTCCCAACACCGGCTCCGTTTTCCGTCCATCCAAATCCGCACTGTATCTGTCAAGGTATTCTGCCGCAGTCATGCCCTTGTAATCTATGAATTTGCTGGGGCCCACTGCATCCAATTCAGGAATGTAATACCATGCTCGGAAAAGTGAGAGTCGCCGATCCAGGTTTCGGTTCTCTTTCAGTCCTTGGTCGAACGCGATTAAGGACTCCTTCACGGCCTTCAAGTTCTGTGCGACTTGCGCCGGCTTAAACACATCGTCCTCCCGCGGCAATATGCAGACGGATTATCATAGGAAGACTACGATGTCAAGAGGTAGATTGTCTTATTGTATAAGTTCAGTTAGATCTGAGTAACGCCCCCCCCACCTCCCCCCTCTCCACCCGCTGCTGCTCCCCCGTCGCCAGGTCCTTCACGGAGACGGTGCCGGAGGTTAGCTCGTCCTCGCCCAGGATGAGCACGGCGCGGGCGTGGAGCGCGTCAGCGTGGCGGAGCTGGCCCTTCAGGCTCTTGCCCGGCGGCGCGAGCAGGACGGAGAGGCCCTGCTGCCGTAGCTCCGAGGCCAGCTTGATGGCGTGCTCCTTGGCCGCCGCGCCCATGTACGCCACCAGCGCGTCCGGCCTCGCTGCCGCAACGTCGGTCTCCTTGCCCTGCCGTTCAAGATTTGCCACCAGCCGCTCAATCCCCGTGCCGAAGCCGATGCCGGGCGTGGGCCTGCCGCCCAGCTCCTCAATTAGCCCGTCGTAGCGGCCCCCCGCCAGGATGGTGCTCTGCGATCCCTCGTCCGGCGGCTGAATCTCAAACACGGTGCGGGTGTAGTAATCAAGGCCGCGCACCAGACGGTGGTTGACGCGGTACGGGATGCCCAGTGCCTCTATGAAGCTGACGAGCTGTCGCCAGTGCGCGCGGCAGGCATCGCATAAACGCTCCGAGATGCGGGGCGCGGACTCGGCGACCTCCTGGCACTTGGAGTCGGTGCGCTTGCAGTCCAGCACGCGCAGGATGTTCCGCTCGTAGCGCATCCGGCAGTCGGTGCAGACGTCGGCAAGGCGCGTTCTGTAGTGCTCACGCAGCGAGTCCAGGTAGGCGGGGCGGCACGCTTTGTCGCCGATGCTGTTCAGCACGAGCGTCAGGTCGCGCAAGCCGAGCGCCTGCGTGAAGCGCCAGCCCAGCTCAATGATCTCCGCGTCCACGGCGGCGTCCCCGTCGCCGACGGCCTCCACGCCGAACTGGTGGTGCTGGCGGTAGCGGCCCGCCTGAGGCCGCTCGTACCGGAAGATGGGGCTGAGGTAGTAGAGCCGCACCGGCTGCGGCAGCGACGCCATGCCGTGCTCCAGGTACGCGCGGCAGACGGGCGCGGTGCCCTCGGGACGCAGCGCCAGCTCCTCGTCGCCGCGGTCCTTGAAGACGTACATCTCCTTCTCCACGATGTCCGTCCCCTGGCCCACGCCGCGGACGAAGAGGCCCGCCTGCTCAAACACCGGCGTGTCAATGCGCTGGTAGCCGAAGCGGCGCGCGGTTTCTTTTGCAACGTCCTCCACGTGTCGCCACAGTGGCTGCTGGTCGGGGAGGAGGTCGCGGATGCCGCGCGGCGACTTGAAGGGCACAAATGCCTCCACGCAAGGTGTCATGGTAGCTTAGCGCACGCGGGTGGGAGCGTAAAGGCGTGGCGGACGTTATGAGAACCCCGTGACGTGCTCCACGTCCTCATCAGCGAGATGCGGACTGACAAGCTGGTGGGCGCCGGTGGCGGGGATGTGCATCCGCTCGATGCGGCCCTGGCTGGCGTGGAGGTGCGCAGGCTTGCCCGCGAGCATGAGGTGGAACACCTCCAGGTTGGAGAACTGGGACACGCGCCGCACCTCGCGGATGAACGGCGTGAAGACGATCGTCACCGTCAGCCGGAGCGCGCCGGAGACGGCGAAGAGCGTCAGCGCGGACGAGCCCAGCAGCAACGGAAGGTGCCCGACAAAGAAGCCGCCCAGCAGCGCCCCGGCCATCGCGGCCAGGGCTGCGCCGGTGTTGTAGAGCGCGAGGTAGGCGGTTCGGTTGTGCTCCGTGGTCGCGTCAAAGAGGAAATTCGCCGAGGTGAGGTTGAACCCGGCCCAGGCCGCGCCGCTGTAGAAGTTTGCCAGCCCCAGGAACACCGGATTGGGGGAGACTAGCCAGAGCATCGGGACGAACGACACCAGCACGCCGGAAGCCGCAAGCAGTCGGCGGTTGCCGACCTTGTCGGCGGCGAAGCCCCAGTGGGTCACCGTGAGCACCGTGCCCAGCGCCGTCGCCACGCCCATGACGGTGAAGAGCAGGTAGCTCATGTGGAGCTCGCGGAGCATGTAGGGCGTGAACTGCGGTCCGGCGAAGTTCACGGCAAAGTTCATGGACATGATGAAAAGCATGGTCCGTCCGAGGTTGGTCCGGCCCAGCTCTCCCAGGAAGCGGCGGAGCGGCACGCTCTGCTCCAGCTTCACGTCGCTGTGGAGCTCAAACAGCGTGCTGAGCATCAGCACCGAGAAGCACCTGAACGTGAAGGCGGCCAGGAACGCCGCGACGAACCCGGTCAGCCCGTGGTCACGGAGCAGATAGATGACCACGCCGCCAACTAGGGCGGAGGCCATGGTGCTCAGGGTGCCGTAGCGGCTCCGCAGACCGAAGTACCGTCCGCGAAGGCGCGGGGGCAGCACCTCGGCCATGATGCTGTTCCAGCAGGGCGTCACGACGGCGCCAAACGCGGCGTACAGCCCCACAAACGCCACGAGTAGCATCGCCGCGTTTTCGCTCCACACATTGCTCAAGGCTACGATGGGCAGCCACATGACCCCCTGGAGCGCCGCGAACAGCAGAATGACCCGTCTGCGGGTACTCAAGGCTTTGGCAAATCGGAAGCTGAGGGCGTTGCCGAGAGCACCCAGGAGGTTTGCGACGGCTGAGAGGAGGCCGATCTCAAAGCTGGTGGCTCGGAGCGCGACGGCATAGGCCCCGAGGAGCGAGTCGCCGAAGCCTGCCATCCCGCCATAGGCCATCCCTTCCGCGGACGACAGCCGGAGCGAGCGCTCCACGCGCTTGGCCTCAACGTGGCTCAGCACGTGCGTCATGGGCGCGATTCAACAGACGCGGACGGTCCGTCGGAAGCGCGGGCAGCAGCAAAGGGGCGCTGAAAAGCGGACGGGTGGATAAGAGGCAGGTCGGTGTGGGTGCCGCGGCCGATGGGACACTCGCGGCCGAAGAATGCGCGACCGAGTCGGTCTGCCATGATTGATCTCCTCCACATGGGAGCGCCTGGATCCAGGTACCTCGCGGGCCACTGGACGCTCGTTGCATTATACCGGAGTCTGGGATGCAGAACATATCAACCTGGATGGGAGGTTCTCCTGCGTTGTTGTGGATATGTCTTCCTGCAGCCGTACTGGCCCACTACATTCCCCATCTC
Organism: Dehalococcoidia bacterium; assembly: GCA_009693045.1. Lineage (GTDB taxonomy): Bacteria > Chloroflexota > Dehalococcoidia > Lucifugimonadales > SHYT01 > SHXZ01. The sequence goes on along the minus strand of SHXZ01000012.1, from coordinate 47,148 downwards.
CATGCGATGGAGAGGGGCCAGGGGTGAGGTAGGGGCGGTTGGGTGGAGGCGCCTTCCTTCCCCATCAACACCAACGCAAGAGAACCGGATTAGATCAACGCGTGGCGGGTTTTGCCCTCAGTCACGGTCGAGGGAACGGTGGCAAGCTGAACTCGCGCAAATTGTGGTTTACGGCCCTTCCTCACGTACAAGGAGCCAGTGATGGTCAACTAACCTGCAGGCCCACGCTCCGGCCATGCGGCGCGCCACAGTTCCGCGTTCGCCACAGCCTCGCTCACCAAGCCCTCCACGTCCAGGTCCTTCTCTTGCGCGGCGGCGGTCTCCGGCGTCGAGCGGGTGACCGGGTGCGGCGGCACGAAGAGCGAGCAGCAGTCCTCGTCCGGCTGGATGGACACCTCGTACGTGCCGAGCGCGCGCGCCATGCGGACGATCTCCTCCTTGTCAGCGGCGACGAGCGGGCGCAGGACGGGCAGACGCGTCATCACCGCGTTGATGGCCAGCATGTTCTCCAGCGTCTGCGAGCTCACCTGCCCCACGCTTTCTCCCGTCACCAGCGCCAGCGCGCCTTCCTTGAGGGCGATGGCCTCGGCGATGCGGAGCATGAAGCGGCGGTAAAGCACGACGCGGTAGTCCGGCTCGGCGGCGAGGAGCACGCGCTTCTGGATTTCCGCGAGCGAGACCAGGTGCAACCGCGACCGGAACTGGTACCGCGTCAGCATGTCCACCAGCTCTTTCGCCTTCTCGCGGGACGAGCCTTCCACCAGCGGGAAGCTGTGGAAGTGGATGAAGGTGACGGGGCAGCCGCGGGACATGACGCGGTACGCAGCCACCGGAGAGTCTATTCCGCCAGAGAGGAGCGCGGCCACGCGGCCGCTTACGCCGATGGGCATGCCGCCAAGCCCCCGGCGCTCCTCCAGTGAGAGCCAGGCGGTGCGGTCGCGGAGGTGCACCCGGATGTCCAGGCCCGGGTCGTCCAGGTCCACGGTCATGCCGGTGCGGCGGCGGACCCAGGCGCCGAGCTGAGCGTTGATCTCAGGCGACGTGAGCGGAAACGACTTGTCCGCCCTGCTGGCTGAGATGCGAAACGTCTTGGGTAAAGCAACGAGGGCGAGCAACGCGCCCACCGTCTCCCTGATGGCGTCCATGGATAGTGTGACCGGGTAGGCGCGTGCAAAACGCTCCACGCCGAAGAGCCGCTCCAGGCGCTCCGCCATGAACGGCCACTTAGCGTCCCCGGGGTAGGAGAGCGTCGCGCCCATGTCCCGCCGCTCAACGATACGGCTATCCGTGTCCTGGATGGCCCTCTTGAGGTTGTCAGCCGCCTGCCGGGTGAACATCCGGCGGTTGAGGCCCTTAAGGGCTATCTCGTGAAAGTAGTTGACGGTGACCCGGGGCCGCAAAGAAACGCTGAGGGAGGACGTGACGGGTGATGGTGTTTCTGGTCCTGGCATTTCTAGGCGGTCTGGCGGTCAGCGGAGACTTGTCTGGTAGTGCTGGAGGCAGAGCTGGCAGCAAAGGGAGCCGCGGAGCGCGCCCTCCTCCAGCGTGGCCGGGCGGGACCAGCGCCAATCGGCGTAGTAGGTGACGGCTGGCCCTTCCTGTTTGGCGGGCAAGGTGGGCGCGCCGCCGGCTAGGTGTCCACGGAACAACGTCATCGTGATGGAATACGCCATGCGTTCCTGGTCACCCACGGCAATAGGCTCAAGGCGGTGTAGTGCGATGCCAAGCTTGTCTCGGGCGACGCGCCGTGCCGCGCCTTCTGCCGTCTCGCTGCCTCTCAGCGAGCCCGCGGGAAGCCCCCAGACCCCAGGAAGCTCGTCGTCATCCAGTGGACGCCGCACCGCCAGAATGTCGGACGGGTCACTCGGGTTGGGAATAACCAAAGCGACGGATTGCTTTTGAGGTTTCGCCATGTTGGAACTCCGAGAGCGGGCAGTTGCCAAAACCAAACGGACGCAGCCCTGAGGTTGCCCTGCTGCCCCGTGTATGTCAGCCCCCCCAGCGCCATGAAAGACGCCCAACAGCGCGCTAGGCCTATTGCGCCTGGCCCTGCCGCAACGCGCGCATAAGCTGCGACTTGTGGCGTGCGGCCTTGTTGGGGTGGATCACACGCTTGCGCGCGGCTCGATCCAGCTGGGCCACCGCCGCCTTGACGAGCTCGGGCGCGTTGGCGTCCTTTTCCTGCGCGGCGCTCATGCCCTTGCGGCGGGCGGTCCTCGTTGCGCTGCGCACGGCCTGGTTGCGGGCGGCCTTGCGCACTGAAACCCGGTGTGATTTGTCGCTGGGCACGGCGCCTCCTTGTTGCTGGCAAGCAGAATTGCGTCTCGTGAAATGCGCGGAGCCTAACGGGCAGAATGCTAGTAAACGACTCGGTTAGTATAGCACACGCGGGGCTTACCAACGCAGCGCGCTCGTATAATGACGCCATGCGGATAGACGTGCACACCCACTGTTTTCCTCCGAGGTTCGCCAAGAAGCGCGCTGCTCTCTTGGGTCGCGACCGGACGTTTGATGCGCTGTACAGCGGGCGTGGGAGTCGCATGGCGACGGCGGAAAACTTGATCGCGGCCCTTGATGAAGCCGGGTTTGACGCCGCCGTGGCGGCGGGCATCGGGTGGACGGACCAAGAGATGGCGCGCGAGGCAAACGACTACCTGCTGGAATGCGCGGCCCGCTTCCCGCGGCGCATCGTTCCACTGTGCTCCGTGAACCCGGCCTGGGGCGATGCGGCGCTTCACGAGATTGCGCGTTGCGCAAAAGCAGGCGCGAAGGGGATCGGCGAGCTCCACCCGGACAGCCAGGGGTTCCGCTTGGACGACGCCAAGCTGTTGAAGCCGCTCGCCGACCTTGCGCGACAGCTTGGGCTCGTGGTGCTCACGCACGTTTCCGAACCGGTGGGACATGAATATCCAGGCAAGGGGCGTACGACTCCGCAACAGGCGCTTGCCTTTGCCGAGGCGTTTCCGGATGTACGCTTGATTTGCGCCCACTGGGGCGGTGGCCTGCCGTTCTACGCCATGATGCCTGAGGTCGGTGCTGCACTGAGCAACGTGTGGTTTGACTCGGCGGCGTCGCCCTTCCTGTACCAGCCCCGCGTGTTCGCCGTGGGCGCGGAGCTGATTGGGCGTGACAAGGTGCTGTTCGGCAGCGACTTTCCTCTGCTCAGGCCGGAGCGAGTGCTCAGGGACCTCCGCGCCAGCGGACTGGGTGAGGAGGCCGAGCGAGGCATTCTCGGGGACAACGCGGCGAGGCTCTTTGGGCTTGCCGATGAAGAGGTCCTCCGTGGGTAGCGACGCGTTGTCTACCTTGCCGGACTACCTCCGGGAGGGCCTGGAGATCGTGTCGATCGGCATCAATCCCTCCGTGAACTCGGCGCGGGCTGGGTTCTACTTTGCGACGCCGCAAAACCGGTTCTGGCGCGCCCTGAATGCGTCGGGCCTGGCATCGGAAACCCTGGAACTTGGAAGAACGGCGGTGGAGAAACTTTTCTACACAGAGCGCATTGGCTTCACCGATGTGGCGAAAAGACCGTCGGCAAGCGCGTCGCAGCTCACGGCGGAAGATTTTCGCACAGGTGCCTCGCTGCTTCGCCAAAAACTGCTCAGGTGCCAGCCGTTCATCGCCTGGTTCCACGGCAAGCAGGCGTACGGCAGCTACCTGCGCTATGCGGATGGCCTTCGCGTCCAGGAGGTCCGGTGGGGTAGGCAAGAGCGGAACATCGGGAAGAGCGTGGTGTTCGTAACGCCGAACCCGAGTCCCGCCAACGCCGCGTTCTCCCTGGACGTGCTCGTGGACTGGTACCGCCAACTCAGGGCGCTGCGCGACGAGCTGAAACGAGGGCGAGCGTGACCACCGGCGCGGAGTCGGTCCGCGCGTTCGTTGCCGTTGAGCTGAGCGAGGATGTACGTCAAGCGCTGGCGGCAGTGCAGAGGGCCGTGCAGCGCCATGTTCCATCTGGCGTGCGCTGGGTGGCGCCGGAGTCCGTGCACCTCACGCTCAAGTTCCTTGGTGACGTGCCCGTCGCGCGGCTGGGGGCGGTTACCGAGGCGATGCGGCTGGTAGCCGCCGGCTGCGCGTCGTTCGACGTGACGTTGAACGGCGTTGGCGCTTTTCCGAACGGGCGGTCGCCGATGGTGGTGTGGGTGGGCCTGGCGGGCGACACGGCGGCGTTGCTCAAGCTCGCGAAGGCGTTGGAGACGGCGCTCGCGGCGCTGGGGTTCCCGCCCGAGGGCAGGCCCTTCTCCTCGCACCTGACGCTTGGCCGCGCCCGCGACCGCATGACGACGGAGGAGCGTCAGTGTCTGGCGACGCTTCTTGCGCAGCCCCCGCAGGTTGCGCCAGCCGCCATGCGTGTGGAAAGCATCAGTCTCATGCGGAGCGTGCTGAACCCGAGCGGCGCGCAGTACACGCGGCTGGCGGAGGTGGGGTTGGGCAGTTCTGGTTAGGGAAGGCCGTACCTTTCAATCAACGCTTGAAGCCCCGATTTGCCCATTCCCGTTTGCTGGCGGCTGAGGATCGCTGCTAGGGTGCCTTCGGCTAAGTCTCTCGGCTTGTCGGGAGTCACAGTTATCCTTGGGCGCGGCTCGTCCAGAAAACGCCTGAACAGCAAAACTCCGTGCGTCGCGCACTTGGGACGCCGTTGCTACCCATCAAGCTCCAGCAACCGGATGAGCTGTAGACCGGTCACGGTTTATGCCGAGGCTAGGCCGTGACTGCCCAAGTAGCCGCGCCAGTCCGAGTCTGCTCTTCAGGCAGTGCAAACACGTGAATATTCCGTTCCTTCAAGTACTCCGCAATGAACCCCAACTCCTCAGCCCCGTCCAGTTGAAGGGAGATGTTTTCAAGAAGCTCTTTCCGCGCGACATCAATGTCCGAATCATCAGTTGCGGTACCGAGTTCAAGACAGCCCGCTGCCCAAAGCGTATTCTCCTTGTGGAAGTCCAAGGTGAGAATGACACCCTGGAAGGGCTTCCCATCTTTGTATCGGAGCGCAACGCACGACTCTCGCATGACGCATCCTTTGAGCAGTCTGGACTGTACTCATTACACCACACTTGGAGGGCTTCCCCAAGTCCCGTGAAGTGTCGGTTTATTGACAGCCTCCTTCCATTCGCGCTACCGTATATATGAATGGCGTTGATCGGGACGAGTACGTCTCTAGCGAGGCCACAGAGAGCCGGGAAGTGGTGGAAGCCCGGCGCCAGCGCAAGGGCCGAATGGACCCGGGAGCCTCAGCCCGAACGGGCCTGTGCCCGTATTCCTTTTGGACGGCCCAAGGAATGCGGAAGAGGGACAAGTAGGCGCTGACGGAGAGGGCACCGTTATTGAAGCCCTAGGTGGTCACGGTCCGCAAGCGGCGGGCCCTCACTGAACGAAGAGACCGCAGTTCCGCCAGTGCGTGGCATGTAGGCATCGGGAACAGAAGCTGCGGTGAAAGTAGGGTGGCATCGCGGGAAGACCCGCCCCTGTTGTGGGCGGGTCTTTTTGTTTGCCATGGGACTCCGTGGGGAGGAATGGGACGATATGAACGTTGTGAGAGCGGAACCCTACCGTCCTGGCAGACGCTGGTGCAGCCGGTAGTCCGTCTCCCTTCTCCTATCCCGTGATGGGCCTTGCCCGGAAAGTCCTGTTTGACCACAAAGTCGGGCGTCTGCCCGGAAAGTCGGGAGGGGGAATATGAAGGTATTATTTCTGAGCCTCAGTTGCGGAGTCAATGCGAACTATGGCCTCCGGTTCACGGACGACAGTGGCATAGCCCTTGTGGAGATCACCGCGACGGGGCTGTGGCTCAGGGTTGGCGGCACACTAAAATAAGTGTCAGGGGGATTGCCGGACAGCGGCGGACCTGGACGACGGTCTCTCGTGATACACAACTAGGGCGTCTGCCCAGAAAGTCGCGTGAAAAGAGGACTTTATGGGCAAGGCCCCCTTGATGGGAGAGGACTAAGGTGAGGGCGAGACGCCGCCCAATCAAACACCTGGCTCATTATGACGCTTGCCGTGCGAGGAGGACACTGTGTACTACCCGACTCTGGACGAGGTGAAAAAACTCAGCGGCGCCGGCAACCTGGTGCCGATATACCGCGAGCTGAATGCCGACCTGGAAACGCCCGTAACGGCGTACCTCAAGGTCGCGCGCAAGCCGTACTCGTTCCTGTTTGAGAGCGTCGAGGGCGGCGAGCGCCTCGCGCGGTACAGCTTCATCGGCACGGAGCCGTCGTGGGTGCTGAAGACCGGCGAGGGCTACCCAGGCGGCGCTGTGGACCCCTTGGCGCCGCTCCAGAAGCGGCTGGCGAAGTACCGCGTGGTGCCGCTGCCGGAGCTTCCCCGTTTCCACGGCGGCTTCGTGGGCTACCTGGGCTACGACACTGTCCGCTACTTTGAGCCGCGCGTGCCCAAGCCGCCCGTGGACCCGCTCGGGATCCCCGAGGCGCTGTTCATGCAGATGGACACGCTGCTGGTGTTTGACCACCTCCGCCACAAGATCAAGGTGGTGAGCCACGCCCGCCTCAACGGCGATGTAGACCGCTCCTACGCGCAGGCGGTCCGGCGGATTGACCGAGTGGTCAAGCGCCTTGAGCGCCCGCTTCGCCTGCGGAAGCAGCCCGCAGGCGAAGCGGGCGCTCATCCTGAGCCGGTCGAAGGACGACTGGAGTACACCTCCAACTTCACCCGGGAGGAGTACCACCTGGCGGTGCTGCGCGCCAAGGAGTACGTCACCGCGGGCGACGTTATCCAGGTCGTGCTCTCGCAGCGGCTGGAACGGCCAACCGAGGTCGGCTCGCTGGACATTTACCGCGCGCTGCGCGCCATCAACCCGTCGCCCTACATGTACCACCTCGCCCTGGACGACTTCGCCGTCGTTGGCGCCTCGCCGGAGCTCCTCGTGCGCGCGGAGAACGGGCTTGTGGAGAACCACCCCATCGCGGGGACGCGCCCGCGAGGACGCACGTCCGAGGAGGACGCGGCGCTGGAGCACGAGCTGCGCACCAACGAGAAGGAGCGCGCCGAGCACATCATGCTCGTTGACCTGGGGCGCAACGACATCGGCCGCGTCAGCCGGCCCGGGTCGGTGCGCGTGACGCAGCTCATGGACGTGGAGCGGTATTCCCACGTCATGCACCTCGTCTCGCACGTGGAGGGCCGTCTGCGGCCCGAACTGAACGCGTTTGACGCGCTGCGGGCTTCGTTCCCGGCGGGCACCGTCTCCGGCGCGCCCAAGATACGCGCCATGGAGATCATCTCGGAGCTTGAAGGCCAGCGGCGCGGCACGTACGCGGGCGCTATCGGCTACTTCAGCTTCTCCGGTAACATGGACACCGCCATCGCCATCCGCACCATGGTGCTCAAGGACGGCGTCGCCTCCATCCAGGCGGGCGGCGGCATCGTGTACGACAGCGACCCGGAGATGGAGTACGAGGAGACGCTGCACAAGGCCAAGGCGCTCCTGCGCGCCATCGCCCAGGCAGAAGAGGGGTAGCGTGGTGAGCAAGGTGCGCGTCCTTTCCGGCATCCAGCCGACGGGCAACCTGCACATCGGGAACTACCTTGGCGCGGTGCGCCAGTGGGCGGCCATGCAGGAAGACAACACCGAGTGCTACTACTGCGTGGTGGACCTGCACGCCATCACCGTGCCGCAGGACCCCAAGGAACTGCGCGCAAAGACCCGGGAGGTCGCCGCAATCCTCCTGGCGGCGGGCATTGACCCCAAGCGCTCAGTGCTCTTCGTTCAGTCCGATGTGACCGCCCACGCCGAGCTGGCCTGGATCCTTAATTGCGTCACGCCTTTCGGCTGGCTCACGCGGATGACGCAGTTCAAAGACAAGTCAGCCCGGCAGCAGGAAGGCGCCAGCGCGGGCCTGTTTGACTACCCCGTCCTCATGGCGGCAGACATCCTGCTCTACCAGGCGCACAAGGTTCCCGTGGGTGAGGACCAGAAGCAACACCTGGAGCTGACGCGCGACATCACGATGCGCTTCAACCGCCTGTTCGGCGAGACATTCACGGTGCCGGAGCCGCGCATCTTGGAAATTGGGGCCCGCATCATGGGCCTGGACGATCCGACCAAGAAGATGAGCAAGAGCGAGGCCAACGCCAACCACGCCGTGAACCTGCTGGATCCTCCGGATGTCATCCGGCGAAAGTTCCAGCGCGCCACCACTGACTCGCTGACCGACATACGGTTTGACGAGAACCGCCCCGGCGTGTTCAACCTCCTCACCATCTGCCAGTCCTTCACTGGCGAAACGCAGGAGGCCATTGTCACCCGGTTCGCGGGCAAGGGGTACGGCGACCTGAAACGGGCGGTCGCGGAAGCCGTTGTTGAGGGCTTGCGGCCACTCCAAGAGCGGTACGCTGTGTACTCCAAAGACCCTGCGCAGTTGGACGCGGTGCTCCGGGACGGGGCCGCCAGAGCCCGCGTCGTGGCGGACAAAACGCTGGCTGACGCCAAGCGCCGCGTCGGGCTTGGCGCCGGCGCGGACCAGGAAAGCAGAGTGCAATGAGCTCCCCAAATGCACGAGCAGACCAGCTTGCTCCAGCAGTGGGTGCGGGGACCACGCGCGCCCACGACGTGGTGACCGGCGCGTTCGGGTACACGGGCCGGTACATAGCCCAGCAGCTGCTTGCCCAGGGCAGAAAGGTCACCACCCTCACGGGCAGGCCGGACCGTCAAAGCCCGTTTGGCGATCAGGTTCGTGCGCTGCCGTTCAACTTTGACGACCCGGGGACCCTGGCGAAATCCCTGGAGGGCGTGGACACGCTGTACAACACCTATTGGATTCGGTTCGCGCGGCGCGGCACGAGCCATGACATCGCGGTGCGAAACTCCCGGACACTGCTCAAAGCCCCCAAGACGCAGGAGTGCGGCGCGTTGTGTACATCAGCATCAGCAGCGCAGCCTCAGCCCCTTCGCTTCCCTACTTTCGCGGCAAAGCGCAGGTAGAAGAGGATGTCCGCGCCTCGCGGCTGTCCTACGCCATCGTCAGGCCAACGCTCGTGTTCGACCATGAGGATATCCTGATCAACAACATCGCGTGGCTGCTGCGCCGCTTCTCATTGTTCATCGTGCCGGGTTCCGGCGAGTACCGCGTGCAGCCGGTGTACGTGGGGGACCTTGCGGGCATGGCTGTGGCATTAGGCCGGCGCACGGACAACGTGGTCGCCGACGCCGTTTGGCCGGAGACCTACACCTCCAATGAGCTGTTGGGACTTCTTGCCGCCTCGCTTGGAGCCAGACCGCGCATCGTCCACGCTAGTCCGGCGGTCGCCCTGCTGCTGGCTCGTGCGGAAGGTCTGTTCACGCGGGATGTGCTGATCACACGGGACGAACTGGCCGGCTTGTCCGCGGGGCTGCTCGTTTCCCGGGAGCCGCCCGCGTGCACCACCAGCTTTAGATTGTGGCTGACACAGAACGCCAGTTGGCTCGGCGCGGCGTACGCGTCCGAGCTTGCGCGGCACTACCAGGGTCGTTCTTGAGGGAAGGGGGTATCCATGCTGCTGCTGATAGACAACTACGACAGCTTCACCTACAACCTGTACCAGTACCTCTCCGAGCTGGGTGCCGAGGTGGTCACCGTCCGCAACGACAAAGTGACCGTGGACGAGATTGAGGCGATGCGCCCGGAACGCATCGTCGTATCGCCGGGGCCGCGCACGCCAAGGGAGGCCGGCGTCTCTAACGAGGTCATCCGCCGACTCGGGCCGCGCATTCCGACGCTGGGCGTTTGCCTTGGCCACCAGTGCATCGGCTACGCCTTCGGCGCCACGGTGGACCGCGCGGGCGAGATCAGGCACGGCAAGACCTCGCTCATCCACCACGACGGCAAGGGCGTCTTCCGTGGCCTGCCGGACCCGTTTGAGGCCATTCGCTACCACTCGCTGGTCATCTACCCGGAGGCGCTTCCGGCGGACCTGGAGGTTACTGCAAAGACCGACAAGGGGCTTATAATGGGCGTGCGGCACCGTCGGTTCCCCATTGAGGGCGTGCAATTCCACCCCGAGTCCATCATGACGGCGGTCGGCAAAGACCTGCTGAAGAACTTTCTGGCGATGCCGTCGCCGATGCAGGCGTAGAAGGCACGCAAAACCAGTCAGGAGGTGGCGCGATGGACCTGCGTACGCTGGCGAGGATGCACCAGGAGGTGAGCCGCAGCCTCTCGCACCGGCCGCTTGAATTGCTGCTGCTCTGGTACGCAGACCTTGGACTGCAGGTGGACGACGCTGAAGAGTGCGTGAACTACCTCAGCCCGGTCTGTGGCAAGCCGTTGAGCATCCCCCTAGAGTCCTTTCTCTCCATGGACGACCGCCGCGACCCGCGCTGCGACGCGTGCTGGGGCAGCGCCGAGGAGCATGGCGGGCAATACACAAGCTTTACCCCACAGTGCGACCTAAGGTGTGAACCCATATAACGCTCAACGCGGAGATGAAGGGGGTAAAACATGGCCGTAAAAGCGTACATTCTGATTACCGTCGACGCGCTGCGCACTCGCGAGGTCTTGGATGAACTGCGCAAGAACAAAGGGCTGAAGGCGGTCAACGAGGTGCTTGGCCCCTACGACATCGTGGTGGAGATTGAGTCCAGCGAGCTGGACGACGTCACCACCATCCTCCGCGAGAAGGTTCGTCCCGTCTCCGGCATCCGCAACACGCTCACCTGCGTGGTGGTGCGGTAAAGCCGTGCGCGCCGTCCCCACGCCACCCTTGTGTCCCCAAATCGTAGAGTCGAAGCATGCCTCGACCCTACACGCTCCGGTTTCCCGGGCAGGCCGTCATTCTCAGCCTCCCACCGATGCCAGTCTGAACCGGAGCGCAGCGGGGGCGAGAAATCTCCACACGCTCCATTGTCGCCACGCGGCCGCCGTAGGCCCACACCACGTCTTTCTGTGTCATTCCGAGCGGAGCGAGGAATCTCCCCGTTCGGGCACGCAGCCAGGCGGCCGCTGAGGCTGCGCCCTTGCTAGAGTTGCGAGTGTGACAAGATGATCCGCGAAGCCATAGACGTCCTCGTCTCTGGCCGCTCCCTCACGCAGCAGGAGGCGGCCTCGGTCATGGAAGAGATCATGACCGGCCAGGCCACGCCCGCCCAGATCGGTGCGTTCCTCACCGCGCTCCGCATCAAGGGCGAGACGGTGGACGAAGTGGCAGGCATGGCCCGCGTCATGCGCGACAAGGCGCTCCGCGTTGAGGTGTCCGGCCTTGTGGTGGACATCGTGGGCACCGGCGGCGACGGCAAAGGCACGTTCAACATCTCCACGGCGGCGGCGCTCGTCATGGCGGGAGCGGGAGTCCGCGTCGCCAAGCACGGCAACCGCGCCGCGTCGGGCATCTGCGGCAGCGCCGACCTGCTGGAGGCCTGCGGCGTCAAGCTCGCCCTCAGCCCGGCGAGCGTGAAGCGCTGCGTGGAAGAGTTCGGCATCGGGTTCATGTTCGCGCAGGCGTTCCACCCGGCGATGCACTTCGCCGCGCCCGTGCGGCGCGAGATTGGCATCCGCACCGTGTTCAACATCCTGGGGCCGCTCACCAACCCGGCATTCGTGCAGTACCAGCTCGTCGGCGTCCCTCACGAGCGGTTTGGCCCGCTCGTGGCCAACGCATTAAACGCTCTGGGATCCAAGCACGCCATCGTCGTGCACGGCGAGGACGGGCTAGACGAGTTGACTCTCGCCGGCCTCACCCACGTCTGGGAGGTCACCGGCGGGCAGGTGACGGAGAGCACCATGGCGCCGGAGCAGGCGGGCCTGCCGCGCGCCCCCACCGAGGCGTTGAAGGGCGGGAACGCGCAGCAGAACAAAGAGACGCTAGAGCGGTTGCTGGGCGGCGAGAAGGGGCCAATCCGCGACGTGGTGCTCTACAACGCCGCCGCCGGCCTGCTCGCCGCCGACGCCGTCCGCGACCTGCGTTCCGGGGTCAGGCGCGCCGCTGAGTCCGTTGACAGCGGCAAGGCGATGAAGGCGCTGACGGGACTTGCGGAGCTGAGCCAGAAGCTGGAGTGAGGCTCTCGCCGCGAAGTGTCTGGAGGTGCAAATGGCCTCTAATTCTAGGATGCCAGCTTCCCAAAATCCGATTGAGCCGACATTTGTCGCTTTAAAACAGCTTGGGGGGAATGGATCCATAAACGAGATTATCGAAATAGTTACAGCCAACCTCAGGCTGCCCCCAGAGATTCTCGCTATCCCCCGCTGCAACAGCACATGGACAGAGTTTGAATTTAGGCTTGCAAACGCCCGGACCTATCTTAAATCGGCGGGTTTAATCGACAACCCGCAGCGCGGAGTGTGGGTGCTAATTGAGGAAGCAACCCAGACTGAGCGGATAAATCCCAAGGAAATATTAGAATCGTACCATTTGAATCGGACTGGTAAGAATAAGTCTGACCCGACTAAGAATTTGTCTGACAGCATAGAAAGTGTGGCTGAGGAATCTGAAGAGATCGCAGCGGAAACCGCTGTTTGGCGTGCACAACTGCTAGAGATTCTTTTGTCGATTAAACCAGATGCTTTTGAGAGACTATGTCAACGCGTACTGAGGGAGTCCGGATTTATTGAAGTCGTAGTCACTGGCCGTTCAGGCGATGGTGGTATTGACGGACGAGGCATCGTTCGCGTTGCTGGCCTGATCAGCTTTAACGTCCTATTCCAATCTAAACGTCACCGTGGGAACATCGGCGCTGACGTGGTCCGTGATTTTCGTGGCGCAATGATTGGTCGGGCCGACAAAGGTTTGATCATTACAACAGGTAACTTCACAAGAGAAGCTCGGAGAGAGGCGACTCGCGACGGAGCGCCTCCCATTGACCTCATAGATGGCAATCTTCTTACAGACAAATTACGCGAATTGAAGCTTGGGGTGAACACCAAGCTAGTTCAAGCTATTGAGATTGATTCTTCTTGGTTCGAGCACGTGTAAAGTAGCCGTACATGGCACCGATCCTTGACCCAATCGTCGCCATGCTTCTTACGTCATTCTGAGCGAAGTAAGCCGAAGCCCTGATCCCAACGCGTCGGGAGAGCGGGAAAGAATTGGTACCTGGATGGAGCACGACCATGACCACCATGCTAGACCCCATCGTCGCCAAGAAGCGGGAAGAAGTCGCGCTGCACAAGCAGCAGACGCCCCTCGCCGAGCTGGAGCGCCGTATCAAGGCGCAGCCGCCCGCGCTCAACCTCTCCGGCGCGCTCTGGGGCCAGTCCGTCCGCCTCATCGCGGAGGTCAAGAAGGCGTCGCCGTCCAAGGGCCTCCTGCGCGCAGACTTTGACCCGCCTGCCCTCGCACGAACATATGCGGAGCACGGCGCCGCCGCCATCTCCTGCCTCACGGACGTCCACTTCCAGGGCACGCTGGAACACCTGGCGCAGGTCAAGGAAGCGGTGCGCGCCCACGGCGTGCCGGTGCTGCGCAAGGACTTCGTCATTGACACGTACCAGTTGTTTGAAGCCCGTGCGTACGGCGCGGACGCCGCGCTGCTCATCGTGGCCATCCTCACCCAGGACCAGCTGCGCGACTTCATCGTGCAGGCAAAGCGACTGTGGCTCCAGTGCCTGGTGGAGGCTCATTCGGAGGAGGAGCTGGAGCGCGCCGTGGCGGCGGGCGCGGAGATCATCGGCATCAACAACCGCGACCTGCGCACGTTCCACACCACGTTGGACACCACAGAGCGCCTGGCGCCCAAGGTGCCGCGCGGAAAAGTCCTGGTGGCAGAGAGCGGCATCAGTACCCGAGAGGACGTGCTGCACATGGCCAGGCTGGGCGTCCACGCCATCCTCGTCGGCGAGGCGCTGGTCACGGCGAAAGACATCGGCGCGAAGATTGCTGAGATGATGGGGACGAAGGTGGGGGCGCGGTAACTGCAGGGAGGGAACAGTTATGGGCACGAGCGGCCACGGCACAGTAGTCCAGCCGAGCCAGGGCAAGGCCTTGCGGTTCCTTGGTGACCTGTACGTAGTGAAAACGGATGGTGAGGCCAGTAAAGGCGCCTTCTCCGTTACAGAGATGACCATTGCGCCTGCGCCGCAAGGCGGCGCCCGCTGCACATCCACACCAAAGAGGACGAGGTCTTTTACGTCCTGGATGGCGCGCTGACCTACCAGGTCGGCGACAGGAAAGTCGAGGCAACTGCCGGTTCACTCCTCTACGTTCCCAAGGGCATCCTGCACGGCTTCTCGAACCTGTGTAGCACTCCGGCCAAGGTCCTTGTCTTCATCGCGCCCGCTGGCTTTGAGAAATTCTTTGAAGAGATCGGGGAGCCCGCCAAGGCCTTGACACTTTCCCCCAAGACGTTCGCGCCACCGGACCTCGACAGGATTACAGCAGTGGCAAAGAAATATGGAACAGAGGTCAAGGGTCCGCCACCAGGACGCTAACCGTTATGCTCGCCATCAAAATCTGCTGCCTCCGACAGCCTGAGCACGCACTCGCCGCGCTCGTGGCGGTGCCTACACAAACCCCCGGAGCTCAATCGCCCGGCCTACACGCTCCACGCCGATCTGGAACGCCGCCTCCCGCAGAGTGACCTGCGCCGCCTGAGCGCGGCGCACCACCTCTTGTGTGGCCCTCTCCATCACCACGCGCAGCTCCTGGTTCACTCGGTCTTCCGACCAGCGGAACTGCTGGATGTTCTGCGCCCACTCAAAGTACGAGACCACCACGCCGCCTGCGTTCACCAGAATGTCGGGAAGGACCGTGGCGCCGCGCTGGTTGAACACCGCGTCGGCGCCGGGCGTCGTCGGATGGTTTGCGCCCTCCAGGATGAGCGCCGCCTTCACCCGGTCGGCGTTGCTGCTGTTGAGCACCTCTCCCACCGCCGCTGGCGCCAGAATGTCGCACGGCAGCGTCAAGATCTCCGCATTGGTCACGGCGTCGGCGCCGCGAAAGCCCCGCACCGTCCCAGCAGTGGCGTTGTGGCGGAGCAGGTCGGCCATGTCCAGCCCCTTGGGGTTGTACACGCCGCCGCGCACATCGCTTACGGCCACCACAATGCAGCCCTCCTCCGCCATGAGCCTTGCTATTCGCGACCCAACCTGGCCAAAGCCCTGGACTACCACCGACTTCCCGGGCAAGGCGTAGCGGTTCAGCGCCGCCCACGTCTTCATCACCATCACCGCGCCGTGGCCGGGCGCCGCCTCGCGGCCGTAGGAGCCCCCCAGCTCAATCGGCTTGCCCGTAACGATGGACGGGGTATGTCCATACATCTGGCCGTACGCATCCATCATCCACGCCATCTCCCGCTGGTTCGTGCCGAGGTCCGGGGCAGGGATGTCCCGCTGCGGCCCCAGCAGGTGCGCGATGTTCTGCGTGTACCGCCGCGTCAGGCGGTTCATCTCGCCCTCAGAGAGCTGCGTCGGGTCGCACTGCACGCCGCCCTTCGCACCGCCGTACGGGATGTCGGCGAGGGCGGTCTTCCATGTCATCAGCGAGGCCAGCGCCCGCACCTCGTCCTCGTCCGCCGACGGGTCAAAGCGGATGCCTCCCTTGTACGGCCCGCGCGCGCCGTTGTGCTGGATGCGGTAGCCGGTGAAGACCTTGAGCGTGCCGTTATCAAGCCGCACCGGGACCTCCACGCGAAGCTCCCGCCACGGACGCCGCATCAGCTCGCGCAGGTCGTTGCTCAGCTTGAGCTGGTCAGCGGCCCGGTCAAAGCACCAAGTCACGGACTGAAACGGAGTCAGGTTGTCCTGCGGCTGGGTCATGTGTCACCTCCGCTCCTAGCCTAGCAGAGCAGAGTCACCCAGACTAGGAAACCAGCCCTGCCGCCTATGAGTACGATGCGTCAAAGGCTCATCCAAACAAAGCCCCCGCTTCTCGGCGGGGGCGTGTCAACAAAGTGTGAAATGATGGTTCAGCTAGGCTTGCCGTGGCGCCTCTTCCGGGATCTCACCGTGTACCAGCTCCTTCGCCTCCTGCTCAACGCCCAACCCCACGCAGTCCAAGAACACGGAATAGACCGCCTTCGCCAACGCCTTCTTCTGCCACGACTCGCCCTTCGCCGCCTCATCGCTCCGCTGGCGTGCCAGCAGCGTTTTCAGGCGTTCCAGCGCGCTGAGCTGCTCAACCGTGTAGGCTACAACCTTGCCGGCGCTCGTCTGCTTCGCGGCGCGGCCGCCATCACGCGAGCGGTTGTCATCAGTCTTGGATTGGTTCCTCGGTGTCATGGCGCCCTCATTATAGCAGGCTGTTGCCGCGCCACCCCGAATCGTTCCCTCACATCACATCTCGCCCACGAGCGCCCAACGGTGCAGCGTTGAACCGGCATCCACGTCCCAACCTCGGCGAATCCGTCCTTGGAGGCTAGCGCCTATCCTATGCTTGCAGTAAGCTTTGGGAAACTCCGCACGCGGAACGGCCTATGACTCTGCCCTTCGATATGAAGTTCTGCCACCGCTGCGCCACGCCGCTCGTGCTCGCCCATACGGGAGGCCATTATCGGCCGCGTTGCCCCGCGTGCGGCCTCGTCGTCTACCTGGATCCCAAAGTCGTCGCCGCCGCGGTCGTGGCTTCGGACGGGTGTGTCCTGCTCGTCCAGCGCAACATGGAGCCTGGCATCGGGCTGTGGGCGCTGCCCGCCGGCCACGTTGACCGAGGCGAAGTCGTCGAAGGCGCCGTGCGGCGCGAGGTGCTGGAAGAGACGGGCCTCCACGTCAGCGCCGGCGCGCTCGTCGGCCTCTACTCCGAGGCCGGCCAGCAGGTCATCTTGGCCGCCTACGACGTGAACCTCCTGGGCGGCGTCCCCAAGCCTGACGAGGTTGAGGTGCGCGACGTTCGCTTTTTTCCCCTCGGCGAGCTCCCCGCGCTCGCCTTTCCCCGCGACAAAGTGATCATCCGGGACTGGCGTCGCCTCCGGGCATCGCGACGGAGGTCCCCCGCGGACACGGATGGCGTGTGACAGAGCAAGCCTCTCCCAAACCGCCTGGCCATGAGCCGCCGCGCGACCGCGACTGGCGCGGGGTTGCGCAGCTTGGCCTGACGCTCATCTTCCTCTTCGCCCTTGCTGGTGGCATCGCCCTCCTGGTCCGCAGCGGCGCGCCATCCGGCGTTGAGGTGACGCCGCCTCCTGTTGACGTGCGGGCCGCGGTGACCGTGCACCTCACCGGGGCCGTCACGAGTCCCGGCGTCTACACGCTGCCCGATGGCGGCAGGTTGTAGGACGCCGTCGGCGCAGCCGGCGGTCTGGCCAGGGAAGCAGACGTGGAACACGTCAACCTGGCGACCCGCCTCCGCGACGGCGAGCAGTACCACATCCCTCGTCTCGGCGAAGCGCCAACACCGGCGCACGGCTTCGTCGCTCCTCCCGGAAGCACCCTGGTCAACCTTAACACGGCCTCGGCTGAGCAGCTCGCAGCGCTCCCCGGCATCGGCGCGACGCAGGCCATCGTCGCCTACCGCCAGCAGCACGGCCCGCTCCAGCGCGTGGATGACCTCCTGGCGGTCTCCGGCATCGGCCCGGCAACCCTTGAGCGCCTTCGCAGCCTCGTGACCGTGGACTAGCCCATGCTGCTTTGCGCCGCCTCGCTCGGCCTCGTCCTTGGCGTGTTCAGCGCCATGCGGTGGGAGGCTGGCCTCGCGTCGTCCTTCCTCTTCGTCATCGTTTTGCTGGCGCTGGCCCTGCTGCTCCGTCTCAGAGGCGTCAGGATCGCGGCCGTCGCCATCGTTGGCATCGCCTGTCTCTTCCTCGGTCTGGCCCGAGCTTCATGTTCGCCGGTGCAGCCCGTGACCACGGTGCAGCTCCAGGCCTTGGAGGGCACCGAAGTCACGCTTCGCGGCGCCGTCGTCGGCGATCCAGAGCGAGTCGGCAACGCCTACCGGCTTCGCGTCCGCGGCGACCTCATCCTCTCGTCTAAGCAAGAGCCGCCACTCTCCGGCGACATCCTCGTAACCGTGCGGCCCTGGCGAGAGCTGATAGAATGCCGGGAAGATGGCGCGCCGCGTTATGGCGATGTTCTGCGCATTCAGGGCAAGCTGGCGGCGTTGGAGCCGTTCGGCGGCTTCGACTACCGTTCGTACCTCGCGGAGCAAGGGCTTTTTGGGGCGATGTGCACTCCCCAGGCGTCGCTTCTGGACGAAGGCCGCGACTCCCCCTTCCTCATCGCGCTCTTTGCGGTTCGGAAGAGCTCGGCCCGCTCTTTGGAGCGTTCTCTGCCCGAGCCTCAGTCCGCTGCGGCCCAGGCGCTGCTCCTCGGCCTCCGGCGTGAACTCCCGGCCGACGTTAATAGCTCGTTCTTTGCCACCGGCGCCATCCATATCCTGGCCATCTCGGGCCAGCACATGACCATCCTGCCGGCCATCTTGCTGGGTCTGGCGTACGGCATGGCGGGCCGAAAGCGCTGGGGACTGCTCGCGGCGTTGGCGGTCTTGTGGCTGTACACCGGACTGGCAGGCGCTTCGCCGCCGGTAGTGCGGGTGGCCATCATGGGAACGTTGGCCGTGTGGGCGCGGCACGAAGGCCGCCCGAGTACCGGCACCCTCGCCCTAGCGGTGGCCGCTGCGGCCATGGTCGCCGTCACGCCGAGCGTTCTCTTCAGCGTCTCGTTCCAGCTCAGCGTCGCCTCCATGGCTGGGCTGGTGCTCCTCGCCCCCGCGCTCAACGCATGGATGAAACGGCGCGTGCAGCCGCTGCGCGCCGAAGGCAACCCACTGAGACCACTCGTGCGCGGGACCATCCTCGCGCTCGCCGCGGGCACGGCAGCGACGCTGTTCACACTGCCGATGGCCGCGTTCTACTTCCATCGGCTCTCGCTCATAGGCGTCCCCCTAACACTGGTGCTCCTGCCGGTCTTTCCGCTCATGCTCGTCACCTCAGCGGCGGCCGCGATCGCCGGCGTGGTGTGGGGACCTCTGGGCCAGGTCATCGGCTGGACTGCGTGGCTCCCGCTGACGTACATGCTCAAGGTCGTCCAAACTGCCGCAATCCCAAGCCACGTCTCACTAAACCTTGCGAGCTTTGCGGCGATCGTTGCGTTGGGTTACTACGCCATGCTCATCGCGGCGACAGTCCGTTTCAGCAGGCCGCACCGCCCGGCTGAACAGCGTGCTTTGGATGCCGCGTCGGCTCACCGCGAAACGCCAAACCGCGCGTGGCCTCGTCTCCCAGAATGGACCTTTATCCCCAGCGGGCTGTGGGACCGGCTGCCCAAAAAGACCGTCGCGATCGGGCTTCTTGGAGCAGGACTCTTCCTCTGGGTTGCCGCTCTGTCAGCACCGTCAGGCAACCTGCTCCGCGTCGCCATTCTGGATGTCGGGCAGGAGAGCGCCGCGCTCGTCATGACGCCGTCGGGGCATCAGGCGCTCGTGTACGGCGGGCCGGAGCCTGGGGCAGTGCTGCGCGGACTGGGCCAGCGGCTCCCGTTCTGAGACAGAACCCTTGACGTGATCGCTCTTTCCAGCCCCGACCAGGACCACCTGGCAGGCTTGACCGGCGTACTTGGCCGCTACCGCGCCAACACCGTGTTGGAGCGCGCGCCGGGGACCACCGCGGCCTACGCATCCTGGCAGAAAGCTCTTGCAGGAAATGCCGCCCACCGAGTTGCGGCAGTGTCCGGCCAGACCGTCCGGTTTGGCGACGGCGTCGTGCTGCAGGTGTTGCATCCGCCGGAACGCCTGTTCACTGGAACAGGCTCCGACGACAACAACAACTCCGTCGTGCTCAAGCTCACCTACGGCAGCGTCAGCCTCCAGCTGGCAGGCGACTTGGAGCGCCTCGCCGAGCAGTTTCTCGTGGAGAGCGGGAGCAACCTTCGCTCCACGGTGCTCGTGGCGCCTCACTACGGCAGCCGCACATCGTCCTCACCCGAGTTCCTGCAGGCGGTCTCGCCATCGTTGGCAGCCATCTCCGTCGGGAAGAACAACCGCTTCGGCCACCCGCACCCTGAAACCCTCGTGGCCCTTGACGCAGCCGTCGGCAACGAGCGGGTGTACATCACCGCAGCCGGCGGCGACGTCGTCTTTTCTACCGATTGGCGCAGGCTGTGGGTGCAACAGGATCACCAGGCGCGTTAGGTCTTTCAGTTCTGCCATGCTGAGCGGAGCGAAGCATCTCTCTTGGCTCCGAAGCTGTGACATAACGCGCCATGAATCCAGTTCCCTAATGCGTTGTCGGCCCCAGGATGTCTTGTTTGTTGAGAGCCGAAAGACCCTGCCAGACGCGCTAAGTCCGGGTGTGGTAGGGTAGAAAGTGAAACAGCAGCCCCAAACAACAGCCAACGTATCGCCAGGATGAAGAACAGTGACGACGCTTCGCATTGACAACCGCACCCCCGACCAGCTTCGGCCCATCCGCATAACGCCTGGCTTCCAACGCTACGCGGAAGGCTCCGTGCTCATTGAATCAGGCAACACCCACGTCCTTTGCGCCGTTTCCATAGAGGAACGTGTCCCGCCATTCCTGCGTGGGACCGGCAAGGGCTGGGTCAGCGCCGAGTACGGCATGTTGCCGCGCTCCACCTCCACGCGCACACCCCGCGAGTCGGGCCAGGGTCGGGAGCGCGGCCGCACCCACGAGATCCAGCGACTGATAGGCCGTTCGCTCAGGGCGATCACCAACCTGGAGGGTTTGGGCGAACGCACCTTTTTGATAGACTGCGACGTGCTCCAGGCCGACGGAGGAACGAGGACGGCGGCCATCACCGGCTCGTACGTGGCGATGTACCAGGCGTGCGCGGACCTGGTGCGCCGCAAGTTGCTTCCGGCCATGCCCTTCCGCAGCGCCGTTGCGGCCGTCAGTGTCGGTCTTGTGGATGGACGCATGCTTCTGGACTTGTGCTACGAGGAAGACTCGCGAGCGGATGTGGACTTCAACCTGGTGGCCACCGACAAAGGCGAGCTGGTTGAGATTCAGTGCACGGCGGAGGCCCGTCCGTTTCTACGCAAGACCTACGACGCGCTGCTTGAGCTGGGGCTGCTCGGGACGACAAAGTTGTTCCTGGAACAGCAAAATGTCATCAAACTCTTAGAGGGTGTGGGGAAACCTCTGCCCGGTCCCTCCCCGACACGGCGAGGTGAGGCGTAGTTCCCCCCCCTTCCATCGTAGGGAAGAGGGGGAGGGGGTTAGGTTTAAGGCCCTGGCCGGCGCGCCTGAAAAACAGGTGGCGGTGCCGGCGCGAGGTTTCGGTGCGAAAGGAGCAAGCGTGGTTGAGAACGTTCTGATTATCGGCTCAGGGCCTGCGGGCGACACCGCCGCCCTGTACGCGGCGCGTTCCGAGCTGAAACCGCTGGTCATTGAGGGCATCCCCCCCGGAGGTCAGCTCACCATCACCACCGAGGTAGAAAACTACCCTGGGTTCGTCAAAGGTGTCCAGGGCCCGGAAATGATGCAGATCTTCAAGGAGCAGGCGGAGCGCTTCGGGGCGCGCTACGTTCCGGGCATGGTCACCTCGGTTGACCTCTCCAGCCGGCCCTTCAAGGTCATCGTGGACGAGAGCGACGAGTACCTGGCCAAGACACTCATCATCGCCACCGGCGCCACCGCCAAGCTCCTCGACCTGCCCTCTGAAGCGGCGCTCATGGGCCGCGGCGTATCCGCCTGCGCCACCTGCGACGGGTTTTTCTTCAAGGGCAAGGAGCTGATCGTCGTCGGCGGCGGCGACACCGCGATGGAGGAGGCCACCTACCTCACCAAGTACGCCAGCAAGGTGCACGTCGTCCATCGCCGTGACCAGTTGCGCGCCTCCAAGATCATGCAGGAGCGCGCCTTCAACAACTCCAAGATCAGCCTCATCTGGGACTCGGCCATTGAGGATATCCTGGGCGTTGAAGAGGGCGAGGTCAAAGGCGTCAAGCTCCGCAACCTCAAGACCAACGCTCTCTCGGACATGCGGATTGACGGCGTCTTCATCGCCATCGGCCACAAGCCCAACAGCGAGCTCTTTGTGGGGAAGCTCGACCTCAACGAAGCGGGCTATATTTTGACCCACGACGGCACCAAGACCAAGGTCCCGGGCGTCTTCGCCTGCGGCGACGTGCAGGACTGGGTGTATCGCCAGGCCGTGACCGCGGCGGGCAGCGGCTGCATGGCCGCCATTGACGCGGAGCGTTTCCTCGCGGAGGCAGAGGCCGAAGAGGCAAAGCACGCCCAAGTAGCGGCCAAGACGGCGAGGCGCTAAGCGACTCGCGCGGTTTGGAGCACTCTGGTAAGGCGCTCACGAGCCAAAAGCAGCAGGGGCCGGTCACGACCGGCCCCTGCTGCTTTACCACGCACAAACCGAGCGCGATGTTTATCGGCCTGATGCAAGGCGTCGCCCCAGGCTCGTGCTCTTACCAGACCCCTCTGACGACTTGCCCCCACCGTTTCTCCCACTACCCCGCCACGCTCACGTTCCCCTCTGCGTCGGCCTCCAGCAAGGTCACGTACGTGTAGCCCCTGCGGCGCAACTCGTCGCTGCCGCCCTGGTGGCGGTCCAGCACCGTGAACACCGCCGCCACCTTGCAGCCCTGGGCCTCCACCGTCTCAATGGAGCGGAACAGAGAGCCGCCGGTGCTGCACGTGTCGTCCAGCACCATAGCCGTGCTGCCCGCCCGCAGCGACCCTTCCACCTGGCGCTGCATCCCGTGGCCCTTGGCTTCGCTCCGCACCAGGAACCCCTTCAGGGCGTACCCGTTCCGGTACGCCAGCGACAGCGCCGCCCCAACTATCGGGTCCGCGCCGATGGTCGGCCCTCCCACCGCCTGCACCCCAAGCCGCCGCGCCAGGTCGACCACGACCTCCGCCAGTATCCCCGCGCCCTCCGCGTCCAGGCTCAGCAAGCGTCCGTCAAAGTAGTAGCTGCTCTTCTGCCCGGACGACAGCACAAACTCTCCGAACTTGAGCGCGTCCAGCTCCTTGGCCAGGGTTAGGACCGCCTTGCAGACCTCCGGCCGGACCAGCAACCCTTTTGTGGGCTGCGTCATGGCTGACCTCCCGTTGGCTGAGTGCCCTCATGGTACAGCCTGTTCGCCCTGATGTACTCCTCCACCGCCGACGGCGCCCAGTACCGCAGCGACATCCCCGCCGCTGCTCGGCGCCGCAGCTCCGTCCCGCTGATGCCCACCAGCGGCGACGTTAGCACCGCCACCCTCGCCGTCGCGCCGGGCACCGCGGCGCGCGCTGCGTCCTCAGGCATGGGCGCGACTCCGGGACGGGGCGCGACCACCAGCGTGCACATCGCCGCCAGCTCTTCCGGATTGCGCCAGCGCCGCAGCTCGTGCAGCGAGTCCTGCCCGATGATCAAGAAGAACTGCGCCTCCGGTCCTCGCTGCCTCCGAAGCTCGCGCAGCGTATCCACCGTGTACGTCGGCCCGGACCGCTCCAGCTCCACGGTGGAGGCTTCAAAAGCTGGATTGTCCTGGATAGCCAGACGCACCATAGCCAGGCGGTGGTGGCCGCTGGCGGCGGGTTGGCTCGTGCGGAGGTACGGGTTGCCCGTGGGGATGAACAGCACCCTGTCCAGCGCCAGGCGCAGCCGCGCCGCCTCAGCGATGATCAGGTGGCCGATGTGGACCGGGTCAAACGTGCCGCCGAGAATGCCCAGACGCATGACTCTTCTCCGTCGGTCCTAAGAGCCTGTTACAAAACCCAGAGCCGTGGACGCATGGCGTTTCACCTGGTTGCACGTTCATTAGTCGGCAAGCAAGTCCCTTCCCCCTCAAGGGAGAAGGTTAGGATAGGGGTGCAACGCGTCTTCCCCAGCCACATTACGGGTTTGTTAGGCGTTGTAACAAGGGGCAACCATACACACCTGCCCTGTCTTACACCGCACGCAGGCGAAGCCGCTCACGCGCCGGACGGCAGCCGCGACCCCACGAACGTGCGATAGCCCCGCGAGAACTCCTCTGCCCTCATCGGGCGTTTGCCTTCCAGTTGTACCCGCTTCAGGACTAGCACGCCCTCAGGCGTCACGACCCCGACGGCCAAGGGCGGTCCTTGTGACAGGCCCACAACCGTCCCAGGCTCACCGGCAGGCTGCGCGCCTCCCGTGAGCGTCGCTTCCAACACCTTGAACAGTTTACCCTGCCAGGTCGTGAACGCGCCCGGCGTCGGTTGAAACGCCCGCACCATCCGTTCAAGCTGCACGGCCGGCGAGTCAAACTTCAACTCCGCGTCCTCCCGTTGCAAGAACCGGGTGAAGGTGGCGCTCGCGTGGTCCTGCATCTTCAGGTTCAGCGCGCCCTCAACCCACGGGTCCAGCAGGTCAAGCACCATCCGCGTCCCAATGCCGAACAGGCGGTCGGTCAGGGCGCCCGTCGTGTCGTCAGGCCTGACCGGCTCCTCGCGCCGGGCAAGGACCGGCCCTGAGTCCATGCCCTCGTCCATGCTGATGATGGTCACCCCGGTGACCCCGTCGCCCTCCAGCAGCGTAGTCGGGACAGGCGTGGGCCCGCGGTGCCTGGGCAGCAATGACGGGTGGATGTTGAGCCCGCCTCGCTTCGCGGCCTCCAGCGCCTGCCGTGGAAGGATCTTTCCATAGGCGGCCACCACGAGGACGTCCGGCGCCAGCGCCGCCAGCGGCTCAATCGCTTCCTTCTTGCGTAGGCTCGCCGGTTGGAATACAGGGATGCCCCGCTCTTCGGCAAACCGCTTGACCGGAGGCAACGCGATCTGACGCCCCCTGCCTGCAGGCTTGTCCGGCTGAGTATAGACCGCCAGCACCGTGTGGCCCGCGTCCAGCAGCCCACGCAAGACCTGCACCACAGGCTCGGGGGTGCCCATGAAGACAACACGTGACGACATGCCTTTATTATAGGCGACACTCGTAACAGCCGAGCCTGGGCTTTTTGCGGTAAGGCTCGTACGGAAGTTCATAGCCGTGGAAACTACCGCTAAAATAAGCAAGTCACCACGAGCAAAAACTGGCAAAAACTGCCATGTTGTTCGCTTGCACATAACGACCGTGTGCCAGTAACCTACCCTTCAGTGTCACGGCGTGCCTGAGTTAGGGCAGGTACCCCGTGCCCATCGCGTGGAAAAGCCCCATTAATTACCGAGGGAGTACTATGCCTGTAATGCAGCCTCGCGCCCTGTGGCAAGCCGTGTTGGGAGAATTGGAGCTGGAAGTGGCTCGGCCTAGCTATGAGACGTTCCTCAGAGATACCGCAGGGACGGCTTGCGAGTCCAACCGCCTGATCGTCATGACCCCAAGCCCGTTCGTCGCCGAGTACCTCCAGCAGAAGCTCTATCCCCTCGTGAGGCGCACCGTGGAAAGGGTCGCCAAGGAACCGTTGGACGTCCGGTTCCAGGTGGCGCCCAACGGGCCCAATGGGAATGGCCCAATCAACGGCGTGGCGCACCCTCAGGCTTCTCAGCCCTCCTCGGCCGCCGGTCCGTCAATGCTCCCGCTCAACCAGCGGTACACGTTTGAGACCTTCGTCGTCGGCAGGTCCAACCAGTTCGCTCACGCCGCTGCGGTCGCCGCCGCCGACTTTCCCGGCCAGAAGTACAACCCCGTCTTTATCTACTCCGGAGTCGGTTTGGGGAAAACTCACCTGCTCCACGCCATCGCGCACCGCGTCATGGCCCGTGGCCTCTCCGTGATCTACGCCAGCGCCGAGCAGTTCACCAACGAGTTCGTCGCCTCCATCCGGGAGGGACGCGTCCCCGAGTTCAACGCCAGGTTCACCGGGGCGGACGTGCTCCTCATGGACGACGTATTCATCTTCAGCGGCAAGGAGCAGACGCAAGAGAAGTTCTTCCACATCTTCAACGAGCTGCATCAAAGCGGCAAGCAGATTGTTCTCGCCAGCGACCGCACGCCCGCTGAGCTTACCTCGCTCATCGCCCGCCTGCGTTCTCGGTTCGGCATGGGGCTTATCGGCGATATTCAGACGCCCGACTTAGAAACCCGGCTCGCGATCCTCCGTTCCAAGGCAGACCAGCAACGCGTCACCGTGCCCGATGACGTCCTCATGGTCCTGGCGCGCAAGGTGCAGCGGAGTGTCCGCGACCTGGAAGGAAACCTCAACCGCGTTCTCGCGCTGGCCGAGCTTACCGGCGCTCCCATCACCAAAGCGCTCGCCATCCAGGCCCTGGAAAGCCTGGACGCCCGCCGCGAGCGAAGCTCTGTGACGCCCCCGGCGCTGGTCAACATCGTCGCAAGCCACTACAGCCTCTCGCCGGAGGCGCTGCGGGGGCCCAGCCGCCAGAAGAAGCTCGCCCTGGGACGGCACGTCGCCATGATGCTGCTGCACCAGGAGCTAGGGGTCACCCTCTCCGAGATCGGCCGCATGTTCGGGGGGCGTGACCATAGCACCGTGGACCACGCCTGCAAGAAAGTGGAAAGTCTCGCCAATTCGGACACCTCGCTTCGCGCCGACCTGGTCACCCTGCGCGAAGCGCTCCAGCGTCCACTTGATTAGCCCACCCTCCCCCCTTAGCGCGGAACGCCGCCCAAAGGGCGGCGCTCCGCGCTTGCCATGCCCACGTTTTTACCCGGATTGGCCCTGCCAAAAAAAAGTCTCCACGGCTTCGCGGCCACGTTGTTGGGCTTTTGCCACAAAGGGAGGTCAGGGGGATGAGGTATTGGATCTAATACACTAAACAGCCGCGAAACTGCGTTTGATTGGCGACGGCCGGGCGCAGAATTTCAGGGCAACGCCACCCAGCTGCGACGCTCTACATCTCCATGTCCACGGCACCGTAGCTCCCAACGTATACGAGCCGGGTCTGGGTCTCGCCCCACGCGGTTCCCGCGGGCTTGCGCGCCTCCGGCGCCACCGCCCCCAACACTCCGGTCACCTTGTGCAACACCGCCAGACGGCCCGTCCCCGCGCCCAACCACACCGCCGAAGGATCCGCCGTCAGCGTCACCAGTCGCCCCTCCGCCGTAGCCACGTCCAACGTCACCGTCGGTGGCAGGCCGCCGCGCATGGCCTTGTGAGTCAGCCTCTCATGCGTCGTGCACGTTCCCGCCTGCGCTACCGCAATCTTGCAGATCGTGTCGCAGCAGCGGCGTCCAAGCATCGCCGCAGCCTTGAACCCAACCACCCGCTCGGCTCCCGTGTCCCACAGTCTGATACGTCCCTCCGCGTCTACAGCAGATGTTGCCTGTTGCGCCACTGGTCGAGCCGCCGCTCGATACTGCCACGCTCTCGTCTCGCCCGGGCCGAACCTCTCGATCCTGTCACTCACGGCACACCTCTGTACCAATCCTGCTCACCACACCTGCCACCGTACCTATGTGCCCAAATAAGTGTGCCCCAATAAGCCCTTCCGCTTTGCTGCCGTCTCTCCACCCACTCACGGTAATCGCTGACGACCGCTTTTGCCAACCCAAGGCTCAAGGGCATCTGCCATATCAATCTTCCAACGTCCCTGATCTTTTGCCGTGATGCATGCGCCCTATTTGCGCAGACATCACCAGCTACCGGAGCCGTCGGGCGAGGTGGAGGAGCGCAATCGCTTGCGTTTTGCCACCGAGCAGCATAGGAAGGACGGTCACCTCAACGCTGATGAGGATCCCATCCGAACGAAGGAACGTCATGGTGGTCGTCCTCAGCAGTTCACCACGCATCGCCATGCCCGCGACGTCGCGGTGTTCAGGACACCTCTCAAGCGCAGGCTCTTCCGTCACGCAGATCACATCGCAGCAACGGTGACCCAGCACCCGGACCGCCTTGAACCCAAAAAGACGCTCGGCGCTCGCGTCCCACAAACGGATGCGCTGCGCGGCGTCAACGGTGAACGAGGCAACATCCGCGTCCCGCAGCAACTCCCTCACCGAGAGCGGAACGCGCACCTCTCCCTGCTCCTCGTCTGATTCGTCAGAGTGGCTTCCCCGTAGGTAGCTCATGGCCCCCCTCCCCTTCCAGCCAACGGCGCACTGACCCTCTCCTTGGCTAATTGTAACGTGACTCCGAGCAGCACACATGATGCGTTCGTATGGCTTATCTGGCGCCAGATCTCTTCCCATTGGTCAGCGGGCCTCTTGCGTCGTTCGCAGCATCTACACAAGTCTCTTCCCCCATTCAGGGGGAAGGTTTAGGATGGGGGTAAAACGTGTCTTCCCCAGCCACAATTTAGTTTCGTTGGGCGTTCTCGGACTGCAAGCCCACCTGTATCAAACAGACAAATGGGCGGTACACCACCCCGTAGAGGAAAGATGAGACCTGCCAGTGGCGCTTGTTTTCCGGCGGTGCCTGTCTGTTCGCAATGACCCGGACCCCCCCCGCAGCTGGTAAAATACCCTGCGTGCCAGCGCCTTGTGACCGGGTACGCAGTCTCCAGCCCCTCCTCACGGCACAGCTCCAGCCACCGCCGCACCATGCGCGTGCCCACGCCGTTTCCCCGCTGCGACCGTTCCACCGCAAGCGATCTGCAGAAGGCATACTTTCCGAGTACCTCTACCGCCCCCGTGCCAACGATGCGCCCGTCCGTCGTGGCCTTCAACACCAACCGGCACGTCTCCAGGCCCTTAGCAGAGAGACCTGACTGCCTGACAAGCATCACGATGTCTGGCAGGTCACCACGGGTTGCCAGGGCGATCTCAACAACCACTGGTCCCTCTTCTCAACCCCTGTCGTGTCGCATAAGCAGCCTACGGCCAGGCCGGGACTGCCGCCAGCGCAGCAGGTACGCTCCAAGGAACACACTAGTTTGGCAATGGGCGCAGAGTCTTTCAATTCTGCCATGCTGAGCGGAGCGAAGCATCTCTCCTGGCTCCAAAGCCGCCACCTGACGCGCGATGAATCCAGAAGTCTGCTGTTTCGTCGGGCCCAGGATGCCTTACTTGCTGAGAACTGAAAGACCCTGGCAATGGGCGAGGGTTGACACCCTCACTCCCCTCTGCTAGCGTAAAATACTGTCCTTTGCTTGGAAAGATAGGTTTCCCGCTGCGCCCCCCGTCCCTGGAGGTGCCCCCATGAGCTTCGTCAAGTGCCTCCACTGCCGCGAGTGCGGCCGCGAGTACCCCATTGAGCCGCTCAACGCCTGCGACTTCTGCTTCGGCCCGCTGGAGGTCCGCTACGACTACGACGCCATGGCGCGCGCCATCAGCCGCGAGCGCATCCAGAAGGGGCCGCTGACCCTCTGGCGCTACATTGACCTGCTCCCCGTGGAGGGCACCGAGGTCGTTGACCTTGGCACCGGCTTCACCCCTCTCCTCAAGGCCAAGCGCCTCGGCAAGCTCCTGGGGCTTGATAACCTGTATCTCAAGAACGACGCGGTGAATCCTACCTACTCCTTCAAAGACCGCGTCGTCGCCATCGCTTCCACCAAGGCCCTGGAGTTTGAGTTCGACACGCTGGCCTGCGCCTCCACCGGCAACCTGGCGGGCGCCGTCGCCGCCCACGCGGCCCGCGCCGGCATGAAGTCGTTCATTTTCGTGCCCGCCGACCTGGAACAGGGCAAAATGGTCGGCGCGGCCATCTACGGCCCCACGCTCGTCGCCGTCAAGGGCAACTACGACGAGGTGAACCGCCTCTGCAGCGAGCTGGCCGACCTCTACCGCTGGGCCTTCGTCAACATCAACATGCGCCCCTACTACGCCGAGGGTAGCAAGACCCTTGGCTACGAGGTCGCCGAGCAGCTCGGTTGGCGCGCGCCCGACCACGCCATCGTCCCCTCGGCTTCCGGCTCGCTCTTCACCAAGATCTGGAAGGGCTTCAACGAGTTCTCCGACCTGGGCCTCATGGGGCCGACCAGGACACGCATGCACTGCGCTCAAGCCGAGGGCTGCTCGCCCATCGTCACCGCGTGGAAGAACGGCTGGGATGTCGTCCGCCCCGTCCGGCCCAAGACCATCGCCAAGTCCCTCGCCATCGGCAACCCCGCGGACGGCTTCTACGCCGTCAAGACCATCCGCAACACCGGCGGAACCGGTGTCTCCGTCCCGGAAGAGCAGGTGGTTGAGGGCATCCGCTTGCTCGCCGAGACCGAGGGCATCTTTACCGAGACGGCGGGCGGCGTGGTCATTAGCGCCCTCAAGGACCTAGCTCAGCGCGGCGTCATCAAGCGGGACGAGGTCACGGTCGCGTACGTCACCGGCAACGGCCTCAAGACCCAGGAGGCCGTTATGGGCTTGCTGAGGCCCCTTACCATTGATCCCAATGTGAACGCCTTCCAGCAGGCGATGGGCGGCCGCTAGCGTAGCGCCCCCGAAGTTCCGTTTGTTTTGGAAGTGGCCAGGAGAGTAATCTCTTCCCCCGTTGAGGGCGAGGACTAAGGTGGGTGGTGAGACGTTGCTCCCGATCCAACGTAACGAAGCGTTAGAAACACTACACTAGCCCCGCAGCCCAGGCGATCGGATCGCCTCGTATAGCATCAGGGAGGAGCCTATGGCCAGCCGACGAGTCAAGTTTACCTACACGGCTGCGCTCATCCCGGACCCGGTCATCTACGAGTTGGGTAAGCGATTTCCCATCGTCACCAACATTCGCCGCGCCGACGTCCGTGAGACGTTCGGATGGGTCATTCTGGAGATGATCGGTGACGACGCCGACATAGACCGCGGCTTGGAGTGGGTGCGGGGCAAAGGCATCCGCGTTGACCCAGCCGGCGGAGACGTCGTGGAGGGCTAGCGTAGTGTCTCTGACCTTCCGTTCGTTTTGGAGGGGGCGCTCGGGAGCAATCTCCTCCCCCGTCAAGGGGGAGGGTTAAGGCCTGCCCTCGAGTGAAGCGAAGGGTGGGGGCGAGACGTTGCTCCTGATCCAACGTAACGAAGTGTTAAACACACTGCACGAGCAGCCCGTTGGCAATCCGTCGAGCGCTCCGTACAATGGCAGCAACGAACCGCTAGGCCCCAAAGAAGTGCTAAAGAACTGTCCAAAGAAGTGAACGAGGAGACCCCCGCATGAGCATCCTAGTCCGTATCCCAGGGCCACTACGCCGCGTGACCAACAACCAGGACCGGGTCACGCTGGAGGCCGTCAACCTTGAGGGGGCCTTGGAGGCGCTGGAAACCAAGTTTCCCGGCATCAAAGAGCGCCTCATGGACGAGTCCGGCGCACTTCGCCACTTCGTCAACATCTACGTCAACGGCGAGGACGTCCGCTTTCTCAAAGGCCTCAAGACCGAGATCAAGTCCGGCGACGAGGTCAGCATCGTCCCCGCCGTCGCAGGCGGCTAGGAGCCCCTGGAGAAAAGTTCTTTGGAGAGGGGCTGGGAGGCCCTTTCTTGGAGAAAGGGCCTCCCAGCGTCCTAAGCCGCCTACCTTCTCAACGTCGCGATCGGACACGTTCCACACCCGCCGCTCGTGCAACTTGCGCAGCCGCCCGCGTGACCGCCCCGTAGGGGCGACCCGTCGGGCCGCCCGCCCGACTTCCCCTCCGTCCGCGCGTCCTGCACCATCTCCATCTTCAGTTGCTTGGCCTGCATCGGCTTGTACCCGTTGAACGTCACGAAGGCTTTCGCGCCCTTCGCCGCCACCCCCCCCCATCGCCTGCAGGTCCCGCCACGTGTCAATTGCGTGCCCGCGCCGGTTCGCCAGAATTCGGTCCGCAGCCAGCGGCCCGATCCCCGGAACGCAGATTAGCGCCTGCCTGTCCGCCGTGTTCACGTCAACCGTGCCGTCCAGCCGTTCCAGCGCCACCGCCACCTTCGGGTCCAGGTCCTGGTCCAGGAAGCCGCCTGAGCTAAAGGTCGGGGTCAGCTCCGCATCCGTGTATCCGTAGATGCGGCTCAGCCAGTCCACCTGGTACAGCCGGTGCTCCCGCCAGTCCGGCGTCGCCGGGTGCTCCTCAAGCGGCGTGTGCTTTGCGGGGCGAAACGACTGGTAATACACGCGCTTGAACCCCAACTGCCCGTAAAGCTGCCGCATCCGCTTGTAGATGTCCTTGTCCGACTCGTCCGCCGCC
This sequence comes from Dehalococcoidia bacterium, assembly GCA_009693045.1. GTDB lineage: Bacteria > Chloroflexota > Dehalococcoidia > Lucifugimonadales > SHYT01 > SHXZ01. The sequence continues at coordinate 15,399 of SHXZ01000012.1, read as the reverse complement.
CCCATCACCATCTGCGTCACCTGGCCCACCGCCGTCACGTTGTGCTCCTGCAAGTCCTCGTGGATCCAGCTCATCGGGTCCAGAATCCCCTTCTGCATGTTTTTCATGGGGGCAATGCGCTTCAGCATCTCGTCTGTGGGAGTCTCCATGTTGATGGAGAGCCTCGTGCCAAGACGCGCGGCCTCCCTGACATATCCGGCGCTGGCGCCCGGCATCACCTTCAGGTGGATGTACCCTCGGTAGGAGTACCGCTTGCGTAGCGCCTCCACCGTGTTGAGTAGTTTGTCCATCGTCTTGTCGGGGCTCCCCGCTATGCCCGAGCTCAGGAACAGCCCCGCCACCGTCTGCCGCTCGTACAGCTCCATGAACGTGCCTGCCAGCTCGTCCACCGTAAAGCCGTACCGTTTGCGCGGCACCCAGGTACTGTTGGGGCAGTAGTGGCAGTCCATCATGCAAAAGTCCGTGAACATCACCTGCATCAGCGCAATGGACTTGCCGTTCGGCATGGCCGCGCGATACACCCCGGCCGGCAGGTCCCGGTTCCTCCGTGGTGTCGGCGAGGTGGACGGCGCCACGAACTTCTTCTCGCGGCTGGACGACAGCACGTCATCCGTCGCCATCTCTCCCAGGTGCCTAAGCTTGTCAAACCGGTCCGGCGCCACCTGCACGAGCATAGATTCCTCCCTGTAATGGAACGTTTGTTCTATCATGGGGTAGCACAGTTGGGTTATGCAAGAGGCAAATGTCAGAGCCCCAGGATCTTTTCGTTCTCGCCAGCTTCTTGTCAGACGCGACCATTGTCATTCTGAGGCGGCGGTAGCGACTGCTGGCATTCCGAGCGGAGCGAGGAATCTCCCCCACGCCGCGAACGGACCAACGTGGCCGCGGCAGGCCCGTACATTCCAAACGCGTAGGGGCGCACAGCCGTGCGCCCCTACGCTGCCATCCGTCCCTTCTGAAGAGCGCCCGTTCTGGAGTACCCTGGTCCCATGACCACCGAGAACGATCGCCCCGCCACTACACCCACGCCGCTGGACCAGACGCCGGAGACCCGCCTCACGCCGCCTCGGCTCAGGGTCCGGACGCCCCTAAGCATTCAAGCCCAAACAACGAGCATACTGGTGGGCCCACAACTGCGAAACCCAGCACTTCACAACGGGCTAAACTGGCCTGGAGCCGCCGCTAAAACAACCCCGGCCCAAGCTAGCCTGCCAGCAGAAAACAATCCAATCAATGATCGCCTCGGTCGGGGTGCTCATGTCAACGCTAAGCAAAGGCGGCGCAGTTGTCGCCTTTCTTGAGAAATGGAGAGTGGTATGAAAAAACAAGGCACGGCGCCATGCAGCCTTCGGAACGCCCGTAAAGAAGAGCTCGACACCGTCGCTGCACTGCTGCAAGAGGCGTATCAGCAGTACGAGTCTCTGCTGGTGTCCGAAATGTGGCAGGAGTACCTGCGAGATATCGTGGACGTACGCGGGCGGTGGGGCCGCTCAGAGCTGATCGTGGCGGAGCATGACGGAGAGCTTGCGGGCGCGGTTACGTACTACCCCGACGCCGCGCGCTCCGGCGAGGGGTGGCCGCCTGGCTGGTCTGGCGTGCGGCTTCTGGGAGTCAAGCCTGCCAAGAGAGGTCTGAACATCGGCAGAGCACTCATGGAAGAGTGCCTGCGTCGGTCCCGCGCGCGGAGCGCCGCTGCCGTCGGCCTGCACACCATCTCCTTCATGGAGGTAGCCAAAGGCATCTACGAACGCATGGGCTTCGTGCGCGTGCCACAGTTTGATGTCAACGTCGCCCTAGGTGTTGAGGTAATAGCGTACCGACTAGACATCAGCTAGGTCATGACGAAAACCGAACGCTGGCACGGAACATCCGCAACCACCCGTCACTGGCGCGGCCTTTGCATGGCCTGCACCTTGACCGCCTGGAGAAACTCTCCGACGTCTGCTCCAGCGCGAAGTAAGCCGTCGCGAGAAATTGCCCCTGCCTTGGCGTCCGTCATGCTCCAGCGGAACGTCACGTCCGGGAGCACAACGCCGTTCGCATCGTGCGCCGTCCCCGTGAACTGGGCCCGGCCTCTGGGGGCCACCGTAGCCTTGAGAGGGTACACCTCTACCCGAGCCAAGGGGCCCCGAATCGTTACCGAGGCCAGAAGCTCCTGCGTAACTTGCCCTCCTTGGTCACCAAGAGTGATCGTCGCCATCAGGCTGTTCGGGTATATCCCCGGCGCTCCCGTGGCCGTCACCCGGCCGTCCACCGCGATTCTCCCTACCTCGGGCGATAGCGTCCAGGCGACTGACGGATTGCGCACCCGTTTCCCGCTCTGGTCAATGGCCACGACCGAGAATGCAAACGACTCCCCTGGCGAAAGCTCAACACGCTCGGGAAAGAGCACGGCTTTAGAAGAGGCGAACCGGGGATTCAGGATGTCCAACGTCTCCGCGATAGTGACCGATGCGGTAGCGCGCGTCTGAACCAATCCGCCTCGCGACGGGAGGACCATGTCTACAGTCAGTACGTCAAGGTACTGTCCCTGCGTGGTTCCCGCTCGGAAACGCCCGTTGGCGCCGATCACACCGGCGGCCGGGTCCAGCAAACGCCAGGTGATGCGGCTAGGCCTGAGGTTGTTGCCGCGGCTATCAAGGGCCAGAGCAGTAAACGCAATCTCCTGGTTGGGTCTCACGAGCACGAGTTGCGGCAGAATGACCGCAAAGATACCGCGTAGCCGGTCCGTTTCATCCCGCACCCTCACGTTCACAGCAGTGGAAATCTTGGCTTCCTCATCGTTCTGTGGCGACGCTAGCTTGACGCGGATCCCGCTCGGGAAAGCGCCTGCAACCTGTCCCCCAGTGAAACGCCCCAAGGGCGTGACAGCGCCCGCGTTCTGGTCTGTGACGCTCCATTCAAGGCGCATGCCGGGAAGTATAATCCCGTTCGTGTCCTCCGCGAATGCCACGACCTGGACGACTTCGCCCGGGTCAACCTCCAGTCGTGTCGGCGACACTCTGATCCGACTGGGCCGTCGCGATGCCTCCGCGTCAAGAATCACGACCGCAACGCGCGCTCTCGCTACCCCGGAGACCGATGAGCTCCGGGCCTCTACTTCCAGGGCATCGAGAAACGTGCCCTTTCCCAGACCAGACCGAAAGACCCCTCGCGCTGAAACCGTCCCCGCCAGCGGAGACAACGTCGTCCACCGGAATGTTGCGTCTTGCACCTGCCTTCCAGTCGCATCGTAGGCCAGGGCCGTGACGACCGTGGTCTCTCCCGGAGTAAGTGGCAGCGTGGAAGGCACGGCCTCAACCAGAAGCCGCCGACTCGCCAGCTCGGCCGAGACCACCACATCCGCGGAGGCCTCCAGCACCTTGGCATCTACACTCCCAGACCTCGGGGCCCTGGCGCCGCTTGGCTCTTCTCCCCCACAGGCCGCCGCCAACGCCAGCAAAGCAACAACCAAGGCAAGCGCCCACGGTTGACACCGCCGGCGTATGAAGTGGGACAACGTGCGTGCGTGGCTACCCGATATTGGATCAGCCACGAACAACGCCAAGTGACGGGAGTCGTGTTTTCATCGTTTCCGGTGGCCTACCAGGGTTAGAGGCTGGAGCGCGTTCCTTCCAGGTGACACACGCGCTCCTTCCGCTACCTCGGTGGGCGGATCAGTTCGTACGCGCCAGCTATGCCCCGTGACCAGCGCTCGGATGTGCGTTCACCTTCACCGCGGTGGCTACCGACGGCGTCGGATAGCCCAAAATGATCTTGAAGGACGCCGTTCCAAAGAAACGACCCCGCGGTCTTCCAGGATAGCAGCCGGATTCTCATGCACTAGCAACTCCACGCCCTTGTCGCCGACCAGCTTGCGCGCCAGCGTAGCCCCGTGCGACATGACCGGTGGACGACTTCCCGTCGCGCCGTGGGCATCGGAAGCAAGGAGGTGCGCCAGCCCTTCTTTAAGCATCGTCTCCGCCGCCCGCCTTGCGCCTTCGCCAAATGCCCCCTCCAGGCTCCCTGCGGTGAGTTGCAGCACCACGCCCTGCTCCGCGAGACCCCGTACCCGCATGGGATCGCGTTGCAGCACTTCCTGCCGTTCAGGATGGGCCAAGACCGGCGTAAAGCCACGCAATCGTAGTTGAAAGACCACTTCTTCTGTGTAAGGCGCGTAGTTCACAAAGTCCAACTCCACCAGTACGTATCGGGACCCGTTGAGGCGCGGAGCCCTTCCGTCGGTAAGCGATTCAACAAGCTCTGGCCGGAGCTTGTGTTCGGCGCCAGCCATCAGTTGGAGCTTCACCCCTGCGCGTACCAACTCCGCCCGCAGCGCATTCAAACGGCGGTCCAGCTCGTCTTTGCCGCCTGCTGCCTCAACTGCATCACCGTGCGGGGTAACAACCGTGCCAGTGATGCCGTCCATCGCCGCCACACGCGCCATGGCGACGGCGTCTTCCAGAGAAGACGGTCCGTCATCCAGGGATGGCAGCATATGACAATGCAGATCGTACATCCCGCGCCAACGAGCAACCTTGGCCTTGTAACTGACCAGATGCCCACAGTTCCAAACAATTATTCTATCACGACAGGAAACGTCTCAGATAGATTGTGACCAATGCCGCAGCAAGCTGCTGTCACGCAAAATCCCCACTCCGGGCTCGCTTACTGTTGCACTCGGAACGTTGTGACTGGCCCCCAAGTTGGCCCCTCGTTGAAAAGCTCGCGCTGTTTGCGCATAGCATCCGCCCACTGCACCGGGTGTTCCAGTGGATACGAATCGTACACGACCACCCACCGTACCCCAAGCTGCCTCAGCAAGGAGTGCGCAATCATTGCGTCCACCTGTCCACTCCAGGACATATAGCGGAGCTGACGCACCTCCCGCCACGATGCCGCCCCCTCGTCCGCCCAGCCATCGGCAAGGGGCCGGTCAGTGAGATAGGGTGCAAGAAAACTGCCCCACGTCCAGAATCCTATGGTGAACAGTCTCTCGTTTTCTCCTTGATTCGCTGGAGGCACCTTTTCTTGTACATAACTGAGCGCCGCCTTCACCTCTGTCGCAACCTTGTATGGGTGCGCCGACGCCCTGGCGCGACTGGCGTCACGGCTCATGGGCAAGAACACCACCGCGAATAATCCCACCACAACCACAACCGAGGGGACACGTCCCTTTAGATGTGGCCAAGATGCTTGAATAAGCCGTTCCACACCTTGCAGTCCGCACGCAACCATAAGCCCTAAGAAAGGCGCCATGTAAACCGGAAACCGCGCCACGTCCATTCCGCTGAAGGGAAAAGCACGGTACAGCGGGACAGTCGCGGCCCCGAAGGAGAAGAGGGTGAACACAAGGAGCAGCACTGCAATGGCGACCCAACGCACTCCCTGGCGCAGCGCGAAGCTTAATCCCACAACGGCGGCAGGGATCAGGACCGCTCCAAGGTATGACGGGTACCAATAAATGCCGATGAATTCGGCGTTGAGCGCGTTCCGTCTCCAGTCCGTCAAGGGCACGATCCAATTGCCGGGGATCTCTCTTCGAAATCCAACGTCCAGCAAGTGCAGCGTGAACAGCGCCACCCACGGCCCTGAAATGACCAACGCGACTCCTACCACCACGGCGTATTGCTTCAGCATAGGTCGCCAGTTTTTGCGTTGCAGCGCCACCATGACAATGGAAGAGACCGCCAGTGCGAAGCCAAATGCGAACGCCGTCATGTGGTGAGTCAGGACCACCAGTGCAAAAAGCACGCCTGATACCACCGCGTAGCGGACATTTCCGACGCGCAACGCCTTGAGCAAAAACCCGAGCGCAAACAGGGCCAACCCGAGCGCAAACAGAGAGGTGAACCATCCCCACAAGAAGACCGCACCCAACGTGGGGTACGCAAGGACTGCGGCAAGCGCCGCCCCCGTCGCCGCTAGCCGCCTAAGGCCCATCTCCAAGCCCAGCCAATACGTGCCGGTTCCGATTAACACAAGGCTGAGCACCATGAAAACGCCGTAGACTGCGCCCACGCCCAAAGTCGTTACAGCGCTTATAAGGCCGACCAAGCCGTAGCCCAACGGTGGATAGGCCTTGAGGTAAGGGAATCCACCGTACCAGTACGGATCCACGAACGCGCTCTCCAGGCGGCCCCTGATGGCTTGCTCGCTGACCCAGCTCAGGTGAAGAAACGTGGGGCTGTCAACGCCAGGGGGGAAATCCGACCCGAAAATGGGCCAAGCAAGAAAAATGCAAACGCTAACTAACGCCAGGTGTGGAATGGCGTGATCCCACGCGCCAACTGCGGTCCACATCCAAGAGAGGGGCCGGCCCCACGTCCTAAGACGCTCGCTTACCGCCTCCGCATCGGCGGCTATAGCGGCCCTCGCGCCAGCGAACTCTTTGGAAAAGGTCGTAATAAATCGCGCCATCAATCTATCCTACCTCCTAAAGCTCTGCGCGCTTCATTTGGCATTTGAGGCTATTATCGTGGCGAGGGGGCCTTACGCAGCCCGCGTCGTCCTGACCGCGCGCACCTTTGACTCCGATCAAGCCTGCGGACATGCATGAGGTCTCGCCGGGTGAGCGCAACTCTCCCGAGTTCTTCCGGGGCCAAACGCGGGGACTCATTAGGGCTGAGAAGTCCTGTAGGGGACTTTCTCTTCGGCAACCGCGAACACGCCAAAGGTGGCAATTCGCGTAAAGAGCACGTTCCTCTCCCTGTCCCAGGTGGTTACAAGCGGCTGCCACAGTTTGTGTTCTTCATCGTATTGGCAGAGCAAGAGACGCAGGACGTTCACGGCATTGGCGGGCGTGGGCACTTCAAGCACCAGCGGGCGAATAATAGGGGGAGCCACCTCATTCGACCGAGCGTCAAGCGCGCGCCACCGGAATAGGCGCAGAGGAGTTACATCGGCACCGAAGGCCGGGGCCTGGTCAATCTTGAGTGGCTCGTAGACGAGCTGGGTTGTCTGCAATATTGCCCCGGCCTCAATTCTTAGCTGTACGCGCTGATGTTCGTCCGGCTCACCCGACGTAAGATAACCATAAGGGATCGGCGGCACGCGAGGGATGGGTGGCAAAGGGACGGGTTGGACGATGTGCAATATGGCGCCGGGAACGCTTGGGACCGATGCCCGTGCAGTAATAGGCTCCGGGTCCTTTGGTCTAACGTACGGACCAGGCGGCGGCAACGGCCAACCCTGCGACCACGCTGTTCGAGCATCGTCGCCTGTGATGAATGTTCCAGACGCCGCTGCTAACCCTACACACAGCGCGAGCACAAGTCGGCTGCGACTTGTCAATCGCCAATCCTCGCGTGTACGATGAAAGAACGTCGCCACCTTCACAGGTCGGTCACCGTGGGGCTACCTCTGCGCGTTTCATTCCTTTACCGCGAGTATTATAGCAGTCCCTTGCCAGAATACAGCCAAAGGAGCGGATCTCTTGCGCGTCTTGAACACTGGGGCAAGCGCGATGCGACGGCTGGTTTCCGCGCTGCTCCGGCTCAGGCGCCGCAACCCCAAGCTCTTCATCGCCGGGGGCCTGGCGGCAGTCCTCGTAGCGGCCATCACTGGATATGCGGGCGTGGTGTACGCCAGCGTCCAGCGAGCGAGCGCCGACGCGCAGGCCCTGCAGGACGAGGTTCAGGGCATCTCGCCCCTCTCGCTTGCCCAACCGGCAACCTATGCTGACGTGGGTGATTTGGCCAGCCGCATTCAGCAGTCCTCCGCCTCCGCCCGTCGGTGGCTCACCCCGTTGCGCGCCTTCCTATGGGTCCCCTCTCTTGGGCCGAGAGCCAGGGAGGGTCTTCGGCTGCTTGACGCCGCCAATTCCGCCGCTCGGGTCGCCCGCCTTCTGTCCAACGCGTTTGGCAGCGCCATGAACGTACCGGACAACCAGAGCCTTTCTCCTGAGACAGCGGCGCTGGTTGCAAGCGTCCTTAGAGCGAACTCGGCCCAGATACTTGAAGCCCATCAGGAACTCGAGCGGCTTAGTGGGCTTCTCAATGATTTGGGCGACACCGGAATTGGCGTGCGGACCCGCGAGCGTTTTGACCAATATCTTCCATTCCTGGAGGCCGTGCTTTACCTCGCGCGGGTTTCGCCGGAGGTCGCCGGAGATGCCTACGTCCTCTACCGAGCCTTGGACTCTCTGCGCAAGTGGACTGATGACCCTCTCAAAGTCATGGAAAACCCGGCGGAAGTACGCGGGTCGTTGGAGACCGTTGATGCTCAGTCAGTAATGGTGGCCCGCCGCTTGGACGTGGTGCTCCTCACCAGCACGGGGACCGCCGACTCCCAACTCGTCTTGTCGGCCCCTGCCAGGGAAGCGCTGACGCTCATCCACCAGCAGCTACTGCTCCTTAACCGCGTCACCAAGGGACTGGACGCCCTTGTGGTCGTTGCGGAGTTGTCCAGTGACGAAGGGATGCTCACGGAGGCGTTTGGCGCCAGGGCCAAGGGTGAGCTGGAGCGTGCCATCAGGGAGTTCCAACTGGCGCAACAAGAACTGGCAGCGCTCCAAACGCTCATTAGCACCCAAAAAATCATCTCCCAGGATACCTATTCCTCCCTCCTCGCCTCTGCACTCGGCAGCGCGTCAGCCTCGCCCGACTTCCTCGCCGGGCTGCTTGACGACATGAGCCTCTTCACCCAGTTCATGCACACCTTCTTGGGTTACGATGGCCCGCGGACCTACCTGTTGCTCGGCCAAAACGAAAACGAGATTCGTGCCACGGGCGGGTTCATCGGCACAACAGCGCAGTTGACCATTGACGGCGGCGTGTTGGGGGAAATCAAGTATTTCAACAGCGAATCCGTTGACTCGAAACCATACACGAGCAACCCTATCGCTCCTCCCGGCCTGTACTGGTACCTTTGGATGGAGCGAATGCTCTTCCGCGACGCCAACTGGAATCCGAGCTTTCCTGCTTCAGCGACTACTCTCGCAGAGATTTATCGGCGCTCCACCGAGGTGCAAGTGGATGGGGTTATGGTTGGCACAAAGGGGACCATACTGGACTTGATTGACCTCTTTGGGGACATCAAAGTTCCCGGAATCCCCAAAGTTCTCGATAGACAGACAGCTCGCGCCTACATGGAAGAAGAGGTGGAATACACCTGCCGTCCCGACCACGCTATTGACCACCCAAAACGCTGCTTTGATGAGGATCTCTTCTTTGCTGTTCTGGGCCGTCTGCAAGGTGGCGTAGAGGAAAGCCAGCGTCCAGCTCTTGCATCGTTGCTCAGAACGAAATTGGAGTCCAAAGACATCTTAATCCATTTGTTTCAGGGCGCCGGAGCCGACTTCCTTTGGGAGCGTGGGTGGAACGGCGCAATCCAGCCCGTTGACTACGACTTCCTCATGATCGTTGACAGCTCTCTCCCAGGACACTCCGTCATAGACGTGAGCCGGTCCTGGGAGTATCAGGTGCGGCTCGCCGTGGATAAGCCGATGACCGCCAAGCTCCGACTCCATTATGACAACGCCAAACCGCCGCAAGGCGCCGTTTGTCGCCAGGCCGAGGAGCTCGGGACTGGCAGGTGCTTTTGGAACTACCTCCGGGTGTACACATCGTCCCTGGCGAGCAATGCCCTTGCGCCGCCAGTCTTGCTGCATGAGGGCAGCGAAAAGCTTGCCTGGGGCTACGTCGACCTGGACACGGTCACGGTGGCCCGTCAGACGGGTGGTGGACTGAGCGGTCTCACAGAGATCGGAGCCTATGTCGTCGCAGAGCCCACAGGCGTCACCACGTTGCCGCTCCAGTGGACACTAGACCCTGCGGTGCTCAGGCAGACAGGCTCCCAGGTATACGAGTACCGTCTGCAGATCCAGAAGCAGCCTGGCATGGACCGGGACAAGATCGTGGTCGCCGTGCAGCTTCCCCCAGGCGCTGGGTTTGTGGCGGCTTCGCCGGGCGCCGCCTATCGTGAAGGTGGCTGGGTTGTGCTTGAATCAGGGCTTCCTTCCGACCTGCCGTTCTTTGTGATGTTCAGGGCGCCTACAAAGTAAAGCTGCTCGCTGGACTATTCAACTCCCTGCACCAGCCTGATCACCACCGTAAGGGAGGCAGTCCCCGAAGAATCAGTATTCCCCGATTGCTTGTTAGGCCAGCCCTACCTTTTACTGGGAAGGGCTTCTTCGAGGCTACAGTTCTGGTAGTCGCCATCGGGACCACGCCCTCAAAGACAGGACACGGAAAGACCTTGCCCGGAGCCCACAAACTTTGCTGGGATCGTGTCCTTGGCTTATACTGACGCTGCGGCTCATTGCCCAAGCGTTACCGCAGCCACTGGCAAAGGACATTATTTTTTGGTCCTCTGCCTTCTAGCGCTCTCGGCCAATCAGCGAGGTGTTCAATGGCCATCCGGCTCATGGTGGAGCGCAAGGTTATCCCAGGTGCGCAAGAGGAGCTGAGTGAACTGCTTCGCGCGCTTCGCTCACAGGCCGTTCGCCAGATCGGTTTCATCTCAGGCGAGACGGTGGTTGACCTCTTCAACCCACAAATCTTCATGACGATAAGCAACTGGGCCAGCGTTGGAGTGTGGCAACGGTGGGAGAAGAACACGGACCGGCTTCGTATCGTAAAGCGTATTAACACCCTGCTCCAGAGCGAGCCCGTTGTGCGCATCTGGAACGCCGACGCGGAAGGCCCGCCAGCAGCGATTTAGCCCTCGTTCGGCCTTGGTGTGCAGTTCTAGACAGCCGACCTCTATCGCGTTAGACTGTGCTGGCGTTACAGTCGGCTCAGGTGATGGCGGATGACAGCGTTCCGAAAGCTACTGGGCGCGTTCGGCCTGCGGAAGTCCAAGGACGGTGTGCGGTTTGCGACGCCACCGAACCGCGACGACATGGAGTTCGCCTACCGCTCCATGGCTCGCTGACACGACGAAGAGATGGCCGTGCGCCATCTGTACGATCTGGCAGGATTCAACGGTCGGTGGCGCTTCTAGGCGACTCGCTGCTGTCGCTTGTCTTTGTCACTGGTCCGTCACCGTAACGAGTAGTCCATTGACTCTTAGCGCCTTCCCTGCCTGTGCTCAGGAGTCCTATTCTGAGCTGCCTGAGGCAAAGGCTTCAGAGCGCCTGCGTCACCTCGGTTTCCGCATCCACTAGCTCCGCGTCTCCCCTTGCAAGGTCCTCAATCATCCCCACCACGCGGCCTACCGTCTGCTCCAGGTGGACCGGGTCGCTGTTCACGCACGTGAAACCTAGCACCGCCGTCTTCCACTGGTCTTGCTCGCCAACCTCGGCGATGGAGACGTTGAAGCGCTGTCTCACGCGCTGTGTGACCGACTGGACCACCTTCCGCTTCCCCTTGAGGGAGTGGTTCTCCGCCAAACGAAGCGTGACGCGGCAGACGGCAATATGCATAGCGAACTACTCTGCACGCCCGACCTCGCGCCGGGCGCTTACGGTGATAGCTTGACCGGAAACGAGCGTGACTGGGCAGCGCTACCGAGCCGCTGAGCCCCGCATGGAGGAGAAGCAATCGCTGCAGTAGACGGGCCTGCCGAGCCGCGGCTCAAACGGCACCATGGCCGGCTTGCCGCAGTTGGCGCACACAGCCTCATGCATTGTCCGTGGGCCGCCACCGCCACCTTGACCGCGCTGAGAGCGCCGCGTTGAGCGGCAGGCAGGGCATCGGGTTGGCTCGTTCAGCAGCCCCCGTGCCTGGTAAAACTCCTGTTCGTCCGCGGTAAAGGCAAAGCTCGTACCACACTCCCGGCACGTGAGCTGCTTATCCTCGAACGCCACGGGTCAACCTCCTTGGGTATGCTGCCGAGAATCGGCTGGCCGGACCCACGCCCGGAGTGCTCTGCTCCGTTGAGCGCGAGTATAGCGACGGGTGGCGGCAATGGCAAGCCTCCGCAGGAGCATGGCGCAGCAAGGATCACCTTGCTTATCAGTGCGTGCGGTCGGTACACTAGAGAGGAGGCACGAATAAGCGGAGGTGCACAATGTCCTCAGGAAAAAGTGACTACCGTCACCACGAGACGAAGAAGCCCAAGAAGGGCAAAGAGAAGATTGCCACGCCCGCCGCCATCGTACCTCGTCCGTCGGAGCCACAGGTGATACCGAAGGGCAAGGCCTCCAAGAAAACGGAGGAAGGCTAGCCCCGGCGCTCGCGGACCTGCCCCAGATAAGGGTGATGGGGCTAGGTTGGCGCTTCGACTTCGGTGTTCCTGATGCCATATGAGGTCTGGCGCTCCAATAGGCGCTGCAGGACGGTCATGTTGACGTCCCTTGGCAGTTCGCCGGCGGCATAGCGCTGACGTAAGAGATCCGCAATCTCCTGGAGAGCAACCGGGCGGTTCTTCTCCGCCAGGAGCACGCGGAACACGGCCTCCAGCAGAGGCGTGTCAGAAGTCACAAAACCAGGATCGCGGGCTGCGGCTCCCGCCAGGAGTAGCATCTCCTGCTCCCAGGAACCAGCCGTTTTTGCGGGTGCTCTGCGCTTGCTGCGGCTTTCCGTTGCGGCGGCCCTTGCGCCGGACGGACTCCGTCGCGAGCGGATGACGTCCAGCAAAGAGACCCCGTGCTCCTGGTACCACGCTGGGTCAATGACATACCACGGCCCCTCATACCTATGCGGCTCTGGGGGCGGTACCTGTTTTGTGATGGTCGCTTTGCGAGTTGGCACGGTTAAAGCATTGCCTCCTCAGGCCAGTCTATCATCTGCACCTTCGCCTTGTCGCCTGCGTTGAGCACCGGAACGTCCTCCGGACAGATGGCGAGTCCATTCGCCCTACTGAGGGGTGTGAGGACGTTGGAGCCCTGTGGCCCCGTGAGCCGGGCTACGTATTCGCCATCACGGCGAGATACCCGCACCCGAGCGTACACCCGTCGTCCGTCGGTGTTGCGGATGGCGTCTTCCAGAGTCGCATCTACGACCGGGCGGTCTAGGCGCGTCCGGCCTTGCATCTTGAGCAGCGCGGGGCGGCAAAGCTGTTCAAAAGCCACGAGCGCGCTCACCGGATTCCCCGGCAGGCCGATGTGCGGGACCTGGCGGCCAAACGGGCCGCGGAGCAGGCCAAAGGCCAGCGGCTTGGCCGGGCGCATTCGAACTGACCAGAACTCCACGCTCCCACGCTCGCCGAGCACGTCCTTTACAAAGTCGTAGTCACCTTTGGAAACCCCCGCCGAGGTGATCAAGACGTCGGCCTGAAGTCCCTCGCTGATTTTCGCGTTCATCGCCGCCGGGTCGTCGGGAGCGATTCCGAGCACGTTGGGTATGCCGCCAGCCTTGAGCACCGCCCCGGCAACGCTGTAGCCGTTCACGTCGTAGATCTTGCCCGGCGCCAGATCCTCTCCCGGCAGCTGGAGCTCGTCACCCGTGGAGAGCACCGCTACGACTGGACGCCGGACGACTCTTGCGGAGGTACGCCCAACGGACGCGGCCACGCCTATGGCCGCCGGCGATAGCGCCACGCCCCTTGCGAGCACGATCTCGCCAGCCCGCACGTCCTCTCCCGCGGGCCGCACGCTGGCGCCCTTGGGCTCCGCCTTGCGGATGCCGATCTCGCCAACGCCGCGGCCGGAGGCCTTGCGCTCCAGCTCGTCGGTGTCCTCAAACGCCACAACCGCGTCCGCACCTGGCGGCACCGGCGCGCCCGTCATAATGCGGACCGCCGTTCCCGGCTCCAGCCGCCTTGCGGGCATCTGTCCGGCGGCCACCGTGCCCATGACCGGCAGAACCCGTGGCGAAGAGCCCGACGCTCCGGCGATGTCCTCGGCACGGACCGCGTACCCGTCCATGCCGGAGTTTGCCCATTGCGGGAGGTTGAAAGGCGAACGGATATCCTCGGCCAGCGTCTGCCCGAGGGCCTGGAGCAGCGGCTTCTCCTCAGCTTCCAACACCCGAAAGAAGGACAAGATGCGTTCCCTGGCGTCTTCAACGCTCAGCATGTCCGCTTCGTAGTGAGGATGGGTGGGCCTGACTTGGGCCACCTAGACCTCCTGCTGCGGTTGGTAGGCCCTATTGTACTCCCCAGGCAAGCCATTCGCCACGCACCGTAGCGGAAATTGCCGTCCGCTCGGAAAGGACGGATGCCATCGTTGGCCTACGCCCCAAGAACAGTGGTGCGTTAAGGCGGCAGGGATGGGCCTCATACCACTTCTGTGAGAACGTGGCAGTCTTGATCCGCGGAGTCACTTCACCTCTCGGCTGCGCTCGAGGCAGGATCTGCCCCCCCCCCCACGCCAAGTGGAGCGGGGCCGTCAGTAACCGGAGTCATCTGAAGTGCGCCGCCTTTCCTAAGCGTTGGGATGAGCACCCCGACCGAGACGCTGATTGATTGGATTGTTTTCGGCGGACAGGCCAGCTTGGGCCGGGGTTGTTTCGGTGGCGGTCCCAGGCTAGTCCAGCCCGTGGTGAAGGGCTTGGCGCAGGAGCAGGGGGTCTTCAAGTTTGCTCGTTGTTTGGCCCTGGATGCTCTGGGGCGCCCTGGCCCTAACGCGAGGCGGGCCTGCGTCCGGCAGGACGCAGGCGAGGGCGCGGACGGCGCCGGCGAGGTCGCTGGGCCTGGTGGCGGGGTCGGCCAGTAGGCGGACGAGGCTCATGCGGAGCATGACGACCTCCGGCCTGAGGTCTCGGGTGTTGAAGACGCGATCCATCCGCGCGTGTTCCTCGGCGGGAAGGTGCCAGACGCGACGGGGCGCACGGCCGTGCGCCCCGTCGCGTCTGGCACGGCATCGCGGACGGGGTGGTAGGGGTGGTCGTTTTCGGTGGTCATGGGGTCAGGGTACACAAGAACGGGCGTGCTGAGAAAGGGGCGGATGATAGTGACCTCTCCCTCGATCCCTCCACATTCAGAGGAGGGATCGAGGGGCTGTGGGGAACGCGTGGGCGACCACACAGGGTCGCCCCTACGCGGCGGTGCGCTCCTACGCGTTTGGGGCGTGCGAGCCTGCGGCGGCGACGTCGATCGGTGCGTAGTGTGGGGGGAGATTCCGAGCGGAGCGAGGAATGACAAGGGGGGCGCTCAGAATTGGGGGGGCGACCTACACGGCGGCTGGTCATTAGAGCGAAGAGAAGACGCTGGAGCCCATCCAGCGTCTTCTCTTCGCTTAGCCCTTTGTGCGAGTGCCGCTTTCTCAGCGGAGTCACTCGCTTATGCTCTGGTTATGCTTGCGCGCGGCGCCTCTGCCGCATGCGCGACAGTGCTGCGAACGCCAGTATCGACCCGATGCCCAGCCACATGCCCAAGTCGCGCTGGCTGGAATCGCTCACGCGGCCGCAGCCGCCCGAATGGTCGACTGCGATGTCGTCGTCGTTTTTGGCCTTGGCGTCGGCGGCAGCCTTGGCGTCGGCGGCAGCCTTGGCGTCGGCGGCAGCCTTGGCGTCGGCGGCAGCCTTGGCGTCGGCGGCAGCCTTGGCGTCGGCGGCAGCCTTGGCGTCGGCGGCAGCCTTGGCGTCGGCGGCAGCC